>CAVFXQ010000001.1:0-124804 GCA_963626555.1 Clostridiales bacterium
TAATGACACTATTGATACGATAGTTGAGAATTTAATTTTGTTAAATAATGTGATTTTTACAAAAGTATATTAAAAATATTCATACTTGTATTCAAATATATTGTGTTAGTTTTATAATATTTGTGATTTACAAATGTAACGAATGTAAAATTGCCAAAATCATAGTTTTTGAATTGTACAATGTTAAAAACATAGACTACCCTCTATGCTTATATAACTTATGTACAGTTCAGTCGCTCTCTATATATTCGCCTGACCCATTTAAATAGTTCTTTCATTTTAGCATTTTTTCACCTTCTCTTTATCGTTGCAGTTGTTGTACGCTATTTTTCGTATTTTAACAATTAATTGAGAGCCATTTCTTTCCTTAATCCATCGATTTTCGTGTTGTATCTCTATTTTCAAATAAAATAAGATACCACAAATTCTACTCTAAACGACTTGTCTTTCAGTATTTTAACCTTTGTTTTTGCTGTTTTTAACTCATTGAGAATCGCTTATTTCATGTCTATACGATTTGTTCTTCGTGTTTATTCTCTGTATTTGAAGTTAAATCATTAATCTCCGTATAGAGGAAAATACTGTGATTTCTCGTTTACTAATGGTCATAAAAAATCCCCAATCTATTACGATTAGGGATTTTTGAATTTTAGACTTACTGCTGTGCAAGACCTATTATTTGCTACGAATCAAATTGATTGTTCCTTTTTTATTATATGAAACACCGTCTGTTCCTTCCGCCTTGATTACATAAAAATACGTTCCAATAGTCCCCAACTTACTTCCTACATATCCATCCCAACCCTGAGTAATGTCGTTGGACTCATATACACGTCGTCCCCATTGGTCATAGATATAAATTTGGAAACTTTTGATTGAACGATAAGCAACCCTAAACTCATCGTTCGTTCCATCTCCATTCGGAGTAAAAGTGTTCGGAATATATAATGCCGACTCCGCAATTTTAAAGCAACCGTATGATTTATGTTCACAAACGCTGTCATTACGGATATTGGTTACTGACAACTCAATGCAATATGTATTGGGTTCAGATACAACGTATGCGTTTACTGACTTCTCAAACAGGACGAAAGCACTCTTAAAATCACCTCTCTGTGCATTTTCTCCGCTTGCAATAGCCCACTCAAAATGATTAGCCATTGGATTCGAATTACTCACGAAATTAAAGGTTAACGGACCAGAAGAACGAAACGTAGAAGCTTTAGTAAGTGCATCCGTTATTGATTCGGAAAAATAAGTGAGTGTGTCTGTCCCCTCATCACCTTCATGTTCTTGAGCAGCTATAGTCTCAAAATAAGGATAAGCAACAACAGCTTGCGAATGGAAAGTGTCCGTTACAATCTTGGCAGATTTGAATGAGGATGAAGACACATCTTCAATCTCAAAGGGCGTATCAACAAACGGGAAATATTCTAATGATATTGGTGAAGAAGCTTCATATTCTCCAGAAACTTCAGCCTCCCCCGGATTGCCATCATTTTGAAGAAATGATCTATATTTTACTTTCATTGTTCGCTCCACCTTTTTGATAGATCCATACCTTGTTCGATAGGTCATCACAGGAGAAACGTAGAGGTTTAAATCATTGCAAATAATAGTATCTTTGTCCCAATAAACAGAATCTATCGGCATATAATCACGAACCCAGACGAAGGCTTCGCATGGAAATCCAATATTGCACGAAGAATCACCGTATGTAAGCAAATAACCTACATTCGTATTCGCATTTTTGATTGTAACCGTAAGACTATCAGATGACAACAGAATGTTTGTAGTCGAAACCAAAGTCGTATCCGAAATAATTGAATCACCTATGTTCGAAAAACCTATTTCTTGAATTTTTAGGTTTGAAATGGTTTTTGATTTTTCTGAAAACACGACATCTGAAACCGATTTATTGGTTACAAGCAGACACGCCGCATCCTTCGTACCGTATGAAAATCCACTTTGGGAATCAGAAAACGAAAACGACTGAGCAACAAGTTTCAAGGGCACACCGAACAAAACAGCAACCAATATAACTGCCATTTTGTGCGACAGCGAGCGTTTTAACATATTTTAATTTCTCAAATTAGTAAAAAACAACCGAATTATGGCAAAAATAAAGAAATGGAACGAGAAAAAACGCTACGAACTACAAATAAATTTTACGTTTACGTCTTCCCTCTAACTATCTCTTTTTGTAAATTTGCAAAGCATATAGCCATAATAAGAGGATAAGATTTTTTACTAAAGATTCGGAAGATGAAGAAATTTTTTTGTAGTGTGCTTTTCTTTTCTGCGTTTCTAAACTTCGCATCGGCAGTGTCGAATGCGGGTTTAACCTATCCCAGAAAGGTGGTAAATGGTAAGGTGTATTATGAATATACCGTGCAGAAAGGTGAGGGTTTCTACTCCATCTGCAAGAAATTCAAGGTTACGGAGGAAGAAATAAAATCTGTCAATCCTGGACTTGAAAATGGTCCGACTTACGACACAATAATTCTTATCCCATATAAGGACGAACAGTATATTCCCCACAGAGTAGATCGTAGGGAAACACTCTACTCTATATCAAAAAAATACAATGTTTCCGTAAAGGACATCTATGATATGAATCCTGAATTGGAGAGAGAGGGTTTAAAATCAGGTATGGAAATTCGCATTCCAGTCAATCGTACTGCTTCCGCCCAGACGATGACAGTAAGCGATTCTGTACCTAAAATTGCCAAAACCAATCAACCAACTTTTTCTATTCATGAAGTAGAGAAAGGTGAGACTCTTTTCAGTATTAGTCGCCTATATGGAATATCAACAGAAGAAATCGTACGACTGAACCCAGATGTGAAGGATGGAGTTAAAATTGGAAAGAAATTAATAATACCGCCTGTACATTCTCAGACAACATTATCGTCGAATTCCGTTGCTGGTAAGAACACTCAGTTTACCACCCATGTTGTGCAAAAAAAGGAGACTCTCTACTCAATTTCAAAAACATACGGAATCACGCATGATGAGATAGTGAAATTAAATCCCAATGTGAATGATGGTTTGAAAGAGGGAATGATACTTATTCTTCCTCCATCTTTTGCGGTGTCGTCAGATTCATTATCAATAAATGAAGTGGACAGCTCTATTGTGGCATTAGACTCCATTATGGATGTGAAAGATCTCTTTATTCGATCGTACACCCCAAAGAAAGAAATAAGTGCTGCGATCGTACTACCTTTCCAACTTTCCAAAGTGGCGACAAATAGTAAAATTGACATAAATACTCGTCGTTTTTTGGAGTTCTACCAAGGTTATCTATTGGCTATTGATAGTTTGAAACAAAATGGTTTATCATTCTCTATTTATACTTATGATTCAGGTAAAACAGAAGAAGATATTCAGAAAATTATTGAAAGAGAAGAACTGAAATCAATGGATTACATCATTGGTCCAGCCTATATCTCTCAAAACAAGAAATTGTCTGATTTTGCATTAGAAAATAATATTAAATTGGTGATTCCATTCTCTTCTAAAGCAGAAGAAACAAGTACAAATCCCAATATTTTCCAAATAAATGCTCCTGTCGAGAAATCCAATTATTTAATGGCAGATCTCTTTATAAAGGAGTTTAAAGAAAAAAATATTGTTCTTTGGAGATTTAAGAATGCCGCCTACGACAACAAGAAACAATTTGCTGACACCTTAGAGTCTATGCTGAAAGAACGTGGAGTTGCTTTCAAGACAGTTATGTTTGACAATATAGCGACAATTCGTGCTGCAATCACAAGTGAAAAAGAGAACATTGTCGTACCTCTAACGACAAACCAGGTGGCTTTGAGTCAAGCCTTACCAATGGTCAACATGCTTCAGTCTGATAAGAAAAACGTTTCCATTTTTGGATTTACTGAATGGCAAAGCTACCAAAGCATCAGTAAGGATATGTATGTGTTAACAACTTATTTTGCAACGCCTTACCATGTTGACTTTAATAATCCAGAAGTTCGCAGTTACTTGTCTAAATTCCGCCATTTCTATAATGGAGAACCTTTTAATGGTCAACCGCAATATGGTATGGTAGGATATGACTTAGGTATGTATTTTTCATCCGCAATTGCTCAGAATGGTCATGACTTTGAATTTTCAGGAAAAGATGTAAATGCGAACACTTTGCAATCCAAATTCTATTTTAGCCGTATTTCTGAAAAAGGAGGCTTCTACTCAAGAGGCATGTATATTGTCAGACAAGATGGACAAATAGGGACTATCGCTACAGATGGTGTTACAATGCAGGTTTGCCCTGTTTGTGCTGAGAATCTGCAAAAAATAGAAAACCAACAGAAAACAAAATAATGGCAATACGAATAAGAGTCCTCGCTATTCTATTAGTGTGTATTCTCGCCTATCCGACGTACGCACAGAAGTTGCGTCGTGACCAAGAACAGGAAATAGCAGTGGGACTAACTGGAGGTATGTCTTTCTCTCGTGTAAGTTTCCTTCATAATAACACATACAGAGCCAACGAGCTGGGTAATCAAGGCTTCTGGCCTGGCTATCGTTTCGGAGCAGTATTTCGCTACACAAACCAAACTCATTTTGGTATACAATTGGAAGTATGCTACACGCAAGCAGGATGGAAAGAAAAATTTGAGGAGACATCAGGTATTGCTATGGTCAACAAACAAAATATGCAGAATGTTCAGCTTTCGCGTCGATTGGAATATATTGAGATACCTGCACTCGCACACATATATTTTGGAAAAAGGAAAGTGCGTTTTTTTGTTGAATTAGGACCAAAGATTTGTGTCAATACAAAATACGCCGATTTGGAATGGAATATACCAGAGGGAGATGTCAGACGCTCTGCTATACTATCTGATGATCCTCGTCTATCTGATGACCACAATACAATAGACTATGGTTTATGTGGAGGTCTTGGATTAGATTTTTTGATTGGTAGGTGTCATGCAATAGTCAGCGGTCGATATTCATACGATTTCAAAGACGTCTATGGCAACGGGAAAGCTGATGTTTTCCAAAGATCCAACAACCAATTAATCAACGCCAGTCTGACTTTTTTGTGGTCTATAACCAAATACACTGAGAAAAGTCGAAAATTGAAAAAAAATAACAAATAACAAAATTGCGGAATGGAAGTTTCTAAAATCATATTATATCCACATAAAGAAGAGTCTCTTCGTCGTTTTCATCCTTGGGTTTTTTCTGGTGCAATTCAGAAGATTGTCGGCTCTCCTAAAGAAGGAGATATCGTGGAAGTTTACTCCAATAATAATGATTTCTGTGCAATCGGCCATTATCAGATTGGTTCAATCGCAGTCAGGATACTCTCCTTTCAGAAAGTGGATTTGACATACGAATTTTACAAAGAGAGGATAGAACAAGCCTATCAGCTTCGTTTAGCTCTTGGTTTAGCGAACTCTGATGAAACGAATGCTTTTCGTCTAATCCACGGAGAAGGTGATTTTCTTCCTGGTTTGATTGTTGACATATATGATCAAACGGCTGTGGTTCAAGCCCATTCTGTAGGGATGCACTTGATTCGTGAAAAGTTGGCAAAAGCGATTGTAGAAGTGCTACAAGGGAAAGTAAAAAATGTCTATTATAAATCGGAGTCTACCCTTCCTTTCAAAGCCAACATAGATGCACAAGATGGCTATATTTTAGGAGCTTGTGATAATCAGTGTTTGGCAAAAGAAAATAATCTTCTTTTTCATGTAGATTGGCTCAAGGGTCAAAAAACAGGGTTCTTTGTTGACCAACGAGAAAACCGATCATTATTAGAGTTTTATGCAAAAGATAGAACTGTATTAAACATGTTTTGCTACACCGGGGGCTTCTCTTTTTACGCATTGAGAGGCGGAGCAAAGGAGGTGATGTCTGTTGACAGCTCTGCAAAAGCCATAGAGTTGACTAACGAGAATGTGAAATTGAACTTTCCAGAAGACACTCGACACCAGTCAGAAGCCACCGATGCTTTCAAGTTTTTGGAAAGTATGCCCAAAGACAAATACGATTTAATAATCTTAGACCCCCCTGCATTCGCTAAGCATAGAGATGCGCTTCGTAATGCTTTACAAGGGTATAAAAGATTGAATGTCAAGGCGTTTGAAAAAATTAAATCAGGAGGTATTCTTTTCACATTCTCATGTTCTCAGGCTGTAAACAAAGATCAGTTTAGATTGGCAGTTTTCAGTGCTGCAGCGATTTCAGGACGAAAAGTGAGAATTCTACATCAACTTACACAACCCGCAGATCACCCTGTTAACATTTATCATCCAGAAGGTGAATATTTGAAAGGTTTAGTTCTTTATGTTGAATAAATTCGTATAATTCTACTTATGTATACAATATTGTTTTGGTGTATAATTGCAATATTAGTATTGAATTTTGCAATTGATGCGGTGTTAGATCATCTTAATGAAAAATCTGCTAGTACCAATCTACCTAAAGAGGTGGAAGGAATATATGATGCGGAAAAATACAGAAAACAACAAGAGTATTTTAAGGCAAACAATAAATTCAGCGCAGTGTCTGATATCTTTAGCTTCACTGTTATAATACTAATGTTTTTTTTCTTTGGATTTGCGTTTGTTGATAATATAGCAAGAGGATGTACCGATAATTGGATGCTCATATCTTTGATTTTCTTTGGCATTCTTTATTTCGCCAATGAAATCATCTCAATTCCATTTAGTTGGTATCAAACATTCAGAATAGAAGAAAAATTTGGCTTCAACAAAATGACTTCTAAGATATTTTGCCTAGATTTAGTGAAAGAATGGTTGATGACAATTATATTGGGAGGTTGTATTGCAGCCTTGCTGATGTTATTCTATCAATATACAGGAAAATATTTTTGGATTATTGCTTGGGGTGCTGTTGCAATCATCAATATTTTTATGATGATGTTCTATTCAAGTCTGATTCTTCCATTGTTCAACAAACAGACTCCGTTGCCTGATGGAGAACTGAGGACTGAGATTGAAAAGTTTTGTGAGAAAGTTGGCTATCAAATTGAAAACCTGTACGTTATGGATGGTTCAAAACGTAGTACAAAGGCAAATGCATTTTTCACTGGTCTGGGAGCAAAAAAAAGAATCATACTTTATGATACACTAATAAACACTTTAAGTACTGAGGAAATTGTTGCTGTACTAGCTCATGAAATCGGTCATTATAAGCATAAGCATACTCGCACGATGTTAGCTATATCTCTTGCTAATATGGCAATAATGTTTTTCTTGCTCTCTTTGATATTGGGGACACCTGAAGAAGGAAACCTTTATGTAGCACAAGCTTTGGGAAGTGAAAAAGCCTCTTTTCATTTTGGCGTGTTAGTTTTCGGAATTCTATACACTCCTATTTCAACGATTTTAAGTATCGGTTTGAATTGTCTGTCTCGCCATAACGAATATCAAGCAGATGCGTTCGCAAGAGACAATGGATTGGCAGAGCCTTTGGCTAATGCATTGAAGAAACTTTCAATTTCTTCTTTGTCTAATCTAACACCTCATCCTGCATACGTCTTCGTTAATTATTCACACCCGACTCTTTTGCAAAGATTGGAAAATTTAAAAAACAAATAAAAATGAAGGAGGCGGATGATTTAACACAAGAACTTGATTCTATCTCGTTTGAGAAGAATAAAATGTTCTACTCTATTAGCGAAGTTGCTGAGAAATTGAGTATTAACGAGTCTGCCATTCGCTTTTGGGAGAAAGAATTTCCAAACATAATTACACCCAAAAAAAACGCAAAGGGAACACGATCTTTCTCTCGCCAGGACATTAAAGACATTCAACTTATTCACTATATGTTGAAAGTCAGAAAATTCACTATTGATGGCGCAAAGAAAATGTTATCAGAAAACAAAAGAAAGTTAGATCGCAATAATGAGATATATAGACGTTTAATGCTTATTAGAGATGAAATTCGGTCTATTCGTTCTGCCTATGATCAGATTTTGGATTTGGATCGGAGTGATAAAGAAGAGGATAATAATAATAAAGAATAAATGAACGTTACTGATTATGTAATGGATAATGGCCTAATTATTGATATTTTAGAAATGATTGGCACATTCGCTTTCGCAATTAGCGGTATTCGTCTATCTATTGCGAAGGATTTTGACATTTTCGGCGCTTTCGTCATTGGATGGATAACAGCAATCGGAGGAGGAACACTAAGAGACCTTTGCTTGACGCAGACACCAGCTTGGATGCAGAATAGTTCCTATTTAATTTGTACAGCTATAGCCTTAGTTTTTGTCGTCCTTTTCAGAAAACACCTTATACACCTTAACATTACTTTTTTCATCTTTGACACAATCGGACTCGCACTCTTTACTGTTGTTGGCATTGAAAAGACTTTGTCTCTACATCACCCTTTTTGGGTTGCCATCATAATGGGTACGGCAACTGGAGCAGCTGGAGGAGTTCTTCGGGATATTCTCATCAACCAAATTCCTTTGATTTTTAGAAAAGAGATCTATGCAACTGCTTGTATTATTGGAGGTGTCGTCTACTATGTTTCCTCTTTCCTCTTTCAAGAAAATTCTATAGCAATACCTCTTATCAGCGCACTAAGCGTAACCATCACACGAATCTTAGCCACGAAATTTAAAATCGGACTTCCTCACATAAAGAGTGAGTAAGTTCAAAATAAGATCTAAATCTCAATGGCTTTCTCCCCTTTTAAAATCTTATCAAAATCAGACTCTGTTAGACAATATTCCGAACTTCCAGTCAATTCTATTAACGCCTTACGTAATTCTTCTTTGTTATCTGAATTGTTGGCTCTTTGAATTGCTTTCATTATTATTTCGTTTTTCTCATCAATTTGCTTGATTGTTTGTTGAAATTCCCTTTTCAGCCTTTCAAATTCCTTCTCATACGCTTCTCTTGTAAGTTTAGACTTGATTTGTTCTCTTTGCAAGTAAGTAATGTTTTTTAAAATATCCGATGTTTTTTTTATAGTTTCCTGTACAGTATTTAGTTGTTCAACGCTGATATCCGCTGAATCTATTCCTAAATTATTTAAGACAGATTGGGATATTTCAAATCCGCTATTCTTCAAATTTGTACATGTATCATTGACAAAGTTGTTCACCTGTTCCTCTATTTGCTTTGGAAGTTGATATTCAATTTCTTTTATTTTTCTTACATCCAATAAACTATCATCCAATCTGTCTTCTAAGATAGCCTTTCCAGCTTGCAACATTGTAATTAACTTCTTCAAATGTTTTAGCACTTCTATCTTTTTATGATTGTCGCACACTAATTTTTCTGCTATTCTCTTATTCAATTTTAACAGCTGCAACTTAAGATTTTCATACTCATGTTTTTCATCATCCAAACTTTTCTGATGAGATTTAAAATCTTGTGTTGCCTCGTATACATCTATTTGAGTCTCTTCGTATGCATCCACTAAAACCCCATTCATTTTGTTCCACTCATACAGTTTTCGTTCATACGACTTGCTATTGAAGATTTTTCCGATAAACGATGGTTCAGATGGTTTTTCCGACATTGCCTTTTCATACAAGTCTTTTTTTGATGCCAACAGATTATTACAATCCACCAAACGATTGTTGAAGTAAGAAATCCATTCATTATGATCATTGATAGACTGTTCCAATACTTTCAATCGTTTAATTATTCCATCTCTTTCGGATTTCAAAGAAAGTGTTTCATTCGTATATATGCTATCTATCACCTTATTAAGATCTTCAGACATCACTTGATCACAATATCTCAAGAATGTGTCTGCTTGAGGAATTAAAACATCATTCATTGTCTTGTGAATTGTTGCTACCCTCATCAAATCCGAATTGATTAATATTCTGTCTTTTACAATACTATCCTTAAACTTCAGAAATTCACGTTCCATTTGTGTTGTCTTTGTAGCCGCATCCAAATAATGATTCAAAAAAGAGAATGCCGCTGCAACCAATCCTCCATAGACGCTTCCCCCCTTTCCAAGAGATTTACTGCCCTTCATCCAAACAGGAACTTGCGACATCGTCTTCTGAAAATGTTGTGCTATCTCTCCTATCAAAATCGTGCAATTTTCATCCAATTTATCGTATTGAAGTTGTTTCTCTTTTTGCATAAGACTGACATCCAACCATTTGATATTGTTAAAATCAAATAATTGAGGAGAAATGACTTTAATTGATTCTCCAAAAACATCAACTAAAGCAGATGAGTATTGCAAAAACTTGTCATTTATCGAACTTCGAATTAGTAGATAATCACGAACATCAGTTTTCACACATTCTTCTGCATTTTGATATTCAAAGACCATCTGACTATAATTTTGCATAAGAGACGCACTCTTCTTCTGTATCTTTTCAATCTCTCCATATCCACTAAATTCTTTTATCAATTCCGTAGACAATGTTTTGATTTCCAATACATTACTAACTTCCTTTTGTGCGTTCTCAATAGCAGATTCTGTCTTTTCTAAATCTTTCTTTACCAAACATATCGTCTGAGATCGACCATCTCTGTCTAATGAAATATTCATTTCATACAAATCTACAACGCTCGTCTTTTCATTGTTAGATATAATGGTAACTCGTATGATTTGTGAATCGTCATATTCTTTGTATGCATTGTAGATGGCTTCACTAAGCGCCATACCGTCTTGTACGTCAAATTTATATTTAGACCGTAATATCGCAGCAACGTCCGATCGTGTTATCTGTTCTTTTTCTGTATATTGTGAATTAGCAATTTCCTTAATAGCAGAATATAAATCTTTTTCTTTTTTCATAATCAAATTAAATTTAATAAACAATTATAGAATTCCATGCGATTTTTTTATCAAAATCTTTCGAATACTAAGGAGTATTATTCCCAAAACGACAGAGAAAATAGCAATAGAAAGAAATATATTGCCAGCACCTAATTTTGTTGTATAAGAGGCTAAAAAACCTCCAAGTATATTTGCAAAAAAACTACTTAGTAGCCAAAAGCCCATCATCAAAGATGCTAATTTTATCGGAGCCAATTTTGATACCATTGAAAGTCCAATTGGAGATAAACACAATTCACCTAAGGTATTGAAAAAATAAGCCATCACCATAAACATTAAATTTGCTTTTATTGTTTCATCTTCAACATCTCCTCCTCTTTGCAAAACAGCACAATATAAAACAAAGAATCCTATTCCCAAGAGAATCATTCCTAATGCCATCTTCACTGGAATACTAGGGTTTTTGCCTACTTTAAATAAATGGGTCCATAACATCGTTAGTATAGGTGCAAAAACAACTATAAATAATGGATTGACGGACTGAAACCATGCAGTCGGTATTTCAAAACCTCCTACAACTCTGTCGATATATTTATTTGTGTACAACGTCATAGAGCTTCCTGCTTGTTCAAAACCAGCAAAGAAAAATATGCTGAAAAGCACAAAAACTAATATGACTCGAACTCTATCTTTTTCTTCTTTAGTTAATTGTTTCTGTCCTTCATTCTCTTTTGAAACTACAACTTCAGGTTTTAAACCAAGGTCTCCTAATAACCTTTTCCCAAAAATTTGATATAAAACCAAACCAATAAATAGTCCTACCGCAGCAACTAAAAATCCATATCTAAATCCATATTGCAATGCAAAATAGCCTGCAATGAGAGGAGAAAAAAACGCTCCAACGTTGATTCCCATATAAAAAATCGTATATGCCGAATCTCTTCTTATGTCTTCTGGCGAATACAATTTACCAACGATAACTGAGATATTAGGCTTAAAAAAGCCATTACCAATTACCAATAAAAATAAACCTATATAAAGAAAAGTTAAGCTTGATTCGTAAAATAAACTCAACTGACCCAATATCATTGTAATTGCTCCTATCGTGATGGAGCGACGTTGGCCGATATAATTATCGGCCAACCACCCTCCTATCAATGGTGTGAAATATACAAGACCTGTAAAGACTCCATATAAAAGAGACGCATTACTTTCTGTAAATTCTAAACCTCCATCTATGAGAGATTTAGTAAGGTATAGAACCAACAACGCCCGCATTCCATAGTAACTAAAACGTTCCCACATTTCAGTCGCAGAAAGCAGATAGAGTGCTTTTGTGGTCTTGTCCATCTTGATTAATGTTTATTGTCTTCAGCTTTTTTACCTGGTGTACCAATGGCATTACGCATTGCGGTATCTGCTTCAATGTTCTTCATCTTATAATAATCCATAATTCCCAAATTGCCATTTCTAAATGCTTCTGCCATCGCTTTTGGAACTTCTGCTTCCGCTTCAATTACTCGAGCTCTTGCTTCTTGTGCCTTTGCTTTATTTTCCTGTTCCGCAGCCACCGCCATTGCACGACGCTCCTCAGCCTTTGCTTGCGCAATGTTCTTATCGGCTTGCGCTTGATCTATTTGCAATTGTGCACCGATATTTTTTCCTACATCAATGTCTGCAATATCAATAGAAAGTATCTCGAATGCCGTTCCCGCATCTAATCCTTTTTTTAACACCAACTTAGAAATTGAGTCTGGATTTTCCAATACAGCTTTATGCGATTCACTGGATCCAATTGACGATACTATTCCCTCACCTACACGTGCCAAAACAGTCTCTTCTCCTGCTCCTCCAACCAACTGCTGCAAATTTGTTCGAACAGTGACTCTAGCCTTAGCCACTAATTGGATTCCATCTTTTGCAACTGCTGTAACTGGCGGTGTGTCAATTACTTTCGGATTCACGGACATCTGAACAGCCTCTAAGACATCTCTTCCTGCCAAATCTATAGACGTGGCGGTATTGAAATTTAAATCCATATTGGCCTTCGAGGCTGAAACCAAGGCATGAACAACATTGGCAACGTGTCCACCTGCCAAATAATGTGCTTCCAATCCATCTCTCGTTATCGTTTTCAATCCTGCTTTGTGAGCCTCAATCATACACTCAACAATCAATTTTGGCGGAACATTACGAATTCGAGAAACAAATAATTGCACTAACGATACGTTAACTCCAGATACTTTCGCTGATAACCACAGCATAACTGGAAAAAAATGTACGATAACCGCCAATATGATAATGCATATCACCACGGCTACCACAAGAAAAACTAATGTTGTCATATTATTTAATTTTTATATTATTAAAATGATAACGTAAAACCGTAAGCCACACTTATAGCAAATAAAACCAGTATATATTTACAAATAAGTCTATAATCTCCAACATTTTGTGCCTTCGCAATAATATAGTAAAGGCTTAGACATGGTATTACCATTCCACATATATAGAACCTCAATGTTGACGTGGCTTGCAACTCTGGATAAACATAGATTAAAACACCAATACCTACCCACATTAGCGTAATCCAAACATAAAGAATGATCTTCGTGACACCTATACCGAAAACAACCGGAAACGAATGACATTCCAATTCTCGATCTCCTGCAACAGTCGCTATGTCTTTTACAACTTCAATCATAAATGTCCACATAAACGATAGTAATGCAAAACCACCCATCATCAAATAGCAACGACTCGTCAGAAAATCTAAATCTGGTGATATATTATATTCTAACTCCATAAATCGATTTTGAAACAAAGCCACCATCATTGGTACCAATGCCATTAACAACGCAACAATAACATTGCCCAAGACCAACATCCTCTTATACGATGAAGAATAAAACCATAATATTCCTGCTATGAAAAGCATAACCATTGCATAATTGAACGAACGAGCATGCCAACATAGCATTATTGAAAAACCAATCCCTATAACTGTCAACACAATATAGAGAGTCATAGCCGTATGCTTATCTAAAGTTCTTCCAACGACCCTGGTAACAGGTCTATTGATTTGATCTATTCTCAAATCAAAATAATCATTGATAACAAACCCTCCTGCGGCAATAAAGACGGATGCCAACACAAGATTTACTATATCTAACGTATGAATGACGGGTTCTACGCCATACGACCTCAAAAAAGGCGTTATGACGAAATAGAACATCACTATCTGAAAAAAAGCCACCAACAATAATGTCGGTACATGTAATAACCTTATATAATCTTTTATTTTTTCTTTCATTTGAATCTCTGATTACCAACCAAAAGCATCTGCATTATCCAACCAATCTCCATTGGCTTTCATCACCTGCTCTATCACGTCTCTTCCACAACCACAGCCTCCCTTCATAGGAGAAACATAGCGAGAGATGGCCTTTATTTCCGAACAAGCATCTGCCGGACAACACGGATATCCACACATTTTCATCACCTCATAATCGGGTATGTCATCGCCCATATAAAGTATCTCTTCTGCTTTTAAATTATATTTCTTTAAAAAATCATTGAATTGCTCCATCTTGTAGGCTGCTCCCATGTAAATATCTTCAATGCCTAATCCAGCAAAGCGTTTTCGTATGGCTTCCGTACGACCTCCTGTGATTATAGCCAAACGATAACCTCTCCTAACAGCCAACTGCATTGCATATCCATCCTTTATATTTACCATTCTCATTGGCTCCCCAGATGGATGTAAAGGAACACAATCCGATGAAAGTACGCCATCTACATCAAAAACTAAAGCTTTTACTTTCTGCAACTCGTCCTTAAACATTTTACATAGTTTTTTTCGTCATTTCATATATGGATTCCGACATCATCTTATATATCTTCAAAAGATTCTCGTCCTCCTTCAACATAGACAGATGCATCTCAATCACATTTCTGTCATTGCGAACCGCAGGTCCTGATTGTGCCTCTTTCGGCGACATATAATGAACTTTCTCTGCAGTCTCGTCTATTAATGGGAGAAGAACTTCAAAAGGCACATTGGCAGATTGAACAAGATCTGACCCTAATGCATATACATGATTGGCAAAATTTGATACGAATACCGCTGCCAAATGTATCTTTTTTCGGTCTTCTGAACTTACAATATACGACTTTGTATTAAATTTTTCCGCTATATTACTCAGATTTTCAACAACTTGACTATTAGATCCCTCTATCAAGAATGGAACTTTTGAAAAATTGACTTCCTTCTTCTTTGAAAAAGTTTGCATCGGATACAAGACACCATAATTCTCCGCATATCGGGCTAAAATATCCAATGGCATACTACCAGCAGTATGCACTAAAATCTTTCCTTTTGAAAATCCTTTTGTCTTACTTAAAACTTCCGTTATCACGGAATCTTTCAGAGCACAAACATATAAATCAGCCTCTGTAGTAAGCATATCAGCATTTGTTGTATAGGCACATTGTAAAGCCTTCGCCAAAGATTTAGCTGAATCTTCTGTGCGACTATAGATTTGGACAATATCATACCCCTCTATTCGCATGGCCTTAGACAACTGTGTCGCCAATTTACCCGCACCTATAAAACAAACCTTCTGTACCATATCAATCCTAATCACAAGTGACAATCTGTGCCATCCTCATTATCATTTACCTCCTCGTTAGACTTATTCTTATGTACTTTATAAATCAAGAACGCTCCAATTAAAATCATTAAAAGAGGTAAAAACAAGTTTGAATGCACAAACAAAAAACGTGCAAAATTAGGCACCCATACTGCAACACTAATCAACGCCATTACAGCGGCAACCTTATAGTCTTTCCCTATCAAGAAAATCAATGTCAGGTAAATCGGGAATACTTTAGCATTAAAAATGTTATACAAAAAACAACCGCTTGGTATAACATTCAATTCGTAAATCAAATAGAGTATTCCAAAGAAAACAAATGAAATACCCACCATCATTTTTCTGCTTAATTCTATCATAATCCTGATTTTTGACTATGTAAACTTTCAATCGCTAAGATCAAAATGTTTCTCTTTTTACTTTTTCCCACTTCAAGCGTGACTCGTCAAAAGGATTTTTCTCCTCTGACTTATAGCCAATTGCAATAATACATTCTATACGAAGATTTTTCGGCGCATTAATAATGTCTCGCAGATAATCCTCCGTAGTCTGCTCTTCATTTTTCATTCGATTTCTAACTTGCACCCAACAAGATCCAAGCCCCAAATCCTCAGCAGCCAACTGTATGTACGACGCAGCAATCGTCGCATCCTCCACCCAAACATCACTCAACGTCTCATCTGCCAAAACTATGATTGCCATAGGCGCTCCATCTAAAAAACTGCATCCCATATCACGACAAACAGACATCTGAAGAATCTCATCTTGATCCGTCACAACTACAAACTGCCATGGCTGACACCGCTTAGAAGAAGGTGCCATCAATGCGGCTTTTAATATTTCATCTAACTTGTCCTCCTCCACAGGTCGATCCGTGAAACGACGGATACTTCTGCGCTTCTGCGCCAATTCTGTAAACGTACTCATCTTATTATATCGTAAGTTTTTTTCTTATTCGGGATATTACTCCCCATTATGCAAATACGAACTAACCGCCTCATTAAACTTGTCAGAAATGAAAACATTTCCTAAAATGCCCAATCCAACTGTTGCCTCCTCTCCATTATATCGAATTTTTGTCAATGAAAAAAAAGCACAATCGTCGGAATACACCATCTCATCAACAATGTTTTCAACAACCGCATCGCCTAAGAAACTATTGAAGATAGTACTGAACAAGCCCCCTTTCTTCTTCGTTGACTTAGTCGTTTGCTCATCATCACCTTCACTCAATCCACCTATCAATGATTTTAACTGGTCATCTTTTGACTCAACTTTAGTCTGTAGATCTTCACGCAAAACCTTCTTTGCCTCCTCTCTGTGTTTGCTCTCTTCTGGATTTGTTGCAAACAAAATTGCCAAGAAGCAAACAATCAATCCTATAACAGAAATTTTTTTCACACTCATATCATATAGTTGTTTACTTGTTAAACTTACTTTAAACTCATAAATTTTCGCTAAGATACAAATATTCTACTTCTATAACGTATATTTGCCGACATATTTTTAGACTTATGACATATTTTAAAAACATTTCAATCATATTATTTGCACTATTTCAGATTGTTGCTTGTTCAAACATTCAATCTAAAGATAACGGGGGGGGTGAAAGTGTAAAAATTTCAACCATTGGCTCAACAAAAACTACTTCTCTAAAGAGTATGAAAGCATCAGATATATTAAAGAGACTCAGGAAAGGTGAGAATATTCAAGTTTTCAACGCAATGATTGAGGGCGATTTAGATTTCACCGAAGCTTCATCTCCTGCACTTACTTCTCAAAATCAGTTTACATCAGACATAGCACAACATATTTCTTTTTTTAACTGTGTTTTCTCTGGAAAAGTGATTGCATACAAGAAAGTGATTGACAAAAACGCTTTTTTTTATCGCACTCGCTTTGGTGGAAATCTATGTTTTTTTGGTTGTGATTTTCATAATATAGTAAATTTCAGAAATGCAACAGTCTACGGAGATGTTTATTTCCCTAATTGTCAATTTTTCAATGATGCTTCTTTTGATTGGATGCTGATAAATGGAACGCAAGTTAATTTCGTCTCAGCAACAGCCTCTAAAAAATTTGATTTTTCAAATACTGTTGTTCGTGGAAATATATCTTTTATGGACGCTAAATTTGCAGAGGATGCTTCATTTCCAGGTTTAAAGGCTGAAGATCTGAATTTCAACAACATTAGTGTAGGTGGACAATTCCGTTTATCTGAATCCAAAATTTCAGGTATTATAATGTTCAATTATGCAATGGTAGAAGGCGAAACCTTGCTTTCTTATTCTAAGTTTGATGACAAAGTTAACATAATTCAATCTACTTTTGAAGGGGATTTTTCAATTCAAGAATCTGTGTTCTTTGGGAAAACCAAAATGAACCGATCTATATTCAAAAAAAATATAATTACAGAAAACGCTATTTTTGATTTAATCCCTGAAATGATGGACATTGAAAAGAAATCGGAAGATCAAATTGCAGTGGAAGTGAAAAACTCAACAACTATTTTACTTAACCATTAATTTTTTTCTATTATGAAATAGAATCAACGATTTACGATGTATATAATTAGAACAACAACAGACGCTATTACTATAAATGAAAATGACGATATTACGTTGACCCTTCTGCGGGCTTCTTTGTTTCCATCCACAAACCCTTTAATCATATTCTTGTTAATATAATTTCCACAGAAAACAAGATCAACAATGCTACCTGCAAACGGAATAAATCCGATTATCGCATCAATCAAGGTTATCGTCAAAACAGCCAAAGTCAGTCGAAAAGATCTGACTACAAAAAGGCTGATATACACATAAACAAAACTAATCATCGTAGTGAGAAAATCTCCCACTCCTTCAACAAATCCTAATACACCATCCAAAATATCCAAACCAAAAGAAAAACCTGAAATAAAAATGCGATAGATAGCATTTCCTTCTATTTCCTGCCTTCTGGCTTCTATTTTTTTTGCTTCTTGCTCCGCTTTTTCAATTGAGATGCGCTCTTTTTCCTTTTGCTTCTCAGATTTCAGATTGAGTTGTTCTCTTGTCTCTTCTCTCCTTCTATTTGCCATTTGATTGATTATTTTAAAAATTCAAAAAGATTGCCACAAATGAAAAGATTTTTTCTGAAAAGCACAAGAATTTCCGTAACTGCGCTTTTCATTTTCAAGTATGAACAATAAAAAAATTTCATTTGTAGAAAAAACTCATTTTCATATCTATATTTTAACAAAATAAATATCTATCTTTACGCTATGTTTTAAGTTGTTATGAGAGGCTATTAACTAATTTCCAAACTACTTAGGACGGGCTTTTAAGATTTTTTGAAAAACAAAAACAAAAACAAAATGAAAAATTTATTAACGATTTCATCCGCATTGCTTCTATCTGTGGGATGCTTTGCCCAATATAGTCTTTCTTTTGATGCCAATGGTCTTAGAAAGGGAGACTATAGAAATATGAAACAAATCGAATACGTTGAGCAATCTCAGTCTGGTGCCAATCAAGTGTGGGATTTCTCTCATTCCAAAGTACTCAAGGATTTCTACATTGAACAAAACGAAGACCTAAAATCTATTGCCACAGATGGCTATAGATTGAGTTGCGACGAGGGGGGAGAAAAGAACACTCTGTTTGAGATTACTCCAAACGAGAAGCGTTATTTCGGTATGGAGACGAATAACTCAACACTCTCGCTTGATGAACCTATTGTTGATTTGTTTTTCCCATTCTCATATCAGGATGTGAAAACAGGGGCTTATAGCGGAACGTCTCAGTCAGGTAGTACGACCAACTACTTAGATGGTACTTATATCACTAAAGCAGATGCTTGGGGTACGGTTATCATGCCAGACGGAACAATCTACAAAAATGTTCTTCGCGTTAAGGTTGACAAAGAATACACTGAAAATTTTGGAACCTCTGAATACAAAATCAGTTCTATTCGTTACCAGTATTTTGCAGAAGGTGCTCGCTATCCTATCATCATCACAGTTGAGCAAGAGTATTTCCCATTAGCAAACGCTTGCAAGTGTAGTAATTCAAAATACACTGCTATGTTTATGGAGACTCCTGCTACTTATAAGAACGATGCCATTCAAGAAAACAAATCAAAAAAAGCGAATGTGTCAATTTCGTCTTTCAATTATTTGGCAACGCCTAATCCATTCGTTGACAATTTGCAAGTCTCCTTCAACTTGAACAAAGAGGCTAAAGTAGTTATCCGAATTCTTGACCTAACAGGAAATGTTGTTTCAAAACTAATCAGCGAAAAGTTAGAGGAAGGTCAATATACATACGATTTCAACACTTCTTATTTAGGAGCTGGCACCTATGTTCTCCAATTGAGTGTTGACGGAAAGGTTTATTCAAATAAGATGTTGAAAGCAGACAGATAGTAAATAAGAAAATATGGCAAGAAAGGGTGCGATTTATAGCACCCTTTTTCATTTTATAGAAAAGAAAAATGAACAAGAAGATTCTAAAAATTGCTTTGCCTGCGATAGCAACCAATATCACAGTCCCTTTGCTTAGTTTAGTAGATATGGCTATTGCGGGACATTTAGGGAATGAGACTTTTATCTGTGCTATTTCAGTAGGAGGAACACTTCTGAATCTGCTTTATTGGAATTTTGGATTTTTGCGGATGGGTACAAGTGGTATGACAGCCCAAGCATTCGGAGCAAAAAATAATTCAGAAATGGCAAATATTCTTGTTCGCTCTATCGTTGTGTCTCTCATAGCTTGTACACTGATAATTCTACTAAAAAATATAGTAGAATCAATTGCTTTCAGATACATGCAAACAACGGTGGAAGTGGAAATGGCGGCAAAGACGTACATTTCTATTTGTATTTTCGGTGTTCCTGCTACAATGTGTCTTTACAGCTTAAAAGGTTGGTTTATTGGTATGCAAAACGCTGTCTACCCTATGATTGTGGCATTGACGACCAACCTCATTAATATAATATGCAGCCTTTTTTTTGTTTTCATTTTTGACATGGGTATTAGAGGAATTGCATTGGGAACTGTCATTGCAGAATACAGTGGAGTATTATTAGCATTTTTTCTTTGGATTAAAAAATACCGAAATTTAGCTAAGTTTGTAGACATTCGCTTAGCGTTAGAATTAGGAAAATTGAAAAAATTTTGCACTCTTAATGGAGGAATTGCCATCCGAACACTCTGCCTCACAAGTGTAACTTGCTTCTTTACGTTGGCAGGAGCAAAACAAGGCACAACTTTATTGGCAGTAAACACTTTGCTGATGCAGTTATTTACTCTGTTTTCATATTTCTCGGATGGATTTGCCTACGCAGGAGAAGCATTAACAGGACGTTATATTGGAGCAAAAGAGGGAACGATGCTGCAATTATCCATCAAGTATATATTCCGGTGGGGTTTTTATCTATCCGTCTTATTTACAATTCTTTATACATTCTTTACCACTCCCTTTTTAAGAATTTTGACTAACGAGGCATCTGTAATAGAAGCATCCAAAGACTATCATTGGTGGGTCATAGCAATACCATTCTGTGGATTTGCCGCATTTCTTTGGGATGGCATTATGATTGGAGCGACTATGGCAAAAGGAATGGTTATCTGTATGATTTGTGCAACTACGTCTTTTTTCTTAATATATAATCTTTTGATTGACATAATGGGCAACCATGGACTATGGATGGCGTTTATTGTCTATATCTTTATGAGAGGAGTTGCGCAAAGTTTTTATTTTAGATCAGCTATCAAAAAAATTATTAAATTTGTGTAGTTCCTCGTTTGTCTAAATACAAAAAAGTCGATATGAATTTTGATTATAGTTCCTATATGTATAGCGATATATTTAACTTTCTCTGTATTGCGTTAATGTCGCTCGTAATTGGGTTATCTCAAAGAAAATTATATTTAAGAAAAGATGAAACCACTACATCTTTTGGTGCAGACCGAACTTTCACGTTAATTGGAATTTTCGGTTATATTCTTTATATTATCGGAGATGGCAGCCTCATTCCTTTCCTATGCGGTGGAATTATACTTTCTTTGCTTTTCGTGGTCTTTTTCGTCCACAAAATTTTTGTGCAAGGCTATCATGGTATCACCTCTATTATGGTAGGACTCATCACATACAGTTTGTCTCCAGTAGTACTTGCAAAAGGTCTATGGTTGGGTATTCTTGTTGTTGTTTCAGTGTTGTTACTGTCTGAAATGAAAGAAAAATTCACCCAATTTGCAAAAAATATGAATGATGAAGAAATAACTAATTTAGCGAAATTTCTTATCATAGCGGGTGTTATCCTTCCTATTCTTCCCAAAAACGAACTAATAGAAGGAACAGGACTAACCCCCTATACGATTTGGTTAGCCACCGTTGTCATTTCTGGAATCTCGTATGTCAGCTACCTTATAAAGAAGTACATATTTAAAAATGGAGGTGTTATTATAACTGGAATCTTAGGAGGCATCTATAGTAGTACGGCAACATGCATCATACTTGCAAAAAAAGCAAAGGAAAATCAAAATAGCCTTCATGAATACACTGCTGCCATTTTCTGTGCATTGTCTATGATGTATTTTAAAATACTCGTTCTATTGGCAATATTTAATACTCGTTTAGCTTTACAATATTGGTGGCTTTTTGTTGTTATGATGATTGTATGCGCATTAACGGCATTATTTTTCTATAAACGAGGTAAACAAATGGCGGATGCTGAGTTTAATACTGTTGTAGAGGAAGACGAAAAAAATCCATTGGAATTGAAAGTATCAATTTTATTCGCAGTTCTATTTGTCGCATTTACACTGATCACACACTACGCTCTACAATACTTTGGAGATGGTGGTTTGCGTATTCTTTCTATAATGGTAGGGGTAACAGACATTAATCCGTTTATTATCAATCTTTTCCAAACAAAATACGATATATCGGACTCGTTGCTTATCTTAGCGGCATTTCAAGCAATCATAAGTAATAATGTTGTGAAAATGCTCTATGGAATATTTTTTTCAGAACGTGTAATTTGGAAAGAATTACTAATCGGATTTTTATTAATATGCTTTATTAATATTACGCTATTACTCTTTGCTATTTAATTTTTAAAATTTCTGTTAATAAATAATAAATGTATGTTGTGTTTTTGCCTTTTCGACAACAAATCAAATTCAAAATTTTTTGATTTTTTTATTTTTGTCGAGTAAGAAACAAATAACTGAAAGAAAAAAGAAAAGATATGTATAACAATTTCAATAATTGCAAAATTGGAGTCGCACTAAGCGGAGGAGGAGCAAAAGGAATTGCCCATTTGGGCGTACTTAAAGCATTAGAAGACAGAGGTATACAAATTGAAAGACTTTCTGGTGTAAGTGCAGGAGCTATTATGGGTGCAATGTATGCAGATGGAAATAGTCCTGAGGATTTGCGTGATTATTTTAAACAATGTGATTTGTTTTCAATGCTAAGTCCTGTCAATATTATGAAAACAGGAGGTTTCAGCACAATGGATAAGTTTAGACGATTTATCGCCAAGAAAATTACTTCCAAGAATTTTGAAGATTTGAAGATCCCTTTAACAATTAATGCAACAGAGTTGAATGATGGATGTAACGTCTATTTCAATTCAGGTCCGTTATTAGATTGTGTAATTGCTTCTGCATCAGTTCCTATTTGTTTTAATCCTGTTGAAATTAACGGAAAACAATTTGTTGATGGTGGATTTTTCTGCAACATGCCTGCGTCTATTCTAAGAAAACAAGGGTGTGATCTTATTATTGGCATCCATGTAAATCCGATTACATACGTTGAAAAATCAAAAAGCCTGATTGATGTATCGGAGCGTGTTTTCCACTTGGCAGTAAACGGAAACACGATTGAGCAGAAAAAATACTGCGACATCGTTATAGAAACAACGAAGGCAAAAGACTATGGAATGTTTGATGCCAGCAGAGCAAACGAAATCTATAACATTGGTTACGAAGCCGCAGAAGAAGCTCTTAATAATTTTGATTGGGATAAATATATGACGGAAAAGTCAATTTCAAGACTTTATACAACTGATGAACGGGTAATCCCATGACATTATAGAAACTTCCTGTGATTTTTTCAACCGCAATATAACCAATCCACTCTTGAACGCCGTATGATCCAGCCTTGTCATACGGCTTATATTTTTCTATGTAATAATTTATTTCAGCATCACTCAAATCTGAAAATTTAACATCCGAGCAGGTTACAAATGAGATTTTCTTTTCATTCGTGCGAACACAAACTCCAGTGAAAACCTGATGAGTCTTTCCTGATAACAAATGCAACATTTCAAAAGCCTCTTCATGAGTTTTAGGTTTACCTAACATCTTCCCCTTTCCATTTTCTGTTGTTACCCAAACAATTGTGTCCGAAGTAATTACCATTGTATTTTCTGCTTTCCATAGACTTTCATACGCTTCAGATTTCTTTTCAGATAAAAACAAAGGAATATCCCCTGCTTGTAAGTTTTCTGGAAAGCTTTCATCTAATCCTGCAATTGTTTTTACTTCAAACGGTACATCTAAACCCGCCAAAAGTTCTTTTCTTCGAGGAGAATTGGATGCTAATATGATTTTATGATTCATTTTTCTGCTAAAAAAAGGAGGACAAGTTCTTACCTATCCTCCCTATTTATTTCAATTTATTTTCCTATTGGTTTAATTTCTAGTCCAAGTTCTTCTAACTGTATATCATCGATTACAGAAGGCGAATCAATCATAACATCTCGTCCGGAATTGTTCTTAGGGAATGCTATACAATCTCGAATAGAATCTAATCCCGCTAGCATAGAAACGACACGATCCAAACCAAACGCCAAACCACCATGAGGAGGTGCGCCATATTTAAAAGCATTAATCAGACAACCAAACTGATCCATCGCTTTCTCTTCTGTGAACCCTAACAATTGGAACATCTTATTCTGCAACTCTGAATCGTGGATACGAATAGAACCTCCACCTAATTCAACACCATTCATCGCTAAATCGTATGCATTAGCACGAACACGACCAGGATCGCTATCAAGATATTGAACATCCTCTAACTTCGGGCTTGTGAATGGATGGTGCATTGCATAGAATCGTTTGTCTTCCTCATTCCACTCGAACAACGGAAAATCTATAACCCACAAAGGAGCAAATTTATTTTTGTCTCTCAAACCTAAACGCTCACCCATTTCCAAACGCAACTCATTCATTTGTTTACGAGTGGAATTTGCGTCTGGACCAGAAAGAATCAACATCAAATCGCCTGGCTTTGCACCGAAGCGTTCAGCCCAAATCTTCAAATCTTCTTGACTATAATACTTATCTACACTTGATTTGAAAGAGCCATTCTCCTCATACTTAACGTAAACCAGTCCCTTTGCTCCGACTTGAGGACGTTTAACAAATTCTGTCAAAGCATCCAACTGTTTTCTTGTATAATTAGCACACCCCTCTGCATTTATACCTACGACAAAGTTTGCTGAATCAAAGACTGGAAAGTTATGACCTTCTGTCAAATCCTTCAATTCCACGAAAGTCATTCCGAAACGCATATCTGGTTTATCAGATCCATAAAGACGCATGCACTCATGCCACGTCATTCGAGGGAACGAACCACCAAATTCAACACCTTTCACATATTTGAAGATATGTTTTATCATACCTTCAAACATATTTAGAACATCCTCCTGTTCAATGAAAGACATCTCACAGTCTATCTGAGTGAACTCGGGCTGACGATCAGCACGCAAATCCTCGTCACGAAAACATTTCACTATTTGAAAATAACGATCTATCCCAGCCACCATCAAAAGTTGCTTAAATTGTTGAGGTGACTGTGGCAAAGCATAAAACTGTCCTGGATTCATACGAGAAGGAACGACAAAATCGCGTGCTCCTTCTGGCGTTGACTTAATCAAAACAGGAGTTTCAACCTCTAAAAAATTTTGGCTATCCAAGTAGCGACGAACTTCAAAGGCTATTTTATGGCGCAATTCCAAATTTTTACGTACTGGATTACGACGAATGTCCAAATAACGATACTGCATACGCAAATCATCGCCACCATCAGAGACATCCTCAATAGTGAATGGAGGCACCTCTGACGAGTTTAAAACGACAAGACTTTGAGCAATAATTTCAATATCACCCGTTGGGATATTCTTGTTTTTATTACTACGTTCTGCAACAGCTCCTTTGACCTGAATAACCCATTCACGTCCTACTTTATTAGCATCTGCACATAGAGCAGCATCGTTCGCCTCGTTAAAAACAACCTGCGTGATACCATATCGGTCGCGCATATCTACAAAGGTCATTCCTCCCATCTTACGGGATTTCTGAACCCAACCTGCCAAGGTTACGACCTCACCGACATTTGCTATCGTGAGTTCACCGCATGTTTTAGTCCTAAACATCTTCGTAAATTTATACTACTATGAAATCTTTCAAAATTACAATCATGCAAAATTACAAAAAAAACACTATTTTATTAAAGAGGAGTGATTTTGTTTTGTGGACATTCACCCTTAAACTCTTTCTATATTAATCTCTTCTATTACCTTCTTTCCATTTAATTTAAGATAAACTTGCGCCGTAGCAATAACATCATTCTCACAATAATACGCAATCCTCTCAAGATTATGATCATGATAATAAACTTGATAGACATCCTTACCTGACATTTCATCTTTGGGCGATTTGATACCTAATGTCTCACACAATAAATTTAACGATGTATAATGTTTGTAATCTCCAAATTTCCATAAATCCATCGTATCTATCAATGGGCTATCCCATGGTTTTCCTTTTAGTTTAAAAAAGAATTTGGGAAGTGGTATGTTATTGATTATCAGTCGTCGAGCAATGTATGGAACATCAAATTCTTTAATATTATGTCCACACACAAGAAAATCTTTATATGATAAACTTTGCAATAACTCTATGAATTGCTGTAATATATTCTGCTCACAATCAGAAACGATTGAACGAACTCGAAAAGACCATTCTTCGTCTCGTTCTGTTCGCTTATAGAGAAACCCCACTGAAATACAAATGATTTTTCCAAACTCTGCAAACAATCCCATGTCGGGTAATGACGACAAAGCATCACTCTCCTCTTCATACTTATAAAAGGATCGTTTCTTTATTTGATCATATTTTTCATTCCACAGCGTAGCCATACTCTCATTCAACTCGCTATAACTCTTGACTTGAGACACCGTCTCCACATCAAGAAAAAGTATCTTCTCTAATTTCATATTATACAAACAAAGCACATCTCTCAAACATACAGGACAAAACTTATAAGGCAAAAATAATCACTTTTTGTTAAAAACAAAAGTTACTATGCGACAACAAAACAGATTAAAATAAAAAGGAGCCTCAGAAATTTGAGACTCCCCTTTTATATCAAATGATATTATTTTTTCTTAGCAGCTTTTAATTTCCTTGTCAATGTTTGAACACATTCACGACGAGGAATAATCACTGAAAGACCATGATATTCAACCTCTTCCTTGATGATTTGCAACATTTCATCATAATTTTTCTTCAAAGGAACAAAGACACGCAAATGCTCTGGTTTTACACCTAATCCCAAGCAGATACTCTCAATCTTTCCTGTTCCTTGAGAATCTTGTCCACCAGTCATTGCTGTCGTTTCATTATCTGAAATAACAATGGTGATGTCAGAATCTTCATCCACGGCATCCAAAAGTCCAGTCATACCAGAGTGAGTGAAAGTTGAGTCTCCAATTACTGCAACTGCTGGATACAAACCTGCATCAGAAGCACCTTTTGCCATCGTAATAGAAGCACCCATATCAACAGTTGAGTTGATGGCTTGATAAGGAGGAAGCGCACCCAATGTATAACATCCTATGTCACCAAACACCTTGCTGTTTGGATAATCTTTTAAGACATCGTTCAATGCCGCATACATGTCTCTATGTCCACAACCCTGACACATCTGAGGCGGACGATTTTTCACAATTGAAGGGACTTGGTATACGATCTCCTTTGACTTTCCAAATGCTTTGGCAACGTTATCTGGATTCAACTCTCCAGTGCGAGGCAAAGTTCCATCTAAGCGACCATGAACTTTCTTCACTTCAAAGAATCCCTTCAATTGGTTTTCAACGAATGGATAACCATCTTCCAAAACAATCAACTCCTCGCATTCATCAGCCAGTTTGTCAATCATCTTCTTTGGTAAAGGATATTGAGAAACCTTAACGACTGGATATTCACAACCATTAGGGTAAGTTTCATTCAAATAGTTGATAGCGATACCACAAGCGACTACGCCCAACTTCTTGTTTTTTCCATCTATATACTTATTATATTCAGACTCCTCAGAAGCTTGCAACATAGCATTCTGAGAATCCAACAGATGTTGATAACGACGACGCGCAATAGCAGGCAATAAAACAAATTGACGAGGATCCTCTGGAACACTATTTCCATTCTGAGATTTAGCATCTCTACGCTCAACACCCGAACGAGAATGAGCCAAACGAGTAACCACTCTCATCAAAATAGGATATCCCAACTTCTCAGATAATTCAAAACCATTGTAAGCCATATCGTAAGCCTCTTGTTGATTAGATGGCTCAAAGATTGGAATCATAGCAAAATTTCCATAGAAACGGGAATCTTGCTCATTTTGGGATGAGTGCATTGATGGGTCATCAGCTGCAAGTACCATCATACCACCATTGACACCTGTCATGGCAGTGTTTACAAAACAGTCTGCTGCCACATTCATCCCGACATGTTTCATACATACGAGCGAACGTTTTCCTGCATACGACATACCTAAAGCGGCCTCCATTGCAGTTTTCTCGTTCGAAGACCAACGACTATGAATATTTTTTTCTCTTGCTTGCTTTGAATTCTGAATATACTCCGTTATTTCCGTAGATGGAGTTCCAGGATAGGCATATACGCCGGACAAACCACCATCAATTGCTCCTTGCGCAATCGCCTCGTCCGCTAATAATAATTCCTTTTGCATCTATTTTTAGTTTACTAAGTTCCGCCGATTGTACCTAAAAACAACCAGTCTCTGCAAATTTAAGATTTTTTTAACGTACTTCCATCATACGGCTCAAATATTTGCCGATAATATCAAACTCAATGTTTACAACAGAACCTTTTTCTATTTGACAAAAATTGGTATGCTCGTATGTATATGGAATAATTGCAACGGAAAAACCATCAATTTTTGAATCACAAACAGTCAAACTTGTTCCATTCACAGTCACTGATCCTTTCTCTACTGTCACATATCCCTTATGAACCATCTCTGGAGTACTGTCATACTTGAAAGTAAAATAGAAACTTCCATTTTCTGATTTTTTATCAATGCAACAAGCGGTCTGATCAACGTGTCCCTGGACAATATGACCATCTAAACGACCATTCATAACCATACTTCTTTCTACATTGACAAGGTCGCCTTCCTTCAGCATACCTAAATTAGACCTTCTTAAAGTCTCTAAAACAGCTGTTACAGTATAAGTATCGTCAGTACGACTCACCACCGTCAAGCAAACTCCATTATGTGCTACACTTTGGTCTATTTTTAGTTCCTTAACGAACGGACATGTCATCGTAAAGTGAACATTATCACCATCTTTATTGATTGCAACCACTTTAGCAGTTGCTTCCACTATACCAGAAAACATATTTTTGACTTTAATTTCTTATTACAGATTTTACTCCTTTTATCATCTTGACTTTATTAGTCAATTTCTCAAGATCTTTTGTATCTGAAACCATTACCGTTATTGTTCCTTGGAAAAGTCCATCCACCGTATTCACAGAAATAGAGCGAAGAGATATTTTTGACTCTTTTTGTATCAATGACGTTACATTCGTAACGATTCCAATATCATCATTTCCAATCACATGCAAAGTCGCTAAATACATCTGATCAGACTTTCCCGCCCATCTCGCACGGATAAAACGATAACCGAAACGAGACATCATCTGTGGCGCATTAGGGCAGTCGATGCGATGCACTTTAATACCATTATGAATGGATACAAATCCGAAAATATCGTCACCATAGATTGGGTTGCAACATTTTGATAGAGAATATTCAACTCCTTTGAGATGCTCGTCTATAATGAGGCAATCTTCTGATTTTGAAAATGTCTCTAACTCTGTCGTACGACTATAATTTCCAATATTTTTAGGAGTTTCATCCGTGTTAGAGTCGTTATTTTGGCATAGAACATACAAATCCTTAATTTTTGATAGATCTTCTTTGTCTTCTGCCAAAGCCTGATAAAAATCTTGAACAGCTTTATAGCCTAATTTCAACACCATCCGAGAGACAGTTCCCTCCTCGTATGGCAGTTTCCAGTTCTTCAGACGCCTTTTAAGGAGTTCCTTACCCTCCTCCATATTTACAGCTTCCTGTTCACGCAGATATTGCTTAATACGAGTTTTAGCTTTAGAAGTATGAACAAAAGAAAGCCATTCTTTGTGAGGAACCTGATTTGAATTGGTGATAACTTCAACTTGATCACCATTGTGCAATTCCGTACGAATAGTTACACTCTTACCGTTTACTTTTCCACCCACACAATGGCTTCCAACATTTGAGTGAATCATAAAAGCAAAATCAAGGATGGTCGCTCCTTGTGGCAGTTGTTGCAAATCACCTTTCGGTGTGAACACGAAAACCTCCTTGCGATAAAGGCTTAACTTAAAATCGTCCATATACTCAATCGCATTCGACTGAGGGTTTTCTAACAGCTCACGAACATTCGCCAACCAAGAATCTAAACCTATTTCACCTTTGATTCCTTTATATTTGAAATGGGCCGCAAAACCTTTCTCTGCCACCTCATCCATACGTTCCGTACGAATCTGGACCTCAACCCATTTCCCCTCAGGCCCCATCACCGTGGTGTGCAACGACTCATATCCATTCGACTTCGGGATAGAAAGCCAATCCCGCAGACGTTTCGGATTTGGCTGATATTTATCCGTTACAATAGAATAAACTTGCCAACATTCAGACTTTTCCTTCTCTAATGGAGTATCCAAGATAATACGAATAGCAAAGAGATCGTAGATATTCTCGAATGCCGTATTTTGCTTCTTCATCTTATTCCAAATCGAATAAATCGACTTGGTTCTACCTTTTATAGAGAATTTAAAGCCCTCCTTCTCCAACTGCGCCTTTAGCGGTTCTATAAACGCATAGATATAGCGATCTCGTTCAGCCTTTGTTTCTGCCAGCTTACCTGCTATTTCCTTGTAAATCTTATTGTTCGTATATTTCAACGACAAATCCTCCAACTCAGACTTGATACGGTACAAACCTAAACGGTGAGCTAAAGGTGCATAAAGGTAGGAAGACTCATTTGCGATTTTCACACGCAATTCACTGTCTAAATTTGCCATTGAACGCATAAAGTAAAGTTGCTCGCATATCAGAATAATGACAACACGAATGTCCTCTACGATCGTCATCAACAATTTGCGGAAATTGTCAGATTGAACAGACGCACTTTTTTTGTAAAGTTCACGCGATTTGAACAAGCCATTCACAATATTCAACACCTGAGTGCCGAACACCGATTCTACTCGTTCTAATACAATCTTTTCCTTTACCACCGCACAATATACAAGAATGCTAAGAACAGGTATCTTCCCGATATTTACTTCTTCTACTAAGATAGAAGCAACCTCCATACTTCGCTTTACATCGTCTTTCTCATCCTCTTGAAGGTTTAGAATAGACTCGTATGCGACGTTCAGTACGTTTCGCTCCTCTTCTGTTAGGAGCAAATCGGAAGAATTGACTATCTTCTCAAATTTCAACCTTATATCATTCTCCATATTGCTCTGTATATTAACGATTTAAATTATTTTATGCGCAAAAACAATATGAAATTGTTTTTCTTATTTTACTTTTGAACCTTTAGAAAGCATCAACACAGGGTAAGCGAATTGAAACAACCAATCTTCGCTTAAATTCATCTTTTCTTTGAGGTCTCTAACATTGACAGCCGATTTTCTAACGTCAGCAGCTTTAAAATTAGCACTTGTCAGAATTTTATGAACCGAGTCTTTTGTAGATGATTTTATTATTCCACTGAAGAAAGAGGGTAAACGCAAAGTCCACTGCATCTCTGAAGACAGCGCCAAAAAAAGGTCTTGAGAAAGGCTTTGGAACAAGAAGAAATACTTCTGCATATCTTGCTGTTTTTTGCAAACCTTCTTGATTGAAGTATCTATTTCTTTAAAGAAGCTGTCTGTCATCTTGTACTCAGCAACCATCATTTTCTTTGCAAATTCCTTCTCTGCAACACCTAAACGAGACTGTGTAGGAATTTTGAATTTTTGCTTTACCAATTTTAAATCTGGAAGCATACGAATATCCATCACGCCTAAATTCACCGCCATTGAAGCCTCTAAATAGACACGAATCAAAGAGTTGAACTCCTCCACTCTCGTACGCACCGTCTGTTCAAGATTCTCCTTCTTTTTTTGTAGTTTCTCTGTTAATCCCATATTGATTATTATATCATTATCCTTCTATACCATCAAGAGGGACGTAGCTTAATGCGTCCCTTCTCAATAGTGCTTTTTATTTTTTTAATCGTCGCGTCTTGACATATAAATCATCACATAATAAAGCAAAGTTCCGATTGAACTGATTGCAGCGACGAAATAAGTATAAGCGGCTGCGCTTAAAGCCTTTCTTGCTGCTGGATAAGTGCTAGCACTCGTGATGCCTGCAGATGAAAGCCAATCCAACGCTCTTGAACTTGCATTCACCTCAACAGGCAAAGTTACAACACTAAACAAAGTCGTAGCAGCAAAAAGTATTATTCCGATGAGCAACAAGCTCGGGAAGCTATTAACCAAAAGGATTCCTGCCAATAACACCCATTGCACCCAATTACTTGCAAAACTCACAACAGGAACCATGGCAGAACGCATTTTCAAAAATGCATATCCTTTCGCATGTTGAACAGCATGACCACACTCGTGTGCCGCAACCGCAGCGGCGGCAACATTTCTGCAATCATAAACACTTTCACTCAAATTCAATGTCTTATCTGTCGGATTGTAGTGGTCTGTCAATTGACCTGAGACACAACCCACCTTAACATCGTAAATGCCATTATCACGAAGCATCTTCTCAGCCACCTCCTTACCAGTAAGGCTTATCGGCATCTGAGAATACTCCTGAAAACGCCTCTTCAAAAGCCACTGAACCCCATAACTCACAAGTGCTATACCAATGAAAAATATCCAAGGTCCATATTGTAAAAACAATTGATCAATCGTCATAAGCAAAAATTTTTCGTTAACAAATTATACACTCTCATCTATCTACCACAAAAATAGAACCACAATTTCAAAACTGCCATTTTGTCAGATTTAAAGAATGTTAATAAGTGTATCTTCTTATTAAAATCAATGGATTATACCGTTTCTTCTCAACAATGGATCAATAGAAGGCTCTCCTCGTCTGAAACGTTTGTATAGCGTCATTGGATGTTCACTTCCTCCCTTTTCTAAGACCTCACGTCTAAAACGTGATGCCGTTTCTGTATTGAAAATACCCTCCTTTTGGAATACAGAAAAAGCATCCGCATCTAAAACTTCCGCCCATTTGTAACTATAATAGCCTGCAGAATATCCACCTGAAAAGATATGTGTGAATTGAACACTCATAGATGTACCATCGATGGTTGGCAATGTTTGTGCTTTTTGCCAAGCATCTCGTTCAAATGACAAAACGTCACCCTCATAAGGTCTTTCAATGGTGTGCCACCCCATATCCAAATAACCAAAACTTAACTGGCGAAGAGCTGCATACCCTGTATTGAAATTAGCAGATTTTCTGATACTCTCAATCAACTCAACAGGTATAGCGGTGCCGTTTTGATAGTGTACGGCGAAAGAGTCTAAATAATCCTTTTCGTACGCCCAATTCTCCATCAGTTGAGATGGCAATTCAACGAAATCACGGTATACGTTTGTCCCCGATAAACTTGAGTATGTTACATTTGAAACCATTCCATGAATAGAATGACCAAACTCATGCAAAAAAGTTTGCACATCATCAAACGTCAGTAAAGCTGGCGTTGAGTCTGTTGCACGAGGGAAATTAGTAACGATTGAAATATGAGGTCGAATGTTAACACCTTGTTCATCAATATGTTGACAGAGATACTCTGTCATCCACGCTCCACCCTGTTTACCCTTGCGAGGATGAAAATCAGCGTAGAAAACAGCCAGGAACTCACCATTCTTGTCAAACACTTCGTAGGCTTCTACCTCTGGGTGATAGACAGGAATGGCACTGTTTTGCTTGAAAGTCAGTCCGTAAAGACGAGTAGCCAAACCAAAGACACCTTTTTTCACCTTCTCTAACTCAAAATAAGGACGAAGAAGTTCATCGTTTACACTGAATTTTTCTTCCTTCAGTTTCTCAGAGTAGTAAGACCAATCCCACGGCATAATCGTAAAGTCGGCACCATGCGTATTAGCATATTGCTGCACCTCTTCAATTTCTGTCTTTGCCGTTGGTTTATAAGCGTTTAATAGCTCATCAAGCAGTTTATAAACATTTTCCTTAGACTCTGCCATGCGATCTTTTAGCTTATAATCGGCATAATTGCGAAATCCTAGTAACTGAGATAAACGGAGGCGAAGATTTACTATTTCTTTCACAACTGGACGATTATCCAACTCCCCGTCTAAAGCACGTGTATTATAAGCCATATACAACTCCTTGCGTAAGTCTCGATTATCCGCATATTTCATAAACGGACCATAGCTTGGACGAGTCAAGTCAAAGCACCACCCCTCTGTTTCCTTCTGTTTTGCACGATCCTTGGCTTCCTCTAAAACAGAATTAGGCAAACCCTTCAATAGAGCCTCATCTGTGATAACCAACTTATATTTATTAGTTGCACTTAAAACATTTTGCGAGAATTGAAGCTCCAATAGAGACAATCTTTGACTGATTTTTTTATACTCCTCTTTATCTGCATCATGCAAGTTTGCACCATGATTTACGAAAAAATCGTATGTGTCTTGCAGAAGCATCTGCTGTTCTACTGACAAAACGATGGAATCTCTACGATCATAGACAGATTTCACACGAGCGAACAACTTCTCATTCAACGATATACTATTGCTATGTTCCGTCTCTTCTGGAGAAATCGTATTAGCAATTTCATCCATTTCGTCGCAAGTTTCGGCAGAAAGCAAGTTATAGAAAACACTTTGCACACGAGACAAGAACTGTCCAGAACGTTCTAAAGCAACAATTGTATTCTCAAAAGTCGGTTGCTCCTCATTATTCACGATAACAGCAATCTCGTCGTTATGTCTTTTAAACCCTTCACGCATAGCAGGAAGGTAGTCGTCTAACTTGATTCTATCAAAAGGAATCGTCTGATGAGGTGTATTAAAAACCTCTTCAAAAAAAACATTCTCGGAAATATATTCCTTTGGCTTATTTTCCATATTCATATTGTTACAAGAAATAAAAAGCAACAAACCGAGTAGTAAAAAATCTTTCATTTCAGTTCACTCAATTGTTGATTAAACAAAATTAAAACAAAAAACGCATTTCCACATTCAATTAGAATACCTATCCTCCTCATACGTCTTATCTAAATCAACAATCAGAGGAGATGGAGCATTTTTTATTCGTTTTCGACTCTCCTCCACATAGTGCCAAATGTAAGCGTATTTTGAAGATTTATGAAGATGAAACCGCTCTGGAGGAGTACCTTCTTTATCCAAAGCGATATAAAAAGACCCACAAGTCAATTCTGACAAATCTGGTTTAGGGCGATATCCAAATTTTCCATACGAGATTTCAACTTTATCCAAAATACCCGCTCTACAAAGTTTGTCCACACATGACTTGGCCATTCTATAAGGCATATCCTCTTCTTCCGTCAACTCTTGCAAAGTAACATAATCTTGTTTAGTTCTAAATCGATCAACACAAATCTTTGTAACCACTAAACAAGCAAACTCATAATACTTATGACTAATCTTGCGTACATCGTCCTCATGGGCAAAACGTTTAAGACACTGCGATGTAAACGTAAATGCACAACCCATCAAAATCATCGTCCATGTTACCTGTAAAAACATCAACAAGAATGGGATAGCTGCCAATGCACCATAAACGGCATTGTAAGTCGTCATCCATGATTGAAAATAGACATAAACCCATTTGAAAATCATAAACGCCACACTGAAAATAAGTCCCGATATAGCAGCATAACGAAACTGAACCTGTGTGTTAGGAATAAACCAAAACAACATTGTGAATGTTAGCCATGAAACAACGTAGGGCAATATGGCAAGAATGACACTTAAAGAAGGTGTAATTAAAAACGTGCCTCCGAAATATTGGATTGCATATTTGAAATAGAATGAAACTGCGCTTGTGAATAAGATGAAAATAGGGATGAAAAAAGCAATTGCAATATAGTTAGGTATACGATATTTGATAGGGCGTTTAATTTCGATACCCCAGATATCGTTGAACGCACGTTCTATTTGATTGAACATACGGTAGATAGACCATAGCAGCATTCCTACACCAATGCCGATGAAAGCACCTCCTCTCGCATGATCTAAATAACGTTGAATCATGTCAAGCAGCATATCCGCCATATCTACATGCGAGGGAAAACGGTAATAAAGAGCCTCTTTCACATAGGAATCAAAGCCAAATCCCTTGGCAATTCCCATCACAAATGCAGATATAGGGACTAATGCAAAGGTTGTATAATAAGTCAACGCTGCCGATCGAACGTGGATTCGACGCTCTATAAAAAATTTGCTTATCAGACGAGAAATTTCAAAGATGTTGTGCAAAATTCGCAGATAGACAGACGAGTCACATCCAAATCCTGTACGAATCTTTACAATTAACTCGCGTAATGATTTTTTATAACCCTTTAACATACAACTATATCCAATGCTGGTTTGTTTTACAGACCGTGAAAAAAAACAGGAAAAGCAAAAAAAGATAGCAGGCGTATAAGCCGAGTTCTGTAATCTCCTAAGAGATTGTTTGTCATTTATCTAGGACATACGTCACCGTATGCCTCAAGCGATCTACCCCCCGGCATTGGGGATGAGAACCCTACCGGTATATTTGATTTTACAACCCATGATTCGCACAGCATCGAGATCACCCCCGAACTGGTGGGCTCTTACCCCACCTTCTCACCCTTTCCAACCGAAATTGGCGGTTATTTTCTTCTGCGTAGATTCACCCTCACGGATGACTTCCCGTTAGGAAGCATGGCCTCATCTGTTGCCCGGACTTTCCTCTGACATTTCGCTTTCGCATCGTGCCAGCGACAAACCCACCTACTATCAAAATGCGAAGATAGAAAAAATTTATATTATATTCTACTAATTCACCCTAAAGTATAAAGAGTTAATCAGAATCTCTACATGCGAACACCCTATATAAAACAAAAGCATTCGACATCGAACATCGAATGCAAAATGGGATCTCAAAAAATACTTTTTACATCAGAAAATAAACGTCCTATTTTTAGAACTTAGGAGCATACTTCTTGAGAATTGCCATGATTAGCATGTTTAAGCAAACCATCGTTATCAGTTTTTATTGTTAGACTTCTTTTATGCTGCAAAGATATGTTCAAAAACATAACTACACAAGCATTTTTCTAAAAATCTTTCTAAAATATCATAATTTTTATGTTCAAGAGCATAAATAAAGAGCATAGTAGATAGTGATAAAGTCAAAAAAAATCTCAAAGCCATCTCTATAACAAATAAATGTACAGAGAGAACTTTGAGATTAATTCAGAACAACACGATAAACGCGCTTATACCAGATATTTTTTACTTAGCAATCGTATATTGTCGAGATGAGTAACGATGAGTTCCATCTTCTGAAACCATTAAGAAACTTACGGCTGATTGATCTTTAACAGCATCCGCAGGCAAATCTATTGAGAATCCAACATTAGCGACTTTGCTCATACCTAAAACCGCACGAACATCGGCACGTTCAGAAAGGAGCATGAAAGGATAAACCCTTTCACCAACAACCGCATAGATTTTTGAAACAGGTTCAAGGTTATCTATATCCAAAGCCCATCCTGCAACTGAAAGTCCGCCTTCTGCGTTTAATTTGATAGTTTTTCCGTTTAAACTTTCATTATTGTTAGAATCAATGCAAAATCCTGCAAACCAATCAGAACGAACGGTTTTCTTTACTGGTAAAGCGAACAATTTTGCAACCTCCTTCTGTGAAATTCCATTTTTAGAAGAAACGGTAAAAGACATAGGTAAACTACAGTATGACAAATCAGCCCCAACAAAAACTAAATCAAACGTTGAGATTTCTTTAAGAACACCTCCAGGAATGGTAAGAGAGAAACCGAGTAAAGCATTAGGCGTACCGTAAATTGCTTGAACATCTGGACGTTCAACATTAATATTTCCTTTGAATACATTCTCACCAACAACAGCATAAACAGCTGAGTAGGAATCCTTTTTCTCTGCGTCCAAAGCCCATCCATTCAAAGTCACATCAACTCCCTCGTCCACATAAATTGTACGCAAAGAATTAACAGCAGAACTATTTCCATTCACTGCATCTATGTTAAAAGTAGCCTCTGACTCAGATGGTAGTCTCAATAGACTACAAATTTCAGCATAAGTAGTATTCGTTTCGTCTGAACTTGAAGATTCACTACCATTCGTTGTACAAGACGCAAACAACAAACAAAGGGAAAGTCCTCCTATTAAAAATTTATTTCTGTTCATATTGCAATATTTTTTTCGCAAAGATAGCACACTCTTGTTTTTTTAATAACTTTTTCAGAAATTTGTGAAACATTTTGAGAAGTTTTAGTTGAATTTTATTCTTATAACTATAAATTAAAAGACAATGGCAAAAAGTGCATTGCAAGTTGCAAGAGCGGCATACCAACCTAAGTTGCCTAAGGCATTCAAGGGAGGCGTAGAGCTCAAAGAAGGTAAGGCAACCGTATCTGTTGCAAACCAAGACGAAATCAAGAAGTTATTCCCTAATACTTACGGTCTTCCAATCGTAACTTTCGAGGCTTCAGACAAGAAATTAGCAGCACCTTCTTTTAATGTCGGTGTTATCCTTTCAGGTGGTCAGGCTCCTGGCGGGCACAATGTTATCTCTGGTCTTTTTGATGGTTTGAAAGCTCTCAACAAAGACGCTAAATTGTACGGTTTCTTAGGTGGTCCTAGTGGATTAATTGATCATAAATATGTTGATTTAACTGCTGACATCATTGACGAATATCGTAATACAGGAGGTTTTGACATCATTGGTTCTGGCCGTACTAAACTCGAGGAAGAGTCTCAGTTCGACAGCGGTATCGAAATCTGCAACAAATTGGGTATCAAGGCACTCGTTATCATCGGTGGTGACGATTCAAACACTAACGCATGTGTTTTGGCTGAGTACTACTTGCAGAAAAAGACTGGCATTCAAGTAATTGGTTGCCCTAAGACTATCGATGGTGACTTGAAGAACGACCAGATTGAAACTTCATTCGGATTCGACACAGCATGTAAGGTTTACTCCGAGGTTATCGGTAACATCATGCGTGATGCTAACTCAGCAAAGAAATACTGGCACTTTATCAAGTTGATGGGTCGTTCTGCGTCTCATATCGCCTTGGAGTGCGGTTTGCAGACTCAACCAAACATCTGTATCGTATCAGAGGAAGTAGAGGCTAAGAAGATGACTTTGGCTAACATCGTCGACAACATCGCTGAGACAGTTGCCGCACGTGCCGCTAAGGGTAATAATTTTGGTGTTGTTTTGATTCCAGAAGGATTAATCGAGTTCATTCCAGAGATGAAGGTGTTGATTAAGGAGTTGAACGACCTTTTGGCTGCTGAGTCTGACGTTAAGAAGGCAGTTGCTAAGTTGTCTGCTAACAGCAAGGCTGTTTACGAGAGCCTTCCAGAGGCAATCGCTAAGCAGTTGACTTTGGAGCGTGACCCTCACGGAAACGTACAAGTTTCTTTGATCGAGACTGAGAAGTTGCTCATCGAGATGGTACGCACTAAGTTGGCTAAGATGAAGGCAGAAGGTAAATACGTTGGTAAGTTCTCAGGACTTGGCCACTTCTTCGGATACGAAGGACGCTGCGCAGCCCCTTCAAACTTTGACGCAGACTACTGCTACTCATTGGGTTACAACGCCGCTAATTTGATTGCATCTGGAAAGACAGGTTACATGTCATTGATCAAGAACACAACGAAGCCATCAGATCAATGGATTGCTGCAGGTGTTCCTATCACAATGATGATGAACATGGAGCAACGTAACGGAAAGCAAAAACCAGTTATCCGCAAGGCATTGGTTGAGTTGGACGGTGCGCCATTCAAGAAATTGGCAGACAACCGAGCTACCTGGGCAATCGAAACTTCATACATCTATCCAGGACCAATCCAGTACTGGGGACCATCAGAAGTTTGCGACCAACCAACTAAGACTTTGGCTTTGGAGCAAGGTGCAAAGTAATTAACGAGCAATCGTAGATGTAGGCGGCTCTCTAAGGAGGGTCGCTTTTTTTTGTGAACATTAGGTGTGCGAATCAATCAAATTTAACTATATTTGCACACCCAATATTTTTGAATATGAATGCTACTTTCGCGCAAAGATTGGTGAATGCCAGAAAAATACGTTGCATTTCGCAAAGGGAGTTGTGTAAGTTGGTGGATGGAAAAGTATCACCAACTGCAATTGCTAAATACGAAAAAGGGTTGATGTTGCCGTCGAGTGATGTATTAATCGTGCTATCGAATGCGTTGGGAATGAAAATAGATTATTTTTTCAGACCATTCACCATTCAAATAGATCCCTCTAAATTTGAATTTCGCAAAAAAAACAGCCTTGGCAGCAAAGCGGTGGAATCGATTAAACATGTCGTATGTTCTGAAATAGAGAATTACCTTGAGATAGAAACCATACTTGGAATCTCCTCTAAGTTTGATTTGGATTACAGCAATGTGATGGTAGAAGGAGAGTGCGATGCGAAACAGTTGGCTTTACGTTTCAGAAAAGATGTCAACATTGGGTTGGATGCCATTGTTTCTGCGGTAGATTTGTTGGAATCCGTTGGGGTTAAGATAATTGAAGTTGAACACCAAGACTCTTTCGCTGGTACTTGTAATAAAGCAGGAGATTTTCCCATCATTGTAGTTAACAAAAACATGTGTTCCGAGCGTAAGCGTCTTACCATTTTCCACGAATTGGGACATTTGCTGATGCATTGCGCAGACGGCATTGACGAGGAGAAAATGTGCAATGTGTTTGCCAACGAGGTGTTGATACCTTCCGAAAAATTTAAAAATCTGATTGGAGAAAACCGACATGATATATCTCTTGTTGAATTGCAAGACATTCAACGAGAATATGGGATTTCTGTCGATGCTCTAATGGTAAAGGCGGTGCAACTCAATATTATCACAGAAAATCGTTTTGTATCCTACTATAAGAAAAAAAATGCCATTCCAGCATTCAAAGAGTCTGTTGAGAAAAGCATCTATCCGATGGAGCGGACTTGCCGATTTGAACGGTTGGTCTATCGTGCACTTGCCAGCGAACTAATCACCTACTCAAAAGCAGCCTCATTGTTAGACAAAGGGATTAATGAAGTTAAAGACACTCTAAATTTGATGTAGGATGGAGATCGTAGTAAACGATACGAACATTCTGATAGACCTTTACAATGCAGGATTGCTACCTTATTGCAAAAAAATAGGCATTGATTTTCGAACGCTTGACCTCATCATAAACGAGATAGAAGTTGAAGCACAATTCGTGGAAATTCAACATATTATTGACGAGGGGACACTGAAAGTTCATTCTCTCTCAGAAAAACAAATCGGTGTAGTATTTGAAAAAGTAGCAGAGTATCAAGGGGCGTGCAACCTATCTGTAGAGGATATTTCTGTTATGGTTTATGCAATAGACAACAAATGCCGATTGCTGACAGGAGATAAAAAACTGAAGGACAAAGCATTGCTTGAAAATGTTGAGGTTTCAGGCATTCTCTACCTGACAGATATGCTTACACAAAAATGCGTTATACCAGAAGAAGAAATGGCAATTGCTTTGAAAAAATTACTTGAATCCAATAGCAGATTACCCCAAAAACTTATTAAAGAACGCATAAATGCATTGAAACAACGATGATTTAACAAGAAAGAACAGCTGACTTGCGGTCTCACACAACAAGAGGCAGCAGACAGAACCGGTGTCGGTCTCGTAACGCTGCGTAACTTTGAGAATGGGAAATCAGGCACATAGAACACCATACAAGAAAAATTTTCCAAAATCAGAAATTTGTTGCGTTAAATTTCGTTAAGTGCGTTTTTTTTTTACATTTACCCCCCTAAATACATTTATATGAAAAAAATATTTTTCTTTCTTATTTCAACGATTATTTGTTTAAGTTGTTGTGCGCAATCTCTAAGAACTGGAGTTAAAGGACGAGTAACCTACATTACACCTTGCATTGAAAATTTTATATATCTCTGTAATCTGAGTCAATCAGAATTCGATAACACAATGAAACAATATCACTATTCAGATCCCAAGTACAGAGACTCGTGGTTGTCCTATATGGCATCATTAGACAACTTTATAGTTCATGCTGTTATATATTTTGACTATAATATTAGTGGTAATTCTATTGTGTGTACTCTACCCAAAGATCAAATGTACCCCACAACGGCGATGTCAGACATCTATGGAAGGTTACGTCCCCATTATTTTAGAAACGAAGATGGTCTTGATTATTACGCTTTTAACTACAACGGGCATGCTTATGGTGTCATGATTAAGGATAATGGAGACGATTATTATGTCAGAATAGACCATTGTGGTTATTCGGATGAAAGAATTTCAGAGTTAAGATAATAAGAAACAAAATTAATTTATCTATGAAGAAGTATTAGCACTCATATTATTTGCATTAATAAGCATACCGGCATTATCCCAACACATGAAATTTATGGGAATACAATTGGATGGAACTATTGCCCAATTCACGACTAAACTTCAGCAAAAAGGAGTAACCATCTCCCCTGCAAACAAATATTCAGGTAATGGTTGCAGTTTTTTTTCTGGCAATTTCTATGGTAAAGAGGCTAAAATCCTCGTTTTCTACATTCCCTCGACAAAATTGGTTTATAGGGCAAAAGTAGTTTTTGAATTTGGAAATGCCAACGCAAGGGATGAATTCAAGGATGAAATTTATAATAAGATTATTAATAAATACAATTCGAAAGTAAACGAGGGTACTACGTTTCACGGTTACAAACTCTACAGTATTTTTATAGATCTTGGTGTTCTTTCTGATATATATGAAGGATTGATTTATTTATATCCTGACGAGGACTACAGAATATATATAGAATACTATGATTTTGTCAATTATGGTAAATATCAAGCATACATAGATGCTGATTTATAAGACAAAGTCAGTTGTTTGCGACCAACCAACCAACCATGGAGCAAAATGCAAAGTAATTAACGAGCAATCGTAGATGTAGGCGGCTCTCTGAGAGGGTTGCCTTTTTTGTGCGATAATCTATTGTGCAAACCGCCAATAAATTGTCACTTATCCTCAATTTTCTACTTTAACTGACAATATATTGTCTATTTCATTCTTTAATGCTACCTTTGTCGTATGGATACGAACAAGAGCATTAGAGGAATGTCCAACTCCGAGATTATTCGGGTGTTGGGCAAGCGGTACAAGACCTATCGGCTGACTTGCGGTCTCACACAACAGGAGGCGGCAGACAGAGCCGGTGTCGGTCTCGTAACGCTGCGTAACTTTGAGAATGGCAAATCCTATAACATCACCATGTCCAATTTTCTCGGACTGTTAAGAACTGTCGGTGTGTTAGATCAAATCCAAGAGGTGCTTCCCGAAATGCCCATATCTCCCTTCCTGTTAGAGAAGATTGAGAAGAGAAAACCGAAACGAGTAAGGCATGGAGAATAATGTTTTGAAGGTCATCTTTTATGGTGCGGAAGTCGGACGATTATATTGGGATAAACAAGGCAATCAGGCTGTTTTCAGTTACACTGCGTCCTTTGTAAAACAAGGCATCGATATTGCTCCACTTGTTGCGTCTATCAAAAATTGGTCGCCTAACGCATTTCCTATTCTTGGCAATAAGGACAAAACGTACCAAGGTCTGCCATCGTTCATTGCAGATTCCCTTCCTGATAGATGGGGAAACAAAGTTTTTGAACAATGGGCAGCGCAGAACCATATACCGCTTCGTCAACTCACTCCTGTCGACAAATTAGCATTTATAGGGAAGCGGGGAATGGGTGCATTAGAATTCGAACCAGCCACTTCAGAGTTGGAGTCTTCAGAAAAATTGGAGATAGATAGCTTGTACAAATTGGCAAAAGAGATTTTCTGCGAACGAGAGCAAATCGCCATTCTGCCCGATGAGCAACTCACTATGCAAAGCCTCTATGAGGTAGGCACATCCGCGGGCGGACAGCACCCTAAAGCCATCATTGCCATCAATGAAGAAACAGGCGACATTCGTTCAGGACAGGTCCTTCTTCCCCAAGAATACACCTATTACATTTTGAAATTTGCAGAAAGTGGAGATTTCCCATTCACGAACATCGAAATGACATACTATGAGGTGGCAAAACTGGCAGGAATCAATTTTATGCCTTCTCGACTCATTGAAGTAGATGGGAAAAAACATTTTCTGACACAACGTTTTGACAGAAAAAATGGGGAAAAAATACATATTCAAACGTTGGCTGCTATGATGCCCGGAGCTACGAGTTATGAAGAACTGTTTGCAGTATGCAGGGAGTTGAACATTTCGCAAACAGAAATTGAAGAGCAATATAAACGATTGATATTCAATCAATTTGGAGGAAATATAGATGACCATAGCAAAAATTTCTCCTTTATGATGGAGAAAGACAACCAATGGCACATCACTCCTGCCTACGACCTCACTTTTACCACAAACTTAGACGGAGCAAACTACGAAAAACGCCATTCTCTTACCCTTTTAGGCAAAGACAACGGTATTACGGAGAAGAATCTTCTGCAGTTTGCCCAAGAAAACAACATTCGGGAAGCAGAACGAATAATTGCGGAAGTTGCAGAGGCGTTTACCCATCTGCATGAAATCGCACTTAACAACGGAGTTGACGCTTATTGGGCAGATAGAATAGAAGCGTTCGTTGCACAACTTGTACCTCCAGTGTTTGCAGAAAGGATGAAGCACTATCTCCCAACCATTCTGGAACCTTATAAAACAGATAACGGTCTGACAGTGAACAACTTTAAACTGACAGAAACGCCCCATCACGACTTTTACCTCATCACTGAAATCAATGGTCAAAAGTATAGATACACCGCACGGCGAAACAGCAAATTGGCAAAAAAAATCATCCAAAATGGACGAAGCAAGATGAGTGTAGAATGTATAAAAGGGTTGATTGATGAGTATTTATTACCTTTAGTGAAGGGGTAATCTTTGAATATAGACAGCAGAAAATCAAGTACATAGAACACAACACAAGAAAAATTCACACAAATCTGAAATTTGTTGCGTCAAATTTTGTTAAGAGCGTTTTTTTATTTGCTCCCCTAAAAAACATTTATATGAAAAATTTATTGCTGTCCGCTAAAACTTTTTCAAGCATAACTAACAAAGGTGGGTTACTCTCTCGGAACTCACCCTTGTTAGTTACTTTTGTTTGTGAAAAAAATTATATAACAATACCACTCCAACCTTTACAATCGACTGGTTACTTAGTTTGAAACGTTCCGCATAGCCATTGTTCTCAATCTGTTGCAAGGCCACATCTGCTGAACCGCCTAACTTCAACTCTATTAGATAAAGCACGCCATTGGTTTTCAGAACCATATCTATTCTGCCTCTTGACGTTCTAACCTCAACATCAACATACTGTCCCATCAACGTGAATATGATATATAACACTTGTTGCCAATGACCTTCATATTTTGTGTTGTCGCAATACGGAACAGTTTGCAAAAAAATCTGCAATTGACGGAAGACTTCATCTATATTTCCTTTTTTGAAACTATTTACCAAATTCACTAATAAACCATTTGTTTCAACTGTTTTATCTTGAATATAATACGGAAGAAGAGACTGGTACAACCCGACTTTCACCTCCTCATTCGGAATTTCCAACCGATACTGCAACGTCTCCGAATCATATCCTTTAATCGTGATATATCCACTTTGATATAGCAATGGTATCGCTGTCGTCATTGATTCAGTCGGTATGTTAAAATCAGATAGGTTGACGTTCCCGTATCAAACCAATAAGGTTTTGTAGCCCCTCGTAAAAAGCTCGGAACAAACTACATGGATTAAAAAAACAAAACGAAGACAACAACTGGTTTTCCATTCTTTTCGTAGATTTTCCGAATCAACTCATTCATCCTGTTGTTGAGTCCAACACGCGTAGATTTCACGTCGTTCACACCACTGACATCATGCACGACAGTGCCAAGATGACGTTTCGTAACACAAAAAACCGCCGACATATTTGCCGACGGTTTTTATTTAATGTTTTATCAATTACTTAACTTGAATGATCAACTTATGAGTATTTGACCAGAATGCACTGTAGTTTGTAATCTTCAAAACCAAATTCTTATCTTCATCAGATTTTCTTGTGATAGTGTAAGAATTGATTGGGTGAGATGACAAAACGAAAGCTTTCTTAGAACCAAGATCCAACTCAGAGAACTCGCGAATATCAACTTTTGTAAAGTAGCTTGTGTTGATTGAAGCAGAACTCAACAACCTAGCCTTCAAACCTTTTGCCTTGATTTCTGACTTGTTACCTACAAAATAGTAAGCAGTATTCAACTCTGCATCTTGTGCTTGAATAGCAGCTAATTGCTGTGCATTCACTTGATTTACTGAATCTTGAATTGCATTCATGCTTATAATTGTACTATCAAGACTAGCAATCTTAACGTCCTTAGCAGCCAACTTAGCCTGCATATCCTTCAAATTTGCTTCACTCGCTTTCAACTGGCTTTGCAAGTTACTAACCAATCCTCTGAAGTAAGCAGCATTTCCTTTCGCTTTTGCCAATGCTGAATCCAAAGAAGCAATTTGCTCACGACTTGAACGAATTGACTCTGCAATCGTCTGGAAGTCTTGTTGAAGCTTTGCCTTTGTATCAGCGTTCACACCCTCTGCTCCTGAAGTCTCTTCAATGATACCCAACTCTGTACTCTTCAAACTAGCAAGGTTTGATTGTACTTCTTGAATCATCTCCAAGTAAGAATTCATCTCGTCTTCTACTTGATCCTTCTCTGCTTGGATTGAGTCTCTTTGAAATTGAGCCTGTTCCATCTCACCTTTGTAGCATGATGTTGCCATCATAGCCACTACTGCACTGAAAAATAAAACTTTCTTCATTTTTTTGAAATGTTATAAAATTATTAATTGATCAATCTTTATTTTTTTCAAATTTATCCTCATCAACCTCTTCTTCCTCCTCTTGAAATTTCTTTTTTTCTTTTCCCTCTTTTCCTGCAATCACCACGACTATCTCTCCTTTCGGTGCTTTCTCTTCGAAATGTGCCTTCACTTCTGCAACAGTTCCTCGTACTGTCTCTTCATACACTTTCGAAATTTCCCTCGTAACCGAAACTTTTCGATCTGCTCCCATCACCTCCTCTATCTGAATAAGCAATTTCACCAATCGAAATGGCGACTCATACAATATCGTCGTTCGCTCCTCTTGCTCAATCTCCTTCAATTTCGTCTGACGACCTTTTTTCTGAGGCAAAAATCCCTCAAAACAAAACCGATCAGTAGGAAATCCAGAGTCAACCAAAGCTGGAACAAAGGCTGTCGCCCCCGGTAAACACTCTATCTCAACACCAGCCTCCGAACATGCCCGAGACAAAAGAAAACCAGGATCAGAAATGGACGGTGTCCCTGCATCCGAAATCAAAGCGATACTCTCGCCCATCTTCAAACGCTCTACCACGCTTCCTACCGTCTTATGCTCGTTGAACTTATGATGAGACAATAATTTATTCTCTATCTCATAATGCTTCAACAACACACTTGAGGTTCTCGTGTCCTCCGCCAATATCAAATCCACCTCTTTTAAAACACGAATGGCGCGAAAGGTCATATCCTCCATGTTTCCGACAGGCGTCGGCACCAAATAAAGTTTTCCAAATGTTTTCGCTCTTTCCATGTTCTTTATCTGTCCTTCAAAAAGCAATTCACAAAATTATGAAAAATGTGCTTTCAAAAGTTTATAAAATTCATTCACACCCTCATTCTCTTCATCCCATTGATACTGAGATAGATAATCAAGAGCTTCTTCGTATGTATTCAACTTATTAATCTCTGCTACCGCCTTATTCATTTCGTTGGCATCATTATTAAAAAGTTTTATGTATAAGAACCTGTCTCCTATGCTTATTTTCAACGGCTTTAGAAATCGACGCTCACTCGCGACATTCTTCTTTGTCGTTAAATTAGAATCTTCAAGCTTTTCCTTCGGTTCTTCTGCAACGGTCTCTTTAACCTCCTGATCTTCTACAACATCCTCCCCAAGAGTTGACACAGTTTCCTCCTCTACAAAATTCTCTTCTTTTGTATCTTCAAAATCCTTAGCATCTTCTACTGTTTCTACTCGTTGGTAATCATCGATTTGCTCTTCAGATTTTTTTTCAGATTCTTTTGAAAGCATGTCTATAATCGCAACCATAGACTCTACTTTCGCTTTGGACAATAATAACAACCCAGATGGTATCTCTTCCACCTCCGTCAACGACTCGCACAGAAGAGACATCTCCCTGATTTCCCTCACCAAAAGATTCCTATAATCCTTACTGTCCATTCAATACAATATTCAAACAAATTTCTATCTTTGCGAAATGCGAATGTAAAGAATATTTTTTTCTTATACGACATTTGCAGTTAAAATTATTTTAAAGAATCGTTCATGGGTAGTTTTTTCTCAAAACCATTCACTTTAGATAGTACAGTTCGCTTGACTATTTCTATCATTTCAATATTAGCTATCATTCTATTGTTTAGATATTTATCCCCAATTCTACTTCCTTTTTTCATTGCATGGCTCGTTGCCTACATCGTTCATCCTCTCGTGGTTTTCTCTCAAAAGAAATTAGGTATCTCAAACCGCACAATTGCTGTTATCTTCGTACTTTGCTCCACCCTATTGGTCTTATGCTTAGGCATCTACTTCATTTTTCCTATGTTAATTGACCAATTTGTAAAACTAAAGGATTTTATCATAGAATATGTAAGCAATTCAAATATTACAATGGTTTACTCCTGGGAACCCCTACTCCGTAAATTCTTGATAGACAACCATATCGTCGAACTTTTTATGCAAGAAAATCTGACAGATTTCTTCTCATACCTCTTTCCTTTTGCGCAAACTATCTTAAACCAATCGGTTGCTATTACAGGCGCACTTATAACGTTCTTTTTTTCAATTCTTTACTTGTTTTTTATCTTAAAAGACTATCAAGTCATCAATGAACATTTTATCGCACTTATCCCCAATAAATACAAAGACAAAGTTTCACTTATTATGCAAGATTTGGAAATGGGCATGAGCAACTACTACAGAGGTCAGTTTATTGTAGTCCTTGCTGTCGGAACACTCTATGCTTTAGGGTTTTACGTCATTGATATGCCTATCGGTATCTTAATGGGTATCATCGTTGGAATTCTCAATTTCGTGCCCTATCTCCAAATTGTCGCCATTCCACCTTGCATTCTCTTAATGTTGGTTCATTCCTTGGAAACAGGTACTTCTACAATCTTTTCTCTCGTTTTCTTGCTCATCGTTTTCGCAGTCGTGCAAGTGATTCAAGACGGCTTCCTCGTGCCTAAAATTATGGGAAAGAAAATGGGTCTCAACGCAGCTGTTATCCTTCTTTCTCTCTCCATTTTTGGTATGCTCTTCGGCGTCATAGGTCTCATTATCGCCCTACCTATCACCACTTTAATGATTTCATATTATAAGCGGTACATTTTAACTAAGGTCAACCACCGCTACCAACAGCAACAAGAATCCCCCGAAAATACAGATCCGTTACACCAATAAACAATTAACATAGACTCAATATGCTACCCAAAATACAGGATTTTAAAGCAAAACTTAAACATCTCTACGATGAACGAGAGTCTAAAAATTTGTATTACAGAGTTTTAGAAGAAATTCTTGATTGCGACACAACCGCTCTACTACTTCACGGAGATGAACGAATGACAGACGACAAACTATCTGATTATCAGAAAATTGTAGACAATTTATCATCTGGAATTCCCATCCAACATATCTTTGGCTATACAATTTTTCACAATAATCAATTTTTCGTAAATCCTGATGTGTTAACTCCACGTCCAGAGACAGAAGAGTTAATCAACTGGATATTAGAAACCTCAACAAATTATAAAAATCTGTTAGATATAGGTACGGGTAGTGGTTGTATCGCCATTAGTCTAAAAAAAGAACTTGTTAGCACCTCTATTTTTGCCGTAGATGTCTCGGAGAAAGCATTAGAAACAGCAAAGAGAAACAACCTATTTAATAAAACCAATGTCCAATTCATTTTAGACGATATACTATCACCCAAAGTTTCTTATCCTCAGTTTTCTTGCATTGTCAGTAATCCTCCCTATATTCGTATTTCAGAGAAGCAAGAAATGCATACGAATGTATTAGAACACGATCCTCATCTTGCCCTATTCGTAACAGATGAAGATCCTCTAATTTTCTATCGGGAAATTGCTCATTTTGGGCAGTCGTACTTAGAAGAGGATGGCTATCTATTTTTTGAAATAAATGAAAGTCTTGCTGATGAAACAATGCAGTTACTGTCTGTCAATCACTATGTTGATATAATATTAAAACAGGATATTAATGGAAAAAACAGAATGATCAGATGCAGAAAAAGCAACGTCAAATAAGCTGCGAAGAGGCATTATTCAGATTGGCATCCCAGTGTTCGCTCTCTGAACAATGCTTGCAATCGTGCAAACAGAAATTAGAGAAATGGAATATCTCTGATGTTGATTCAAAAGCAATCCTCGACAGGTTGCAAGCCGAGAAATATATTGATGAGCGTCGTTACGCAACCTTTTTCGTCAAAGATAAATATACCTTGGAACACTGGGGAAAAAAGAAAATTGAATTGTATCTAAGACGGAAAAACATACCTCTGCCCTATATCAAAGAAGCTCTCGGAATAGTAGAAGAAGAAAACTACGAAGACCAACTTTACCAAATGATTTTTCAAAAGATAAAGTCTACAAAAGCCAAAAGCAAATACGAACTGAAAGGAAAACTTTTTCGCTTTGCCATTAGCAGAGGTTTTGAAAGTGATTTATCTTTGAAAACGATTGACAAAGCAATTCAAAATAGCAATATTAATTTTTCTACGGATGAAGATGAAATCAAACCATTTGAGTATTAACGGTTTATTTGCAGATAGTAGCAAAGGAATAAAAATTTTAGTTGCATTTTTATCTATTCTCCTCTGCTCTGTTACTTTCTCTACCTTAGGTTATGTCGTTATGAAATTATTCAACGATCCTATTCTTTCAAAAAAATGGCTCCAACTACTTTCTGCATTGGGTACATTTGTATGCGCTCCTTGCTTAGCCAGTATTTTAATCTTTCGTAATTGGAAGGAAGCACTATCGTTGCGTACCTCTAAAATCATTTTTTTTGGATTGGCATTAATTTCAATCGTATCCTCTATGCCTTTCATCAACTACATAACACAAATAAATGCGCAAATGCATCTACCCGACTGTTTTAAAGGTATTGAAGATATGATGCGTATGATGGAAGACCAAAACGGCGAACTAACAAAAGAGTTCCTTTCTGTAAGTTCTTTCAGCGGTTTCTTGATGAATATTATTGTATTGGCTCTGATTCCTGCTGTGGGTGAAGAACTTCTTTTCAGAGGATTTCTACAAAAATGCATTGAAAAAATATCAGGAAACATTCACGTCGGAATTTGGGTAGCCGCTATTCTTTTTAGTGCCATCCACTGTCAATTCTACGGTTTCTTTCCTCGCATGATCATGGGTGCGTTGTTTGGCTATTTCCTATACTGGAGCGACAGTATTTTCGTTCCAATGGCATGCCATTTTTTCAACAATTCAATCATTGTAGTCTGCTACTATTTCCTACAAGACCAAGTGGAATCTATAGAAAACTTAGGTAATGAAAACTTATGGGGTTGCCTTTGCAGCCTCTTTTTCGTTCTGCTTTTCTGCGAAATAATGCGTCGTTTCTCAAGTTCCTATCAAAATAACTTATCAAACACAGATTCGGAATAATCATGTTAAAAAAATATGACTTAGAGCCAACCGTTGAAGTTGGAATTATGAAAGAAAATGTAATAGAATTCTCATTTATAGGAAACTATAGCTTAGAGAACTCAGAATGCATTTTTAACGGCAACTTTTCAGTTTCTTTAAGCAATGGAAAAATATTATTTAACTCTATTGCTTATGATACTCTTACATTTATTCCTTTGTCAGACAGCAATACTTTTGAGTTGAAAAATGTTACCATCGGAATCAATTTTCATTGGCAAAGGAAAGAAAACCAACAGTTTAAAGGTGCTATTAAATTCATCGTTTTAGATGATAAAATACAAGCCATCAATATCATTCACGTTGAAGATTACCTCACAAGCGTGATTTCTTCCGAGATGAACGCAACTTCTGATTTAGAACTACTAAAGGCGCATGCCATCATCTCTCGAAGCTGGTTGCTAAACAAACTATCAAACAAGAAAAAGATCCTTCCAAACACTTCTTTTTCAGATACTACAGAAGATGGTATTCAACGCCTTATCCGTTGGTACGACCAACAAGACCATGATCACTTTGATGTCTGCGCAGACGACCACTGCCAACGATATCAAGGGTGTACTAAGGCAAACACCGAAGCTGTAAAGCAAGCCATTGACTCTACCTACGGTCTAATTCTCTCCTTTAACAACGATATCTGCGATGCTCGCTTTTATAAATCCTGTGGTGGAGCCACCGAATATTTCGAAAATTGTTGGGATACAACAAATCCACACCCTTATCTTGTCCCCATTGCAGATGGGAAAGATATTGATATTTCAAATTTAGACAATGAAATGGTAGCCAAGAGTTGGATTTTAAGCAATCCCAAAGCCTACTGTAACACAAGGGATAAAATAGTTCTTTCTCAAGTACTCAATAACTACGACCAAGAAACACCTGACTTTTTCCGTTGGACCATCACTTACACACAAGAAGAGCTGTCTAATATAGTCAAAGAGAAATCTCAAATAGACTTTGGTCTAGTTACCAATCTGATTCCAATAAAACGCGGCGCTTCAGGGAGAATCATTGAATTAAAAATTGTTGGAGATAAAAAGACAATGGTTGTCGGCAAAGAATTAGAAATACGGAAATGGCTCTCTACAAGTCACTTATACAGCTCTGCTTTTATCGTAGAAAAGAAAGTATCTAATGGACAATGTTCGTTCACCCTTAGAGGTGCTGGTTGGGGACATGGTGTCGGACTATGCCAAATCGGAGCAGCAATGATGGCGCATCTCGGTATTGACTATCGCACAATCTTAGCACACTACTATCCCAATTCTACCATTGAGCCTATGTATGAACAAGATTAACAATTCAAACTTGCTTAACAAAGTATAATCTTTAACTCTATTTCTTATCTTTGCATTATTGAAGGTTAATTCAAATATCACCCGCAATACACAGCGAATGAAAAACTTAAAACTAACATTCTTAGGTACTGGTACTTCAACTGGTGTTCCCTATATTGGTTGCAATTGCTTAGTTTGCCGTTCCAACGATCCTAAAGATAAAAGACTAAGATGTTCTTCCTTATTACAAATAGAAGGCAAAAATATTCTTTTAGATTGCGGTCCTGATTTTCGCCAACAGGCTCTTCGCTGTAACCTTAATAAGGTAGACGCTGTTCTACTAACACACCTTCACGTTGACCATATTTTAGGAATAGACGATCTTCGTCCATTCGGCAACGTACGCATCTATGCTAACGAGGGTACAACCGCAGCAATACACAAAATGTTCGCATATTGTTTCAATAACAATTATAAGGGTATTCCTAAAATAGAGGTACTAACAATTGAAAATAAACCTTTTGATATTGACAATATTACAATTACACCAGTTGCTATTTGGCATTATAAGCTTCCTACTTTCGGCTATCGTATAGAAAACTTGGCTTATATAACCGATTTCAAAACAATTGACGAAGACGAAATATACAAATTAGAAGGATTGGACGTACTCATTATTGATGCTCTTCGTTGGATGGAACATTTCTCCCACGCTAATGTTGCAGAAGCCCTATCTATAGTAGACCGTGTGAAACCTAAAGAAACTTATTTTGTTCACATGTGCCACGACATTGGTTTACACGCCATAGTTGAAAAAAAGTTACCTCCTCACGTCCATCTCGCTTACGATGGGCTCTCTATTTCAATAGAAAATGGTATTGTAACCGAATTTTAAATAAACATTCTTTCCTTATATGTTTTGTCAATTACAATTCAACTGAAAAAGTAAAACATTCAAAAACTAAATCTTAGAAATTCTCCTACTCCTCGTTCAAAAGAAAAATATCCTCATTAGAACGCTTCATCAAAAACTGTTCTCTGGCAAATTTCTCCAAACTGTCTTTATCTGTTTTTAACTGCGACATTTGCTCCTTACTGTCTCTGCTCAGTTTTTCATAATGTGAAATCTCTCTTTTAATTTTCTTTTCCTCCATACACAATGTATAATAATCTATGATCGTATTGGAATCAAAAAAAGTAAGATAGACTCCTGCAATCAAACAAGTAAGCAAATACTTGTTCATACAGATTTTCCGAATCCATTGAAAAATAACTTTAATTTTCTCATTCATACGCTATAAACAAGAAACGGAAATGGAGTCGAAACCCCATTTCCTTTTTATTTAACTTTGTAATAAATTCTAATTCTCTGACGCTACTTCATCATAGTCAACATCCTGAGAATCCTCATCCTGAACATATACAACAGAATAACGTATAGCATCCGTCGGAGACATCACCGTTATACGATACTCACCAGAATCATACTCGTAAAGACGAACGTAATATTTCTCTAACGAGCTTTTTTCCATACACTCAAAATTGATGTACTTGTAATCTTTTTTGACAACCCACTTATCTGGTTTGTCAAAAATCTCAAACTTCGTCACCTTCTTCGTTAGTTGATCATTTACAGTGATTAATTTCTTAGTCACATCCAATGAAAACAAAGTGGAACTCTGTTGCCAAGCACCCCAAACATAAACTCCCTTTGACTTGTTCGTCACCGCTCCCTTAGTCTCTCTAAATGAACGGAAATTAGCATTCTGAGCAGAGGCTGCAGTTACTCCCCAAAGCACCCCCAGCATTAGCAAATATTTTATAAATCTATTCATATTCAATATTTCTTTATCTCACTATAACTGAAAGCGAAATTAAAAGATTGACAAGAATTTATCAAGGATTTATAATCCAATTTTCATTGGAAACTTGGATTTTTTCAGCATCATACCCCAAAGATTCACACTTAGGCATATCTATAAAAAATTCCTTTCTTTCCTTGTTTACCATCTTATTAGTTCTTAACCATGGATTAGCATCTTTCAACAACATATAACTGATTCCATGTCCCTTTGCAAAACTCGTCAAATTATTTATCGTCGTATCAACCCTTATCTTATCCATCTCCACCTTCCGATACAAATCCTCCTTCTTCAAAATGAAACCAAAATCTTGCGGATGCTCCATCACAAATTTTGCCATCATTATTCGAAAAACATATCTATTTGTCTCCTCTCCAAACAACATATCATAATAATTATCTGTCTGTTGCACCTCCATCTGCTTAAGAACCCTTGCTCGCCCCGAATTATACGATGCAGCCGCTAACGTCCAACTGCCTGTCAATTCGTATGTACGCCTCAAATATCTACACGCAACGACCGTCGCTTTCTCTAAATTGTAGCGTTCATCCACATCTTCGTTGACAATCAAGCCATTCTCCTGCCCCGTCGTTGCCAAAATCTGCCAAATCCCTGCTGCTTTCGCTGGAGATAAAGCTCTCTGGTCAAGACTACTCTCTATAACCGCCAGATACTTAAAATCATCAGGAACTCCTTCTTCTTTCAGTATTGGCTCAATGACAGGAAAAAACTTATTTGCGCGTTTTATAATCAACAAAACCTGCGAATGCCAGTAGCAAAAACTCATCAGCTCGCGATCAAACCTTTCTCTAAGGTAATAATTTGTCAAATCAACTTGCTCATCGAACACTGTAAACGACTGAGGAATTTGCGGTGTGTAATAATGCGGACGCACAGTATCAGCATAAACTGAGATACTCTGCGAATATACATCTTCTGCTGAACAATTACAAAAAACAAAAGAAAAAAATAAACTAAATATGATTGTTATTGCATTATATTTTCCTATAATTCTTCTCAAATTTGTCATCTCTCTTAAAATTTCAGTCGCCCCTTTTATCTAATTCTCTTTTTTTATTCATGAAACACCATCATCGGCGTGTTCGTGTGAAATACTATTTTACGCGCCATACTCGGCTTGAACATTCTTTTCAATAAATTCCTACGGTGCGTAATCAATGACAAAACATCTATGGAATTCATCCTCACAAACTCATCGTACGCTGTTAAAATATCATTTCCTTTTAACAAATGACTTTCTATCATCAAATTGGGATAGTATGATAAAAAATAATCCTTCATACCTCTTAATTTGATGTCCGCCCAACGATCTTCTTCTTCATCATGATGAATAAAATGTATCTTTAAATCTGGCTGTGCAACTTTATTTATCACTTTTAGCAATTTGCTATAAATCATCAAATCACCATCTCCAAAATTAGTGGAACATGCTATATTTTTCACGTTGGACAAGTTCAAGAAATTATGGCGCTCAGGAACAGTGAAAACTGGTACCATTGATCGTTCCATCACCTCCGCCGTAACACTTCCTATTATATCTAAATCTTTCTGACTACTTCCACGAGTCCCCATAACTATAGCATACGGACTCATCATTTCCGAAAATTCAAGAATCATCTCCTCTGGAATTCCTTCTCTAATAACGCTCCTATATTCAATTCGTGGAAGCTCTCCTGCTATTATCTTTTCCTCTAAAACCTTCTTCAAAAGATTCATCTTAACTGCACTCTCTTCCTCTGCTTCCCTTCGTTTTGCTTCATCTTTTTTTGTTGTATAGGCATCCGTCAGAGTTGACATCACCGTTTTCTCCACAGAATAAGTGTGCAACAAAACAATTTTCAAATCTAACATTTTTGCCAATTCAAAACCAAACTCGCATAGTTTGATTGAATATTCTGAAAAATCAACTGGAAGCAACAACATATCTTTCTCATCTACAGCCTTTTTCATTGCTTCCTCATTTTTCATATTTTCAATAATAGCCAACGCTCTATCCAAATCACTCTGACGAATACGAACTTGTATCCCTAACGACATAGCAGGAAGTAACGGATTTACCTCCTGCATAAACACTTCAATTCCATGAATTTCCAAAATGGAACGCAACACTTGTGCCTTCTCGTATGTATGAGTCGCAACGGTTACTAACGTATCTTCCATACTTTAAACTTTTAAACGTAGAGAGATTTTGAACTGTCTTTTACTACAAATTTATATTTTATTTGAAAACTCACGAAGTATATTTCATAGTAGTCAATCAACAGACGCTATCACCTCTATCTCTATCAATGCTTCTTTAGGAAGAGATGAAACAGCAACACACGAACGCGCAGGAGAATGCTCACTAAAATATTCTGCGTAAATTGCGTTAACCGTGGCAAAATCACTCATATTCTTTAAATAAACGGTAGTTTTTGCTACGTTAGAGAATGTCAAACCTGCCTCCATTAATATATTTTTCAGATTTTCCATTACTTGTTTCGTTTGTGATGTAATATCGTCACCTGCTAAGCTTCCCGTGGATGGAACAATACCTATCTGACCCGATGTAAACAAAAATCCATTTACTGAAATAGCCTGACTGTATGGACCGATTGCAGCAGGCGCATTTTTCGTTGAAACTACTCTTTTCATACAATACAATTTTTTATAACTGAAAAGAGGAGACACCCAAAAAATCGGAATCTCCTCTTTTCTTATATCAACAAAAGACTAATAGTGGTTAGCTCTTTGAGTAGCCGTATAATTAATCTTAAGAGCGTAAGCATTTCTCAACGCTTGTTTCACATCAGTAACGATACCCATTTTAGTATCCTTGTCAACTTTTAGCGAAACAATCATGAAAGCTTGATCTTCCTCCTTCATCGCAGCACGCTTTGCAGCAATATAAGTCTGAACCTCAGAAGGGTCATTTGCGAAAGCATCATCCAACTGAATACGAGATTCAACTCCGTATGCTTTCTTATACTCTCTCTTCGGAGTACCAATGTAAATGTACTTTACAAGAGATTTTTTTTCCAATTTCTGAAGCTCAGTTGCCTGAGGAACTTTCTGGTCTACCATTAAGGTAACCTCCTTCATTGAAGTGGTCGTCATAAAGAAGAACAACAACATGAAGATAATATCAGGCAAAGATGCCGTACTAATTGCGGGAAGTCTCTTTCCGCCTTTTTTTCTAAATGTTGCCATTATTGCACTCCTCCCTGACTTAGTTTAGAATAATCCTTAGGCTCTGCCTCTGAAATTCGCTGAGGATAGATTTGCTGAATGGCCTGTTGTCTATCTTCATCTAATTCAGAGAATGAAACACCAAACTTCTGTCTTGCTAAATCTTCACGCAATTCGTTATAAGCACGCATCAATTCATTCTGAACATCAATGTATGCTTGGTACGAAGTACCACGGTCATTTTGCAAAGAAATAACATGATCCTTAGTAATTTCAATGTTACCAAAGAAAGGAACACTCTCTATTTTCTTTGCGGGCAAGTTCACACTGTTGTTAGGGTTAGCGATAAACTCTTTCGCTTTATCCTTCAATCTGCTTACCGGCAAAACCTCTCCATTAACCATCAAAAGGTCACTACTATTAATTAGCACCATCATGATGTTACGTCTGTTGATTTCTACGTCCTTCTCCAACTGCTCTTGATCAGGCGGTATTGGTGCTGGAAGTTTACGTGCCAAACCCTTGTCTGTTGACATTGATGTTGACACGAGGAAGAAAATCAGCAGCAAGAAGGAGATGTCGGCCATTGAACTCGCGTTAATTTCCTGAATTTCTCTCTTTTTTGCCATAGCCGATCCTTTCTTTAGATAAATTTCTTAATCAAGAAACCGAACAACGTAACAAAAGTAGCAATAGCAGCCAAGATAGTAGAAGAAACCAAACACATATTTGTGATTTGGTAAATATAAGGCTCTTGAGATCCTTCGTATCCTACAATATTAATTGGCGTTGTGTCTGCTCCAAAGTATGTTGCTAACATAAGAACAACCAATACTACAAAAGAAATCATTGGAACAACGACACTTTTCCAATCGTATGACAACTTAGATACGAATGTCATAGCTGCAAATACTACCGTTACAACAGCAGTTAACGCAAACAGTATATATGACCAGTTCAACATCCAAGATGTATAAACAGGTGCTTCCAAATCACCTGCAGTAGTTGGCACGTCTTCTGTTCCTCCTAAGAAGAATACAGCACAGACGATGACTGAAATTGCCATCAAAACTGCAAGTACGACTTTATTAATTTCTTTAAACATATTTTCGAATTTTAAAAACAATGACAACTAAAAACTTAACTAAGACAAAAACTTAATTAGTTCTTATTTTTCTCATTGTATTTAACAACGAGGTCTAAGAGAGTGATAGAAGAATCTTCCATCTCTGTTGTCAAAGCCTCAATACGAGTCAAGATAAAGTTCAAGAACACTTGAAGAATCATAGCTACGATCAAACCGAACACTGTTGTCAACAAGGCAACCTTGATACCTCCTGCTACGACTGTTGCAGAAATATCACCTACTTGCTGAATCTTATCGAACGCCTGGATCATACCAATAACGGTTCCCATGAATCCTAACATTGGAGCCAACGCAATACAAAGAGAAATCCATGTAATGTTCTTCTCAAGAGCACCCATTTGAACACCTCCGTAAGAAGCAACTGTCTTCTCTACGTCTTCTGTTCCTTTCTCAATTCTTGTCAAACCTTGGTAAAGGATAGAAGCGATAGGACCTCTTGTGCTACGAGCCAATTCTTTAGCAGATTCTACATCGTTGTTGTCCAAAGCCTCTTCAATACCTGACAAAAGCTTTTTAGAGTTAGTTGATGAAAGGCTCAAGTAAACGATACGCTCGATACAAAGTGCCAATCCCACGATCAAACAGAGAGCAACGAACGCCATGAAGCTAGCATCACCCTCGATGAACTTAATCTTCAAGGATTTGAACATGCTGACTTCCTCCTCTACTGCAGGTGCAGCAGGTGCTGCTTGCGCAGGTGCAGGAGCAACTGCTGCTGGTGCAGCGGCTGGAGCAGCCTCTTCAACAGTTTCTACAGCCTCTTCTGCAGAGACTTCATCTTGAGCCAAAACATTTGAAGTTAATCCAAATGTCATCGCTCCGAAAATTGCTAATGTTGCAAAAATCTTCTTCATTTTTTTTGTTATTAATTTATTACTTGTTTTTAGTTCTTTATTATATTTTATTGTTTTTCAAGAATTTGCGGAGAGAACGGGATTCGAACCCGTGATACGCTTTGGGCGTATACACGCTTTCCAGGCGTGCCTCTTCAACCACTCGAGCATCTCTCCTACAACATCACCCCGATGATTATTTACTCCAACAAGTCAACAAAGCCCTATTTTCGGGGTGCAATTTAGCAAAAATTTAATTATTAGATAGGTTTTTAAGAGAATAAATTTTTCGCTATTTTCACTTATCTCAAACTCTACAAAAACATTTCCGTCCACATATCAAAACGTTTTAGAGTTTCCTCTCCATATTTTTCTAATTTTCTTCTTGCTTTTTTTACACTCCGCTCCTCTCCTAAATGCGTCTTTGAGAAAAATTTATCTGCAAAACAGATTACTTGCTCCTCTAAACTGACTGGCAACATTTCACGATGAGGCAATGGTAGGTCTTCTTTTATTATATAGTCCAACGATAAACCTGTTCCCGTATGACGTTCGCAGACTAATGCATGCTTTGGAAAACCCTCTTTTAATACCAGTTCGCTTCCCAAATAGCCATGACAAATATAGGGATGATCGCCATCGCAATGCAAATCAGGAGCGTATGTTTTAAAAATTCCAATGTCATGTAACATTGCAGCCTCCTCTATAAACTGCAAATCCATGTTCAAATCTGGCCTTCCTTCCGCTAATCGCAACGCTTTCTCCGTAACATCCAAAGAATGACTCATCAGAATTTTATAAACTTCCGACGTAGGATCATAATATTTCTCAATCAAAGCGATTGGATCTATTTTCGCATTGTTTACAACTATCATATAATAATTATTTCCAAAACAAATGTGTTACATCCTCCACGATATTGCCCTCTCTCATTTTATACAACCGTTGATTGGTCGTCCTCTTGTTTAGCGGACCGAACTCTCTCTTGTAGGGTCCAACCTTTATGTAATCAAAGGCCATGAATGACACATCTTTGGGAAGTTGCTCCCTACCGGTATACCATGCAACCTTTAATTCATATTGAGACTTAACAAACGTTGCTAAACGCACGAGAGAAGACAAATCCCGATCACCTCCCATAAAGCCAACACATGTAACATCGTCTGCATATCGTTGTAGCAGATCAGACAAAGTTGACTCGTTTAGTTCGTCTCCTATATCTGTTTTAAGAAATGGACTATGACAACCTTCACAGTCATTTGGACATTGCGACAGATTTATTGCCAACGTTACTTCGTCAGGAACCTCCTGAAACACAATATCATAGTCAACGAATTTAAGCATTTTATGAATTTTCGTCCCCGTCAATTGCAACATTGTATTTAGCATAGAAACGACGGTCTGCTTCTTTCTGACGAGCCTCTGAGAAATTACTAACTCTCTTCATGTAGCCTATAACGCGCGTCAAGTAATCAACATTATTACTATGACAATTAGGACATTCTTTCAAGTATCTCTTGTCAATATGTCCACATTCGTTACATACGGTATTCGGAATATTGTAAGTGAAATAGTTACATCCCTCTTTCGCAGCCACACGGAACAAATGACGATATTGCGGTTTTGATAGATGCTCCTCTAAATTCATGTGAAGTGCGGAGCCTCCCGTTAGATGCTCAATATATTTAATGCCATGCAACTTAAATTTATCCACAATATTCAAACTATGATCCTCTACTATGTAGAAATAACTATTGTAACAATCACGAGGCACTGCGTAGCCATCCTCTCTATCCCACTTTGCATGCTTGACCCCCACATTTTCGGCAGGAATCATCTCGCAGTTGAACATAACGTCCTTAGTACGATATTTCTTGTTATAAGTCTCAATCAGACCTAAAACACTATGAACATACGATGTATATTCAGGACTATCCTTAATTTCAATACCCATATACTCGGCAGACTCAACCAGTCCATTAACACCGATTGTTAAATATTGACGAGAAAGATTGATATATCCAGCATCAAACAAAGGAAGGAGACCTTTCTCCTTAAGGTGTTTCAGATTCTCATTATAAGCCAACTGTACTTTATGCACTAAATCGACCACCTCTTCCAAGTAGTTTAAATAAGGTATTCCATTTTTAACCGCATATTGTACGCAACGATTCAAATTGATGGTTAAGACACTTTTTGATCCTGTTGAAATACCACCTGCTCCCAAAGTGTAACTGAATGTATTGTCTGTGATTTGATTTCTCAAACGGCAACAACTACTCAAAGAGTCAGCGCTATCACTAAGATATGTGAAAAAAGAGTGTCCTTCAGAGTACATCTCGGCTGCGAAATCCCCCCATTCTTTATCCTTTACATCTCCATTGTCAGTTAAAAGGGCCATTGTCTCCACAGGAAACGTCAAAACAGTCTTCAAGCGTTCTGCGTTAAACCACTTCATAAATCTTTTTTGCAGCCAACTAACAGAATCCCAGTCTGGGCGAGACCCATCTGGAAAACGGAAATTTTCAAAAAGACTGTTGAAATAATATTTATCATAGTACGAGATATTCCAAAAGACAGCCTGAAAATTTCTTGCGCCCGTCGGTTGGTTGATAGAATAGACAATCTGCTCAAAACAGTCTGTAATGATTTTATCTATTGTTCTCTTTCTTGAAGAAAGATCCACAACCTTATCTGCTTCCTTGTAATACTCTAAGCCATATTCCTTTTGAATGAAATAGTTCATATACATAAGGAACTCTGGTGTTGCACAAGCTCCACTCAACATGCTTGAAACCATAAAAACCATGTTGACAAAACCTCCACAGAAAGACTTTAAGTTTGTTGGTTGTTTTGAGTTTCCCCCGATAGAAATAGTACCCTCATTCAACCAAGGATACATAGTGATACTTGCACAATAATTAGCCAAACTTGTTTCATCGTTCTTGTAGATGAAATGGTGTGTCAACAAATCAATATATTTGTCTGCAACTTCCCTTCCATACATCTCCTTCAGACGATCAACTAAAAGACGACGATTCAGACGAATGAAATTCGCTTTTGGAAGTTCACCAATCAACGTAGCAATATTTTTATTTTCCACATTGGCATTGGCATCATATTTACTTCCCGTAGCAGAATTAGAAGCATTGCTGTAATCAGTGAGGAATTTAAGTTTGTCGCGAACCTCGCGATCCTCCCAGTGACTCTGACGATACAAAATGTAGGCCTTTGCAACCGAATAATATTTCTCGCACATCAAAGAACGTTCTACCTGATTTTGAATCTCTTCTACGCTCATTCCATTATGGATGCTTAGATGTCCTAAAATGTCCGTCAAGACCTCTTGCGTAGCGAAACTGCCGACCGATATGAAAGCACGAGATATCGCATTTTTGATCTTGTCAAACGAGAAAGATTCTAACTTGCCGTCACGCTTTACAATTACAACATTTCCACTCATTTCTTCTGATTTATTTGGCTTATATTATATACTTTGATGATGTTATTTTTACTTCTCACACACTCTCAATGAGTTACGTTTTTTTTCTCTCATTGGTGCTATAAAACAAAGATAGGGATATAGTTTTTAATAAACTATATCCCCACAAAATAATTATTAACAAATGTATAATATCCTATGTATCAATTATTTACCACGCAAATTTTATCATTGCTGATGCTCTGTGATTAACCACGTCTCTGTCTGCGTTTACTGAGCCATTACTCTCCACATTATCTCCATATCCTACACCCGTAAGTTCGTATTCAAGCCCAAAAGTGAACTTAGAAACAGTGTAGGAAATTGCAGGACTAACCCTCCAAAGATAATCTATATTCTTAATCTTATCTAACGTATAGATGTCGCCTACAAAATCTTCTGACGCACCAAAATTCTTTATATAACCTGCAAAGAAATTACCTCTAAGCTTCTTTCCCCAACTCAAATCTACAAAGTTTGTTAGACTTCTCAATGGCTTGTACTCTTGTGTCCCGTCCTCATTGATTTTGCTGACTCCATATCCACTGTACATATTGAAATGAGCAATGTTTTGCCCATAGATGCTCTTGAAGAGTATGTGGAATGTGTTCTTTTGATTTTTGTAATCTATGAAAACCATTGGAGAAGCAGATGTGAAGAGTTCCTTAACCAAACGTTTAGTCTTGATTGTCGTATCACGTTCTGTTATTTCGGTATATGCAGTTCTGTCTTTATTCCACGCTGTATCACTAACTGCGTAGGTGTAAGAAGTCTCGTATTGAGTTCTTGGACGTATAGTCGAGATATCTACACCAGCACCTACAGTGAATCCTCTTCCATTATTGTAATCAAATCCTATAACGAACTCAGGCACATGTGCATACAACTGATACTTTGTAGATTTTCCTTCTGGTCCCCACGACTGGTATTGAAACTGCCAAATAGCAGCAGCGGTAAATCTCCAACCATCAATGCTCCCCTCGTAACGAATCTGAGGAGAACGGCTTTCAGGTTGGAACGGTGAACCTGCAGCGTGGCTCAGCACCTCTGGTGTATACTCAGAAAAATATGGAGTATAAGTTTGTCCGACTAAAATGGCATTGTGCTGCCACTGTAATCTTCCGTATGCATGACGAAGACGAATCATTGTGTTACTTGAAGAGAATCCACAGAAATCTCCCTCTGCCTTAGCGGTTACATCCGCATTCAAGACTCTAAGTCCTGAAACACTTAAACCAAATCGGGTTGAAATTGCCAGGAAGGAAGACTGAGACACTGCGTTCAGATCCTCGTCATGAGCTTCATTCCATAACTCATCCTTAGGTATTCTGTTACTCAATCCCGCATTAGCCTGAGTTATCTGCCTTGAATCATAAAAATAGTAGTTGCGGACAAAACCATAAGGTTTCAGTTTCACCTTCCCTCCATTTTTAGGTTTCACCATATCCTCTGAATTTTCAGAAACAGGTTGGACGACTTCTGCGTTCTGAAGTGCAACAGATGAACTTTGTTGCTGTTCTTGCGCATAAGACGCAAACTGCGTCGAAACAGCGAATGAAATTAGAAGTAGTAATTTCTTCATGATCTAATTTTTTGTTTACTATCCGTTTTATCTTTTCACTTTATCATCTTAAAAAATCAACATCACAATCAACATTCCACGTATTCATCTTTACGAGCACAAAGGTAGAGATTAATATTGTAGAAATTTTGAGAACATTTTGGCGACATTTTGAAGATTGTAGAATTCTTCTTACCTATACAAAATAGATTTCTTACTGAACATAGCAAACGGGAGGCTACCTTACAATAGTCCCCCGTCAACCACGAACAAATTATAACAACTTAAAAACAATATTCACTTTACAAATGTAGGAAATTCGCAAACATGAACAATGCTGCATATCCAATAATAAGACTTATGACACCTACAAACAATCCTGTCAATGCCATATATTTCAATTTGATGAAACCCTTTGAATATGCGATAGCATTCGGAGGTGTGGAAATAGGCAAACACATTGCGAAAGATGCAGAGAGAGCCAAACCAACCAACAAAGTCGTAGCCCCTCCAAACGGTGCTAATTCAGCCTCCATTCCTTGTGCAACTGCCACAAAAATAGGAATCAACAAAGCAGCTGTCGCAGAGTGAGACATAAACGTAGACATAACGATACATAAGATTCCTGAACCTACAATCACAGCTACCACTGGCCAACTATCGAATGGAATTGAAGAAACAATGTGTTTAGACATTGTGATGGCCTCCCCGGTTACGGGATCAATAGCAATCTTACCTTCCAAACCTACTCCCAAAGCAAAACCTCCTGCGACCAACCAAAGTACATCCCAATCAATCAACGCAAAGTCCTTTTTTCCAAATATTCCTGTCACACAGAACACAGCGAATGGAATCAACGCCACAACGTATGTATTGATACCCAACAAAGCTTTTCCGAATACCCACAAGAGAACCGTTACTGCAAATGTTATATAAACAATCATCGCCTTAGGACTTTTGTCCACTTCACCCTCAATCTTCACTTCAATTTCTTCTTGCTGAGATGGGAAGAAATGGCTTAACATCAGCCATGAAAAGAATAGAATAATAACAGCCACTGGTACCATCATTGCCATCCATTGACCAAAACCAATCTCTATTCCTATCTTTTCCAGCCATCCCGTGGCTACAAGATTTGGAGGTGTACCTATAGGCGAACCGATACCACCAATATTCGCAGCAATAGGAATTGCCAAAGCTAATCCGACCCTTCCTTTATTGTCTGACTCAGGAATAGAAGCCAACACAGGAGACAAAATCGCGATCATCATTGCAGCAGTAGCAGTATTACTCATAAACATAGAGAGTAAAGATGTTACCGCAATAAATCCGAGCATCACATATTTAGGCTTTTTCCCGAATGGCTTGATAATGGCTCTAGCAAGCGTAGCATCTAACTTTACTTTAGTGGCTCCTATAGCCAAGACAAATCCACCCATAAAGAGCATGATTGTTGGATCCGCAAAGGCCGCCATAATATCCTTATAATTTAAAGTAGCACCGACCCCTTCATGATTGAGAAATCCAAACATACTATTTGATGTCGTCAATAACATCAACACCATTATCAGAACAGACGTACCCCAAATAGGAATTGGTTCTGTAATCCACATTAACGCTGCAAACACAAAAATCGCGATCAATCGATGCTCTACCGTAGTCAATCCATCAACATGAAACGCTGCTTCTGGCAATAACCATACAATAGCAGACAGCAATATCGCCACCGCAAAACCAATTAATTTTTTTTGACTCATATTTTAAAAATTAAATTTTTATATCAAAAAAATCTCAAAAGAAGAAATCTTTGTATTCGCTTTTTTACAATACAATTATTGAAAAAAACAATAAATAAAAAGATACAAAAAGCCGATAATCAAATTATCGACTAATTCTACTCTTATCCTCTTTCGTCAAGCAAGAAAAAAGACCGACTAAATGTTCTATGGTATTAGAAAAAAACTTTTTTTAAACCTTTAGTCAGCAATAAACTTTTTTAAACCCGCTTCGCAAAGTTATAAGTATTTTCGAATTATTTACATTTTCTAACATTTGTTTTAACATCTCCTTATTTTTTACTCACTTCCCCTAAAATCAAATTGTATTTTGTCCTACTTCATTCCCCTTTTATTGTTATCTTCGCTCTAACATTCTAAAATTAAGATATGCAAACAATACTGGATCTACAGCCACAGGCTATTTGGCACTACTTCAACGAAGTATGTAATATACCTCACCCTTCAGGAAAGGAGGAAAAAATCAGAAACTATTTGCTTGATTTTGGCCAAAAACATAATTTGGAATCTAAAGCAGACGAAGTTGGGAATGTTCTTCTTCGCAAGCCTGCATCTCCAGGCTATGAGGCAGCCCCAGCCCTTATTCTCCAAGCACATATGGATATGGTCTGCGAGAAAAACGCAGATACTATTCACGATTTTGAGAATGATCCTATTCAGACCTTTATAGACGGCGACTGGGTAAAAGCCAAGGGAACAACCCTCGGTGCAGACGATGGCATCGGTGTTGCGGCAATTCTCGCTGTTTTAGCGGACGACACACTCAAACATCCTGCCTTAGACTGCATCATCACGGTTGACGAAGAACGAGGACTTACTGGTGCTCAACATGTTTCTAAAGAGTGGCTCTCCGCCCCGATGCTCCTCAATTTAGATTCGGAAGACGACGGACAATTCTGCATCGGATGTGCGGGAGGTATCGACACAATCGCCACTTTCAACCTCAAAAGAGAGACAATGCCAAACAATTACATACCTTTCCATATTCAAGTGAAAGGTTTGATGGGGGGACACTCTGGCGAAGATATCAATAAAGATAGAGGGAACGCACTGAAAATATTGAGCCGTTTCTTGTGGACGCAAAATAAGAAGTATCCCATATATCTTCAAAGACTCGTCGGAGGAAATCTTCATAACGCAATTCCACGCGAGGCATCTGCGTATATACTCGTACCTTCCGTGGAGAAGGAGAGGCTCCGTATTGACTTAAATCTATTCATAGCAACAATAGAGGATGAGTTTCCTAACGAGAAATCAATTGAGATTTTATTAGAGTCTAGTTTAGAAAAAATTAATCCTATTGATAAAAGTCAAGGAGATGCCATTATAGATGCCCTTTTTGCTTGTCCGCATGGTGTGATGGGTATGAGTCGTGAAATTGAAGGTTTGCCAGAGACCTCCACTAATTTAGCAGCTGTAAAAATGCCAAACGACGACACTCTTCTTGTTTCTACCAGCCAACGCAGTTCAACAGAAAGCAAAAAACACGAAATAAAAGACCGAGTAGAAGCAGTGTTCGCACTTGCCAAAGCAGATAAAATCACGCATAGCGATGGATATCCAGGTTGGAAACCAAATATGAACTCAAAAATTAAGAACGTAGTCGTTGATGCATTCACGTCTCTGTTTCCAGAAAAACCAACAGTTGGAGCAATCCACGCAGGACTTGAATGTGGACTGTTTCTTGACAAGAATCCGAACTTGGATATGATTTCCATAGGTCCAGATATTTTTGACAATCACTCCCCTGCCGAGAAATGTCGCATTTCCAGCGTAGCGCGATTTTGGAAACATATCGTTTTGGCCCTGGAAAGTTTGAGGTAACGTTTTCACTAAACAAAACAAGCGAACCACGAGACTTTTCGTGTAACAATATTTATCAATATATGAGCTTTCAAGAACGTATTCATCAAGATTTATACGAGTATCTTCGTATGGAACGATTGGTAGACGTTATGTTACCTACTTGTCCTGACGTTGAGGAGAAATGGACTGAAATATGCGAAGAATATCTTCCAGATGGTGTTCGCGAATTTACGAACTACCCCACCGCATCTTTAGGTTGGATGATGTACATCGGTATGGCAGTTGCTAAGTTCTGGGATGAAAATTGGACAGATTACAACGACATTGACAACCTCTACGAAAACATCCGAGATGAACGAGGTTACGACCATTTAGACGAATATGTGTTAGATGAAGTGCTTTCTCTTGAAAAAGACGAAATAAAAGAAATTGAAAACATCGTCGGAGAATGCGCAGCCCGCACGTTAAGCAATTTGCAAAGAGAAAAGATCCAACCCAGCACGCCCGAAGCCTTCAATGCATACGTAGATTGTCTTCACGAACTCTATCTGATGGGATGCTACATTCAATTAAATGCAATGGGCTATCATCTTGTGAAGAGTGAATAAGACATACTCACATAGTAAGTAAAAGGAGCAAGTAACAATAAAAATACTCGCTCCTTTTTATAGGTTTATCAGAAAAATCAATAAAGCGTTATATACTCATACGAGTTACCGACAAACGTGAGATAATTCTCAAAATTTTCACGAGTGATGACAACGGTTCCCCTGCAATCATTTGGATGAAAAGAAAGCGTCTGCGCCTTTTTCAAGTTATCATCTAAGAATAGATGTACATGGTGCTCCACGTCATTAATCAGTCCGAATGGAGAGACACTCCCTGGCTCAAGACCTAAATAACGCATCATTCTTTCTGGAGAAGCAAACGAAAGTTTACCACACGATGGAAATCCGTTTGATACGAGCGACTCCTTCAATCGATGCTCCAAATCATGAATATCCAAATTGTGATTACAATCAAAACATACCAAATAATGCTTGTTTCCCTTATGGTTGCGAAAGAAAAGATTTTTACAATGGACGCTACCGTCATCCTTCCACCAACGTTTAGCTTCTTCAATAGTTTTACCCTCAGGGTGATGATAACATGAAAATGGTATATCATGTTCCCTTAAATAAGAAAAAACAACCTCTTCCCTCGTCATTTCATTCATTTCTTATAAACTCAATCGATAGATACAAAGATAAAAACATCGTGGAATTAAAGATTGTTGAGATATAAAAAATTAACAAATAGACAAGAACAACTTAGGGAAACCTATTGTATTATAGTGTTTTACAACACACGTTTTTACTTTTTTTAAGATTAAGAAATTCAGTGTTGTACAAATAAAAAAACAAATATATCTTTGCAGTTGCTGAGGTGAAGATGAAAATTGAGCCAAAGCGCTGGTTAAATTAATCAACCTAAGGTTGAAAATCGAAAGGGAAACGCAAAGGAAAGCGCAACTGTTAAATAAATGGGAATAACTGAAAAAGAAACATTTAGAGACAAGCGACAGCGTTAAACTGAAAAATTGTTTTGTGTATGATATCTAAAATTCTGGTTGCAAACAGAGGCGAGATTGCGATGCGAGTGATGCGTTCTTGTAAAGAGATGGGCATTAAGACATTGGCTATTTTTTCTGAAGCCGACCGCACCTCAAGACATGTGTTTTTTGCAGATGAGGCTGTATGTATTGGTCCAGCCCAATCGTCAGAAAGTTATTTGAACATTGATAAGATTATTGCAGCGGCGAAAAAATTCAATGCCGACGCTATACATCCAGGCTATGGTTTTCTATCGGAAAATGCTGAATTTGCAAAACGTTGTGAGAAAGAGGGAATAATTTTTATTGGTGCGCCACATGAGGCAATCTGCCAGATGGGAGACAAAATCACAGCCCGCAAACTAATGATTGCTGCAGGCGTTCCCGTTGTTCCAGGAACAGAGGAACCTCTCAGTTCTTACACGGATGCTGTTAAAACAGCACAAGAAATTGGTTTTCCAATCATGATTAAAGCCTCTGCGGGAGGCGGGGGAAAAGGTATTCGTATTGTTCGCGAATTATCTGAATTAAAGAACGCATACGAAGGTGCAATTTCAGAAGCAGAATCTTCTTTCGCTAACGGAACCGTCTACATTGAGAAATTAATAGAAAAGCCTCATCACATCGAGTTTCAAGTCTTGGCGGACAAACACGGGAATGTAGTTCATCTATTCGAACGTGAATGCTCCATCCAACGTAAGCACCAGAAAGTCATAGAGGAAACCCCATCTCCATTCATTTCTGACGAAACTCGTCATAAAATGGGAGAAATCGCTGTTCGTGCAGCAAAAGCAGTTAAATATGAAGGGGCAGGTACAATAGAGTTCATGGTCGACGAAAACCAAAACTTTTATTTTCTAGAAATGAACACTCGTCTGCAAGTAGAACACCCTATCACGGAAGAGGTACTCGGAGTTGATTTGGTGAAAGAACAAATCAATGTTGCAAACGGAAAACCATTACGCTTTAAACAAGAAGATTTATATCAACGTGGACATGCCATTGAGTGTCGAATTTGTGCAGAAGATGCAGAAAACAACTTTGCTCCCACTCCAGGTATTATCAAATTAATGACCGAGCCATCAGGTATCGGTGTTCGTGTAGATAGTTTCTGCTATGAAGGATACGAGATTCCAATTTACTACGACTCTATGTTGAGCAAATTGGTGGTTTGGGCAGCCAATAGGACCTACGCAATCGAGCGTATGCGTCGTGTTTTATACGAGTATAAAATCACTGGAACAAAGACCAACCTCTCCTATCTTCGTAAGATTTTGGAAGTTCCAGACTTTGTGAAAGGTCACTATACAACAGCATTTCTTGAGGAGAACAAAGAAACACTAGATCATATCACATTAGAAGAAGACTCTGAGGAAACGCACAAAGTAGAAGACATTGCCGCCATCGCCGCATACTTTGACTATTTGCTCAACGAGGAGCGACCAAACGTATGCAACACGAACGACAATCGTCCACTTAGCCGTTGGAGAGAGTTTGGAAAGCGTAATAATATGAGAAGTTTAGGATAAATTCCGAACTGACCAATAAACATTTTTTAAAATTAAGTCATACAGCATGAAGATAAAAATCGGAAACAAGCTAAAAGAAATTTCCGTTGTTAGCCAAGAAGGCAACAAAGTGGAGATTTTGGTGGACGATAAAAAATACAATTTGGACATCGTAATGGCTGAAAATGGACTATGTTCCATAATCACAGAAGATGGACACTCCTACAATGCTGAATTGAAACCCAGCAACAACAATCAAGAATACACTGTAAGTGTAGCTTTCAACGCTTTTGCTGTCGAGATTGTCAGTCCATACCAATATGGTGCAAAAAAAGCTAAATCGAGCGAGAAACAAGACAAAATATTCTCTCCGATTCCAGGAAAAGTAGTTCGTGTCATGGTGAAGGAGGGCGATTTAGTAAAAGCAGGAGACCCAGCCATCGTGATTGAAGCAATGAAAATGCAGAGCGAATACAAGGTGAAAGAAGATTGTGTCATAAAGAAGATTTTGGTGAATGAAGGTGACAACGTAGCTGGCAACCAAACTTTGATTGAATTGACTGAAGCACCAGTATTAGAGGAAAGCACGAAGGAATAAGTATCAATATCTAAAGAGATCGAAAAAAAATAAAGAATATATGGAGTCGTCTAACAATATGAACAAGTTTTTCGAACTGAATAAACTTGCTGAGACAGGAGATCCAGTCCGTATAGAGAAGCAACATCAAGCTGGCAAATTAACTGCCAGAGAACGTATTGCTATCCTGCTTGACAAGGGTTCGTTTGTTGAACTTGACAAATTCGTAATACATCGTTGTCATAATTTCGGATTAGAAAAACAACAATATCCAGGGGATGGTGTTGTCGGAGGATATGGTAAAATTGATGGACGTTTAGTGTATGTTTACGCATACGATTTCACTGTGTTTGGTGGTTCTTTGAGTCGCACAAACGCTGATAAAATAGTGAAACTTCAGAGGTTGGCACTAAAAATGGGTGCGCCAATCATTGCATTGAATGATTCGGGAGGAGCCAGAATACAAGAAGGAGTTTCAAGTTTAGCTGGTTACGGAGATATTTTCTACCAAAACACGATTGCATCGGGTGTAATTCCGCAAATCTCTGTAATTTTAGGTCCATGTGCAGGTGGAGCATGCTACTCTCCTGCATTAACGGATTTCATCTTTATGGTGAAAGACCATAGCCATATGTTCGTAACTGGGCCAGACGTTGTAAAGACCGTCACGCACGAGGAAATCGACAAGGAAGGATTGGGCGGAGCAATGACACACAACACTAAAAGTGGCGTTGCACATTTTCTTGGAGAAAACGAAGAAGATACATTGATGATGGTTCGTGAGTTACTTTCATTCCTGCCATCTAACAATATGGACGATGCGCCTCGTTCTCCATACGCTACTAATATGGAACCAAGTAGCACAGATTTGGACAATTTTATTCCAAAAGATGCTAGCAAGCCATACGACATGAAGGAATTGATCGAGAGCATCGTAGACAATGGATATTTCTTCCAAGTTCAAGAAAATTTCGCTCAGAACATCTTAGTAGGTTTCGCAAGAATAGAAGGAAAAGTTGTTGGTATCGTAGCCAACCAACCAGCACTCCAAGCAGGAGTTTTAGACATAGACGCTTCAACAAAGGCTGCTCGTTTCATTCGTTTCTGCGATTGTTTCAGCATTCCAATCGTTTCGTTTGTTGACGTACCAGGGTTCATGCCAGGTCGTGTTCAAGAACATGGAGGAATCATCCGCCACGGAGCAAAAATCGTATACGCATACGTAGAAGCAACAGTTCCAAAGATCACTATCATCACTCGTAAGGCATACGGAGGAGCTTATATCGTAATGTCAAGTAAGCATACAGGTGCCGATATCAACTTTGCATACCCAGACACTGAAATTGCTGTTATGGGGCAAGATGGTGCTGTCAATATTCTCTACAAGAAAGTTAGCGAAGAGGAAAAGGCAAAAGCAAGAAAGGAATATGAGGAAAAGTTCTCAAATCCTTATCGTGCGGCAGAGTTGGGCTACATTGATGAAATCATTCTTCCTTCTCAAACAAGAGAGAAGTTGATCCAAGCATTGGATATGACACACACGAAGATTCGTAGCAATCCAGCTAAAAAACATGGAAATATTCCTCTATAAAAAGATTTTTATCTAAATAAAAAGGGGGGAGATTTTAGAATCTCCCCCCCTTTTTTCGTAAAAAATCTAAATTTGTCGATAAGTATTAAAAGAAAGTACAATATAAAATCTTCTGTTTTCTTAAATTTGTTATTATTGGTCAAATAAATTAAAAATTCAACTATAAAGTCGTTCGTACCACAATGAGAAGAGCAAGGACACTAATAGGTGCTATGCTACTGCTTCTGATTTTTTCACAAGCGTGGGGACAAAGCGTTGGCTTGGTACTAAGTGGTGGTGGTGCGAAAGGATGCACGCACGTCGGTGTCATCAAAGCACTTGAAGAGAACAACATTCCGATAGACTATATCGCAGGAACATCCATGGGTTCCATTGTTGGCGCACTCTATGCGATGGGTTATACGCCAGAAGAGATGGAGCAACTTCTAATCTCAAAAGATTTTTTGACCTGGCTAAAAGGCAACATTGATGAAAAAAGTAAATTTTATTTTAAGGAAGAGGAAGAATCTCCAGAGTTTATCAGTTTCAAACTAAACATTAGCGATTCTTTAATCATAAAGCCAGACATTCCGAGCAGCTTACTATCTCCCGACCAATTAAACCAAGCATGCATGTACCTATTCTCGCAAGCGAATACTGCTTGCGGAGGAGATTTTGACAGTTTGTTTGTGCCTTTTAGGTGCATTGCGACCGATGTCACTCAAAAGGGAGAGTTTGTGCATAGAAATGGAGATTTGGGCGATGCTGTTCGTACCTCTATGTCTTTCCCTTTTGTGTTCAAGCCAATTCGAGTTAATACACATTTAATGGTAGATGGAGGAATCTATAATAATTTCCCGTTAGATGTGATGAACGAAGAACTAAAGGCAGATTACATCATCGGAAGCAATGTCAGCGAAGGCGTTTCGGACGCAGAAGATGGAGATCCTATCGCTTTGCTTGAGAATCTTATCATCCAAGACTCTAAATATCAATTACCCAAAGACAAAGGAACAATAATTGATTTTCATTACAAAGATGTACGATTGTTGGACTTTGATAGAGCAGAAGAGTTAATACAAATTGGATACGATAGCACCATAGCTCATATTGAAGAAATAAAAGCAAAAGTACTTAGATGCATCAGTGAAGATTCGCTTAACTCAAAACGTTTTGCGTTCAATCAAAGAAAACCACAACTACTCTTTAAGAATGTTATCATACGAGGCGTAAAACCACTACAGCAACGATTTATTGCGAAAACATTCCATGCGAAAAACAATTATTTCAGCTATAACAGTTTTCGCAGAAATTACTTTAAATTATTATCAGACAGGAAAATAGCAGAAATAATTCCACATGCAACTTGGAATTCTGAGATTAATGCATACGACCTCATATTAGATGTAAGATTGAATGATCATCTCAAATTCGGTATAGGAGGAAATATTTCATCTACGACATCTAATCAATTGTATATTAGTGCAAAATATATGGGTATCAAACGATTATCTTACGACTACTGTTTAGATGGACAAGTTGGCATCCAGTATAAGAACGCACATTTTCAAGCTCGATTTGACTTTCCATATCAATTTCCATTCTGTATAAAATTCATAGGAGACATTACACACAACAGCGTATCTGTCAAACAAAACACTTTCTACGAAACGGATATTCCCATGGAAGGATTCAATACTGAATTCTTTTCAAAGGGAAAATTTTGCATTCCTTTCCTACTCAAAGGAGAAATAGATGCAGGAGCAGGTATTGCAAAAATAAAAAACAAATATCATGGTCTATTTTCCAATGATGATGACACCTACGATATATCAACCTACAATTTAGGGAATGTTTCAATCTCATATCGTCATAATTCATTGTCAAACAAACAGTTTGCTACATTTGGAACTAAGGCTAAAATCGTTGCCTCTTATATTTTCGGAAAGAAAATAAAAAAAGAAAATATAATGATTGACAGCACCAATATCATCAATACCCTACATGACAAATTGCAATGGTTACAAATTTCAGCTATGATAGACCATTACATTCCAATTGCGAGACATTTCTCATTGGGATTAATGGCTGAAGGAGTCTACTCTACCCACGGACTTGAGAGTAACTATATGGAGACACTACTCATTGCACCATCATTTACCCCAACCACACACTCAAAAATGGTGTTCAATACTGCATTTTCCGCTAACACCTATATCGCAGCAGGTATCAAACCTATTGTAAGAATCAACGACTTGTTACATGTTCGATTAGAAAGTTATGGGTATTTGCCTCATAAAGCCATTTCTCCCAATGCCACATTCAACGCCACATACGATAAGCCATTCTCAAAAATTTATTGGTTAGGCGAAATATCGGTTGTCGCACAATTGAAGTATATCACAGCAAGTATTTACGCAAATTATTATAGTTATCCGAAAAAAAATTTTAATTTCGGTTTGAATATTGGCTATTTAATTTTCCACGATAAATTCGTTGAATAAAAACCATACAAAGATTGCACTTTCATTGAAAGAAATTTCATTCAAGAAATTGCTTTGTAAATTAGCCATAATTCAATTGACTTAAAAATCAACGAAAAGATGAATAAGAAAAAATTAACTATTCTTTTGACTTCCCTAACGCTTGCAACAGGATTCTTTTCTTCTTGCCAAAAAGACGAAGGAGAAGGAGGTAAGGGTTCTATTTATGGAACAGTTTACAAAATAATTGACGACGGACAAATCATCAAAAGCGGTGATTCTTATGTTTTTGCAGTAGACACCGTCGTTGCAAGAAGTGAAAATGTCTATATACATTATGGAAGCAACCAAACTGGCTATGACGACAAAACTGGCACTGCGGAAAACGGCACTTTCAATTTCAAGTATCTAACAGACGGAAATTACACTGTCTATACATTCTCAGATTTAGCTTCGGGAGAAAAAACTCCTGTTTCGCAAACCGTTAAAATCAGTGATGGGAATAGTGTTAACGCAGGTACGTTCTACATCACAGACGGAAAGAACAGTGGAAAATCCGGTGTTGTAGGAAATTTAACAGCACAATATATGAAGAGCGAAGATACAGAAGCTGTTTCTGCAGTAGGAGAACGAGTATATATCAAAGCTTACGATGGTACGGAAGTTCTGGCAGACACAAGAACAGATGACAATGGTATGTTCTCATTTCCTAAATTAGAGCCTAATACAAAATACTATGTCTACGCTGTTTCCGAATTATCTTCAAAAGGTCCTACATACGCAGAAGGCTCCACTGTAGAAACAGGAGAAGCAGGCACGATAGTTGTTTCTGACACTTTAAATGTGAAATTATATTAAAAGCTACAAATATGAATAAATAAGCCGAGGCAGGTATTCTGTCTCGGCAATTTGATTAGTTAGACCTTGTTCATAAACAATGGAAAAAGAATATAGACTTTCGGATTTTCTGCCTACCACAAAGAAAGAAATTGAACTTCGCGGTTGGGAGGAGGTGGATGTGGTTCTTTTCTACGGAGACGCTTACATTGACCATCCTTCTTTTGCTGGCGCAGTTGTGGGTAGAATATTAGAACACGAAGGACTTCGGGTTGCTTTGGTACCACAACCCAATTGGAGAGACGACCTGCGAGACTTTAAGAAATTGGGGAAACCGCGAATGTTTTTCGCTGTTTGCGCAGGTTGCATGGATTCTATGGTGAACCATTACACCGCTAACAAACGACTTCGATCTGACGATGCATACTCTCCTAATGGGAAAGCAGGATTTCGACCAGACCGTGCATCCATTGTTTATTGCAATATTCTGAAAAATCTTTATCCTGAAGTTCCAATCATAGTGGGCGGTATAGAAGTTTCACTTCGTCGAATCACCCATTACGACTATTGGGACGATGAATTAAAACCTTGTATCTTGAAAGATACAAAAGCAGATTTGCTGATTTACGGCATGGGGGAATTGCCTCTGAAAATGATATGTAAAGAGATGAAGAACGGTAAGAAAATATCCGAGCTCACGGATATTCCACAAACCGTCTACATTTCTGACAATCAAAACATACCAAAGACTAACATAGAAACAATCGCTCTATTCTCCCACAATGAATGTTTGAAAGACAAAATCAAACAAGCAAAAAATTTCCGTATTGCCGAAGAAGAATCAAACAAGCTTCACGCTGCTCGATTGCTTCAACAGATAGACGACAAACATACAGTCGTTATCAATCCTCCTTTTCCTCCAATGACGACAGAACAGTTAGATTCAACATACGACTTACCTTTCACACGTCTTCCTCATCCAAAATACAAGAATAAAAGCATTCCTGCGTACGACATGATTAAATTCTCCGTAAACATTCACAGAGGATGCTTCGGAGGTTGTTCTTTCTGCGCAATTTCTTCTCATCAAGGCAAATTCATTATGTCTCGCTCAGAAGAATCCATCTTGAAAGAGATAAAAGAGCTGACACAACACCCAGAATTTAAAGGTTATCTCAGCGACTTAGGAGGACCATCTGCCAACATGTACAGAATGAGAGGGAAAAACTCTAATCTTTGTGAAAAATGCAAACGTTATTCTTGCCTATTTCCCTCCATCTGCAAGAATATGGATACAGACCATAGCAACCTAATAGAACTATATAAAAAAGTTGATTCTATACCAAGTATCAAAAAGTCATTTATTGGAAGCGGTGTCCGTTATGATCTTTTGCTACAGGAAAACATAGACGAGAAAACTCATGAAAGTCAGGTGAGATATATGGAAGAACTCATAAAAAACCATGTTTCTGGTCGTCTAAAAGTGGCTCCAGAGCACACTTCCGACAATGTATTGAACCTAATGAGAAAACCCTCTTTCAAACTCTTTTACAGATTTAAAAGTTGTTTTGACCGTATTAATAATGAGAATGGTCTTAAGCAACAACTGATACCATACTTTATCTCAAGTCATCCTGGATGTAGAGAAGAAGACATGGCAGAATTGGCTTGTCTTACTAAAAATTTAGATTTCAAATTAGAACAGATACAAGACTTTACGCCAACCCCAATGACATTGTCCACCGAAATATACTACACGGGGATACACCCTTATACATTAGAGAAAGTATGGACACCACATAGCAAAGAAGATAAATTGGAACAGCGTAAATTCTTCTTTTGGTACAAAAAAGAGAACCAAAGAGATATCATCAACGATCTTCGTAAAATCGGAAGAGCAGACTTAATCGCTCAACTTTTTTCTTCCCCTGCGTCAACGACTCAAGAAAAAAGACAATGGGGAAAAGAGTTTCCTAAAGAAAAATCAAATCGAAGAAATAATGTGATGTGCGAACCTGCTACAGACAAATACAATGATAATAGGACAAAAAAACGCAACCAAACCAATCACAAAAGCAAAAACAACGTGAAAAATGACACAAACAAACACAACAAAAGGTGATTTTACATCAGAATCACCTTCTATTGTGTTTCGTCTTCCTCCTTTTTTTCAATATCAGCATTACGTTCTTTACGTTTAAACGCCCCTTTGATAGAGTTCAAATAAGATTTGAACAAATCTGAAAAAGTATCAAAATCCTCACGATATACAATACCCAAACCTTGCGTATTAGGAGCTTGTTTGAAATAACTATTGTTTGAACGATTAAAACCTTTAGTTCTTAATTTACCCGATTGATTGAGTTTATATTCTATGTCAAAGTCAATAATACTATTAGAAATATTCTCCGCATCAGTCACTTCATCTCGGTAACCAAAATTTCCATTCAAGAGAAGACGATCATTTAACAACTGCGTTGAAAGTGCTACGTCGAACTCACTGGAAGTTGTCGTTCCATCCATATTAGTGGATGTAGGACGATAATTGAGTCCGATACTCACATCTTGGTTCATCTTTGATATCCAGTTTGTCAACTGAGACGAAAGCGTTGAAAAGCCTACAGACGAAAGCTCTGTCGTTGCTACCGAAGAAACACTTCTATCCATATTATAGAAATGACCAAGAGCCAACAAAGAAGCAATATTTCTATTCATAGCTTCATCTGTATTGATTACACTACGCAACTTACTTTTTACGTCATCATCAGAATTCGGCAACTCAATATCAAATTTGATGATAGGAGAAGAAATCGTTCCTGTCAATCCCAACAAACAGTTCACCAATGTCGTGTTCGTACGAAGGTTGGGGTCATCAACAATATCGTTCAGAGAGGCATTTAAAGCGTATTTTGCTTGAATGTTCAAGGCTGCATTCGTTGGGTCGCCTGTCCATTGAACAACACTACCTTTTTCTATTTCAAATTTTCTTGAAATGATACTTTGAATGGTAAACAGATAGTCTCCCCTTTCAATCTCATACCCACCATAGATTTTGAATGCGTTATCCCTTGTGTTATATGTTAGGTGAAGAGAACCATTTCCATTGGTTTTGATGATATCCCCTTGTTGAGCATCCATTATCAAATGAACCTGAGCATCCGTCGTAGCCTCCAAATCCATATCTAAGTTAACGACAGTAGAGGACACCGACTTTTGTTGCGAAATTTTCTTTAATTTTTCGCGTCTTTGTCTACGCTTCTCTGCCATTGTTTTCTTATCCTCTGCAGCCACAAAAGAGACAAAACTTCCCTCTTTTGCAGAAGAAGTACTTTCAATTGGTATTGTCATCAACGTATTAGGCATGGTTCGCATAGCCAGATTGATATTGACAACATCTGTAGTGCCTGAAAAATGACCGACACCTTGAGCGTATGCTTTTCCGTAAAATGTCTCATTATCTTCCTCCCTTGTGTTCATCACCAAAAGGTCGTCACATTTAAGGTCAAATGCAAATTTGAAATTTCGAAATGCATCATGCAACATCATCCCCGAAACAACCGCAAAATTTCCTTCTGTATCATATACTTGCACCTGATTTAATTCAATCGTATGTGGCGTCAATTTCACTGAATCAGAAAAAACATACGATGTCTTCAAGAAATCAACATCAAAAGCCATATCCTTCACATACGTCATTCCCTCTAATCCTATATCTCCAAATTTACCATACGCCGCCACATGTCCACTAACAGTTCCAGTGTTATTTTGCAAAACATTCTTTAAATATTTCCTCAAAAAGCGCATATCTATATCTTTCAAATCTCCCCCTATATACAAAGAATCATTGCCTAAGAAAACGCCACCGTGAACAACAGACTTTGACAACGCAGAATTACCCTTTGAAGGCGATAATATATCAACATCAAAACCTATGCACTTGTCTTTTTCCACCCAAGATGTATTGACCGACATATCTCCTAAAACACATTCATTAATTGCTCCATCATAAATGTATAAACCACCTTTGAAAAAAGGTTGATTGAAAAGTCGAAACAAGAAAACGTCGCCAACAGAAACTCCGTCAAATGAAATGTTAGGATTACCAATTATATCACTAAAATAGCCTAAACTTAAATCATTAAAATGAATGTTAAGGCTGTCTGTAACATCTTCTGTATTCGTACCATCAATACATAAAAACTGCGAATCATGCTTAAAAAGAAAACTATCAACCTCTAGTTTCTTCTTGTCAATCGCTATCTTACTTTCATGGATAGTCCATACAGTATCATTCATATAGACATGAGACGGATTTATCCAAAAATCTGCCGTTAATCCTTTCCCTTTTTCATAATCCTTAAACAAAGCCTTCAAATCAAGCTTTCCACTGTAGGTAGTCTCTGACGAATTATTAAATGACACCTTTAAATCAACATCATTCTCTTTTGTCAACGTACTCACAGACATATAATAGGGATAACGACGTTTATTTTTAGGTAGTATAGTTGTACGACATAACAGCTTCAGCTGATCTTTCGGATTCTCACATAAAAAAAGTAAATCAGACCACGAAGAATTTCCTCTTTTCATTAGAGGGACTTCCAACCGTACACGGAACTGTTGCTCTTTCTCTCTATAGAATCCTTTCAATTTTGACTCCTCTTGTATAATCAATGGAAGATCTACTATATCTTGAATGGACTCCATATTCTCAACAGTCAGATCAAAATCAAAATCATTCTTTGTATTTCCTTCATGTATAGTTTTTTCATCTTTTATCAAAGCAGGGAAATATTTATGGGCTAAGTTATAAACACACATTGGAAGTGTTGCAAACGAATACGTTCCAACTAATGTTCCATTCACATAATCTGAAAAAACAGACATTTTCTTTTGATTATTTTGTTTGGTTACAACGGACAAACTAAAATTGTTCATTCCAAACTCACGCTCCCCTTTTGAGAAGAGAAAATTGTCTATAGAAAAAGAACCTTCCAATTCATCTATATTACGTCCAGTAAAATTAGTTTCTATATTAAATGATGTCTGCGAGTTTTCGTTGATGTTAAACAAATGCGTCTCATAAAGATTTAAGTTCATCACATTGGCATTGAAATGGAAAAACGGCTTTTCCTTACGCAAATCAATCTTACCTTCAAAATTGAATTCGGCATTTTTATCACTCATAATCAACGTGCCATCAAAACCTTTTTTGTCAAACGAACCATTCATTGTCAGATCTTGGTAGCAATAATTTTTATAATAAAAAGAATCCACATTCCCATTTGCTACCAACTTGAAATTCTGGTCTGAAATTTTATCTAAAACTATATCCAAGTTGAAAGCGACATTACCTAAACCAGACTCCTTTCCTAAGAAACGATCCAAATGACAGTCTTTCGACTTGATTTGCCCCTTCACTTCGTACGAGTTTAATTGTAAGTCTGGTGCAGTAAACAACACTGACACATCCAACTTACCTAAATTAGTTGTGATTGAACCGTCTGACAACATGTTCTTCAAGTTGCCATTCAAGGATCCACTATAAGCAAACGTACCTATGTCGTTGAATCTTTTCGATAGTTGAACATCTCTTTTTATGGCAACCCAAAGTATATCAGACAAATCAGACGCATTAGAAGAAAGACGTTCTACCATTCCGTCCAACTTTACATTCTGTACATTCGGTAACAAATCTTTCACATACATATTGCCAGATAGGCAGGTTGCAGCCCCATATTTTATCAGTAAATTTTTTACTTGAAATTCTCGCAACAAACCATACGCAGCCCCCTGAATTTCAATAGGTTCTGATATCATATCTAAGGCAGGACGAAAAACAGAGAAATCGGATGGACGAATACGAGTTTCACCAAATTCAAACCTAAGTCTAAGTCTATTAATCGGGTCTTTAAAAGCCGTGTAATTATCGTGATACGCAGTTAATTCTTTTAGTCTCAACTCACTATTAGGCATTTTAAAAAGAAACTTTTTTATCGACAATGTATCCTTATTTGCCAAAAGGGAAGTTGACATCTCATCAACAACCAATCCTGACTTTTCTTTAAAAGAGACATCCTCAACAATAATGTTCACAGAGTCTTTTACAAACGATCTAAAGTAGACGTATCCATTGAAATCATATACATGTAGATCGTTCGGATTCATCCGTCCTATCAAATTCGTTTTATTTGGATTTTTATAAGTAATCTGACAATTTTCAAACGCCGCCGACTCTATATCCATAGACCAAGTTACTCGAACTGTATCATTAGGATCTGGCTTAAATGCATCAATAAAAAAAACGAAATTCGAAGTATTGGTAGAATCAACAGACAAATTTGCTTCTAATCCTGTGAACTGAACGGTACGAAACGATACTTGTGAAGAAAACAATTTCAACAAATTAATCGTTACCTTCGTACGACTCATAAAAAGCATCGTATCACACTGTCTGTCTTCAACATAGACATCTTTCAATACAAAACTATTTGGAAAATTCCACTCTATCTGATCTATCGACACCTTGCTACCTACCTGTTTTGAAAGGCTCTCCGTGACAGCATCAACAACCGAGTGTTGCAATTCTTTATTCTGCAACACAAAAAAACCGACAATTAGCATTACTGAAATTAACGCAACTATCGAAAGCAATATATATGTAAACCTCTTAATATCAGTTAATTACAAATATTTCAAAACTATATACGCAAAATTAAAAAATAGTTTACGAGAAAATGTACTTTTGTCAAACGTATTTTGTACTTTCGCATATAATATTAAGGTGTGGTGTATGAGAATGGAAAAGCAAGTTTATATTTTAGCAATAGAATCTTCTTGCGACGACACGTCTGTTGCCGTTTTGCGTGATGGTTTTCTCCTTTCAAACGTGATTGCGAGCCAAAAAGTGCATGAAGCGTACGGAGGGGTCGTACCTGAACTTGCATCTCGTGCGCATCAGCAAAATATAGTTCCAACCGTTTCTGAAGCCATCCGCCAATCTGGCATTTCAAAAAAAATGATTAGCGCAGTCGCTTTCACTCGCGGACCTGGATTGATGGGGTCTCTATTGGTCGGAACATCATTCGCCAAAGGGCTTGCTCTCTCCTTAAATGTTCCCTTGATAGAGGTAAATCACCTACAAGCGCATATTCTCGCTCACTTTATCCAAACAGAAGGAGAAGAAAAAGAAGTACCAAAATTCCCATTTCTTTGCTTATTGGTTTCGGGAGGAAACTCACAAATTGTATTAGTAAAAAGCCACAAAGACATGGAAATCATAGGTCAGACTATAGATGATGCGGCTGGCGAGGCATTTGACAAGTGCGCAAAAGTGATGGGGCTACCATACCCTGGAGGACCAATCATTGACAAATTGGCAAAAATAGGGAATCCAATGGCTTTTCAACTCCATAAGCCTCAAATTGCTAACTATGACTATAGTTTTAGCGGTTTAAAAACTTCTTTCTTGTATCTATTGAGAGATAAATTAAAGGAGAATCATAGTTTCATTGAAGATAACAAAGAGGATCTTTGCGCATCCTTACAATATACAGTTGTGGATATTTTGATGTCGAAACTACGAAAGGCAGTTAAAGACTTAGGAATCAATAGAGTAGCCGTTGCAGGAGGAGTGTCTGCAAATTCTGCGCTCCGTGCAGCCTTTGAAGACCATGCAAAACGTTACAAATGGGATATTTTCATTCCGAAATTTTCCTACACGACAGATAATGGAGCAATGGTCGCCATTGCTGGCTACTTCAAATACTTGGATGGAGATTTCTGTGATATTTCACTTCCTCCGTTCTCTCGGGTCGAGATGTAGAGAGGAAACTCTCTATTCGACCTTAATGCCATATAAAGAATAAAGAAATAACTGAACATAGAACTTTATGAATATGAAAAAGATAATTTTGTCAAAGGCATTAGGGCTGGTAGGTATCGTTTTTGCAATAAGCATTTCTTCGTGTAAAGAAGAAGAAGAAAACAAAATAGACTTAGCACAAAATATTCCAGGAACCTGGATTTCTCTGAAAACTATCGATTATGAACTTCAAGAAGGTTCAAATTGGAAATATAATGAAAAAAAATCGGAAACACAGGGAGATTGGTTGGAAGTCCCATACACTTTCCGTTTTGATCGAGTTTACTACATTGAATATAAGGAAGAAGACGGACATATCATTAAGTATAAGGGGAAATACGAGGTCTCTGGAGACACACTACAGATAGAAGATCTTGAAAAATTTCCTTTGCACAACGCTTTGGCAACATTTCATTCTGCAACCAGTCTTAGTTTGGAATATTCCAGAGTTGACGAAAATGGCAAAAATGTAAAAAAAGAAATTCGTTTTACAAAGACCGCCAACATGAGTCCAGAAAAAGCTTTTGAATACGTTGACGCCATCCAAGATAAATCGTTTCTCTGCTCTGCTAACGACCGAAGCTACATCAACCATTTTAAGATACAAAATGTAACCGCTAACAGCGTGCAACTTAAAATAGACGGAGAAGAAGGAAACATCATAGTATTGACAAAAGCAGCACCTATTCTAGTACAGAATGCAAATGGGTATTTTGCGGTGTCTGAAGACTATGAAAGCGAGTATGCCTACACTGCGGTCTTCTATTTTGACCAAAGCAGTATGAAAATCAGAACAATCACATACTTACCTAATGTGCAAAATGGTATTGGCGAAACTTTGTTTTGGATGGACGAATAGTATAATTGGTTATCTGAGAATATTATAATAAAAAAGCGAGACGTTGTTAACCCCCAAACGCCTCGCTTTATTGCATAAAGCCTTCATTCAATACTGTTCGTCCTTATTAGGAAAATCTAAGGATTTCACATCCGAGATATATTGCGTTACCGCCTTTGTAATCTCATCATATAGATTAGCATAAACACGAGCAAATTTTGGATGGAAACCATCAAAAAGCCCCAACATATCATGCATAACGAGTACTTGCCCATCTACTTTTTCTCCTGCACCAATACCAATCACTGGAATGCTTAGTGTTTGAGCAACTTTTTCCGCCAATAAAGCAGGAATCTTTTCTAATACAATGGCATAACATCCAGCTTGCTCTAACAATTTCGCATCATTAAACAATTTCTCCGCCTCAACATCTTCCGACGCACGCAATTTGTAAGACCCATACTTGTTAATAGACTGTGGCATTAGTCCTAAGTGACCCATAACCGGCACTCCAGCATCAATAATTCGCTTAATAGTTGGCAAAACCTCTTCTCCTCCCTCTAATTTTACAGATCCTGCACCAGTTTCTTTCATAATTCTAACTGCAGAACGTATTCCATCTTCAGGACTAACTTGATAAGAACCAAAAGGCATATCCACAACAACATGCGCACGCTGCGCTGCACGAACTACACACTGAGCATGATAAATAATCTGATCAAGCGTCAACAATAACGTAGTCGGATTACCAGCCATCACATTTGATGCTGAATCACCCACCAAAATAACATCCATCCCTGCTCTATCAATAATTGTCGCCATAGAATAATCGTATGCCGTCAACATTGAAATTTTCTCACCAGCATTCTTCATTTTTTGAAGAACACTTGTTGTTACCTTCTTGTAGACTTTCTTTTCCACTTCAAGATTCGCCATTTCCTTATTCCTATTATCTTTACCTTAATTTTCGCTTTACGACCGCAGGACACCCTGCTGCCAGAACATCTGATGGAAGATCCTTGGTAACAACCGCACCTGCAGCCACCACCGTGCGATCTCCAATCGTAACACCTGGACATATCGTAACACCAGCGGCAATCCAACAATCCTCCCCGATAGTAATCGGATAACTCGTTTCAACTGGCATTCTACGTTGCTCAAAATCAATAGGATGATTTGGGGTCACCAACTGACAATTCGGACCAATCTTAGTATGCTTACCGATTGTCACCGAAGCACTATCTAATATCGTTGCATTGTAGTTGATAAAAACATGCTCTCCTAATTTAATCTGGTGCCCATGGTCGCAGTGAAATGGTGGATTCACAACCGTCGACTCAGGTATTCCTGGAATTAACTCCTCAATAACGGCACGATACCCCTCACTATGCGAAGTCATTGTTTGCAACCTTACACAAAGATCATTCGCATGCTGAATGCTTTCGTCAATCTCCTTGTCTGTAAAATCATAAAGTTGCTGAGAACGCATTTTATCAATCTCTTTCATTCTTAAACCAATTTTATCAATATAACTTGTGAATCAACCGATAAGCAATTGAACCAGGAGTTGGCGTTGCAGGGCAACTAACACGATCAAACCAGTCGGCATCTGCAATCTCATCTTCTTGTTTTTTCACCTCCCCACTCTCATACTCTGCTGTAAATCCAAGCATAAGCTGATCAGGGAAAGGCCAACTCTGACTTCCTCTATAGGTTATATTTTTCACACGAATTCCAGTCTCCTCTAAAACCTCACGATAAACGGTCTGCTCGGCCGTCTCCCCAGCCTCCATAAACCCAGCTAAGCAAGAATAGACATCCTGGTTTCTCTGTACATGACGAGCCAAAAGAACTTTATCACCACGGTTCACAAGTACAATGATACAAGGCTCAATACGAGGGAAAAAATTCTTGTTACAAGAAGGACAAAATCGAGCAGTCAAAGTTTCACTGTCTGTTAAAAGACTTCCACAACAATGACAAAAACGCCATGACTTTCTCCAATCGGACAATGCTTTTACACGAGCCAAATGGAAGCACGAATCTGCATCGTTCTCCGCAAAATAAGAACGAATAGGCTCTAACGTATATCCATTAGGGAGAGTCTCCTTTGTACTCAAATTCAAACCACAGATGCCCGCCGTCTTCTCTTCAAAAAAATCCGCTGACGAATCTGCTTCTTTCAAAACCTTTAAATCATCAAATGACAAAGGCTTTCCTGACTCTGAACACACATAGTCTCTACCAATCACCGCGAAACATACGCATTCAGTATCTTTAGGATTCGTAACAAGTGCCATACTTTTCTATTATTTTTTTCACTCTCTTTTTCTATGTAGAGCATTATCATAACTTGTCTTAGATAAAAGCAGCTCTACAGCTTTTGTATAGATATTATTCTCTGTATTCATAATCTGATAATACTCGTTCGAACTCCAAATGTCTCTCGCTATATTCGCCTTTACCTGTTTTTTGATTAAATTCTTACTAAGATCAAACTGCAAGGTATCATACTTTACATTCTCTTTCTCACCATTTTTTACAATTTCTTGCAAATCTTCATCTGTCAAGAAAAACGTTTTATTGAATTTTTCAAAAGACGCCTTCTTTTTCTCATCAGACAACTGTTGAGTTGGATATGAAGCCTCTAAGACCTTCCTGTTTTTCTCAAGATAGTCGAGGATAAAACGATTAATCACACCTTTAGCAACTAAATCTCTATGATATTTCGTATACTTTGAGGTATCTAACGGAACAAAAAGGTCAGGCATAATACCACCACCTCCATAAATCGGACGTCTCAGTTCAAGCGTATAATATTTAAGAGAATCTGGAAATGATATGCTATCCTCATGCATTAGCTCACCATGGTTATAGCGTTCAATCAAATCATTACGATAATTCTTTATATTCTCTTTATACGGACGTTGAATACAACGACCTGCGGGAGTATAATAACGAGCCGTTGTCAAACGAATTTGAGAACCATCTGGCAGATCCATCATCTTCTGTACCAACCCTTTCCCAAATGTACGTCTTCCCACAACTACTCCTCTATCCCAATCTTGGATTGCACCCGTAACAATCTCACTCGCAGATGCTGAACCCTCATCGACTAATACAACTACTTTCCCATCAAAAACCTTATTCTTACCAGACGCAGAATAATTTTCACGAGGCTGAGCATTTCCCTCTTGATACACTATTAATTTTCCATCTTTCAAAAAATTATCAACGATACCAATCGCAGCCGACATATAACCTCCACCATTATCTTGCAAATCTATAATCAAGTTTTTCATTTTCTGCTTCTTCAACTTTCCGAGAGCTTCTTCAAACTCCTTTAAAGTGGTACTAGAAAAACGATCTATCTTAATATATCCTGTATTCTTGTCCACCATATAAGAGGCATCTACACTATACAAAGGAATTTTATCGCGCGTAATGCGAAACTCAATCAAATCTGGCACACCACGACGTAAGACTTTCACAGAAACAATCGTTCCTTTCGGTCCTCTGATACGTTTTTGAATATCAATATTTTGCATTTTCACACCCGCAATCGTAGTATCATTGACATAAATAATACGGTCTCCTGCCATAATACCCACCTTTTCCGACGGACCACCAGAGATAGTCTGAACTACTAGCAGTGTGTCTTCCACCATTTGGAAGACAACTCCTATACCATCAAAACTACCCTCTAAAGGTTCACTTTCTCTTTTCAAATTCTCTTTTGATATATACGAAGAGTGAGGATCTAAATTCGAAAGCATTCCCTTTATCGCGCATTCAGCCAATTTATTCGTATCCGTAGAATCCACATAATAGTGGTTTATCAGATAGGTAACGAACCCCAATTTCTGTATATTAACATCCGAAAATTGAGCAAAGCACAACAAAGGCATAATCAAAGATAACCCCACAACACCCAAACGTTTCACCATACATTTCCTTTTTTATTTATGTGCAAAAATAAGAATTTATTAGAGGAAACAGATTATTTCAAAACACAAAAAGGAAGAAGCTTTCATTATTCTTAACTAAACAAAAAAAGCAGCCACCTGCAAAGGAGACTGCTTCATTTATATTAAAAAAAACTTAAATCAGCGGAATGTTATTCTCAGCACAAGTTTTACGCATATCTTCAGGCCAAATGCTTGCTTGAATTTCGCCAACGTGAGCCTTTCTCAAGAAGAACATACACAGACGAGATTGTCCGATTCCACCACCTATTGACAAAGGCAGAGATCCCTCCAAAAGCCTTTTGTGGAAATAGAGGTCCTTACGATCCTCGCAACCACACAACTCTAACTGGCGGAGCAAAGCCGTTTTATCTACACGAATTCCCATTGAAGAAAGTTCCATACCTTGCTGCAAAACTTCATTCCAAACGAAGATATCTCCGTTCAAACCAGGAAGACCGTTCACACCAGGAGTAGTCCAATCATCATAGTCAGGAGCTCGACCATCATGCTTTTTTCCATCTCCTAAAGGTGCACCAACACCCATAATGAAGACAGCACCATACTTCTTTGCGATTTCATTCTCTCTTTCCTTCGGAGTCATGTCTGGGTACAACTGTCTCAACTCTTCCGAGTGTATAAAATGAATCTCCTTAGGCAACATCGGTTTGATCTGAGGATAAGACTCATAAACGACATACTCAGTGGCTACCATAACAGCGTAAATACGAGAAACAATATCTTTCAAGAAATCAATCGTACGATCCGCCGCAGTTATAGTTCGCTCCCAGTCCCATTGGTCAACATAGAGAGAGTGTAAATTTCCTAAATCTTCATCAGAACGAATAGCATTCATATCTGTATACAAACCGAAACCTGGTTCTATATTATATTCTGCGAGCATCAAACGCTTCCATTTAGCGAGAGAGTGAACCACCTCCGCCTTTTGGTCGCCCAAATCCTTGATAGGGAAAGTAACAGCACGCTCAACACCATTCAAGTCATCATTTATTCCTTGACCCTTCAGTACGAACAATGGCGCAGTAACACGGCGCAATCTTAACTCGGCCGACAAACTTCCTTGGAAAAAGTCCTTCACCTTCTTAATTCCAAGTTCTGTCTCGCGGGCATCCAGCAACGGCTTGTACCCTTTTGGAATCTTTAAATAACTCATAATCGTCGTTTTTATATCGTTTATTTTTTCTCGTTTATTTTTTCGTCTTAATAGTAAACCAAATAAACGCCAACGCTTTTCTTTGATTTACTTTCGCAAAGATAGGTTTTTTATTTATCCAAATAACATTTTGACACTCTTTTTTTTAAATCTCAAACAAAAAGTTTTCTTTCTCACTAAAAACACGAAACAACTGAAAGGTTTTTAGCATCTTAACCCGTTTTTTTTGCATCAATCGCTTTATATTTTGTCAGTTTGGTTTCCCTATCGCTTTCATTGTGTCAAATCGTCAAACTCTTAATAATGTTAAAAAACTTGCTTCTTTAGCAGAAAACTAATTACTTTGCAAAAGTTTTCATACATTACAAAACGAATTTGTAACGACCGTATTGATTAAAATGTAACAAAAAATAGAATATAAAAAAGGAATGATGAAAAAATTTTTCTTAGCAGTAGTAATTCTTGCAGCGAGTGTATCGTCAAGTTTTGCTGAGAGTTTTGAGAACTCTTTTGGAGTGAGAATCTTTGGAGGATTCGGGAGCGGCTACTCATCTGTAGTTAATACGGATGGTGAAGACTTTATTGAAATGGATTCTAAACCACAAATCGGATTTTCTTTAGACAATCGTTGGTATGTAGCAAAAGGCAACGTATTAGGTCTTGCTATCAACGCACGTTGGTTGGATTTTTCATTCAACAAATCCAAACTTGATAAAATTGAACTTGGTGCTTTTTACAACAGACTCAATGGTCTTGGCATTTCTGCGGAGGATATGGGAACATACAATGATGTTAATGAGTTTAGCATAGAAGCCCTCAACGCTGGATTGATCGGAACGATAGCATTTAACGACCATTGGGCAGTAGACGTTTACTACAACCTCGGTGCTAGTGCGCTTATTCAAGTGCTTGACGATGATGACGACGATGTTGACGACGACTACGACGATGATGATGATGATGATGACAAAGATCACTATTTCTTTGGTTTAAACCACAAGATTGGAGCTTCTCTTCATGTCGGATTCTTCCAAGTTGGTTGTGAAGCCAAATTAGGAAGACTAAGCATGCAAGATTGGGGATTAGACGATAGTGAAAAAACAGCAAAAGACTTTCTAAAAATGGATAAAGCCAAAGTCGGTTGCGCAAGAGTATTCATCGGATTCTTGTTCTAAAAAAACTGTTTTTTTAAGGTTGATACAAATAAATATATAGTGGAGTATGTCAGGCAACGACATACTCCTATTTTTTTCTTACATTTGCGCTTTCAAAAATAGAAACATGAAAAATATTGACAGAGGCAATTTTGGAAGCAAAATGGGGCTTATTCTTGCGACGGCGGGAGGTGCAGTCGGGTTAGGAAATGTTTGGCGCTTTCCTTACATGGCAGGAGAAAACGGAGGTGCTGCATTCATCTTAGTATATTTCGGATGTGTTCTTGTCTTGGGACTACCCTGTATGATTTCAGAGTTTATCATTGGTAGAAGAGGAGCATCCAACACCGCAAGAGCCTACACAAAAATGGCAAATGGAAGCCCATGGAAATACATCGGCTTTCTTAGCGTTCTGACAGGTTATCTTATCACTTGTTACTACGCAGTTGTCTCAGGTTGGTGCTTAGAATATGTCTACGCCTCCGTCACACATCGTATCAGCGGAGATTCACAAGCAGTTGCAGAATATTTCATAGATTTTTCAAAAGATTCTATTCGACCTGTTTTTTGGACAGTCGCTATTCTCCTCATCACCCATTTTGTCATCATTCGAGGTGTAAAAGGTGGAATTGAAAAAGCATCAAAAATTATGATGCCGACCTTATTCATACTACTTATCGTCATAGTGGTAGCCTCGTGTATGCTTCCGAATGCGTGGAAAGGAGTTGAATTTCTTTTCAAACCTGATTTTAGCAAATGTGATGGAAACGTATTCTTAGGAGCTTTAGGTCAATCTTTCTACTCCTTGAGCATCGGTATGGGATGCGCATGCACCTATGCCTCCTACTTTAATAAGGACACCAACCTTGGAAAATCAGCACTTCAAATCGGGGTCATAGACACTGCAGTTGCCATATTAGCAGGGTTGATGATTTTTCCCGCTGCGTTTTCTGTCGGCACATCACCAGATAGCGGCCCTTCGCTCATCTTCATCACATTACCAAATGTCTTCATTCAAGCATTCGCCTCTTTCCCGACAATCGGGTGGCTTATCTCCATCATTTTCTACATTTTGCTCACTTTAGCAGGACTCACCTCTCTTATCTCACTTCACGAAGTAAGCACAGCCTTCTTTTATGAAGAGATGAATGTCAGCAGAAAGAAAGGCGCTATAATAATCACCATGACATGTTCCGTCATCGGGGCATTTTGTTCCCTATCGCTGGGAGCAACAGATGTACTCACCTTTGGTGGGAAAAGTCTCTTCGAATGGTTTGACTTCATCACAGGTCAAATATTTTTACCTATTGCAGGATTCTCCACATGTATTTTCTTAGGTTGGTTTATTCCTAAAAAATTGATACAGAGCGAGTTTACAAACGAAGGAACTCTCAAAGGTGATATTTTCAAGATTTACCTATTCCTAATTCGCTTTGTATGCCCCATATTCATACTCTTAATATTTTTAAAACAATTGGATTTATTCTAAATAGAATATAGCAATGGAAGACAGAGGTAGCTTTAAAAGCAAAATCGGAATCATATTAGCAACTGCAGGATCTGCGGTTGGATTAGGAAATATATGGAGATTTCCATATATGACAGGTCAAAACGGAGGAGCTGCCTTCGTCCTTATCTACTTAGTATGTATTCTTCTTTTAGGGTTGCCTGGAATGGTCAGTGAGTTTATTGTTGGAAGACACTCAGCTTCCAACGCAGCCAAAGCCTATAAGAACCTATCAAATGGAAAACCCTGGGGGCTGATTGGCTATGTTGGTGTATTCACCTCAATGATTATCCTTGGTTTCTATGCAGTTGTTGCAGGTTGGTGCTTACAATACCTCTATGCAAGCATTTTTGGCGAAATTCAAGGAGACGCACATTTCGTACAGACCTATTTTCAAAATTTCTCATCAAGTATCTTTCTTCCAATCGTATGGGCTTTAGTGTTCATTATGCTCACGCACGTTGTCATTGTTAAAGGCATTCAAAATGGAATAGAAAAGGCCTCTAAGATAATGATGCCTATTCTATTCATTCTCCTCATTATCATCGTTATAGCGTCATGTTCCCTACCCGGCGCTGTCAAAGGTATTGCTTTTCTGCTTAAACCAGACTTTAACAAAGTCACCCAAACCGTTTTCTTAGATGCATTAGGACAAGCATTTTTCTCCCTAAGTTTGGGTACAGCCTGCCTATGCACCTACGCTTCTTACTTTAACAAAAAAACAGATTTGTTCAAATCAGCTTCTCAGATAGCCGCTATAGACACGATTATCGCCATTTTAGCGGGCTTAATGATATTTCCTGCTGCTTTTTCTGTCGGAATAGAACCCGATAGTGGGGCATCACTAATTTTCATCACACTACCCAACGTTTTCCAACAAGCGTTTCAAAGCGTACCTGCAATTGGGTATATAATTTCGATTTTATTTTATGCTTTATTAGTACTGGCGGCACTCACCTCCACGATTTCAATGCATGAAATTGCAACCGCATTCTTCCACGAAGAATTTCAAATGTCAAGAAGAAAAGCTGCGTGGATTACAACTATTGTCTGTTGCACAATTGCCACTCTTTGTGCATTATCATGCGGTGCTGTTCCCGAATTATCACTTTTGGGAAAATCATTTCTTGACTGTTGCGATTTTCTCACAGCCAAGATTTTACTGCCAATGGGTTCATTTTTCACTTGCCTGCTGTTGGGATGGTATGTTCCTAAAAAATTGGTTAAAAACGAGTTTACAAACGAAGGGACAACGAGGAACAAATTATTCAACATCTATCTGTTTATGATCCGTTTCGTCTCGCCTTTCTGTATTTTGACCATATTTCTTCACGAATTAGGGTTATTCTAAATAGGTAATTATGTATGTTTCAAATATACCACCCACAGCACAACAGGGATTCCCAACAAAGCCGTTATTGCATTGATCGGAATGATATAACCATTATTAGGAAGCTGCGAAAGAATATCACTTAATAGCATCACACATCCACCTAATAGAAATGTGCAAGGCATAACTTGCCGATGGATTGACGTTTGAACCAATAATCTTGCCACATGGGGTACAGCCAAACCAACAAAACCTATCGGACCTGCAAACGCCGTTGTTCCTCCTGTCAGTAATACAGTAACAACCACTACGATGATGCGAACTCGCCTCACATCAACACCAACTCCCATAGCAAAATCTTCTCCTACTAACAACGCATCCAATGGTTTTAGCAGTCTAAACATTAGAACTAAGGCAGTCACAACCAACATCGACATCACAACTAATTGTTGCCATCCTATCAAGGACAAACTTCCAAAAGTCCAATTCACAAAAAACTTTACAGACTCTGGATCTGATAAATTTTGCAGAATTGTTATAACAGCCCCTGCAACCGACCCTAATAACATACCCACGACCAACAAGGAGACAGACTCTCTCAACCGCAAAGAAGCGAACAAAATCAACAAAAAAAGTAAAACAGCACCACCCAAAGCAAATATAGCACAACCCCATTGAATGATACTGCTACCAAACGATATTCCTAAGATAGGAATCATCAACATAAAAATAGCGACCCCTAAAGATGCCCCTGAACTAACACCCAAAACATAGGGACCCGCCAAAGGATTTCTAAAAAAAGTTTGCATTAACAAACCAGAAACAGACAAAGATACACCCACAAGAATCGCCCCTATCGCTTTGGGAATCCTTATCTCAAAAAAAATGGTACGAGAAACTGAATTTTCATTCGCAAATCCTTTTAGACAGTCTGAAAATGAAATACTCACACTACCAAACAATATGTCTGCTAAAAAAAGAATTACCATTAAAACAAATAAACAAACGCAAAGAAACCTCGTTTTATTTATATTTCCATTCTCTTGTCTGTTTGAAACACTCTTAGAAAACCAACTCATAAAAAAATCATTTCAATCTTTTCACATAACGAGTTTCAAAATCATCACTATGATGAAGAACTGCAACTATATCTTCCAAAAGCCAATCTGGGTGGGCAACAGCCTCTTCATAGAAATCACTAATTTCAGCAGGTGCGGAACGACGCACCGAACGTTTATTGAAATTATAAATTTCCTCATTCTTATAAGACTTAAGTACAGACAATCGTGCATCCAATGCGCTACGACTGTTCTCTTGACTATTCATCCAAACATCAACGTCTTTCATAGTCTTCAATACCCATTCCAACCCACAAGTTACAGTACCAACCAAAGTATCAGACAATACATACGTAGCATTCGCATCTTCGTACAAGGCCGACATATAGCCCTTTCCTCCCGTCAGATACCAAGTATCTCCAAAACATCCTCCAGCGAATATAGTGGGAGTATGCGACATTTTTGAAGCCTTTAACTTAACATCATTATAATTTTTCTCTATCTCATTAAAAATTGAATCTGCAACAACATACCTATCAAAAAAAAGAGAAAAAAATTTCAACCACTCTGCCCTCCCTAATGCAGTCGTCTCTTTCCATTCCGAACACACAATTGTCGAACAGACATCAACATTGGGTTTTTCTCTTAAATCAGACAAGAAAAGCACCTCCGGAGCGGCTGTCAACAATCGCTCTACATCCACCTGCATCGAATTGCCTAATTCTACAATTCTACCCGATTTCACCCAACCATACACAGTATCAGAGTATATGTATTCAGCATTACATATAGCGCAAAGTGAAGGCAACACCCCCAACAGACGATAAAACTCTAAATGAGTCGTACTATTGGAAGCAAAACGTTTGAGTGGTATTTCTACCACAATAGAAGAATCTTCTATAACTTGTTTAATCGAGTCTGCACAACACTGTCTAACCAAATAAAAAACTGTTCCATTATGTTTTTCTTCGTCCGAGAAAACATTCAATCTATATCCCCAAGGACAACTGTCCACAGAAAACTTTTCAGCATATTTTAGTTTTATCCCGTTTGCACACGAATCAACCGATAGACCTTTTTCACCTTTGTTTTTCGGAGCAATATCCACTGCACACGAAATCAAAGAAAAGAAACCGATAATAACCAAAAAAATTCTTCCCATCCGACAAACTTTGTTACAAATTTAGCAAAAAGACCGAATTAATTTCGTTCAAAACTAATATTAGAATAAATTTGCAAAGAACGAAATACTTAGTTACATATAGGACTTGTGTACAAAATAGAATAGTCATTACGATGGGAACAGTCAAAACTCGCTCAATATTTATCGACGTCGCACGGAAACTATTTGCAGAAAAAGGTATGGAAAATACGACGATGAACGATATAGCCAAAGAAGCACAAAAAGGTCGCCGCACGCTATACACCTATTTCAAAAGCAAAGATGACATTTATTATGCCGTGATTGAAAGCGAACTATTCATGCTTGCCCACAAATTACAGAAAGAACTCCAAAAGGAGGCTTCTCCAAAAGAGAAACTGATCAACTACATCTATGCAAGAATGGAAATTTTCCACGAGGCAGTGATGCGCAACGGAAATCTTCGAGCAAGTTTCTTCCGCAATATTTATGTCGTAGAGAAAAGCCGACACAGATTAGACTTAACTGAAATGAAAATGTTAGAAGCGATCCTTGTCGAAGGAAATCAGAGTGGAGATTTTGAAGTTAGGAATCCACAACTTGCAGCGAAATTGATTCACTGTGCCTTAAAAGGATGCGAAGTGCCATTCATACGAGGCGAACTTCGCACTTTCTTCTATCCTGAAAACAAAAAAGGCTTCACAGACTTTCTCTTAAACGGACTGAAACACGCTTAGATCACGGCAAGGATAATATTGAAAACTATCCTTTTTCGTTTTCCTCATTTCAATTTTATCACTTATTTTCTTCTACATCAGCGTAGCCGATAGTCTGACCTGAAACGGAGTCCTCTTCAAACACAAATTCACGCGCCACATTCACTACCCGACAAGCCTTGACCGTAGTAAATTTACCATTTTTACGAATATCATTTAAGAAAATTTTAGCAGTGTTGTCTTGCCCATGCACGGTTCCACGACTTGAAGCAATACCTAAATAGGCAGTATCTCCAACAACCGTTGCGTAGTCTATGAATTGCAAAGCAGCCAAATTCTTAATAAAAACTTGTTCTGGAGTAAGACTACACTCCTCCACTACATTTTTCTTTGTATGGTCCTTAACAGTAACATGAGAACACGAAACAAAAGAAAATATTATTAGAACTGAAGAATAAAACCAAACGAATTTTTTTCTCATATTTTTCAATTTATTTTTACAGCAAAAATAGTTTTTATCATTTATACAACTATATTTGCATATCGATAATTATGGCACGTTCGTTGAAAAACATATTATTCGGAGGTTTCACTGCAATGGTTCTAATTGTGGTGATTGCTTGTTTTGGGCGAATGGCTACGATAACATTTCCTTCAGAGAGCGTAGTAAGTCTTGGAGATAGCGAGATTGCAACACTTTCAGAGGAAGATTTTCAAGGAGGCACATTAGAAAAGGAAAGAACATTCTACCATAGCGGCGAACTTTTAATGCCTAACGAGGTTGCGGTTCCCATTTTGGAGAGAAATAATTCAAATAGTTCAAGTAGTGGATTAGAACAAACGAGCGGAAGAAGTATTTCATATCTTCAAGCTACTATAATCTACGCAGTAGTTAGATTGAAAGAAAGATTCATTCAAGAAAATAGACAAAAATCCCATTTAAAACTGATTGGTTATTACATTTATCAGTTGCGCAGAATTATTATTTGAAAATTGACCTTTTTTATCTTTGTCATTTCCAACCCTCTACATTGTTAGAGGGTCGGTTGAGATTGCTCTAAAAGGAAAAACTTTTCACACACACAAATTTTCAATAATAATTAAAATCAAAATGGAGAATAAAAATTTGACTTTTGAAGAATACATTACATCAGATAAAGAGAGAATAGAACAAAAGAAAGTAATTTCTAACGTTGGTATAGCAGCAACCCTGATCGGAGTTGTATTGTCAGCATTAACAGCAACTTCGCTTGTGCCAAGTGGGACGCCATCATTGTTGACAGGCTCTGTTGGAATTGTGATTTTAATCATTGGCGTTACGAAACTATTGTCAAAAAAGACCGTCTTTGTTGACAAGCAATCACAAGAAGAACTAAAAAACTCCGATATATTTTTTGACACAACAGAATTAGGGAATATCTCACGTTTGTATGAACAGCGCGACTTCGGTTCTATTGCGAATCTAAAGAGGGGAAACCAGTCGGGCATAGTTTTGCATGTATGTGGTGCAGAAAATGGGAAACTCTATTACACACAGCTGATGAAATATGTACCATACCAATATGTACCAGTTTACGACACAGTAAAGCATACAGATGCAAACGAAGTCAATGCCTTGGCAACTCTTGTCCGCTTGTATTCTGAAAAAGCATAGAAACCTTTTTCTTCTATAAACTCTCTTTTATATGTTGGTAATAATGATTGTACTGTTCCTACTAGGCTATACGGCTATAGCCATGGAACACAAAATAAACATCAACAAAGCGGCATCTGCTTTGATACTTTGTTGTCTTTTGTGGATAGTTTACATTTTTGCAGCGCCAAATCTAATCAGCAATTCTGCCGATTTTATGACGTATGCAAGTGAAAACAGCGAGCTCTCAATCAAGGAAAACATATTTAATTATGTCACCAATATTCAGATAATTGAACATGTTGGTGATGTTGCGGAGATTCTATTCTTCCTTATGGGGGCTATGACCATCGTTGAACTAATAGATGTTCACGGAGGATTCTCTATTATAACAGACCATATTAAAGTAAGCGACAAGCGTAAACTTTTGTGGAAAATCGCATTCATCACTTTCTTCATGTCTGCTGTATTGGACAACCTCACAACATCAATTGTGATGATAATGATGCTTCGGAAACTCATTAGTGACCAGAAAGACAGATGGGTATACGGATCTATTATAATCATTGCTGCCAATAGTGGAGGCGCATTCTCCCCCATTGGAGATGTTACAACGATCATGCTTTGGGTGAAAGGCAACATATCAACTGGGGGAATTATTCCAATGTTGATTATTCCAGCCATTGTTTCCGTTGTTGTTCCCACACTATTTGCATCCCGTCTACTACATCCAAACGATGCAAGAAATTCAACAACGTCACAGGTTGCAGAAGAAACGAACAATGCGCAAAGTCCTTCTTTTTACATTACGAAATTTGAACAGCGTTGCTTATTTTTCTTAGGTGTAGGAAGTTTGATATTTGTACCAATTTTCAAAACACTCACACATTTACCTCCGTTTATAGGAGTTTTATTAGGATTGAGCATAATTTGGTTCTACACTGAATTAATGTATCATCGTAAAAAAGATATGCCAGAAGAGTCAAAAGCAACTATTTCTAAAGTTCTCAAGAGAGTTGATATGACGACAATTCTCTTTTTCTTAGGAATATTGATGGCAGTGGCAGCATTGCAATGTGCAGGCATATTAGGAATGTTAGCGACAACGTTAGACCATGTATTTGATAAAAATGTTTATATAATCAATGTGATAATTGGACTTTTATCATCTGTTGTTGATAATGTTCCGTTAGTAGCAGGTACGATGGGAATGTATGACATTGCCGCAACAGGACCATACGCAGTAGATGGAGCGTTTTGGTTGTTTTTAGCCTATTGTGCCGGCGTGGGCGGTAGCATTCTTATCATTGGGTCCGCTGCGGGTGTTGTAGTGATGGGATTAGAGAAAATCACATTTGGATGGTATTTGAAACATATATCATGGCTTGCATTGTTAGGATATTTGTGCGGAGCTGCCATCTTTATAGCAACAGAATACTTGATTCATTAATCATATATATAGTTTACAATTGCTTCACAGAAATATGCGAAAAATGGAGGGGTTGGTTGTCGTGATGACAACCAACCCCTCAGTTTTATTTGCACCGAAAATTTATTTTGCTGCATCAATAGCCTTTGAGATAGACTCAAAAATTTCATCGATAGAACCAACACCCTTGATATCAACACAAGTTCCCTCTTTCTTATAGAAGTCGATAACAGGAGTAGTTTGCTCGTTGTAAGTCTTGATTCGCTTTGTGATTGTCTCAAGATTATCATCAGAACGACCAGAAGTTTTTCCTCTTTCCAAAAGACGCTTGATCAACTCGTCTTCATCAACCTGGATATTTAACATTACAGCAACGTCAGTACCCCTTTTGTTCAACATTTTCTTAAGAGCCTCTGCTTGCGCATACGTGCGAGGGAAACCATCAAAAATAACACCAGAAGCACCTTTTGCAGAATCCAACTCAGCATCAAGCATGTTGATTATCAACTCGTCAGTAACCAACTTTCCTTCGTCAATAAAAGTCTTGGCTATCTTTCCCAACTCAGTTTGGTCTTTGATTTGCTTTCTCAAAATGTCGCCTGTTGAAAAATGCTTGTAACCATACTTCTTGATGATGTTCTCACTCTGCGTTCCTTTACCAGAACCAGGAGCTCCAAAAATTACTACGTTCTTCATTTTCAAACTTATTATCTTTTTTTAGTTATTTCTATTAATTAATGATTATCCTCTACGACATAGAGTCCAGGAAGATTGCGTCCAAAACCATCATAATCCAATCCGAAACCTACTACATACTTGTTAGGCAAGGGCATACCTAAATATTTGATGTGTACTCTGCCTTGTAGAACCTCTGGCTTACAAAAAAGACTTGCTATGGCAATAGATTTTGGTTCATATTCTTCCATCTTCTCTAAAATTTTAGACATCGTCATACCAGTATCAACAATATCCTCCAAAACAATCACATCTCGACCTTCGATATCATTTTGAATAGGTACTATAGGTTTAAGAACCCCTGTTGAACACATACCTTCATACGAGGCATATTTTACAAACTGAACCTCGCAAGAGAAATCCATCTCGCGTAGAAAATCAGAAGCAAAAACAAACGCTCCATTCAACATCACAAGGAAGAGAGGATTCTTTCCTTGATAATCTCTCTTTACGTCATTAGCCATACGAGTTACAATTCTGTGCAACTCCACTGGAGATAAATACTCGATAAAATTTTTATCTTTTACTTTCATCTTTTTATCGAAAACAAAAACAAAGATACGATAAAAAAGTGATTTCTATTACTTGAAATCCACAACATACTAAGCAGTAATCTCTTTAGAATCTACTTTCTGATAATACTTTTTCAAAAAATGAATAGCAATATAAGCTAGCGGAGTACCCGTTAAAGCCTCTATAGCCAATTTAGAGAAATATTGCAAAAGAATCATCTTAACTAAATCCTCCGCAGGAACTACCCCTAAGAAAGCAATTAAGACAAAAGGTAAAGAGTCAAACACATAACCAACCATTGAACTTCCAATTGTACGAACCCAAAGATGTTTTCCTTTCGTCCATTCTTTTATTCTTTCCATAAAATAGGCATTCGAGAGTTCACCACAAAGGAAACCCACCAAGGAAGCGAGTACGATACGTGGGACACAAGAAAAAATATGTTCGTATGCAGCTGCCGTATCATTCATATAATCAGGATAAGGGAGATAAACGCCAATCGTCGTACATACAACCAATAAAATATTGCATGTAAGCGTCAATAGAATAACTTTTCGTGATGTCTTGTATCCCCACACTTCCGTTAGGACATCGCCCAACATATAAGCGAAGGGGAAGGTGATAGTTCCTGCATCAAAATAAAGCAAATCAAAAATGCCTATCACCTTGACAGCCATCAGGTTAGATACTAAATAAAGAGTTACGAACAAACCAGTCACCACCATCAGCGGTGTATCGAATGTTCGGTTTTTGAAAGGGTTTTCCGATACCTTGTAATTCATATTACTATAATATTAAGTTAGAAAATTTCATTTCTATTGTCGTGCTCGCCGGTATAGGTAGATTCCAATTAACAAAAACACAATGTTAGGCAACCAAACAGCCAAAGTCGGCGGAAAAGAACCATTGACTGAAAATGTTGACGAAACAGATTCAAATAATATATATGCGCAACTCAACAACAATCCTATACCTAAATTAAGTCCCATTCCACCCTTTATTTTACGAGAAGAAAGAGAAACACCAATCAACGTAAGAATAAACGAAGCGAAAGCATTTGCGTATCTCTTTGCATATTCAATTTCAAAATTTTGAATATTGCCAATTCCACGAGACTTTTGTCTTTCAATATATTCTTTCAACTCAGGCAACGTCATTTGTTCCTGCATACTTGAGAAAACAAAAAAATCATCTGGTATAATATTTAGACGAATTTCCTTTTGTCCCCCTTTATATACATGCTCAAACAGACCATCGAACTCACGTACCATATAGTCGCAAATTCGCCATTTATCTCCTCCCAACCAGTAGATATAACCTGCAGTGGTTCTCTTTTTCAGTGTTTTCCCATCAAAGACATCAATAGAGGCACGTCTTCCACTATGGTCTTGCTTATCATAATAGTCAATAAACAAAATCGTGTTTTCAGTTACCTTCATTTGAATCTTAATCGCTTGATCTTTCTTCTTTTTTTTCACATAGACCTCCTGAAAGTCAATACGTTCTTTGTTGGCAGGAGGTATGACAAAACCGCCCAAAATGAAAGTAATAACAGCAATAACAGCTGCCGCCTCCATATAAGGACGTACAAACCTACTGTATTTCACTCCTGAAGCAAAAATGGCAATAATCTCTGATTTGTCTGCCATTTTTGAGGTGAAAAAAATAACCGCAATGAAAGTGAATAAGGGGCTAAACAAATTCGCATAATAAGGAATGAAATTTAAATAATAGTCGAAAATGATGGCTTTAAGAGGAGCTTGATTCTCCATAAAGTCGTCCAATTTCTCCGTTATATCAAAAACCACTGCGATGCTGATAATCAACGCAATAGACAAAAAGAATGTTCCGAGGAACTTTTTTATAATATATCGGTCTATTAGTTTAAACACAATCCACAATTTTTGATTGATTGGAGCAAATTTACAATCTTTCACCCAATTTTTTCACCATTCCGTTCTTCCATACAGAAAAAGTGCCAGCAATAATCTGTTTTCTTGCTTCACCCACCAACCAAAGATAAAAAGCAAGGTTATGAATAGATGCTATCTGCATGCCTAATAACTCGTCTACTGAGAATAGATGGCGAACGTATGCTTTCGTATAGAACTGATCAACATAGGATGTACCCTCAGGATCTAATGGAGAAAAATCATCCTCCCATTTTTTATTTTTCATGTTCATTGTACCATTACGGGTAAAAAGAAGTCCATTACGACCATTACGAGTTGGCATAACACAATCAAACATATCAACACCTCGCTCAATCCCCTCAAGAATATTGATTGGTGTACCGACCCCCATTAAATAGCGAGGTTTGTCTTTAGGCAAAATGGCATTGACTAATTCTATCATTTCATACATAACATCTGCTGGCTCACCCACAGCAAGTCCACCGATAGCATTACCATCGCATCCCTTATTAGCGACAGACTCCGCCGCACGTTCACGCAAATCCCTATAAGTACAACCTTGCACAATCGGAAAGAAAGTCTGACTATATCCATATTTAGGTTCAGTTTCATCGAAACGCATCAAACCACGATCCAGCCAACGAAGCGTACGTTCTAAAGAACGCTTAGCATACTGATAATCTGCAGTTCCAGGCGTACATTCGTCCAATGCCATAATTATATCAGCACCGATAGAACGTTGCGTATCAACATTGTTTTCTGGAGTGAAAATATGCTTTGAGCCATCAATATGCGAGCGGAAAGTACAACCCTCTTCCGTTAGTTTTCTGTTTTCAGAAAGAGAAAAAACTTGAAACCCTCCACTATCCGTAAGCATAGGTTTATTCCAGCCATTGAAACGATGCAAACCACCCGCCTTTTCAAGAATATCCAAACCTGGACGAAGATAAAGATGATAGGTATTGCCTAAGATTATCTGAGCATGCACATCGTCCAACAATTCTCTTTGATGGACAGCCTTGACTGTTGCACAGGTGCCAACAGGCATAAATATAGGAGTTTCAATCGTGCCATGGTCAGTTGTAATTTTACCTGCTCTGGCATTACTTTTCGGATCAATGAATTGAAGGTCAAACTGCATAACTAAAAAACATTAGGCGAAATAAGCCAAATGCAAAATTATAAAATAGTTTGAAATTTTTCTAAAGCATCTTCAAGAGACATACCTGCATATTCCTGAGCAGAAATCCAACGACCACTCTTACAATCATCAGCAAATGCACCTAAAACCACACCAGGAATAACAGAATCAGGATCATTCGGGGCTTTCGGACCACCCAAATCAGTTCGACACCAACCTGGATCCACCAAATTAATCATCACATCCGTTCCCTCAACCGTAGAACCTAAATCCTTTGTTACCTTATCTAAAGCGGCCTTGCTTGCCGAATAACCTGCTTGCTCTGGTTCATTAATAATTCCACTCGTTGTATTGATTATTCTCCCAAATCCACGCTTCTTCATATCAGGTAAAAAAGCGTAACATAGCATCATCGGCGCAATGGTGTTAATCATAAAACTTTCCGTAAAATCAGATACTGGAGTTTCTAAATAATTCCTACGGTATGCCACTTGTACTGCAGCATTATTAAACAGAATATCAATTTGCTTAATATTCTGTTTTATTTCATCAACCATGCAACTAATTTCATCTGGTTTCGAGAGTTCGGCTGCAACACAATAAGCATCTACCCCCATTGATTTAACCTCTTCAAAAACAGATTTTGTATGTTCAAGGCTACGACTATGAAGTACTAAATTAACACCATGATGAGCCATAAATTTACTTATACGATAACCAAGACCACGGTTAGCTCCCGTTATCAACGCCCATTTATTTTTCAAATCTTTCATAAGGTTAACATCAGATAAAAAACAAATTTAAGAAATTAATCACTTAAGCTCATAATTCAATGATTATGATTTTTCACAAAAAAAGTCGCAGAACCTATTAAAGTTCTACGACTTAAATTTATGGAAATTTATTATCCTAAGAATGAAATCAAAATACCTGCAGCAACGGCTGATCCAATAACTCCTGCTACATTACTTGACATACAATAGTTCAAAACATGGTTCTTTGGATCATACTTCAGCGCAATTTCGTTTGCAACGCGTGCCGCCATAGGCACTGCACTCAAACCAGTTGCACCCACCAACGGATTGATTTTCTTCTTTGAGAAGAGATTCATAATCTTCACCAACATTATACCTCCAAAAATTGAGAATCCAAACGCAAAGAAACCACCAGTTACGATTCCGATTGTTTGCAAGTTCAAGAAAGAATCAGCTGTCATTGTTGCACCAACACAAAGCCCTAAGAAAATAGTTGCCGTATTCATGATACCATTTGAAGCAGTATTGAAAAGACGTGAAGTGTTATTTCCAATCTCCTTAATCAAGTTACCGAACATCAACATTCCGACCAAAGATACCGCATCTGGAACGATGATAGCAACGATTGTAGTAGTAAGGATAGGGAAAAGGATCTTCAAAACACGCATGTTTTTAAACTCTTGCTTGTTTGGATATAGTTTATCCTGCTCCTTCATATTGATAGACAACTCCTTCTTCGAACAAGTTAAATTTACAACTAACGGCACGATAACAGGCACCAAAGCCATATAGGAGTATGCGGCAATCGCAATCGGACCCAACAAATGCGGAGCCAACTTCAATGTCGTAAAGATAGCGGTCGGTCCGTCCGCACCACCGATGATGGCAAGAGAAGCAGCCTCTTGCATAGTAAAAAACTGACTTGCAACTAATAACACTGCAAATATACCAAACTGTGCACCTGCTCCGAAGATAGCCAACTTCAAATTACGCAACATAGGTCCGAAATCCGTCAACGCACCTACACCCATAAAGATGACAGGAGGAAGCAAGCCAGACTTAATCAGCGCATAATACAAGAAATTCATGATTCCATAATCGTGAGCGATTTGAGGAAGCGACATTTCATAGACAGTCTGTACAGTTGGCTGTCCGTCAACAATCAAATGACCTACACCATCCGTTGCAAGAACACCCATACCTCCACCAGGAAAGTTTGCAATTAGCACACCAAAGGCGATTGGCACGAGCAGCAAAGGCTCAAACTCCTTCTTGATACCAAGATATAACAAGAAAAAGCCTAAGGCAATCATCACAATGTACGAAGGTTGGGAAATTAACGTTCCCAACGCTGTCATATCATAAACTTTACTTAAAATTTCTCCCATGGCAGTGATTATTTAATCTTCATGATAATATCGTCCTCAGATACACTCGTACCACTACCTTGGCAGATTTCTGTAACAACACCATCCCACTCAGAAGCGATGGCATTAAAAGTCTTCATAGCCTCAATGTAACAAACCACTTGACCTTTTTTAACTCTATCTCCAACCTTTATAGGGGTTGCGCCTGACTCTTTTACCAAATAGAACTTACCCTCCAGTGGCGATGCCAATCCATTACCTTCTCCTGAAGTTGCATTTGATGCAGACGAAGAATTAGAAACCTCTCCGTTGTTATCACCGATTGTAACGTTGTAGTTAACACCATTAACTGCAACCGTAACAGTTTGAGGAAGAGAAACGCCACCGTTACCTGCAACCTTTTTTGCCTTTCTCTCTTCAAGATCTGCTTGGAAATCCGCTTTAGCCTTACCCGATTTATAAGCACGATATTGTTGAGGGTGCATAGCCAACTCAAAGAGTTCCTCATCATCTTGACCAAATTCCCAACCTTCTTTCTTCATCTCTTCACGGAACGTATCAAGAGCGTCTGGATAGTTTGACTGAGGATCCTCGGTGTGGAATTCCTTGCCTAAGGACTTAGCCTTTTCAATCAACTCAGGAGCAAGAGCACCTGGCAACTTACCTGACTTGCCCAACATCATATCCCAAATGTCATCAGCTATCATAGACCAACGCTCTTTGCCTTTCTCCATCTGCATAACGTTCATCAACGCCATGTTCTTAACATATTGCGAGAATGGAGTAACCAAACAAGGGTAACCCATCTTAGGCCAAACGTAAGAAACCTCGTTAAAAAGTTTAATGAGTAATTCGTCTTGGGTCATCTTAGGTTTTCCATTCTTCTCTTTCCACTTATTGATAGACTCAAGATTAGTCTCAAGATCTGTCATCAAAGAACCCATCATACCGCCAGGGAGTCCAGGACCAATCAAGAGGGAGTTCATCAAACGATTTCGGCTCGGAATGTAGTAGCCTAGGAAATCATCCAACATATCCTGAATAAGGGAACGAACCTCCATATAGGCTTCCATATTGATTTCCTTCACTTTAAAACCAGCATCTTTCAACATTGCTTGAACTGCGAGTACATCTGCGTGACCAGTACCCCAAGAAAGCGGTTCCATACCAACATCAACATAATCACAACCTGCCTTACAAACTTCAAGAATAGAAGCCATGTTGAAACCAGGTCCTGCGTGGCTATGATATTGAATAGTGATATCAGGCTTGATTTCTTTAATCTTTCTTGTCAACTCACCTAAGAAGACTGGTCGACCAATTCCGGCCATATCCTTCAAACAAATTTCGTCGCAACCAGCATTAATCAGCTCCTTGGCCAAGTTTGTGTAATACTCCACGGTGTGGATTGGAGAATATGTGATACACAGACAGCACTGAGAAATCATTCCACCATCGTGAGCATATTTGATAGAAGGAATGATATTACGAGTGTCATTTAATCCGCAAAAAGTACGAGCAATATCAGTACCTTGTTTTTTCTTTACAACATAAAATAGCTTGCGAACATCAGCAGGCACAGGACTCATGCGAAGACCATTCAAAGCGCGATCCAACATATGTGTTTGGATTCCTGCCTCGTGGAAAGGTTTTGTCCATTCGCGAACCGCCCTATTAGGATTTTCGCCGTAGAGAAGATTTACTTGCTCAAAACCTCCACCATTCGTTTCAACTCGGTCAAAACAACCCATTTTGATAATGGCTGGAGCTACCTTCACCAACTGGTCTACACGAGGAACATACTTCCCTGCTGCTTGCCACATGTCTCTGAAAACGAGACTAAACTTTACTTCTTTAGCCATAATATTTTAAGATGTATTTTTTTCTATAAAATTGAGGACAGACTATATTTTTTCAATTTTGTCGGCTTTTTTCTTTCCGTTAGTCAACTTGTTGATTGCTAAATTAATAGCCAATACAACATTAGCATCCACCGCATTAGAAGCCCCCGTAGTCTTTAACGGTTTTTCCTCCGCAGCAGCGAACTTGTTCACGAGAAAAACGAGCAAATTTCCAATATAAATGATGAAAATCAAAACCGCAAATACAGTTACCATACCAATGCCCATCAACTTCAGGGCTTCCATCAAGCTATCCATACATTAAAGATTCGTTATTTTTACATGAATTATCACAAAAAAACTTTTCAACACACTACAAATTTAAGGCAAAATTTTTGAAAGTTTAACATTAGAAGATTAAAAAAAACTGACATTTTATTGCGAAAAACCATTTAGAAACTATTTGTTTGTAGCGATTTGCGCAATTTTGAGAAGATGAACTTACATTTTTCTTACAAACTGCTATTCTTCATTTGAAGTTTGTCTCCTCTTTGTTAATTTTGCTTTCAAGAAAAAAACATAAATGAAGAGAGAAAACATGAAAAGAATTCTTTTTATAGATCGCGATGGCACATTAATCGTTGAGCCTCCAGTCACCTATCAAGTCGACACATTGGAACAGATGACATTTCTACCAGGTGTTCTGCGCAATCTTCACTTTATAAGAGAAAAACTTCCTCACTATGAATTAGTGATGGTTACCAACCAAGACGGATTAGGCACCGACGTGTATCCTCAAAAGAATTTTGACACCGTACAAAACAAAATGTTGGAAATATTTGAAGGGGAAGGCATTACCTTTGACAAAATCTTTATTGACAAATCTTTTCCTGAAGAAAATCTACCAACACGCAAACCGGGAACTGCTATGCTCACAGAATACATGGACGGATCATACGATTTGGAAAACAGCTATGTGATTGGAGACCGTCTGACAGATGTAAAATTAGCTGCCAATTTAGGTGCAAAAGCCATCTTTATTGCTTCCTCAGAAGAAAAAGGGAAGGAAATGTTAGCGGAAGAGAAGATCGAAGGAGTAGAAACGAAAGTAGTTACCTCATGGGAACAAATCGCAACGTATCTATTTGCAGGTGAACGAGTTGCAACTGTTCACAGAAAGACAAAAGAGACAGACATCTATGTACAGTTGAATCTTGACGGAACAGGAAAAACCCAAATTGCCACTGGATTGTGCTTCTTCAACCACATGTTAGAACAGATTGGAAAGCACTCTGGTTGCGACCTCACAATAAAGGTAGATGGAGACTTGAATGTTGACGAGCATCACACCATCGAGGACACTGCAATCACGTTAGGAGAAGCATTGTATCAAGCATTAGGAGACAAGCGCGGAATTGAAAGATACGGATATTGTTTACCTATGGACGATTGCCTATGCTCCGTTGCATTAGATTTTGGAGGACGTCCATGGTTAGTTTGGAATGCAGACTTTCACCGCGAATTTGTCGGTGATATGCCAACAGAAATGTTTCTTCATTTCTTCAAATCATTAAGCGATTCAGCAAAAATGAACCTCAACATCAAGGCAGAAGGAACAAACGAGCACCACAAAATTGAGGGGATCTTCAAAGCGTTAGCTCGTGCCATCAAAATGGCTATAAAAAGAGACATCTATAAATTTGAATTACCATCTTCTAAGGGAGTGTTGTAAATTTTAGACGTTTGTATTTGGGTTATCAAAAATATCTCTTACATTAGCATATCTGAGATTTGAAAAATCACATTAATAATTAACCTATCTAATACTATTTGCCTTATGTTTCTACTTCAATTAGCTATTGTATTGTTGGCTTTGTATGTGGGATCACGATACGGAAGCCTCGCATTAGGAGCAATTTCTGGAATTGGCTTAGCCATCCTCGTTTTGGGTTTTGGTCTACAACCAGGGACACCTCCGACAGATGTCATCTACATCATTGTAGCTGCGGTTACCTGCGCAGGAATGATGCAAGCCTCAGGTGGAATGGACTGGATGATTCAAGTAGCAGAACGATTACTTCGCAGACACCCTGACCGCATCACCTTCTTCGCCCCTATTTGTACCTTCTTCCTCACTGTTTTAGTCGGGACAGGGCATGTTGTCTACACAATCATGCCGATTATCTGCGACATCGCATTGAAGAAAGGAATCCGACCAGAACGTCCGTGTGCAGTTGCTTCCGTTGCATCGCAGGTTGGTATTACTTGTTCTCCAATTGCGGCGGCGGTTGTCGCTTTTACAACAATCTCATCAGCCAACGGATTTGATATCACCATACCTCAAGTGTTAATGGTTACAATTCCATCTTGTCTTTGTGGATTGATGGCAGCCAGTGCTTGTTCGTACAAAAGAGGATTGGATTTAGATAAAGACCCTAAATTTCAAGCACGCTTGAAAGACCCAGAGACATATAATTACATGTATGGAAATTCAGCCACAACATTAGACAAAGAGATTACGCCTGAGGCAAAACGAGCTGTGTTTATCTTCTTCGCAGCATTGATAGTCATTGTAATCTTCGCAACCTGCCAAAGTTTACTTCCAACCTACGAAAAAGTAGTAGCAATAAGCGGTGTTTCAGAGACCTACCACGGGTTCACGGCTGGACAATTAGCTCAATTAGGAATGGTTGTCGACGGATTTACAAAAACGACCCAAGTATCGCTCAAGATGAACATTGTCATTCAGATTGTTATGATTATGGCGGCTGCACTTATCATTATCTTCTGCAAGGCAAGTCCTAAAAAAGCGGTTTCAGGTGCAGTATGGCAAAGTGGTATGGTAGCTGTTGTTGCCATCTACGGAATTGCATGGTTGGCAGACACCTTCTTCGCTAATCACATGAACGAAATGCAGACCGCCTTGAATGACATTGTCAAGCAATACCCTTGGAGTATCGCCTTTGTATTCTTTGCTGTGTCTGTGTTGATCAACTCTCAAGGAGCCGTTGTTGTAGCAATGCTTCCACTCGCCTATTCTCTTGGCATCTCTGGTGTTACTCTTTTAGGCGTGTTTCCTAGTGTCTATGGCTATTTCTTTATTCCAAACTATCCATCAGACATTGCAACAGTCAATTTCGACAGAAGTGGCACGACCATAATTGGCAAATATCTGCTGAACCATAGTTTTATGATGCCAGGATTAGTCAGCGTATTTGTATCAACAATTGTCTCGTTGGCAATCACCCACCTCATATACTAAGCGAAAAATATTCAGCTTTTATAAAAGAAGGATTCACAAACAAAAGTAACTAACAAGGGTGAGTTCCGAGAGAGGAACCCACCCTTGTTTTTTTTATGCTTGAAAAAGTTTTAGCGGACAGCAATATTATCTAATCAACTTAACTATTTTAGAAAAATTCTCATTAGACAAACGAACCAAATAAACACCTTTATTATAATCTGTTCCAAAGGCAACAGAAGCATCTCCTTCCACTTTAAACTGTTCTACTATAGTACCGTTAACATTGAAAACATTAACCGAAAGTTCCTCTTTAGTACTCAATTCAAAATCATCTTCATTTTTGTATATAGAGAAACACGACTCAACCTCAACTTCACTAACAGACACATCAGAAAACATTTTACCACATCTAAAATTCATCGTTTCACCTGGTTCACTGAAATCCCATAGATAAACACCCGATGCGTTACCATTCACCCAAGTTGCGTAAGGTATAAGGGAATCGCAAAACACCTCGGGGCCATTATTTTTCGACCAAAACGGATTATTGGTCGTTGCAGGTTTACAATCGAGTAATTCAACGTTTCCTTCCGTAGTGTTGTCCCCTGCATCATTACTGTGCCATATAAAAATTCCGTATTCGTCTGTTCTATTCCAATAGTCAGTCTGATAGCCATCTCGAATTTCCAAATAATATTTCTCTTTGATAGAATTTTTTCCACCACGATACACCGCAACATTACCAACACCTTCCGTCAATGTAACAAGCTTACCATTATCATAATCCGTTATGTCAATTTTGTTTGAGAGCCAACCCATCTGATCAAGTGCCCACGGATTTGGATAAGCAGGACTCTTTTCTGAAAATATGGAAAACGCATCTCCGATATTATACACGCTTGCATTGTTATCAGAATGACCATCATAAGTATAGAAGTCTGGCCAACCACAAATAAGATGTCCATTTTCATGAATGATAGTACCTAACTTAAGTTCTGTTCCTATATCTGACATTTGATACGAATGATAGTCCCAACGATAGAAACCAAATTCAGTTAAATCAAATTGATAACCACTTTGGTGAGGCCATAGCCCTGTAGCCCACTTATTAGTACACGTTCCAGCATAATAGATATTGATAGCACGGATTGCACCATCTTTTGTGGACAAATCAGTCACATCAAAACCATCTTTCTCTTTCGTATACGATTTCAGAGCCTTTTCTATTACAGGGTAAAAAAGATCCGTCGTATAATCCGTTGCCGTACTTGGAGAATAATATGAGAAATTATTCTCTGCAGTGTAGAAATCCTTAGGAACATAATTAATATAAGTCAGTTTGCCACCCGAAATCCATTGGAAATATTTCTTCACAGACATTGAATTGCCGAAAAGTGCTTCATTATCTGAGTTAAGGAATGTAACAAATTGATCTCTTGACACATCCGACTTTACATCCGGGAAATCAATAAGGACACAAACTCCATAGACAGTGTCAGGGAGAGCCGTCGCACTTCGTAAAGAAGTTGTTTTTTCCGTAATAGAACGACTATTTTTCATAGAATTTCTCTTAGCCAATACACTCTCCTCAGAGATTCTCAGATGAGGTTTCAGAATATTCTTCAATAGCGAAGGAGCATCCTTTCCGTCATAAACAATCCCAGTAGACGTATATTCCTTTCCATCCGAAGAAACAGAAGCATAGCACACATATTTTGATGAATCATCTACAACAACCGTATAGCCGTCAACACTCTCCGCATCCATATAAAATTCATCTCCATAAAGTTTGACAGCAACCAAATTGCCATTAGGCTGTTCAACTTGGTGGGTATCACCTAAATACGGTCGCGCCGTAATCGTCATATTCGCATATAATAAAGATGCGACAATAAAAAATTTGTATAAATGTTTCATGATAAATAGATTTAAATAACTTTGAACTAAGTTATAAAAAATTAAGAAATCTTCCCATTTTAACCTAATAAACTAAATAAACACGAAAAAACGATCTTTTTTTCATATCTTCGCAGAAGTTATTTTCTACGCTGTTGTTTACATTTCAAAAGACATAAAAAATGGACGTTGAAGAAAAGGAGAGTAATTCAAAAAATTGCGGTTGTGGAGGGAATCCTCCCAAAAGTCTAAAACACGACACTGTTTTGTCACTTCTTTGGAATGCCATTGACAAAGTCGGATTTCAAGTCATAGCGTTCATCATCGGATTGATAACGTTACGACTACTATCACCAAACGATTTTGGACTTATTGGAGCGTTGGCGATTTTCACTGCTCTTTCAAGTATCTTCATAGAAAGTGGCTTCACTTCCGCTATGGTCAGACGTTCTAATAACACAGACGAAGAATATGTCGCCATACTATTATTCCATGTCGGATTAGCATTGATTTTCTATATAATACTCTTTTTTTGCGCAGACCTAATCGCTCAATATTATGGAATGCATGAACTAATAAATTTATCAAGATTCCTATTTATCAGTATTATTTTCAGTGCATTATCTATCGTTCAAAATATTATTCTAACAAAGGAATTAGAATTCAAAAAATTATCTCTTGCTAGTCTAATCAGTGCTATCGTCGCAGGTGTAGTTGTCATTGCCCTCATACATATAGGCTACACATATTGGGCGTTGGCATGGCAAATACTTCTTCAAAACGCAGTAAAATGTTTCTTTCTTTGGCACTTCAGTTCTTGGAGGCCCAAAGCTAAGCCACGATTTTCAGTCATCAAAGAACTCTTCGCATTCAGTATCCCTTTATTAGTCAACGCATTAGTCAACACTTTCGTGCGTTATGTATACAATCCAATAATCGGTCGTCGCTTAGGCGAAAAACACTTAGGTTATTATTCCGAAGCCTACAAATTTTACCTTCTTCCAAGTTCAATCATAACATCTTCTGTTAGCGGTGTCTCCTACCCCGTACTTTCCAAACTAAACGATCAGGAAGAGCGACAAATTTTATATTTGAGAAAAATGGTAAGAATGTCTGCGTTCGGCATCTTTCCTGTTCTGTTAGGTGCGATGGCATGTTTCGACAACATTGTTTCTGTCGTTCTTACAGACAAATGGCTTCCTATCGTCCCTTATTTTCAAATACTTGCCATCGCTGGTTTTGTTATGCCATTTCAAAGTCTTAACTCGGGATTACTAACCTTAAAAGGCTACCCAAAAAGAAGTTTTATAATTGAAAGTATTAAAAACGCATTGATTTTAGTTCCAATATTTTTTTTACACGATATAAATTTATTACTATGGAGTTTTTCTATCGCCAACATTTTTTCTTATTTCATCGGCGTAATGTTTGTGAGAAATGTCATCAGCTACAAGGCGATGGCACAGATGAAAGACATTCTGCCCTACCTACTTATCTCGTTAGTGATGGCAACAACAGTCTATTCAATCAACTTGCTACCTATCAGCAAGTTACTTCAACTATCCATTCAAATTCCAGTAGGAGCAATCTTTTACTGTTCAACTTGCTACCTAACAGGATCTGCAATCGCAAAAGAATTATTTTCAAACATACAAAAAGGAATCAAAGCTGCCCTGCCTCGACTAAAATGATGATACGTTCTACGATCCTGTCGTTTTCATCATTGGGGTCATACTTCACTTTGAGATCTGCACCCAGTACCGTAGCAAAAGCTTGCCACCAAAAAGCTCTAAACTTACCTCTAAATTGCTGAACCAATGAGTAGGACGTGCGACTACATTGACGATCCACCAATCGAATCATCATCTTCCCCTGCGACAATGTCATCTTTGAGAATATTGGTTTGTATGTGGCAACCAAAGAATCTTCATATAGTTCCATATACTTCTTCCGTTCTTTATCATTGTCCATCGTAGCCAATAAACTATCTAACTCGTTGACCATCTTACCAATACGTTTTGCATAAGGCAAGGTTTTTCGAACATCGCGAACCGTACGCCAATAGAATTTTTCCTGTTTTGCGTTTTTAAAAACCAATTTTGGAAACACATAAACCTGAGGAAGCATAATGCTCGGTATAGTGTCGCCTTCTATGTCAATACACGCAGGCACCCTTCTACCCACCTCTACGTCAATAGCAGAAACTGAGACAGAAAAAAAAGCCACACATATACCAATAAATACAAAACGCATCCTCATGTAACCTACTTTAAGTACCACGTTCTACAAAAGTAGTGCTTTTTACGAGCCAATCTTTGTTTGTTGACTGTTTTTATCATTTTTTAACCAATTAAATATCAATGAGAATAAAAAAGCATCTCCTGTTTTTAATTTTCTGCATAATTTGTATTAAACCATTACTCGCACAGAAACAAATTCAAAGTGCCGAAAGTACAGCCTTAGGGAACACCTCTTTTTCCGGAGGGTTATGTGTTTTTTCATCAAAATCTTGTATTTACAACACTCCTGAGATTCGGCTATCTCATAGTAACCTATTTACCACCGCCGAACTTAATTCATTCTCTTTAGAATGTCTATTTCCAATTCCCACTGTAACAACAGCAGTTGGCATTACAACATTTGGTTATCGGCATTATAGAGAAAACACATTCTCCATAGCACTATCCAAAAGGATAGGACGGAAAACATCCTTAGGTATAATTACTCAATTGCAAACACTATACTACACGGATTGTACAAAAATCGATAAAAACATCAATGTTAGCATAGATGCATGTTTCAACATACACCACAACGACTATATATATGCAAAATTTCAGCATCTCTTTCAACTAAATACCACATATAATAAAGAAAACCTTTTTATTATTGGTATATGCAGACAAGCCTCATTGAGTAGCAGTTGGATTATAGAATTTAAAACGGTAGACTTTCATCCACCCTCCATCCACATAGGTTTTGAATATGTAGTCAAACATTTTGCTTTTCGTCTTGGCGGCTATGGACTTCCTATTCGACCTACATACGGAGTCGGATTTTTCAAAGGACGATGGACAATCAACATGACAGCAGACTGGCTGATCAACATCGGACACTCTTTTTGTTGCGACATAAATTTCAAACTCAGAAAAAAATAAAAATGGAAAAATTTACCTTCACAATTGCAGTAGTAATATTACTATCATTCTCAACAACCTTATTTTCACAAGGCATAACAGAAGAAGTGTCAGATTTCATCGAGAGTTTGCTGGAAGACGAGAACAATAAAATTAACTATGAGGATTTAGAAGACCAATATCTTTTTACACCAACAGAAAAGATCTCTCTCAATACCGCAACGACAGAAGAACTTTCAAAAATTCCATTTCTAACAGAATTAGACATCTACAACATTGTAGTCCACCGTCAACGATATGGCCATTTTCAAACATATTACGAACTGAAAAACATTCCTAATTTAGACAAAGAGAACATTGATAAAATTCTTCCATATATCAGTCTTGATTTGAAAAAAGAAAAATTCAGTTGGAAAAAAGAATTTCATCATGCTAAACATTCAATTTTTGCCAATTACCAACAAGTTATACAAAAGAAATCGGGTTATAAACCTAACAAGTTCGGGGAAGTCGCTTACATAGGAAAGCCAATGAGATATTATCTTAAATATCAATATCAGACTTCAAAAAAAATCTTTGCAGGGTGTTTATTAGAAAAAGATCCAGGAGAGGCATTTTGGGACAAAAAAAATCATCAAAGCGACTATCACTCCGCCTATCTACAACTTAATGACATCTGGAAATTCAAAAAAATTAATATCGGCGACTATAAAGTGTCCTTCGGGCAAGGATTAACCATTGGTACTAGTACTATGTTTGGCAAATCAACAAATGTAACGCAACCTTTAGCACAAAGAGAAGGAATCTATAAATACACATCTCCCAACGAGACAAACGCACTCCGTGGTGGTGCACTTACATTTTGCCATAAAAATATCAATATAACAGCATTTATGTCTCACAGAAGAAAAGATGCTTCACTAACAAATGAACAAATTGCCTCTTTCAAAACAGATGGTTTACATAGAACCCAACTTGAGATTTCAAGAAAATTCAACATCACAGAATCTGTTACAGGAGGGAATGTAACATTAAAAAAATCACATTTTCAAATAGGTGCAACTTATCTTTTTTATCGTTTTTCAAATCTTCTCAACCCTACAGATGCTGCTTATAACCATTTCAAACTCAAAGGAATAGACAAAAATTATAATTTAGGTGTTAATTATAAATTCATTTTTCAGAGAATAAATTTATTTGGGGAATTTGCAATAGATGCCAACAAGGGTATCGCCACACTTAATGGTGTCCACATACGACCAAATTCTAGAGTCTCTTTTCTCGCAATTCAACGAATGTATCAACCCGAATATCAAGCGGATTTTTCAAGTGCTTTCGGTGAAAACTCACGAACGGAAAACGAAAGCGGATTGTATATCGGCACAAAAATTCTTCCTATAAAGAAAATCACGCTATCTGCGTACGCTGACGTTTTTCGGTTTCCATGGGAAAAATATACTATCCATCAACCCTCTTACGGACAAGAATACCTTGTTCACTTGCTATACAACACAAGTAGAAAAGTGAATATGCAAATGAAATACAAATACAAGGAATATATTGAGCAAACATATAGCAAACAAACACTACGTTATGTCTGCCATTGGAACACAAAAGCAGTTCAAGGACAATCAACCATTGAGGCAAATCGTGCCACGACAAACGACAAAAATACCTACGGAACTGTTTTTTCACAAGACTTTTTCCACCAATGGAGACACCCAAACCTTAGTCTCAATCTCCACTACGCCTATTTCTGGACGCAAGCCTACAACAACCGTTTCTATATCTACGAGCGTGACGTTCTCAACACCTTCAGTATGCCACTTCTCTATGGCAAAGGTCATCGCATCGGACTGAATTTCAAGTGGAAAGCAAAAAAAACATTCCAACTCTATGCCAACTTCTCCACTTACATATACACTGACGGACGTACAACTATTGGGAGTGGTTATGAGTTGATTGAAGGAAATATTTCAAGCACAGCAAAATGCGTGATGGCTTTTAATTTTTAATCCTTTTCAATTTCTGCAAAAAGTTCAATATTCTCGTCTACAAAATGAGCAATAGCATTCGTAGATTCCTCTTCCATCAAGAAAAACTCCTCCTCCAAATCATCAAACTGCTCAAAATCAACATACATAGAGAGGAACTCCTCATCCGTAGTCTCTCTCTCTAACACAACTTTATTCTCATCGTATATTTTCTTGGCAGCATATATCAATTTAGAAAGAGGCTTCGCCCCAAATAGTCTCATTGCTTTCGCAAACGGATTATCAAAGAAATATCCCCCATATCCATTCTGTATCATTTGGACAAAACCACCATCATTCATCTCATTCCTAAAAAGAGAATAGCCCAACAAAGCATTTTGATGGCCATTCAACAACGCCATAGATTCTGCGGTCAATTCCCCCCCCATCGCCTTCCAATAGGCATCTGTAAATACAGCCAAAAAATCATCAACACCTTCACTTGCAGCCTTTTGCAATGCTTTATTCGAAACTTTTATCATTTTCTATTCTTCCATTCGTGTAACAGATAAAATGTATGCATCTTCAAACATTCTATCTTGCAAATTTAAACCAGCACGTTTTGCCAACAATTCTTCCTTCGTCAAACCAGAAAGAAGCGATACATAATATTTCCCTTTCAAAGAAATTAACTCCATATCATAGTCATCTTTTTGATTAGCAAGGATATATTGTTGCGCTTCTTTATCGGTATTGAAATCCGCTACCACCCAATAATAACCCTCTGTTGCTTGTCGGTAACAATCCAACTGTTTTTGTAAATCTCCTATTTTCCTTGTCTGCTCACTTACCTCACTTTGCAAGTTCGCCATCAGCATCGAAGTAGGTTCAAAAGATGCCATACTAACCGTTTCTTTCCGTTGTAATGGTTGAAAAACCATCAGCAAAGCAACTGCAACTACTGCTCCAATTGCAATCGGACGAAAAGAAAAAGTTTTCTTCGGAATATTTCGGACTTCCTGCTTCGTCTCCTCCTGCTTATCAGAAATCAATGGTGGAAAGTAGAACTCAGTGAGACCAAATGCTTTTCTATCTTCCACAATCGGTCTACATTGCACAAATGTCAGACTTTTCCCCGACATGACGAAAACACCCCAGTCTCCCAAAGAAAGACTCCTACTTTCTCGAAGTTCTCCTTTTATCTCCTCTACGATTTGCTTAACTCTTTCATCTGCCTCTTCAAAAGTCATATTTTTTTTCATATACTCCTGAACAAGCAAACCGTCATTATGAGAAAGTAGTTGGTTAAAATAAATCTGACGCATAGGAGGTACAAAATCACCCCCATCGACCGTGCATGCAGCAGACTCCTCATTAACGACAAAGCCACCCAAGCCTGGGACAATCACGCAAGCATGCTGCCTCAACAGATTTAATATCAAACTGAATAACTCTTCCATTCTCAAACAACCATTTTGTCCTTAACGCCAAAGCCTATAACCGACAAAACTCACTTGCAAATTTACCTTTTTTGACAACAACAACGAAAAAAGTGTGTATTCTAAAAAAATTACATATCAACAAATTATCAACAAATGACAAAATGCATTTATTTCACAATGAATGTCTGCAATACATGCTCAAGCTCCTGTTCACATTGCAAATCTCTATTTTTTGAGAAATCATCGTCCATCTGCGCATTCGTAAACTGCACCATACCATCATAGAAATAACTTGCAATATTTCCATCTTTGTCAATCACACCAACACCAGTATAGGAATCAACCACTAAATATTTTCGATCATGCACACTATCCAACTGCATTCCAATAGCGTAATCTTCTATAGAGTTTTGAACGTCAAACATATCACATAACAAAGTAGGCACTAAATCATAATGTGAAGTCCATTCTGTAACAACTTTAGGCTCTCTATCTGGGGTATAATATAAAAAAGGCACATGCAGTTGTGCTGCAGAAAAATTTCCTGTATGCCCCCAATATCCATGATGATTATCATTGAATTCCTGAGCATGATCACCCGTAATCACAACAATCGTATTTTCCAATAGTCCACTCTCTTCTACCTCTTCCAAAATCAAGCCCACAATACTGTCTACATAATATGCCATATTCTTATAAAGATTATAAAACTCTGTAGGATCCGTATTTATCCCCAAACGTTCATAATGTGCAGCACTCCACGCTGGCTGAAACGGTCCATCAAAACCATCTGGCTTGATCATACTGTGAAGAGAATCAAAAAACAAAAACGCAAAAAAGTTCTGAGTTGTGTCTCTGTCAACTAAAAACTTCCTGAAATTCTTTGCTAAATTCTCATCTCGAAGCCAAGCATTCAGTCCCTCATTCGCCCCACATTGATTTTTATAAGAACAAAAGACAGTCTCATCCAATGGCGGATTTCGTAATGACGCACTCGGATAAAGATGCACATCGTAATTGTTTTCTCTAAGCATACGCATTAATACAGGTTCTATCCGCTTTGCTCTAAAATCTCTGAAGTAAGTACCCGGTAATCCATAGAAAAGAGAAAAAACACCAGTTCGTGTACCATTACTTCCGCTATAATGTTTCTTATACTGACATGTTTTTTTTGCGAAACGATATATATTAGGAGTACAAACGGAATCCATAGTCGATGCTCGCCAAGAATCCATTCCGATAATCAATAAATTTTTTTTCTTGTTTTTCCCGATTATCTCGCTTTTTGGATAGTTGTAGGAATTACCAATAGTATGCAAATCATAATATTTATCATTCTTTTCAAAAAATTTTTCTGGGTAAAAAGGCGCAACTAATGGGAAATTTCTCTCTACAGATAAAACAACACGATTCTCAGCGAAGAGAGCATAAGTTCGATATATCTGAACATAAACAAATGCAAATGTCCATACCACAAACAATGTAACTAAAACTCTTTTTTCAAAAGCAGCAGGTATTTTATCCGTTATCTTTTCTGACAAAAAAAACACACCTCTTTGCAACAATACCAAAACTATCGCAACGACAACTATCAAAAAATAAAGAACCCATGACAATTCGAAAACCTGTCCAGAATCAGGTCCAAAAATCTGCTCTAAAACGTATGAATTTAGATGGAAACGATAGAGAGAAAACACATACGAGTCAATCGTCAGAATGACAAGCAATATAACCGACAGCACAATCGTTATCCACTTCGCCAACGAAAAATTTTTTACTCCCAAAAGTATTGGAAGATAGAATATTAGAAATGGCAGAAAAGTCAGAAACGAGAAATGACTAAAGCAAGCCAAAACACTATATACAGGCAAAATACTTGCAGTTTCAGCAAAAAGGATAGCAAAATATTTAGTTGATATCAATACAACAAAAAAGGAATTCAGCAAACTATACCAAATTCCTACCTTTACATATCTATCACTCAGAACTTTACGAACCAAGTTTAGCATTTTCAATAAAAAAGGCATTTTTACTTAATACTTTCAAACAAAAATTTTATAACGAAATTTCATAAGCTAGTCCAATAGTTGAAACATCCTGAGGATTTTTCACATTGAAAGCGTCATCATAGTAGTAAAATAATTTTAAAGCATTCTTTTTATTAAACTCATATTTCAAAGCTGCCTCATAGCGCATCATATCAATCACATTTCCTTTGTAGTTGTTCGTCCTATAGAACATTTCAGCGGAGACAGAAGGGTATAACGGAATCTTAGGCACTTTATAAGACACAGAAATAGAATTACGCCAATAGTTTTTCCATTGCTTACTCTCCTCTTTTTCTGGACGATAACTCATCTGATAACGAGACCGCCAGGCAAAAGAAAAACGTTGTACAGAATATTTAAGATTCGTATAGCCTTGAAACCTTTGGTTAAAGAAATAATTCTCCTCCCTATTTTTCGCAATTGCGTAATAGGAAACACCCACCTTAAAAATTTTTCTCACGATAGCATACGAGACATCTACTTTCGAAGAAATTTTCTCTATCTCAGTGGAGTTGTTCACTAACGAGAGAGACTCCGTAAATCCGACATTCAATCTTTTGAAAAACTTCTTTGATATTTCCACTTCGTATCGAGTAGAAAAATCGCAATCGTCTCTTTCGGCAAAGAGACTCACACAACTGCCGAAAGAGATGACCACCAATACTAATATTCTAAGAAAGATCTGCTTCATTCGCTTCTTTTCTCTATTTATTACAGATTATTATCCGTTAAAATCTTTTGCACGCGTGATTTGATCAATCGTGTTAATTTCCTTTGAATCAGATTCATAGTAAACCTTCACAAGTGCTATATCCTTCAAAAAATCAATATAACCTACCTCACATTTAGTAACCTTCAAACCAGTTCGATTTTTAATATCACCAACCATTTCGTCATATTTTTCTGGTTTTATCAAGTCTATCTTCTCATATTTAATCAATTTACATGAACTCTTTGATACAATACGAGTTTTCTCCATCACCCAAGTCATCAATACGAACAACCCATTTGTAACAAGTAATTCAACATAACTTACACTGACAGCCAGTGCGTTGATAACAGACAAACCGATAATCAAGAACAAATACGTCATCTCTCGAATAGGTACTGTATCTGTACGATAACGAATGATTCCAAAGATAGCGAAAAGTCCTAAGGCCAAACCTATCTGCAATTTCTCGCTTCCCAAAAGGAAAATAAGCAAAAAGACAGTCGTACTAATCAGCGTAAAAGTGAACACATAGTCGCGTCTCTTTGATTTACCATAATACAACCAAACTATGATCAACGACGTAACAATAACATTCAATGCAAAACGTGCTACCAACTCCCAAAGTCCGTCTACGTTGATTATTGAATTTCCAAACAATTCATAATCTAATATACTTGTCAAAAGTTCCATACTTTATTTATATTTATTTATCACTTATTTTTTTTAACACTTATAGATTAAGATTTACAATCTTTACTCTACAAATTCTCTATATATCTAACTTTTTCCTTAAATCTGTTATATTTGACTTTTGGATCTGTTAGGACCATTCCCAAACAGTATTTAC
>CAVFXQ010000002.1:0-119447 GCA_963626555.1 Clostridiales bacterium
TGGCAAAAACCTGTATTTGGATGGCGTTGACGCTCTCCCCATAGAAATACCTTAGAGGGAAATTCTGTTTTATTTGCTTGAAAAGCAGCTCTATCTGCCATCTCTTGCGGTAGATTTCCACGATGTCCTCGGGACGCATATCAAAGTCGTTGGTCAGCAGACGGACTAGTCTGGGCTGTTTGCCTTTCTTCACGTCCACATAGCTCACTATGCGTGCGATATGGTTGATATCCTTCTTTCGGAACACCACGGCTAGCCTTTTGCCCATAGTTATTTTTTTTTCACGTCAAAAATAACCAAAGGGGCTGGATTTCAAGCGAGGAATCCAGCCCTAATTTTTATCCGTCTCTAAAAAGTTTAGCGGACAGTAGAAAATAAGGAAAGTTATCTGTTATTTATCTTGTACTAAGCGGACGGAACAACCCCAGTGGCGTTCAATACTATTGAAATAATCTAAAAATGAGGTATTGAAATATAATCCGTAACTACCATTCCAGTCGTGTCCTGAAACAGACCAATAATACCCAGACGTATTGGTGTCATTTACAGAGTATTCATCGCGGTAACCTGCACAAGGCAACGCCACAACACCTAATCTTTCAAGTTCCTTGAATTGTTCGGTTGTGTAAATGTTGGAAGATGGGAAAGACTCAATCTCCCAATATTTTGTTAGAGTAATATCCGTTTTGTCGTCTACTTCTATGTCTTCCACTGTGATGTCTGAAGGAGAAGTGAAATCGTTTGGAATCAGGAACATGCAAAGAGTAGACACGCCGTCTTGGGTTATGATATAACCCATAGTCCATTTGTTGTATTCTCTCAGTCCGTCCCACTCTTTAGATGTGAGAACTCTCCACTTGTTTGGAACATTTCCTCCATTAGAGATAGAGTTGTACACACCCCAGTCTGAATATTTATAGTCGTTGATTAATTGATTGTTATATGTTCCTCCTATTTGGTAGAAACTATTATTGGCGTGAGTATCCCAAGGTCGGTATTTGTTTTGACTCCTTGCTGGATAACCACTCGTACCCCATCCAAAGAGGTCTATCCATCCGTCGTAGGTTTCCGAGATGTTGGCGTTCTTGCTACCTATCACTTCATATTGTTGATCTGCGAAGCGCCATGTTCCTTGGAGCGTTTGGCCGTCGGCGGTGGCGTGGGTGCTTCCATCTCCAGCATTATACTGGAGATTTCCAGTGGAGAAGTAGACGTATTTGTCATCGCTGACCTTGAATGCTACATGCTTGCGCTTCTCTGCCATGTATTTTGCGGTGTAGACGATGTCTCGGTGGGCTGGCGCAAGCTCCTTGTCCCAACCGTCAAAAGTGTAGATGTAGTCGTAGTCGTTTAATCTTTTTGGGGTTGCGCCAGTGTAAGCCACTGAGTCTCCGTAATTGAGCAGAAGTGAATCAAGCAAGGTGCCGTCGTAATCAACAAATTTAACCTCGACGTTCAACTCGTGGACGGGGCGGACGGCTAATCCATACCATTTGAAGTCGCTCTTCAAGCCCACGAGGTTGCTTGCGAAACCAAATTCGTAGGGGTATTTCCCATCTTGCGACGTTGTCGTCCAATAGAGTCCGTATTCGTCGGCACCCGAGGTCGTCGTGCCTGTGCGCGCCCCTGAGGTTGGAAGTGCAACGGCACCCGCCTCCTCCAATTTTTGGAAGTCGGACAATGAGTAGACGTTGTCGGCGTAGTCCGCTTCCGAGATTTCCACGCTTGAACTTGACGCATTGTCGCTCAGCATCTTGATGGTGAGCCCGTCCACTTTTTCGAAATCGGATGGGAAAAACATAAGGCATAGCACCTTGTCGTCGCCCACTTTGCCCAGAGTCCATTTGTTGTGGGTGAGCGCGTAGTCCCATTCCTCTTTGGTGAGCGTGCGATACCAGTCTGCCTCTCCGCTTCCGTTGGAGAAGGTGTTGAAGATAGCCCAATCGGCTTTCTCGTATTCATCTGTAAGACTTTCCACATTGATGTAGTCGTCATCTTCCGTGGATGTAGACCAAGGTTGGTAGGCCGTTGCCCCACTGTTCCAACCGCTCGTTCCCCATCCGAAGAGGTCAATGTATCCGTCGTATCCCTCTTTGGCGTTGTCGTTCTGCGAGCCGAGAGACTCGTATTGTTCAGATGCGAAGCGCCAGTCGTTGGTGGCTGCATTAAACTGAAGGTTCCCTTGAGAGAAGTAAACCGACTTGGTGTCGGACACCTTCAATGCGTTTCGTGTCATCACTCCCTTCTTCTTGACGGACAACACGCTGTCGAACACAGCGGTGTAGACCACGTCCTCTCGCAAAGGCAGTATGGTTTTGTTCCAACATTTGAATGTGTAGTCGTATTCAAGAAGTCCGTCTTTTGTGGGCGTTTCGCCTTTGTAGACAGGTGTCTCACCTCTGTTGACGGTAACCGTGTAGAGGGGTGTTCCGTCATAGTTCACGAATTTTGCGTCGAAATTCAGCTCGTAGACGGGGCGGACGGAGAGACCTGCGTACCTTGGACATGCCGATGTGGCCGCGGTAGAGCTGTTGAACCCGAAGCAGTAGGCGGAGTTGTTATCGTTGTTGGCGGTTGTCGACCAATAAGTCCCCGCAGTTGCTTCAAATGTCTGGCTGCCTATTCTTGAACCGGCGCAAGGGAAAGCCACCACGCCTGCCTCTTCCAATTTTTTAAACTGCTCCTCGTTGAAGACATTCTGAGAGTAGGCCTCCTCCGAGAACTTGAAGGTGTTGTCTGCGAGCTCAGCGTCGCTGATTTTGCTGATGCTGACGTCTCCGACAGATTTGAAGTCCTTCGGAATCAATAGAAGACAGAGGGTGTTGTTCGGCCCTACCTTGGCCATGGTCCAGTCGTTGTGCTGGATTAGATATTGCCACTCCTCGTTGGAGAGCGTCCTCCATGTGAGGACGTAGTCGCCTCCGTTGGTGATTATGTTATAGTATGCCCAATCAGAGCGGTTGTAGTCGTCGGTCAGACTATGGTTTCCATCTGGGCCGTATAGGGAGGCGTCTGTGGATGTTGACCATGGGTCGTAGGCTTTGCCGTTGATCGGGTATCCGCTTGTAGCCCAGCCGAAGAGGTCAATCCACCCATCGTAGTCTTGGGCGATGTTGCTGTTGGCGGAGCCGACGAGGTCGTACTGGTTCTCTGCGAAGCGCCATTCCCTCTGCACAACGTTGCATTGCAGGTTTCCTTGCGAGAAGTAGACCTCCTTCGTGTCGGACACCTTATAGGCTGCGCGGAAGAGTTTCCCGTTGTCTTTTGAGATGAGGGTGCTGTCGTATGTGGCGGTGTACACCATGTCGGAAGTTGCGGGTTGGATTTCCTTGTCCCATCCCTTGAATGTGTAGCGATATTGCCCCACATCCTCTCGTTTTGGAGATGCACAAGTAGGAATTTCGCCTCTTGAAACGATTGTGTCGGAGACGACCGAACCGTCGTGGTTCTTGAAGATTATCTCAAAGTTCAAGTCGTAGACCAGACGGACGGCAAGAGCGTAGTTGCGGTAGGTCGAGTCGTTCGGATTGACTGAGGTGTGTTGGAACTGCACCCTCCCAGCCCTCTTTTCGCCTTTGGCGGAGTTTGACCAGTAGTGTCCGTATGCCGTGGCTATGTATTTCTCACCCATTCGGCGACCAGATGGAGGCAGGGCGATGGCTCCTGCACCTTCCAATTCTGCGAACTCCTCGACGGTGTAGAAATTGTCTGAATAATCCTCATCCTCGAAGGAGGTTTTCTGTTCAGCACCATTGCTCAACATTTTGATTTTAATGTTAGTTGGAGCTTCAAATTCGTTGGGGAAGAGAAGAAGACAAAGCGTGCTGTCGTTTCCGATTTTTGCCAATGTCCAGCTGTTGTGGGCGAATATGTATTGCCATTCGTCTGCTGAGAGGGTGCGCCACAGGTTAGGCTGGTCGCCTCCGTTGGAGATGGCGTTGTAGACACCCCAGTCTGCATTGGCAGTTGCCTCCGACAAATTGAGGTTGGCATCACCCTTAGGGGTGTAGTCAGTCTCGGTCTCTGACACCGACCAGGGTTGGTAGGCCTCAGCCTCGCTGTCCCAACCGCTGGTACCCCATCCGAAGAGGTCGATCCACCCATCATAGACTTCGGAGGTGTGTATGTTGTTTAGCCCAATGTAGTCGTATTGGTTCTCTGCGAAGCGCCACGTACCCTTCGCGGTTTCTCCGTCTGCCGTTGCGTGGTTTCCTACGCCTGCATTGTACTGTAGGTTTCCTTGCGAGAAATAGACAGAGCGTTTGTCCGACACTTTGAAAGAAGCAGCGATGAGAGCGCCGTCCCTCACCACATCGTATTTCACCACGTCGCGTTGGAAACGCACGCTGTCAATGCTATCTACCGCAAAATGGCCGTTTGTGGCATCGCTACTGTGATAAACGTTCATTCGTCCGTTCGGGGTCGCATCCTCTTTTGCGTCTTGGAAGGATATTGTAAGAATCTCCTTCACGGCTGTCGTCCACGCTTTCTCGGCGTCGCGGAGGTGTACATGCATACGCATCTCCGACTTCGTGGCAGCGAAAAGAACTGCTATGCACGCAGATAGAATCGCCAAATAGATAAAAGTTTCTTCATTTGTCGTTTGATCTTAATGTTCAGGTTATAAAATATCCAATGATATGTCTGTGCAAAGGTAAAAAAAAGTGTGCCATTATCTGTGGCACACTTTTCTCTTTTACTACTATAACTTAGGTTTTCATTAATATTTGAATGAACTTCCGCCTAAGAACTCACGGAGAAGTGAAGTGAGAGGCAACTCAACTTCCGACACTATGTTGAAATAACTCAGGAATCTCAGCAATCTGTGTACTTCTGGGTATTCTGGTGAGTTTTCTGGTACTTCGGAAAGAATAGGCTCTGCGAATTTTTTAAGCACACATATTTCAAAGAGTAATGCCGAATTGAACACGACGTCGGCGTTTTCTTGGTAAGGGAAAATCCATTTTTCTTCTCCCTCTTTGACTTTTTCCCACCTGCTGATTGTTTCAACGGCTGAATATCCTCGATAGTTGTAATCGCGAATAATGCGGCGAAGCAGACGGTTGTCGCGTGTTGGAATCCAGTTGCGATCATCAAACGAGATGGTTGTTAGTGCAGAAATGTATATTCTGAAGATATTTTTTTCTGGTATCTTGGAAGTCAACATAGGATTTAGTGCATGTATTCCCTCGATGACCAAAATTCCGTTTCCTTCCAACTTGAGGTTTTTGCCGTGATACTCACGTTCACCTTTCTCAAAGTTGTAGTAGGGAAGGCTTACTTCTTTGCCGTTGAGTAGGCTGTTCATTTGATCGTTGAATAGGTCTAAGTCTACTGAGTAGATTGATTCGAAGTCGTAATCTCCATTCTCATCTCGTGGGGTTTGGGTGCGTGGGTGAAAATAATCGTCCATAGAGAGGGCGATAGGCTTCAATCCGTTTACTGCTAATTGCACGCTCAGACGCTTGCTGAAAGTGGTTTTTCCCGAGGAGGAAGGACCAGAAATCAATACTAATTTTGTATCCTTGCGGTTTGCAATCATGTCAGCGATGGAGATAATTTTTTTCTCCTGTAATCCTTCAGCAATCTTAATGATGCCCGACATGCTCTCTTTGTTCTTCACCAATTTGTTCATATTTCCGACGTTGCCTAACCCCATGATATGATTCCATTGAGCATGCTCGGAGAAGGTTGCAAAAAGTTTGTCTTGAGGTTCGAAAGATTCCAATTTAATAGGGTCTTTTCGGTCGGGTACTTGCAAGAATATTCCGTCGTGGTAAGGGCGGATATCGAATAGTTGTATATAGTCGGTGGATGGTGCGACTGGACCTTGAAACCAGCTATGCCTACCTCCTAATTCGTAGTATCTTGTATAGAAAGACCCATGCTGTTCGAGAAGTAGAGCAGTGTCTTCTGACCCTTCTTTGTGGAACACTTCAATAGCCTCCTCAGTAGGGGTATCTGACATGTTGAATGAAAGGTTCGCATCAATGATTTTGCGCATTTCCTTCCGAATTTTGTCAATTAGCACTTCATCAATAGGCTTGTCGTAGCCAATTAACCTGCAATAGTAGCCTTTTGCGATGGGATGCTCTAAACGAACTTTCACTTTTGGTAATACGGCGTACACGGCGTTGCAAAAGATGAAAGAGAGGGAACGTACATAGGCACGCATTCCGGAGGGAACGTCAATACCCATAAACTCGACTGTTTGGGGCTTGTAAACTTTAAATTTCAAGTCCTTCGTAACATTGTTCAACTTAGCCACGATGACACCATATTTCATCACTGGCTTCATATCATTGTAGATGTCCAATAAACTGACACCCATTGGGTAGCTCTTCTTCTGTTTATTGTTGACGCAGTAAACATCAACCAAATTCTCATTTACACAACTCATACTCAATCAGTTTTTATGGGTGATACGTTTTTAAGGATATAGAGAGGACGGATAAAAATCGCATCCTTGACAAATGTTTTGGCTTAATAGGAAGCGTTCAATTCAAAATCTTTCACAAATCTTGAAAAATTCTTAATTAAGTCTGATTTTGCCTCTAAGTTCTTTTTTGCAATGTCGTCCACGGAAAGGGCAACAATGTCGCCATCTTCATAGGTTTTCTTCTCTTTGGATAGAATTTTGATGAATGTGGCATATTCGTTTTCGTAGATTTCTTTATAACTCTGAGCGTAACGGATGGCAGACTCAACAAGGTAGGCTTGTCCACGACAGTCGCCTAAATCTTGAAGTGTGCTGATAGTCTCGTTGATATCTTTCAAGTTTTGGTCGTATGTCTCTTGTATCTTCTGCATGTCTCTGCTGGAGATTTGTTGTGTAAACTCCTTGGTGTTGTTGTCTAACTTGACACATTCGTTCATCACTGTCTCGCAGTAGTCTGCGGGTGTCGTGTTACAGGAAACGAAAAAAAGAAGAGAGAAAATACTTGTTACGATTATTGAGAATACTTTATTCATGGTTTTCTACTTTTTAAGTGAAACGTTCTGATTGTTAAATTTTCATAAAGTTAAAAGAGTTAAGTCTTATTGCCAATAAATTTCCACGTTTTTTCTGACAAAGTTTTTCTTTCATATTTCAAATGGAGAAGATTTTATTCCTTTCCATCAGGTAGTTGATAAACGGAGTGTATGATTGGCAACGCTCTAATAATGAGGCATTGCCGACGACAATCATCTGCTCCTTGGCTCGAGAAATAGCAACATTTAGTTTCCTGTCTATTCTTAATTTGTTGAGTTGTAATACATTGGCACCTAAAAATCCCAATTGATATTCTTTCTTTACGGTTGTGCCATAGATAATCACATCGCGTTGGCTTCCTTGAAAACGCTCAACTGTATCAATGGAGATATTGCGTAAATCTTCAATACCTAACCGCTCGATTGCTCTATGTATCATTGAAATTTGACTGCGATAGGGTACGATTACCCCGATACTACTTAGAGCATTAAATGGCTTTTCATAATGTTGGTAAAGACTCCACGTCTGTTTAACTATGGTGGCAATCAATTCTGCCTCTGCCATATTTACCATGTCCGAACTGCTGTCGATCTTGGCTTTCACATCGAGCCACATCAAACGTTGACTTTGCAGCAATTGATTTAATTTATTTCCGTTTTCTATGTCTAATGACAATCCGTTTTCGCTGTAGAAACGTGCTTGTGTCTGGTGTTTTAATGGAACGGTGTCTAATAGCCCTTCGTAATAAGCTTGGTTGATAAAGTCGGATACCTCAGGGTGCATGCGCCCTTGGTGGTTGAGCATGTAAACGAAGTCGTTGCTTTGTTGGTTTCTCAACATTCTTTCAAAGAATGAGTGCCTACAGTTGGTGAGTCCAATTTTCAAAAGGAGGGGATTCTCTACTTTAGAATCTTTTTCTGTCTGTTGTACTACGGCGGGCAGCTGCTTATGGTCGCCAATGAGGACGAACTTGCGAATTCCGTTTCCGTAATTGGCGGTAAGCAACCCCATGATTTGAGGTTCTAAGATTTGGGATGCCTCGTCGACAATCGCTAAATCAAAGGTTTTTAAACTGAATAGGTTCTGCATAGAGGCAATTGATGCGGTTGTTCCTACATAGACTCTGACCGACTTGAGAAATGTCGTCATTGATTGTAAGTCGGTCGTGTCTTTAAGTCTGTTTTTCAGTAGATAAGATTTGTCGAACCCTTCCGAACATGAGTGTTCGTGGCCAATGCGGACGAAGTCAATTTCCTCGGAAATAAGTTTTGAACATATTTCTTCAACGGCTCTGTTGGTGTAGGATACCAACAAAACAGATGTGTTTATATCGGATAATGTTTCTCGTAGAATATTGACTAATGCGAAGGATGTTTTCCCTGTTCCTGGGGGGCCGATGACGATGAAATAGTCTTTCGCTTGTTTGGCTTTCAAAACCAACTCGTTGAAAGAGCCATAGTCGTTATTGAGTCGAACAGAATCGTCTTTTTGAGGTTGTCTTTGGTTAAGAATCAGCGATTTACGTTCTTGATTAGTCATTGTCAAGAATGAAAAAAGGTCTTTGAAAGAGGAAGAGAACGAAGAGTCTAAGAAATCGTGTTCGATTGCCCAACGTATGTTTTCTCTATGTTGAAAGACATTTTTATTTCGTTGTGGAGAGCGTAGTTTGACGGATAAAGTATCGTCGGTTATCTGTTTGATGGTAGCACGAAAAACGATGCAGTTGCTGATATTCAGGTTGTTATATTTGTCTTTTTTTGTATTGTAGGGATATAAGACGATGATGTCTCCATTTCGGAAGTTGGGTGAATTGTCTCTATCTTTTGCATCTATTTGGAAATCAACAATTTCAATTCCTTCATTGTTTTCGCCTTCTTCAGTTCTTATCAACTGAAGATTTGTGTAGACCATGCCTTCTTGCTGTTTCTCTTCCATAGTGAGGTTCCACGACATAGCAAATTCTGTTTTTGAAAGGTGGTATTCCTTTTCTATGAAGGTGAAGAAACGATAAAAATAGGCTCGTTCAATCTCGTCGGCACGTTTCACTGTGTTGAGGATTTCGTCGATCTGTGGCTTTTGATAGTCGCGCCATAGTTTGCTTTCTGTTTGGTTGACATTCAACGTGTTAGCTGTTATCTTATCAATGATGTCAATGCTTCCGAAGTCTAATTTTTTCTCTAAAAAAGCAATGTTGTTTCTGTATTGAATGGCTTCAAAAAGGAGTTTTGGGGCAGGACCTTCTTTCATCAATCCGTTTTCTTGGTTGATTGTCTTTCCTTTGTTTGGATATTTGGAGTAGAGCAACCACACGTTGACCTCTTCGTTGGGAATATGCATTTTATAGCGTAGCCATGCTAAATAGAACAACATCTGCACATAGTGCTTCTCTTGATGTCCACCGCTGGGGAATCCCCATTTACCTGATTTCTGTTCTACCAACACTTTTTGATCGTCTGTCAGCAAGTCCATACGCCCCTGTACACCTAAGGTTGGGCAGAAGAAAGAGGGCTCAAGCAATGCGTGTTCAGGGTCAAAAATACGATTGCCGTCCAATTGTTTGGCGGTATATTCTCGAATGTTCACTTGTTGCCTTTGTGCCTCCTTATGGAACTCGTGTGATTTGAAGTCCTCGCAAGTGGCAATGTTGAGGGCAAAATTCTGAAAAAAACGTGTGACGCTATCTTTGTAAGACACAGTTTTCTCAGAGTAAACTTCCTCGTCAAGAAACTGTCCTGCTATGTTACCTATTAATATGGCTTGCGTTGTTTTCCTTTTTTGTAATCGTTTTACCAAATAGGAGAAAGGGGTTAATCCATATTCTTCAAACCCTTCGGCGATAGTGGATATGTCTACTAAAAAATCTGGTTCATAGATGATGAATTCAGGATAATATATGTCATTTTTCAATCGTGGACGAACAAGGTTGAGCTGTGTGTTTTTACTCAACAACTGACCTATAGGGGAGAGATCGCCCGCTTCTGTTGTATAGGCGTAGCAGATTTTCAATTCTTTGCCGCTCTCGTTGGATTTTTCTGCATAGATAAACTGCTCGTCCCATGAGTTGACGGACACGCGTATCTCGTCGGCTTCAGTTTCTTCTCTGTGATAGTACTCATACTGCGTTTGAGGAAGAAGACAATCTAATTCCGTTGGAATAGACTGTTTATAGACACAGCTGGCGAAGGTGGCAAGTAGGCGAACGTCTTGCAATAGATTTTGTGCTAAACGTTCTGTGGTTTGTTCTTGCAAGGTGCCAATCCGACCGCGAAGTTGGTTCATCGCATAGTAGACTTGCTTCGGGACGTGGTACTCTTTCGTCAAAAAATCTAACTTAGCAAAAGGTCCTGAGAAAGAGAACTCGGCCTCTGAGGTGCGATCGTCTAACACTAAAAAGAAAATTTTCCTCAGTGTGGCGTATGATGCGTGCGGTTTTACCGACTTGTGATTGCGACAGATAGCAAGCAAGTCTTCGAAAATAAACTCTATTGTGACTTTGTATTTGTACATATTGCGTGTTTACAATCAAACAGGAACGTCGGCAAAGATAGGAAAAAAATGCCTTTATTCTCTAAATAAGTTTTACCTTTGCCCCGGAAATCCGAAAAGCAATGAAAAAAAAAGTTTTTGGCGTATTGCTTCTGATGGAGACTTTCTTCCTGTTTCTTTCAGTGGTGGTCGCTCTCTATTACGGGGAAGGAGATTTCGCATCACTCGCCATCGCAACTGCTGCCTGTGCTGTTACTGGACTTTTTCTTTTCCTTCCTAACACGAAGGAGAAAGCAAATCTCAATCGAAAAGACTGCTATATGATTATTGCTGGCACTTGGGTCGTTTTCTCTCTTTTCGGTATGCTTCCGTTTTTGATTTATGGAACGGCATCGTCGGTTACTGATGCTTTCTTTGAGACGATGTCGGGATTCACTACAACAGGGGCGTCTGTCTTCAATAATATAGATGCGCAACCTCACGGACTTCTTTTTTGGCGTTCCATCCAGCAGTGGATGGGAGGATTGGGTATAGTCATCTTCTCTATCGCCCTTTTGCCATCGTTCAACCGAAACAACAAACAGTTGTTCTCAACTGAGGCGACAAGTGTGTCTACAAGCAAACTGCGTCCTAAAACGCAAGAGGCGGCTCGTGGTATCTTATTGATCTATGTCGGTTTGACCTTTGTCTGTGCTTTCTTCTATTGGATTGGTCCGATGGGGGTTTACGACGCTTTGTGCCATGCCATGACTACTATCGGAACGGGTGGATTCAGTACGCACCAATCAAGTATAGCCTATTTTAACTCCCCTTACATAGAATATGTGTGTTCATTGTTTTCTTTTTTGGGAGGTGTGAATTTTGCACTCTATTTTTATGCAAGCAGGGGCAACTGGAGACCTTTGACGAACAATGAAGAATTTCGTTGGTATTGGGCAGGGACGCTTTTCTTCACAGTCGTTTTTTTTGTTCTTTTCGTTATAAATCCAAATTTGTCGACTTCTCCTCAGATGCCAGACACTTTGGAGACTGAGTTAAGAACGGCGCTCTTTCATACAACGACGATTTTCTCATCCAGTGGTTTCCAGAGTACATATTGCGACTATACCTCGTGGGGGGCTTCTTTTTGGATGCCAACCATATTGTTGATGGTGTGTGGGGCATGTGCTGGTTCTTCGAGTGGAGGTCTGAAATTGATCCGTTTCATCATCTGTTTCAAAAATATGCGGAATGAGTTTCGTTTGCATAAGCACCCCAATGCGGTTTTCCCTGTGAAAATCTCGAAGCACTTGATAGATGATGTTTTGGTTCGTCGCACGTTAGCGTTCATCTATATCTTCATCATCGCGGTAGTGGTCGGCACTACAATGTTGACTTTTGCGGGTTTGGACTTCGACACTGCTTTTGGAGCGTGTATAAGTACAATTAGCAATACCGGACCTGCTTTTGGAACGGCTGGTCCGATTAGCAACTATGCCTCTCTACCAGATGTTGCAAAATGGATGTGTTCGGCTTTGATGCTGATTGGTCGTTTAGAGTTATATACGATTTTGTTGATGTTCACGCCTAATTTCTGGCGAGATTGATAGACAATAAAAGTTGAAACGTAATAAAAACAAAATAAACAAGTTTATATAAAATGAGTAAGGGTTTTAGAAAATGGTACGTTCCTTCGAATAGGGTCGCAACTGAGTTTGAGATGAAAATGATGGAGTTTGAGAAAAGGGGTTATGAGGTGCCTCCTCGTAAGCTGGTTAAGACTCCTGAGCAGATAGAAGGTATTAAAAGAAGTTCTGTCGTCAATACAGGTGTACTCGACTTGGTGGAGAGAGAGATAAAGGCGGGAATGAGTACGGAGGATATCGATAGATTGGTGTATGACTATACGATTTCACATGGTGCGATTCCTGCTCCGCTCAACTACGAGAAATATCCGAAGAGTGTATGCACTTCTATCAATGAGGTGGTTGCGCATGGAATCCCAAGTCCATACAGAATACTAAAAGAGGGTGATATCATTAATGTTGATGTCTCAACAATCTTGGACGGGTATTTCTCTGATGCTTCAAGAATGTTCTGCATTGGAGAAGTTTCTCCAGAGAAGAAGCGATTGGTCGATGAGACATTAGAATGTTTGAAGGTTGGAATGGCTGCAGCTAAACCGTTTCATCCAGTTAATGAAATTGGCGCAGCCATAGAAGAGTACGCAAGAAGAAAGGGATATTCTGTGGTTCGAGAGCTGACAGGTCATGGTGTTGGTTTAGAGTTCCATGAAGATCCCGAGGTTTGTCATTACAGACAAAATAAAGTAAGGATGTTGCTTGTTCCCGGTATGGTCTTTACAATCGAGCCTATGATCAATATGGGTAGGAAGGATGTCTTGTTCAACAAACTCGATGGTTGGACAGTTACGACAGCAGATGGATTGCCATCCGCTCAATGGGAACATACATTCTTGATGACGGAAGAAGGACCAGAGATTCTAACTTACTAAATCTAAATGATAAGTGTCTGAGGTATGAAGTGCTATCACTGCGGTTGTGAAATTTCTGATTCTGCTAAGTATTGCCTCTATTGTGGAAAGCGAGTAGGTGATGCTCGATGTGCATCTGAGGGAGATTCTTTTCATGGAAAGCCAGATAATAGGGCGATTCTTAAGGGAAAGTCTCAGAGAGTGCAGTTCCCATACGGATTGAAGATTTTTATCGCAGTGATGGTTACAGTTATGGTAGGAATTGTGATTGCTTGTATGGCGATGCAGTAGGTTGACATAACCAACAGGGAAGTATATATGGGGTTGTGGAAGTATCATTTGATGGCGGTCTTTTCCTCCGTGGTGTGGGGTGCTTCATTCATTTCGTCAAAGGTGTTGTTGGGAGAAGGAATGTCTCCCTCAGAGATTATGTTGTGTCGTTTCGCCATTGGCTACATCCTTTTGTGCGTGATCCATCCGCATTTTCGAAAAGTGTCTGATTGGCATGACGAGTTGATTTTTATGATGACGGGATTGTTAGGGGGAACGCTCTATTTCTTGGCTGAGAATACAGCTTTGAAATACACTCAGGCTTCGAATGTAGGCTTGATTTGCGCTGTAGTGCCTATTGTGACGGCTCTCTTCTCTCGTTTCGTTTTTAAAACAGAGAAATTCAAACATTCATTTGTGGTGGGGGCGACGATATCTTTCGCAGGTGTCGCTTTGGTTGTCTTGAACGGACAGTTTCAATTGAAACTTAATCCTTTGGGCGATTTGCTGACATTCGCTGCGGTGGTCTTTTGGGCTTTGTATTGTGTCATTCAGAAACTTTATCATCATGCCTACCCGTCCCTTTTCGTAACAAGAAAACTATTCTTTTATGGGATGTTGACCACGATTCTTTATTTTTTGCTTTTTAGTTCTTTTTCTTTCCCTATAGAGCATTTCGCAAAGCCTGCCGTCTATGGCAACTTACTCTTTTTGGGAGTTGTGGCGTCGGGTGTCTGCTTCCTCTTTTGGAACAAAGCAATGGAAGAGTTAGGAGTCATCGTTACTAATAATTATGTTTTTTTGATACCGATGATCACTGTTGTCTTGGCTCATTTCATTCTTAGTGAAATACTCACTTCATTTATCATTATTGGGTCGCTCCTCATCGTTGGTGGGCTGTGGTGGACGAATAGGCATAAGGCATAGCGTTCAAAAATGTCATATTAAAAGCAAAGGTTGAAGTTTAAAACCTCAACCTTTGCTTTTATCATTGTAATAATTGGCTAACTTTCATATTTCGCCTTAAACACAGTAGCATACATTTTCATTTGCTTCATCATTGCTAACATTCCATTCGAGCGGGTGGGCGAGAGGTGTTCTCTCAAACCGATTTTGTCAATGAAGTAGAGATCTGCATTGATGATCTCGTCGGGAGTTGCTCCTGAAAGGATATAGACTAACATACTGACAATGCCTCCAGCTATGTCTGTGTTACTTTCTCCTTGATAAAACACTTTACCCTCTTTGTACTCTGCGTAAACCCAAACCTTGCTTTGACATCCTTCAATGAGATATTCTGGGGTCTTGTACTTCTCTTCAATGCCAACATTCTCAATGCCCTTGTCTATGATTTGCTGATATTTATCAAGCCAATCGTCTAAAAATTCAAATTCAGAGATAATCTCATCTTGTTTTTCGTTGATTGTCATTGCTGTAGTTTTAAAAATTTTGCAAATTTACTACTTTATTTCTTACGAGTGAACATTTTGGCTATACGTTCTATACCTTCCACTAATTTGTCAATCTCGTCTTTTGTGTTGTAGATAGCAAATGAGGCACGCACCGTTCCGTCTATTCCAAAAGCCTGCATAACGGGTTCTGCGCAATGGTGTCCTGTTCTCACAGCAATGCCCAATTTGTCTAAGATCGACCCCATGTCGTATGGATGGATATTGCCGACAAGGAACGAAATTAATCCGCTTTTGTCTGATGCCTCGCCGATAATGCGCATGCCTGTAATTTGTTGCAACTGTTCTGTCGCATACTCTACCAAACTATGCTCGTAGTCGGTGATATTGTCGATGCCAATGTTGGCTACATAGTTGAGGGCAGTCGCCAAGGCTGTCGAACCAATATAGTCTGGTGTCCCTGCTTCAAATTTGAAGGGTAGTTCGTTAAAGGTCGTTTTCTCAAATGTTACCTTTTGAATCATTTCGCCTCCTCCTTGATAGGGGGGGATTTTCTCTAACCAGGACTCTTTCCCATAGAGTATTCCAATTCCTGTCGGACCGTAAATTTTATGTCCAGAGAATGCCAAAAAATCACAATCTAAATCCTGCACGTCCACTTTGATGTGGGGAACTGATTGTGCTGCATCTACTAAGACTGGAATGTTGTGGTTATGCGCAATGCGAATCACCTCCTTGATTGGGTTGACTGTACCTAACGTGTTGGAGACGTGTGCTACAGAGATGAGTTTTGTGCGCTCGTTGATGAGTTCAGTTAACTTGTCTATCTGCAAAACACCTTTTTCATCAAACGGAATTACACGCAGTTTTATTTTTCGTATGTTTTGCAATAGTTGCCAAGGGACAATGTTAGAGTGGTGTTCCATTTGCGAGATGATGATCTCGTCTCCGTCTTGGCATTGACTAAGGCCGAATGAGTGGGCCACTAAGTTGATAGCCTCGGTCGTGCCTCGTGTAAACACGATTTCGTGGCTATGTTTCGCGTGAACGAAATGTTGCACTGTCTTGCGAGCCTCTTCGTGAGCTTCCGTAGCCAGTTGACTGAGGTAGTGGACGCCTCTGTGAATATTCGCATTGCAGTCGTAATAGCCCCTTGTGATGGTGTCTACTACGCATGCTGGCTTTTGGGTTGTAGCAGCATTGTCTAAGTAGACTAACGGGTGGTCGTACACTTCTTTCTTAAGGATAGGAAAGTCTTCTCGAATTTTTTCTATGTCTATGGTCATTTGCTTATAATCTGTATTTTTCTTCAGGGGCTTCGGAACGCCTGTCTTTTTTGACCTTGCAAAGGTAACAATTTATTGAAAATGGTAACTGAAAGAAATTCCTATTTGACGAGGTTTCCCTTGCTGACAGAAATGGTCTCCTAAGCTTTCAAACATATAGGTGACATGTTCTTTATTCGCAAGATTTTCTATAAAAGTCTTTACCTTCACTCTTCTGCATTCGTAGGCGATGGAGGCGTCTAAAGTCATGTAGAATGGTTGTGTGTAATTATTGTCTAAATCCCAGTAGATGCGTCCGGATCCTTCCATACCCATGGAAAGCGTCAGCTTATCTATCGCTTTAGAGTCAAATTTGAACATATAACTCATGTCTAATGCGAGGGTCGAGAGTGGTGCGAATGGGATATGTTTGTCTTTATAGTCTGTTCCGTTTTGTGAGTATTTCTTCAGCTTAGCGTCTGCAACACCTATTGAACCAGTGAGAGAAAAAGTGTTTTCTTCGTCAGAATTGGCACTTTGGTAGTTGACGGTCAGTTCACCTCCAACGCTTTGGCTCTTGTCTGCATTGATGATCATACTGCCTGTGTTTTCACCCAAAGGGAAGGTATGTATTTGCTGATTTCTTCCGATGATATAGAAAAGACATATATCAAAATTTAAATGATATTCTGGTGCGAGAATATGTGTACCCACTTCAAAATTCATTGTTTTTTCGGGCTTGTAACTGATTTCTTGGTTGTAGTCGATTGTCGGAATTCCGTTTGCCTCGGGATCAATTTCTAATGCTTTTAAGATTTGGTTCTTCATACGATATTGCATAATATCGGAGAACAAGTGGGCGTTGAATCCTCCAGAACGGTGTCCTCTTGCAATGTTGATATAGATGTTCTTGTAATTGTCTATGTTATACTGGGCCGTGACTTTCGGGAGAAATGTGAAATCGGTCATTTTTTTGTCTCCATACAGATAGGTATAGAGTTCCTGAGGATAGTTCGGCTGTGCGGTGATATTATAGTAAATGTCGTTGATGTTGTAGTAGTTCAAACTGTTTTGTTCGAAATTGAGACGGAATCCGAGTGTGAAATCCCATTTGCCTGCGGTTATCTCCGACTGGTGGTATGCGGCTGTTCCGAATGACGGATTCTCTAAATTGTTATCCACTGTCAGCCTGTCTCCTTCTACTGTCAAGTGGCTGGTTGGGAAGCGTGATTGTATAGCTTTATTCAAATCGTCGCTGAAAACATCGTCAATACCATCTTTCCGGTAGGAGATGGGAAGCGACATTTCATTGCGTTTGAAGAAGAAGAATAGTCCTGCTTTCCATTGGTACTTCTTTCCATTGTTTTCTTTGGAACGGAAATTAAACTCGTGAGAGAGTGCATGTTCTGTTTGCTTTATCTTGCGCGAAACCAAATCTTTTGCGGAAAAATCTGCATCATATCTTAAATTGTCTTTTAAGAATTGGTATCCTGTGATACTTGAGAATGCGAATTTGTCGTAGATGTATTGCATCACAAGTCCGTCGGTGAAAGTGAAACGTTCGTATTTGTTATCGTCATTGATACAGATGTCTTGAATTTGGTTTTTCTGATCAATAAAGGCGTATGGATTCGTTCCTTCACCCAAGTAGCTTGCGGTGACGACATTGTCGATGGTGTTCTTTTCTCGGGGCTTTGCGGCTGTTCTGACACGCAGGCTTAGGGAGTTTTGCTTGTCAATTTTCTTTCCTGTATAGGTGTTTCTGAAAAATCCGTCTGTATGTTTGGCCTTTGCCGAAACAGAGAAGCCGAAGCGTTCTCTTGGTTTTTGGTAGGTGCCGACGTTGACACGCACTGTGTTGGCTGTAGAGTAGTCAATCGAGGCGTCAGTTCCTGTGTATTTGAGAGGTGTTCGTGTGTAGACGTTCATCTGACCCATTAAGGAGTTTCGTCCTGTGCTGACTCCCTGTGGTCCGCGAAGTATCTCCACTCGGTCTACATCATAGAGTTCTGACGAATAGGCGGCACTGCTGAGAATAGGCACGTTGTCTACGTTGAGGCTCATTACAGGGTCGCCATACATAGTGCCGAATCCGCGGACATAGATAGAAGAGAAACGTGTAGAACCAAACTCTGGCATGTGAAAATTGGGTGTGTTGGCACTAAGATCGTTGGTTTTTTCCACACTCATAACTTCAAGCTGCGATAGGTCTAACTTTGAAAACGATCCTGGTTGTGCATACAAAGGCTTAATATCCCGGACGTTGGCCACTACAGCAAACTCGTCGAGAAAAAACATAAAGGAGGAATCAGAGAAAGAATAAAAGTCCGCATTGTTTGTCATTGTGTCTTTGTTGAGTATGTCTTTCTCAATGTTTTTGAGTTCGGAATCGGTAAAATCAATGGTGTCTGGCACATAGTCTATCTGGGCGACTTCTAAGGAATCGTTTTGATTGCTTCTTTTCTGTTTCGCATGAATGAGGGTGGAGAACCCCAATAGCATAAGCAATACAACAGATAATATTTTGTAAACACGTTTCATAATCAATTTCGCTTTCGTTCTTTAGGATATATCTGCAAGTATAGGTATATTTTTGTCAGAGATTGGTGTGGCTCTCATTGTTTTTATTAACAAAGTTTTAACATTAAGGACTTCTTTATGTGAAAAAAGCCGATGAAATCAGTGTCTCATCGGCCTTATATATGGAGGTATGTCCCCCTCTTTCTTAGTTCTCCTTGAAATAGGTTGGGTAATCTTTGAAACTGAGTTGGAAAGAAAGTTTTCCGTCTTTTATTTGTCCGTCAAGCCCAGTTGCAGTATATGCCTCAAAAGGGGTATTGCCTATTTTGGGAACAATTTTGTCGGCGGCAAATTTTGTTATTCCTTCTGCGTCTTTCCATGCGGGTATGTCCGATAAAATAGGAGAAATGGTTACTGGCATCTGCGGAACAAACTTCACTCCTTGTAGTTTGAGTGTGATTTTTTGGTCTTTGATGTAGTAGGTGCAAATTACGTTTTCCGTTTTGTGCCACTCTCCCTCGTATTGCACTTTTAGTTGTCCAACTGCTGTTGCATCTGTCTCCTCGGCTGGATAGATTTCGTCGTCATTGTCTTTGTCACCACATGCTGTGCAACAAAAGAGCATCAACGATGTCATTAGTAGAATTTGAATAAATGAAATGGTCTTTTTTGTCATAATGTAATATGTTATTTTGATGATTAAAGATCGTAGCTGATTGAGATGCCAATTTGCCGTGGTTTACCTAATTGGCAAAACTGATTGCCCATCGAGGTGAATCGAAAACATTCATATTCTGCTCCGCCTATGTTTTTACTCCACACTGCCAACAAAAAGTCTCCTTTTTGGAGGGTTACATCGGCATCAAAAATATTGTAGAATGGTTGTGATTCCGTGTTTTCTTCGTCCCAATAAACTTCCCCCATGCCTCGCCAATCTGTTGAGACATTGATTTGGTCGCATAATTTACGATTGATATAGAATGTATATCCAATTTGCAATGTCGCTTGGTGCTTTGGTGAGTAGGGAACGTACTTGCCATCATAGGATTTCGTGCCACTGTGGTAGTTTGTGAACTTCGCATTGCTATAGCCGTAGGTGGCATTCAAATGTAATGAGGGAAGTGCGGCGAATGGAGATTTCGATAGGGTAACCTCCGCCCCGAAACTGCGACTTCTACCCGCATTGGTCATCATTCTGCCCGTGTTCTGTCCAGGAGGGAAAACAGTGAGTTGTTGGTTTCTGCTTCTTACAAAGAAGAGAGAAACGTCGACATCTAACCAATTCTTCAAATCTTTGAAATGCCCTCCCACTTCGTATGTCCAATTGTATTCTGGCTCGTAAGACGTGTGCTTCGTAACGTCATAGTCTGTTTGTTCTTCAAGACTGAATCCCAACTCATTCATCAGGTCTTTTTTTAACTGGCTCTGAAGAATGTCTGAGAATATTTGTGTGTTGAAACCGCCTGCCTTATAACCCTTGGCAATGTTCAAATATACATGATTTTTGTGGTGAATGTTATATTGAACGCAAAATTTTGGCAATATTTCAAAGAATGTTTTCTCTGTTTCTCCTTTCAATTTGCTGTTCATACGATTAGTGGGACTGTAAATCTCTCCGTCTAAAGGATAACTGAAAATGTAGTCGATGACTGCTTCGTTGTCATAGCGCATTGTGGCGTGTTCATAATCCAATCGTAGTCCGACGGTAAATTCCCATTTCCTCACCTTAAAATTGCTTTGGTGATAGACGGCTGCACCAACGGTGGGCAACTCAAATTCGCTGTTGATCGGTAATGTGTTGTTTTGAAAATCAAGGTTGTATTTGTCTGATAATCCTTTGTGAATACCTGCATTGGCATTGTCGAGAATTAACTTTTGGATGCCCTCTCTCCCAAAGGTTACGGGTGCGTCCATACTACCATGTTTGTAGAATCCGTAACTTCCAAATTTCCAGTTCCAATGTTTTTCTTTATTGTTTGATTGTAAGATAACTTCTTCTGTTACAGCGTGTTCAAGTTGACTTTGGTCAAGCGTGAAATAGAATTGTGGAAGAAAATCATTGTCGAGACGCATGTCGTCGTTCAAATACTGATAACTCGTGATGGAGGAGAACGAAAATTTGGGTTGTTTATATTTGACGATGAATCCGTCGAGGAGGCTTGTTCTGCTGTAATTACATTCATCGTTATAATTGACGGGGTGTCTTCCTGTTGAGTCAATCAACTGGTAGGCGTAACCTCCTTGACGAAGGAGGTTGGCGGATATGGTGTTTTCAAACGTAAGTGCGGAAGAATATTTCCAAATTTGACGACTTCGCAGGCTTAGACTGTTAAGAGGGTCGCATCGTGAATCATCGTATTGGTTGGTAAAGAAACCATTGGAATGTTTGGCTTTGACTGCGAAAGAAAAACCGAATTTCTCCGATATCTTTTTATAAATGGAGGCTTTTGCTTGGATGGTGTTTCCTGTTGAATAGTCGACCGCAAAGCGACATCCTTGATATACAAAAGGGGAAAGGGTGGTAAAATGGATGAGTCCACAGAGAGAGTTGCGTCCATAGAGGGTGCCTTGCGGACCGCGGAGGAATTCAGCTCGCGACACATCAAAAAGGTCAAAATCGTAGTTGTTCTTGTTTAGTATGGGTACATTGTCAATTAGCATTACCACCACAGGTTGGTCAATTCTCGCTCCTGAACCTCGCACATATATAGAGGAGGTCATCTGTGAACCATAGTCCGGAATGTGAAAATTAGGAACAAAATCGGCTAAGTCGCGAGTTGCAGTCGATTTTTTCTTCTCAATGTCGCTCATATAGAAAGCATTGAACGAAACAGGTTGCTCTTCAATGTTTTTTCCCTCTTTGATAGGTGCCTCTAAAACGAATTCGTCTAATTGAGTCGTTTTTACTTCTTCTGCCAATGAGGTTGCCAATGCAAGGATGGTAAAAAGAAGAGTAACAAATATTTTTTTATGAAGGTGTGTTAGACGCACGTTTTTCTGAAATTGCAGTGGCTTTTTTAATGCTTATAAAAAACAAAGAACTGCGACTTCAGAAAAGCTACAGTTCTCAGTTTCTTTGAGGTTCCTAGCAGATTCGAACTGCTGTAAACGGTTTTGCAGACCGGTACCTAACCACTCGGCCAAGGAACCTTTTTTTGTCTTATTTGCGGTTGCAAAGGTATAATATTTATCCGATTTGACAAATATTATACCTTATTTTTTTCTTAAAAATCCTTAATGTGAACTCTGGGCATTATACACATTCTTTCTTGATTCTATAGCGATAGACTATACATGCGGTGATGAAATAGACAACAATCTGAATTAATAATCCAGTGTACTCGAATGAAATATCGGGTATGGTTGCTCCCATCGTATTGATTTTGACAAATCCATGGATGCCGAAAGTGCTTGGAATTAAATAACTAACGTACTTCCAGAAAGTAGGCACAGCAGCTTGTGGCCACGAAACTCCAGATATGAAGAGGAATATCAGTGAGAAAAATGTAAGCAACACATAGGCTGTTTCTTTTTCTTTGATGAATACACTAATGGTCATTCCGAAGAGTGAACATGCTACAATGTACGGCAGAACCAATGTGATGATGTCTACTGGATCGCCAATCTGAGGAAGATTGAAAATCTTTGGGACGAGGTGTAGTAGATAATAGGCATTGATCAAATAGATGGTTAGATAGAACAACACTTTCCCTATGACAATCCTAAACGTACCTCTCTTATGACGAAGAATAGGGGTCAGCCTGTGGAATCGTTTCCTGTCAAAGACACCTCCACTCAATACACAGATGCCTATGAGCATAGTTTGCTGAATCAACAACATTACGAATGCAGGCAAAAGGAAACTGTTGAATCCATTCTGAGGATTGAAAAGTGATACGTTTTGGTAGTTGATGAAGGTGGTTGAAATACTTTCTGTTCCTGCCGACTTCACGCTGTTGATGTCTAAACGATCTATCTGAATGTCTTTGTTGACTTCCAATGAGATTTCTGTGATAGGTGCTAAGAGGTTCTTATAGTAGAGAAGACTGCTCATTTCGCAATAAAGCTGGATCGTCGCCTGATCTTTTTGGGCTATGCGTTTCGAGAAATCTCTGGGGAAAAGCAAAACTCCAAAGGCTTCGCGTCTATTGATAACCTCTTTTGCCTCTTCTATATTGGCACAGACACCGACGACCTCGATTTCGTGGGTCGCGTCACATAAACGACGAAACTCACGAGACTCTTTTGAGTTGTCTAAGTCAACCACTACTAACTTTGCCTCCGTGGCAACTTCGTTCGCATAAATCAATCCGTAGACGATAGGGTAGAACAAAGGGGCGATGAAGAAAAGCAAAACTAATGCGGAGTCTGACAAAGCCTCCTTGAACTCGTCGTACCAAACCAGGACGAGGTCTGACAATCCTTCTCTTATTTGTTTGAAAACTCTATTCATTTTCTCTGAATTTACAAGTTCATCTAATAACTATGGCTCATACACGTCATACTTGTATACGGTTCTCAGTCGCTTGGCGGCCAATAATGGCAACATCATGAAAATGACCAAGGCGGCGTAGGATCCCCATGCATAGCAGAAGTCCCTTCCATTTAACGCATTGTTGACATAAAGCAAGAAATAGTGTCTAAGAGGAAAACACTTCGACCATACTTGCAGTATGTGGTGCATCTCTTCTACAGGGAATGTGAAACCACTGATAGAAAATGACAACATAGTGTAAAATGCTGATAAACTGAGAGATACGCGCATTTTGGGAATTAATGCATAGAGTGCTATCGCAAATGACAAGCACGCTAAGACGAATATGTAAGAGACAATTAGCATAGCCCCTAATCCATTATGGCAAGGAAAGCCCATATAACTGTAGAGACAAACGTCTATGAATGTTGCCATTAGCATATAGATGAGTGCGTGTGGCAAGAGTTTACCTAACATTAGAATCAACATATTGTCGCCAGAAATGTATAACAATTCTTTTGATCGTCTGTTTTTCACTTCGGAGCCTAATGCGAACACTGTCGTAATGATGATGATGGCACAAAGTAATCCTGGCAAAATGACGTTGCTGAGGTAGATAGAGTAGTTGATCCAGGGATTTCCTAATGGGTGTGTCTCTATGTTGATGGGTTGCAATTCTTTCATCGCCTGCTCTTCTGTCTGTCCTTTCGCTAACCGCATCTGCTTGCCAACGGCCGCCCCTCCCAATACGGAAATGGTTTTCAAGTCTTGAAATTCAAGGGAGCCTGCTACAATATAGGCGGTGTTGGTATAGAAAGAAAGGGTCGGTTGCCGAAAGGATAGAACGTCTCGCTCAAAATCTTCCGGAATATAATAGATTCCATATACCTTCCCCTCCTGCATTAATTGTCGTGCTTCTTGGAACGATTGGCATTTGACGACGACACTCGATTGTTTGAAATTGTCGAGGGTACGGATCAATTGGCGGGACACGTTGCTGTTGTCTTTGTCTACAACCGCTGCGGGTAGTCCTTGCGGCAACCCGACTTGCATCAGTGTCAAGAAGAAGATGACACACAGCACAGGCGCACCGACCATGACGAATGGGTAGAGGCGTCGATGGGTGAGGATTCTCCACTCACGCACCGCCAACATCCAGATACGTTTTATGGCTGAATAGTTTTCCATTTCACCTTCTTTTATTTGTGATTGAATAAAAACTGTCAACTGATGAACTATTCTTCTTTGACAATGACAGACATTCCGCTCACTAAGTCGTCTACTTTGTCATTGAAGTATGCGCGGATTTCAAAGGTCTTTGAGTCGTATTCTCCCTTCACCTTTGTCGCTTTCCATGCGGCGAATGTGCCAAGGTCTTTGACATAGTTGACTGTCAAATCTACTTCTTTATTGTCTAATGCTGGAATGATAGCCTTGATAGTCGTTCCCTCTTTGAACTTCATGTATTCTTTCTCTCGTATGTTGAAAGTAACCCAAACATCGGCTGTATCAATGACATTCATGATTGGAGCTCCAGAACCAACTAATTCTCCCTTGCATGGAAAAATTTCAACAATTTTTCCTGATACAGGTGCGGTGAGAACAGTCTCTGAAATGTATGAGGCAACTTCGGCCACTGCTCCTTTGGCACGATTCAACTGAGCAAGGGCTGCGTTTTTCTCCTCGTCTGTTGCGCCCTTGAGTGCCTGCTCATATTGTGATTTGGCGGCTTGCTCGGTCGCTACCATCGCTTTGTAGTTTGCCTCAACCTCATCTCTCTTCTGCGCAGCTACAACCTCCTGCTCGTACAGCTTCTGCACACGGTCGTATGACTTCTTTGCAACTTCAAGACCTGCTTGTGCTTTCTGCCACATCTCGTAGGCCGCTTTTATCTGCTCTTCTGTTGCTCCTTTCTTGGCTTTCTGATTCATCGCGCTGGCTGCTTGTTCTGCGGCGCGTGCTTGTTGCATCTTAGCCTCAACTTCAGGACTGTTTAAGTAGACGAGCGTATCCCCCTCTTTTACATATTGACCTTCGCTGACACATATCTTTTCAATTCTGGCAGGTAGCTTGCCCGACACGCGGAGTTGCGTGAACTCTACCTCGCCCTGTACGGTATCTGCGCCTTTCTTCATTGTAAAGATGCCTACCAAAGTGATACCTAACACAATTGCTAATAATACGACGAACGCTATCACTATGTTAACGTCGTTATTTTTATTTTTTGTTGCCATAACTCTTCTTAATTTATGGATATTAAACTATACGAAAAGTGCTTTTTTAGCTATGTTTTATAGCCTTGATTTTAGTTGTCTTGCAATGTTCCAATTGCTTTTTTGTAGTTGATCTCGCTGACTTTTGCCTCAATTTCGGCTTCAATCTTGTTAGACTTAGCTGAGAGCCATGCGGTCTGTGCCTCCATCAGATTAGAGGCGGGAATGACTCCTGCGTTGAATCCTAAGGTGGCGTGTTTAAGGTTCTCTTCCGCTTTTTCCAAACTGCGGGTGGAAATATCTAATTTACGAAGTGCCTCGTCATGGTTGAACTGGCTTTGCGTAACTTGCAATTCTATTTTTTCTTTGGCTTCCTCTTCGTTGTATTTTGCAATTTGCGATTCGCATTTTGCTGCTTTCAAAGTGTAGATGTTTTCGCCCCAGTGAAGCAGTGGAATGTTGACTATCACGCCAACGTGCCAATCCCATCCCATTCCTTTGTCAAATCCATCTTTCAAATTTGGGCTTGTGCCTGCATACGAACCGAAAAGCGCAATGTTTGGCATCAATTTGGCTCTCTCTACATGCTCTTTCTGCTTGTAGATTTCCTCTGCGATAGTCAAACTCTTAATTTCACTTCTTTTTTCGTAAACAGATTCCATGTCGGCAGGCTCTGTCTCGGAAACTTCAATGGCATCTATGTCCTCGTCTGCTAACTTATATGACTCGTTGAGGGGAAGTCCGCAATATTGTGCCAAAAGCATTTTTGACAGATGAATGCCGTTCTCCACTTTGAAGAGTGCCATCTCGGCTTCGTTCTTCTTTACTGAAACGGAGAGTTGATCTGCTTTCGTTGCCATTCCCGATTCAATGAGATGGTCGACATCTTTTTCCATCTTGTCCAACAGAGAGATGAGTCCTTCTACAGCCTTCTTCTTGCTGTTGAGTGATACGATCTGCCAGTAGGTGGCATCTGCATTCACTAAAATGTCATCTTGCAAAGTACTTTGCTTACTGTCTGCCAACTCCATCTTCAATTTGCAAATCTTGTTGTAGGCAACGATTTTACCACCCATGAAGACAGGCTGTACTAAGTTGAGTGCTGCTACGAAAATGTTTTTCGTGTCAAATGTGAGCTCATCCTTGGGTATGGTGGTGTATTGTTTCCACTGTAGTTTTTCAGGATTCGTCTTGGGGTTGAATGGTTGTCCATTGGCATCTAAGGGAACCGCTTGTCCGTTGACTAATGTCCAGTTATTGCTCACCTGATTAGGGGTCAAAGAAAAAGATCCATCTGCTCCTAAGGTTCCGATGGGAAGAAATAGATTCTCAGAAGCGAGGGTGAGGTCATCTCCATTGCGAACATAACCTCCCTTTATGCTTAGGTCTGGAAAGTATTTTGTCCGTGCGGCTTTTCGTTCGTAGGAGGCTTGCTCTTTTTCTGCTTGGGCTTTTTTGTTCGACTTGTTATTGTCTAATGCCATTTTGCGAATATCCTCCAAGGTGTAGACATTCTGTTGGGTCGTGTCGATCGCAACAGAAGAAGGGTCGCTCGCAGTGATGCTGTCTGCAGCGACCATTTCGTTGGCACTTTCTTGTGCGCAAAGGCAGCCTGTCGTTAAAAGGCTACCAACGAGTATTGCGATTTTTTTCATATAGTAAGAAATCTATTGGTTCTAAGAAATCCTTAAGATGAAACTTTTGTGTGTAAGGAACTATTGGATGTTTTCAAACACTCTGTCCATGAATTTAAACGCGGTCTCTATCTCTTCTTTGCTAAATCCGTAGAAGATTGATTCTAACGCTTTTTGGGTTACTTTCTTCACCTTCTCCTCTAAATCAATTCCTTTCTGTGTTAAATAAACATTGTTCGCTCTTTTGTCTCCTACTTTTGAAACTCTGTATATCAATTCTTGACGCTCTAAGTTGCGGAGTAATCTTGTTACGCTCGGACGATCTTTGAATGTAGCCCTGGCAATCATATTCTGAGTGGGACAATCGCCTTCTACTTTTGTCCATAAGCATGTCATAATCAACCACTGCTCTGGTGTCATGTCAATTCCTTCATTGCGAAGCGTGCGAGACACGATTCTATTAATCTGGTGACTGATGTTTCCACTGATAACTGCGAACGATAGTTCTACTCCTTTTTTTGTTCTTTCTGGCTGCGTAGACATCTCAGACTCGTTTGCCCAATCTATATTCTTCATAATGATAAATTTATTTATGTTGTATATAACTTTTCTAAATGCAAATATAGTTGTTTAGACAACAACGAAATAATGTTGTTGCACTAATTATTATGTTGTTATGTTAATTATTCTTAAAATCGTTGTTCTGACAACAACAATATCACCTATAAAATGTGGAAAATAAAAGAAAGAGGACTGAGCAGTGGTACTCAGTCCTCTTTCTTATTGTGGAGAGATAGTCCTCTTTTGTGGGGAATTTCCCTTATTTTTTATTCGTTCTTCAAATCATATTCAAATGAAGCATTGATTGGAAGGGTTACTCCTTTAACTTCAACTGCAATTTCTAATTTTACAGTAAGATGTTTATTGTCTACGATGTAGGTGAGCGAACTCAATGTGGCTGAATTAACCATTGTGGCCATTGCTCCGAAATTGCTGGCAACTAATGATTTTACATCGGTTCCTTGGGTGTAGGTTTCTGTCCCATTGTCAGTGGTGAGGGTGAAAGAGAGGGCGTTTTCTTCTGTGTGGAAGGTTCCCTTCTTATCTCCTGCGACAACGGTGCTGTCAGCGTTGAAGGTTACGGTGTTTCCTAAAATGTTGACAACCTCTCCGATATTGACTCCTGTCACGCCGAATTGGTTAAGGAATGACGCTGCTTCGGCTCCATTGATGGTTGCGGATGTCTTGCTTTCGTCCATTATCCAAGTGCCAATGATGGTGTTATCGTCAGAGTCCGCTTGCAAGTTGTAGACAAATTTTGCAATGATAGGTAAGATCAACTTGGAACTTTCATCGCTTGCGCTTGCTGCTGTACTCTTCAGAGATTGAAGTGCGTCAATGTCTGCGCTCACCGTTGCGTAAACTAAGATTGTCAAGACATTGTTATCGGCAGTGTATGAGAATGTGTTCAAGGTTGCGCTCACTGCGTTAGCCAAGCTCGGATTTTTGGCCGCGATGAGTGTGGAGAGGTCAGCTCCTCCCTTAATAGTGAAATTGCTGGTCTCTGAGATAGGAAAAGTGACAGTCAGGTTCTCTACATCTGTTGTGTAGCTGCCTTTTTGCGTCGCAGTATTCACTTTCAAATCTTCTGTGAAGGTTACAATGTCGCCTAAAAGATTTACTATGCTGTTGACATTCACATATTTTGAGTAGTCTCCCAAAGCATCTAAAGAAGCGGCCCCATTGATGGTGGTGGAAGACTTTGATTCGTCAAGTATCCATGTTCCAACGATGTTTCCACCTTTCATCTGCTCTACCTGCTGTGTGTCTCCTTTGTCATTGGAGTTTTTCCCATTGTTGTCATCATCATCTTTGTCGCAAGAAGAGAAGACAGACATTCCTGCACCTAATAAAAGTGCTAAGGCATAAAATTTAATGTTCTTCATACTATACCTGTTTTAGTGAATAAATCAGTTTATTGTTTCTTTGGTCCTTCACAGTAGAGTGAGAGAGTTGGCGTGTAAATATCTACTTGGAAACGAAGCTTCCCTTTTTTCGTAACATAACCGCTGACATCAACATCCGTGGAAATCTCCCCTCCAGCCAAGTCTACATGCACTTTTTTCAACTCGAAGGTGTACCTGTCGTTGCTTGAGTCATATTTCGATGGTATTTTGTCAAATATCAGGTCGCCTAGTTCAATTCCTGTTACGGTTGCATTGTAGAGGGCTAATTTAAATGTTTTATCTGAATTTCCAACAACTGTTACATCAACAGTGTCTCCTTCGCTCTCCTCTGTTGCTTCTTCATCGGCAGTCAAAAATCCTCTGTAAGTTCCTGAAAGAGTGGTGAAGTCGAATGCGTCATCATCTTTTGTGTCATCGCTATCGTCATCGTCGTCATTGTCTTCTTCTTCTTGTTTAACGCCATTACGGCGGTTGTCCCCTTTATTGTAAACTTCAAGACTATCGCCATAACTATCGTCTTCAATACAAGAAGGGAGGTAGGCTGTGAAGCAAAGCAACCCTAATAAAACGTATAAAAATTTTTTGTTCATTTTTTTTAATTTAAAGATTTATTTGTTGTAGACGATAGCATCGGCTAATTCGTCTGCAAATCTTTTCCCTTTGAGGACTTCCACCAATTTTAATGCGAATTTCATCGCTGCTCCTGCTCCTCTTGCTGTGATGAATTGGTTGGAAACGACAACAGGATCTTTCAATACGGTTGCTCCTATCAGCTGGTCTTCAAAACCAGGGTAGCAAACCGCTTTCTCTCCATTGAGAAGTCCAAGGTTGCCGAATACGGATGGTGCGGCACAAATGGCAGCCAACTTGATTTTCTTATCTTCGGCAGAGTCTTGTAAAAGTTCGCAGAGTCCTGCGTGGGCATCTAAGTTCTTTGTTCCCGGCATTCCTCCTGGAAGGAGCAACATTTCTGCATCGTCAAAATTTGCATCGTCAAACATAATGTCGGCCTTTAATGGGATGCCGTGCGAACCGGTAACGGTGAGTTCATCGTTGACGGAGACTAATTTCACTTCTAAACCTGCTCGTCGTAGCATATCGACCGGGACTATGGCTTCTGTTTCTTCAAATCCATTGGCAAAAAATACGTAAATCATATCTTTTTATAGTTTTTATCTGTTGGTATAATCGTTTCTTTTGTTCCTAAGTTATTTGAGAATCAAGTCGTAGGTGATAATTCCTGTTTGCAACTTGTTTTCTTTGATTGCGTTGAATTTTGTTTTCTTCGCTGCAGCCACTGCTGCGTTGATCACTGCCGCGTTGTCGACGGTTGTGCCCCTGGCTTGCATTTGTGCGTTTGTAACGTTGCCATTCTTATCTACTGTGATGGCAATGACGATTTTCCCTTCTACTTGTTCTGAGTAGGTTGGTACACCAATCTTTCCTACGGGGCTTCGTCCTGCGAGAGAGAAGGAATTATTGTTCCCCGTGTTGGAGGAGCCTTGAGTGCTGTTGGAATCTTTATTGCCAAATGGGTTGCCATTCATGCCTGAAGAATTTCCTCCTTTGCCCTTTGAGTTGGCATCTGCGCCGTTGCCTCCTCCGCCTCCCAACATTTTGGTGCGTGAGGCTATGGCGGCTGAAATGCTGTCTTGGCGACGTTGTTGCTCCTCTTTTTGTCTCTTCTCTTCTGCCAATCGTTTCCGCTCTGCTTCTTTCTCTTCTTGTTCTTTCTTTTTCTGTTCTGCCAACTCTTTTTCTTTCTGAATCTCTTCGTCCGTCTTCTTTGACTTCATTTCGACAGACTCTTCCAAGTCTTGCGTTTGGTAGGCATCTTCGCTTGGTTGAGGCTCTGGTTCTGCCGTGGCAACGTCAGCTAACTCCTGCGCTATTTCAGAGGCAGGGGTTGGCTCGAAGAGATCCTCTCCTCCCATCATTTCCATACCCATCATCACTTCAAGGCCCTCTTCTGTTTGTGGAACGTCTCTCCGAAGATAGGTGTTGAGTAGAATAAGCAGAATGGCAAGCGAAATGATAGTCGTGCCTATCGTGGCTACCACTCTCGCCTGCTGATACTTGTTTAAACTAAGATATTTCTTAAAAAATTTCTTCAGAAAATTCATCTGCTAAAATCATTTGTCCATCGGACGTGTTGCTATGACCAACTTGAATTTGTTCTTGTTGGCTATGTTCAGCACTTTCACTACTTCGCCGTAGGGTATCGTCTCATCGGCATAGAGGGCTACATACATTTCGGGTTCTTCGCTTTCAATGTGTAGCAGGAATGGTTCTATCTCGTCAAACGAAACCTGCCTCTCGGTGTCTGCACCGAATGCCACATAATAGTTCAAATCCTTGTCGATCGTTACTCGGGTTAATGGCTTGGCCGAGGTTTGTGTCGAACTTTGTGGAAGCATTAGTTTGATGGCGTTGGGATGAACCACCGACGAGGTGAGCATGAAAAATATGAGTAGCAGAAAGATGATGTCTGTCATTGACGACATACTAAAAGTTGCTTCTGCCTTGTTTCTTCTCTTCAATGCCATATCTGCAAGTTTTAGTTGGCTGGTTCATTGAGAATATCCATAAACTCAACGGTGCGCGCCTCCATGTTGTTCACTACTTCATCTACTTTTGAGGTCAAGTAGTTGTAGGCAAAAAATGCGATGATCCCGACAATCAATCCGCCAACAGTGGTTACCATCGCAACATAGATTCCGTCTGCTAATGTGGTGACATCGACATTGTTGCCAGCATTCGCCATGTTGAAGAATGCCTCTATCATTCCGGCTACCGTACCGAGGAATCCGATCATTGGTCCGCCTCCTGCTGTTGTGGCAAGTAATGACAATCCTCGCTCCAACTTTCCGATCTCAATATTTCCAACGTTTTCAATGGAAACCATAATGTCGTTCATCGGGCGCCCTAAACGAGTGATCCCCTTTTCTATCATACGAGAGTAAGGAGTGTCGGTGTTCTTACAGAGCGTGAGGGCCGCATCTATCTTCCCTTCGTTGATGTAGTCTTTGATCTTATCCATAAACGTAGGATCTTTGACCGCTGCCTTGCGAATAACAAGCAACCGTTCAATGAAAATGTAAATTGCTAAAATAAGGAGCAACGCAAGTGGAATCATAATCCATCCTCCCTTGACAGCCATCTCAAATAGGTTGAGGCTTGCCTCTTCTGTTGCAGTCTCTGCTTGTAGTAATATCATATCTGTATTGATTAATTTTACTTGCTAATATAGTCAAATAAACACAGTTGTATAAATTTATTTTTCGCTGATATGGATGTCGTGTCCCATACGTTCTTTCTTCGTTAGAATATAACGGAGATTGTACTTGTTAGGCTTAATCTCTATTGGAACATTTTCGACGATCTCCAATCCGTAACTCTCTAACCCGATTCTTTTGGTCGGGTTGTTTGTCATCAGCCTCATTTTTGACACACCTAATTCGCGGAGAATCTGCGCGCCTACGCCGTAGTCTCTCTCATCGGCCTGAAATCCTAAGTGAATGTTGGCATCTACTGTGTCCAATCCGTCTTCTTCTTGCAGTTTGTATGCTTTGATTTTGTTCATCAAGCCAATGCCTCGACCTTCCTGGTTCATATAGACAACTACGCCTTTGCCTTCTTTCTCTATTCTGCGAAGCGATTCAGCCAACTGCTCGCCACACTCGCATCTGAGAGACCCGAAAATATCGCCTGTCGCACATGACGAATGTACGCGTACGAGGATAGGTTCTTCTCTTTTCCATTCTCCCTTGGTGATGGCTACATGTTCTAATCCGTTCGACTTTTGACGAAAAGGGGTCAACATAAAGTCACCGTACTTGGTTGGAAGATGTACGGTTTCTCCGCGTTCAACTAAGGATTCTTGTTGCAGTCTGTATGAAATGAGGTCTCGAATTGTGATGATCTTGATACCGTATTTTTTTGATCTTTCGATGAGCTGTGGCATACGTGCCATCGTTCCGTCCTCGTTCATAATTTCTATGAGAGCTGCCGCTGGGTGAAGTCCTGCCAAACGTGCTAAATCAATGGCGGCCTCGGTGTGTCCTGCTCTTCTCAAAACGCCTTTGTCTTGTGCGTACAATGGATTAATATGTCCAGGACGACCGAATGTCTCGGGTGTTGATTGTGGGTCGGCGAGTGCTTTTATCGTTGCGGCTCGGTCGTGTGTGGAAACACCTGTTGTGCAACCATCCAACTTGTCTACGGTTACGGTGAATGGTGTGCCTAACATCGAGGTGTTGTTTATTACCTGTTTGTCCAACTTCAACTCTTCGCAACGCGACAGGGTGATAGGGGCGCAAAGTACACCTCGGCCCTCTTTCAGCATAAAGTTAATTTTTTCTTCGTTGATGAGTTCCGCTGCTGTGATGAAGTCTCCTTCGTTCTCTCTGTCCTCATCGTCTACAACGATTAAAAATTTTCCTTGTTTGAAGTCTTCTATGGCTTCCTCGATGGTATTTAACTTGTAGTCTGACATCGCTTTATCCTTATTCTGTTTTTTGTTTATTGCCTATTATGGCTTGTTGTAACTTTTCTTATTTATCATTACGAATTTTCCTTGCTTTTATTGTCCTCCTCGTTGTGTGCTTCTATGGGCTGCGTTTTGTAGAACTTATTTTGCAAATTTCTTCGTATTTGAAGTATGAATGACTTAAATTGATTCCAAAGTATTTTGGGCGATTTGAGTTCGATTGTACGGTCTGTAGCCGCCATATAGGTGAGAAAGACTCCCAAAGGGAATAGAACGAAAGAACTTAGCCAAATTCCTTGCCATACATACCAGACGCCTTCTCGTGCCATCTTATACCCTGTGTTGTCGATGATATAGTAGATGATGAATAATATCACGGATACCACGACGGGCAAGCCCAATCCACCTTTTCGGATAATCGCTCCTAAAGGTGCTCCAATCAAAAAAAACAGAATGCATGCGAACGACAACGTGAATTTGCGGTGTCTCTCAATGTCGAATCTGTGTATTCTTCTCGTGTCTCCCTCTTTCTGTCCGTGGATGAACGGCAAATCCATCCTCATACGATCGGATGACTTTATAGCACGGTCTAAAATGTTCACTTGCACGGAGAGTGGATATTGGGAGAGCAACTCTTTTAGAGTATAGTCTATTGGCACCATCGTTGTACTATCGTTGGATGCTTTCCTTTTCGCTTTTAAACTATCTTTTTTACTGTTCTCAATCGTATTCATTCCAGTTGCCCCTCGTTCAAAGAAGTGTCGTTGGTAAAGTCCATATTCTTTCTGACTAATACTGTCGGAGTGTTGCTGCATAGAGTCAATGAAGACGGTCAACTCGTTTAGGTTCTTTCCCATATAACGGTTAGACAAGACTGATTCGTCCATTTTGTTGAAGTTGGCGTCAAACTCAATCAGCACCTCCTTGTAACTGAATGTTTCGCGTCTGTATGGCACATTTCGTGTCGCTCCTCCTTGCTTTTTGAGGTTCTCAAACGATTCTCCGTTGTAAAGCTCTAAAATAAGACTTTGTTTGTCGCTTGCCACTTTGAGGCGAGCTGAGTCGGCCGCCATCACTACTGAGTTGTCAAATCCTTTTGAAAAATCATATATCATCATGTTTTTCAACAACTTAGTCTTTCTGTCTTTCTCTTTTACAAAGATATGGTAACCGTCAATTCCGTTGTAGAATGAACCTTCTGGAATCTCCACTTCAGGTGATTTTTGCCTCATAGAATAGAGCAACGTCCATAGTTTGGTCTGTATGACTGGCATCGCCATATTGGAGTAGAAAAATGCGCCGACGCTAATAATCGACAAGAAAACGATGTAGGGGCGCATGATACGAAACAGTGAAATTCCGGCGGCTTTCATCGCTAATAACTCTAAATTCTCACCCATGTTTCCAAATGTAATGAGCGAGGAGAGTAAAATTGCTAATGGAAGTGCCATAGAAAAAAGAGACAGCGCCGCATAAAAGAAGAACTCTAATAAAACACTGACTTCCAATCCTTTACCAACCATTTCGTCTACATATTTCCATAAAAATTGCATCAAAACGACAAACAAACAGACAAGGAACGTAGCAAAGAATGTCCCAAGGTAACTCTTGATGAGGTAAGAATATAATCGCTTGATATGCATTTCTTATGGAAAATGATAAGGCAAAAAATACTTGACCGCAAATTTAACTCTTTTTATTAAATTCCGAACGATTTACGCATTGTTTCAATCTTAATATTCCACCAGTTGGTTAATCCTGCCATGTCTTCGCTAGATTCGCTGTAGTCTGTGACTCGTAGTATAACGGACTGTGAAATTTCAGAAATTGAAAATTGGATGTCAAAATAGTAGTTTGTCCCCTCGTCTTCTTCCCATCTGAATCGAATGTTTTTCTTGTTATTTTGACCAATCAGTTTGGCTTTCCCTACTGAGTCGCCCCAATGAAAAGTGTACTCGTCATCGCTACATTCCACATAGTCAGCGAACCATCTTGACAGACCTTCCGTGGTGCTGATGACTTTCCAAAATGCGGACATTGAAATCGTCCCCAAAACGTATTCTATTTGAAAAATATCTTTCATAACGAACTAAAATTTAAATTTAAAAAATCTCACCTATAAAATCCGATGTTGCAATTTAGATAATTAAATTTTAAAAACCAAAAATGACTTTCATTTATCTCTTCTTCTTTTGTCCTCATTCATCGTTAAAAGCGTATTTTTGTACAAAAGTTTCGATTTATGAAAATTGTTTTATTAGGTACTGCCTATCCATATCGGGGGGGGCTCGCTAATCTAAACGAACGTCTCTCCCTTCAATTCCAAAACGAGGGCAACGAGACAGAGATAGTCACGTTTACACTCCAATATCCGAATTTTCTTTTCCCTGGGAAAACGCAATACTCGGATAGTCCCGCTCCTAAGAACTTGAAGATTACGAGAATGGTTTCTTCTGTCAATCCTTTTAACTGGATTTCCGTTGGATTGAAGATTAAAAAGATGGCTCCCGATTACCTTGTTATTCCGTTTTGGCTCCCGTTTATGTCTCCCTGCTTCGGTACGATCGCTCGGATTGCTCGTAGTAACAAACACACACGGGTGGTCTCTATTGTGCATAACATTATTCCTCATGAGAAGAGAATAGGAGACAATATGTTCGCTTCGTATTTTGTTGGTTCTACGGATGGTTTTGTGACAATGTCAAAATCGGTTTTGGCGGATTTGGATTTGTTTGATAATAGAAAGGCTAAGAAATTCTGCCGTCATCCTCTTTATGATAATTTCGGTTTGCCAGTCTCTCGTGAAGAGGCTGCTCGAAAATTGAATTTAGATCCTAATTTCTCGTATCTTCTTTTCTTCGGATTGATTCGCGACTACAAGGGGTTGGATTGGATGTTGAAGGCTTTTGCTGATAGCCGAATTGACAAATCTAAAGTAAAACTGTTGGTGGCAGGTGAGTTTTATAATAATGGAGAACAATACAAGGAAATTGAGAAGGAATTAAAATTGGATGGTTCTGTGGTATGGAATACGGATTTCGTGCCAGACGAGGAGGTTCGCTATTATTTCAGTTTAGCAGATTTGGTGGTTCAACCCTACAAATCGGCAACGCAGAGTGGCGTTACTCAAGTGGCTTACCATTTTGAAAAGCCAATGTTGGTGACCAATGTAGGTGGCTTAGCTGAGAATGTGCCTGACGGCAAGGTGGGCTATGTGGTAGAACCAGATCCGACGTCGGTGGCGGAGGCTGTTGTTCGTTTTTTGAATGATCGTCCTAATTTTACAGAAGGAATTCAAGAAGAAAAGAAAAAATATTCGTGGACGAATTTAACATCTGCTCTGATTGAGGTGGGAAGGAACAAGTAGCGTCACAAAAATATATTATTCCCTAATGAAAAAGCCCGATTGGTTATCTCGGGCTTTTTTCATGTTGTAATTTGTTCTGTCTTAGTTAGAAATTGCGGAATCCCATAATCTCGCGTACTTCTTTAATTGTTTTTGCAGCACTTTCTTGTGCGATTTCTTTGCCTCGGGTAACTGCTTTGTGCAGTATTTCAGGGTGTGCGTCAATTTCCGCAATGCGCTCGCGAATGGGTTCTGTAGATGCGATGATGTCGGTCGCCAACTGCTTTTTCAAGTCTCCGTAACGAATCACGCAATCATTCCACGCATCCTCAAATTGTTGTACGATTTCTGGCTTTGAGACTACCTTTAGGATGGTGAAGAGGTTTTCAATGCATTCTGGTTTGGGAGAATTCTTCTCTGTCGGACCTTGGTCTGTTAGAGCCTTTTTCACCTTTTTCTCAATGGTCTTTGCATCGTCTGCTAAGTAAATGCAGTTGCCTTCTGATTTGCCCATTTTCCCGCTTCCGTCTAATCCTGGAATCTTGATGGCTTGTGTTCCGTCTGTATACGAAACTGGTTGTTTGAAGTATTCTACACCGTAGAAGTTATTGAAGCGTTTCGCAAAATTTCGAGTCATCTCTAAATGTTGCTCTTGGTCTTTGCCAACAGGTACTTCGTCAGCATTGTGAATCAAAATGTCCGCAGCCATCAGCGTGGGGTAGGTGAGTAGCCCAGCGTTAACATTTTCGGGGTTCTTTCTCGCCTTGTCTTTGAAAGAAACTGTCTTTGAAAGTTCTCCTAAATATGCATGCATGTTGAGCATCAGATAGAGTTCCACGACGGCAGGAACATCACTCTGGATATATATAGCCGCTTTCTCAGGGTCAATGCCACACGCAAGATACTCCGTAAGTACACTTTTCACGTTAGGATAGAGTATCGTTGGGTCTGGATGTGTGGTCAAAGAGTGGTAATCGGCAATGAAGAAGAAACACTTGTTGTTTTCGTTTTCTTGCATACGGAGAAAATTCTTTAATGCTCCGTAGTAGTTGCCGAGGTGAAGATTTCCTGTAGAACGGATTCCACTGACTATCGTTTTCATTGAGTTCTGTTTTTATGATATGTTTTGTTTTTTTGCGAAGAATTTTACTCGCAAAGATAAAGGAAAAACTATAATTTTGCTTTTACAAATTATAAATCTATTACCATGAGAAAAAAAAGAATTTGGGAATGCTTTTGGCTCCCCCTCGTCTTGTCGGTCGCATGGATGGGGTTCATTTTGTACGAGAGTTTACGACCTGCGGTACCAGACGTTTTTAACTTGATTAAAAACCACCCTGTTGTTCTTCCTCAGATTGATGGCGGTATTTTTATGACGACAATTCGTGATATTGTTGGTCATAGTACTTTCTATTTCGTATGGGGACTTCTACTTTTTTGGCTTTCTGTTACGCTGAAGATCAAGGGAGTACACCAATTCTTGATGGTGGTCGTTTTCTCTGGATTGTTTGGGGGTGTGGTTGAGTTGTTGCAAGAGTTCTGTACGTTGACGCGCGGTGCCGAATGGTGCGATCTCATTTCCGATTTTTGCGGACCGCTTGTCGCTTTTTTCGTCGGTAAATTCGTATATGGTTATTATATGAAAAAGAAAATCAATGAACAATAATTAATATGCTACGTTTTTTTAGGATTTATGGTATGTCAATTGTGATGTCGCTCTTCATTCTTTATATGAGCGTCATTCGTGAGATGCCTTCTGTGTTGCCCTCTTTTTCGGGTCAAGATAAAGTCTTGCATGGTGGCGCATACACCGTTTTGGCTTTGCTTTTGTGTTATGAACTTTATCGACAGCGTTTCGTTTTCACGGAAAAGACAATGGCATTGTGGGGTATTGTTTATCCCATTGTCTATGGCGGTTTGATAGAGATATTACAGGCGAATTTCTTTCCTCCTCGTCAGGGTGAGTGGGTCGATTGGTTGGCAGATATTATCGGTGTGGTGATAGGCTTTCTAATTGCAAAATTCTTTGTCCCTAAGTTTTTCAAACCTGAGGGAAAGGGCTTGTCGTGTCGATAGCAAAATACTGATAGTTAAAGATTAAAAAGTCCTTGAGTTTCAAGTTCGAGGACTTTTTCTATTCTATAGGTGTTTCTTTAGAACAAATTCAATTTCTTCTTTTTCGCTTCTTCTATAGACAGTATTTTCTGCTCTTTGGCTTTCTGCTCTAATCGAATTTTTTCTTGTGCTTTCCGAATGTCTGCTATGAATTGTTCGCTATTCTCTTTGCTCAAAAGTTTGGAAATTGCGTAGGTGTTTTGCGATGCATCTCTCATTCTCAGTACAGGCCCAGAGTAGCAAGGAGCTATTTTCACTGCTGTGTGTACGTCCGATGTGGTCGCACCTCCCACTAAAATAGGTGTTTTTAGTCCTGCTTCTTCCATCGCCTGTGCCACATGACACATTTCCTCCAAAGAAGGAGTGATCAGACCGCTCAGACATACTATGTCTACTTTTTCCTTGATTGCAGTCTCCACAATGGTTTCTGTGGGTACCATAACTCCCAAATCTATCACTTCAAAATTATTGCATGCCAACACTACTGCTACAATATTCTTCCCAATATCATGTACGTCCCCCTTTACAGTGGCAATCAACACTTTACCTGATTTCTTTTCAGCCCCTTTATTCTGAGCTTCAATATGTGGTTGCAAGATAGCTACGGCTTTTTTCATCGTTCGGGCTGTTTTCACTACTTGTGGTAAAAACATTGTTCCTTTGGCGAAAAGTTCTCCTACTTCGTTCATACCCTCCATTAAAGGCTTTTCTATGATATCGACGGCAGAGGGGTAGATGGACAGAGCTTCGTTCATATCTTGTTCCATAAACTCTCCGATACCTTTCACCAGACTGTAGATTATTCGTTTCTCCAATGGATAAGAACGCCATTCTACAACTTCCTCTTTCTTATTGGCAGAAGCGGCATTTTTTATCGCATCTGCCTTTTCAATCAAGCGTTCAGTGGCATCGTCTCTACGGTTAAGTACTACATCTTCGACTAATTCAAGAATATCTGCTGGTATGTCTTCGTATTTCACACGTGTGGACGCATTGACGATTCCCATATCCATCCCTTTTTGATAGGCGTGGTGCAGGAAGACGGAGTGAATAGCCTCTCGGATAGGGTTGTTCCCTCTAAAGGAGAAAGATAGATTACTTACACCTCCACTGATTTTTGCATAGGGAAGGTTTTGTCGAATCCATTCCGTGGCATGGATGAAATCCACTCCGTAGTTGTTGTGTTCTTCCATTCCTGTGGCGATGGAAAGTACATTCGGGTCGAATATGATATCTTCAGGAGGAAAATCAATGGTCTTCAACAGATTGTAGGCGCGTTCGCAGATGGCAATACGTCGTTCGTAGGTGGCCGCTTGCCCAATCTCGTCGAATGCCATTACGACGGTGGCCGCTCCGTAAGACTTGATTTTCCTTGCTTTGGCAAGGAATTTCTCTTCCCCCTCTTTTAAGGAAATTGAATTGACGATGGATTTCCCTTGCACGCATTGCAAACCTGCTTCAATGACTTCCCATTTTGAGGAGTCTATCATAATAGGAGCTTTGGAAATGTCAGGATCGGAGGCAATGAAGTTCAAGAAAGTGACCATCTCTGTTTTGGCATCCAACATCGCGTCATCCATATTGACATCGACAACGTCTGCTCCTGCTTCTACCTGCTTGCGTGCTATGTCTAATGCCTCTTCATAGTTCTTTTCACCGATGAGACGAAGAAACTTGCGTGACCCCGCCACATTGCAACGTTCTCCAATTACCATAAACGGAGAACGCTCCTGCTCATTGGCATTGTTCATATTGACAGATTTCAACGAGTGGGATTCCAATCCAGAAAGTTTCAAATCGTGGTTGACCTGCTTGCGTTGGCGTGGCTTTTTATCTTTGATAAGGGCTTGGTATGCAGCGATGTGGTCGGGGGTTGTGCCGCAACACCCTCCGATGATGTTTACTAAACCTTCATCGACATATTCTTTCATTTGCTCCGCCATCATTTCGGGGGTCTCATCATATTCGCCAAATTGGTTAGGCAATCCAGCATTAGGGTAGACGCTGACGAAATATGGACTTTGTAGGCTGATCTCTGTCAGAAATTTCTTTAAGTCTCTTGCTCCAAACGAACAGTTGAGCCCGATAGACAAAGGATGTGCGTGGTCAACAGAGTTGAGAAACGCTTGCATAGTCTGCCCAGAAAGGGTTCGCCCGCTTATGTCGGCAACAGTGGCAGAGAGCATAATGTAGATGTTCTTGCCTGAACGTGCAATGCACTCTTCGGCTGCTGAAATAGCTGCTTTGGCATTTAATGTGTCGAAGATAGTCTCAATGAGCAAGGCATCCACGCCTCCCTCTATGAGTGCCTCCATCTGCTCCACATAGTCGTCTTTCATCTCTTGAAAAGTAACATTGCGAAGTGAGGGGTTGTTGACATCTGGCGAAATGGAACAAGTCTTATTTGTCGGACCAACAGAGCCTGCTACGAAGCGAGGCTTCTCTGGGTTCTTCGCAGTGAACTCATCTGCAACGGAACGTGCCAACTGGGCTGCTGTCCTGTTGAGCAGAGCGATATGGTCTTCCAACTCATAGTCTGACATGGAGATGCGCTGCGAGCTAAACGAGCAGGTCTCAATGATGTCTGCTCCAGCCTCTAAGTATTCACGGTGAATCTCTTTGATGATTTCTGGTTGCGTGATACAGAGTAGGTCATTGTTGCCTTTTTGCAGAATTTTACTATCCATGGCAAAGTCGCCACGGTAGTCCTCTTCCTTCAGTTTATAACGTTGGATCATCGTACCCATTCCGCCGTCGAGTACCAAAATTCGTTTCTCCAAGCAATCTTTGAGGTTGTATTTCATTGTCTGCAAAAAGGTTAGTTGTTAAAAAGATTTTGCAAAGGTAAATGAAATGAAAAACGAAAGAGAAAAAATCGCAAAAAAATCGGTTCTTTAGGTGATTCTGCAAACAAGAACAAGTACAAATAAAGTGAAGAGCGGAAAACGGGACTCGAACCCGCGACCCTCAGCTTGGGAAGCTGATGCTCTACCAACTGAGCTATTTCCGCAAGGTAGAGAGGAACTATCAAAATGAACCCTTATCTAACATAAAAAACCACAACTCTAAGAGATTGCGGTTCTTATTAAGTGTTGTCTCACGAGGATTCGAACCTCGACAGACAGTACCAAAAACTGTAGTGCTACCATTACACCATGAGACAATACCATTGCTTTTCTTTTCAAAAGCGTTGCAAATATACTGCTTTTTTTTGAAACTGCAAGGGAAATGGAGTTTTTTTTGAGACTCTTTAAAAAAAATGTTGAGGTTCTTTGCTTACTTGAATGTATCTGCTTCTAACCTGCTCATTTGAGAGATAGCGTAGAGTGGACAAATGAGAATATTCCTTTTCTCTTTATCTGCTTGATTGTCTTCATATTCAAAGTCTCCAAAATTCTCTAACGAACATCGAATTGCGTAGGCGAGTTTTTTTTCTCTCATGAAAATCCACAGACTTTTCATTCCTCCTTGTACTCCTGCCTTTACTTCAATGGGTAAGACCCTTTGTTTATAGGTTGAAATGTAGTCAACTTCTGCCAAAGAGTTCTTTTCCATTCGTTGCCAATAGAACAATTCGTGTCGGATATTAGGAGTAGAATAGCGAAGAATCTCAAGTCCAGCTATCATTTCTGTGACCTCTCCTTTGTTAACTAGTTCTGTTGTACCAGCGGTTAGAATATGGGTTGTCAAATCTGATATGTCTCCTGTTGTCATGTTCAGAATGCGTAACATCAAGCCAGTGTCTAAAAGCAGCATTTTCCTATATGAGCTATCCGATTCGCTTCCTAATGGGACTCCATTGGCTGCTGTGTGCGTGACTGGCACTATGATGCCTGCAAGGGTGAGCAGTTCTAATGCTTTTTTGATTTCATGGGTTTTATAACCGCCATTTACTGCTGTGTAAACGAATTTTGACGTGGTCTGAGAAGCGACACTTCGCATGGTGGACCTTAATAAAAGAGGGTCGACTTTCTTTTTATATTTTGGAAAATCATCTTCGTATGAGACCAAGATGTCATCTAATATTTCTTGACATGCAAGATAATCGTGCGTTTCAACCCATTTGCTTACGGCCTCAGGCATTCCTCCTACTAATAAATAAGTGCGGAAAAGAGTGACGATTCTTTCGTAAAGCGGTGCGGACAAAGGTCTTTCTGATGTTGCTTGATTCCTTTCTTCTATCAACAGTTTTTCTCCATTGGCTAATAGAAATTCATCGAAGGTCATAGGATAGATAAACATGGAATGGATTCGTCCGACACCGAAAGTCGGCAACTCTTCCAATGCAAATTCTAATAGCGACCCTGCTGCAATGACGTGTAGTTGAGGCAAGTCTTCTTTGAAAAAACGAAGTGCCATAATGGCTTGCGGACATGCTTGAATCTCGTCGATGAAAAGTAATGTCTCCCCTGGAATGACTGGCTTCCTCGCAATTGCGGAAATTTGCGATATAATATTGTTGATGTCAAGATCTCCTTGAAAAATCTTTGAGAAAGAGGGTTGACGTTCTATATTAATTTCGATGTAACTCTTAAACTGCTCCCCAAGGTGTCTTACTGCCGTTGATTTCCCCACTTGTCTGGCTCCTCGAAGCAATAAAGGCTTGTGTTCTGCTCTTGAAGCCCACTCTGTCAGATAACCGTCTATAAGTCGTGAATAGTACATATCTTCTAACTTGTTTAAAATCAAGTGGAAAGATAGTAAATTTTAAATTATCCAAACAAATAAATTGCAGATTTTTTAAATTATCCAAACAAATAATCGGACTGTTTTTTGAAAAATCCAAAGAAATAATTTTGGAAGGAGGGCGTTAGGAGAGTGAACTCTTTTTATCTATTAGCCCTTGCTTAATGATTTCTTCTGCGATGGCTTGAACCACAGGAATGGCTACAGAATTTCCTAATTGTCGATATTGATCGCCAAGAGTAGGATGTTTTATAAATTGTGGTGGAAACCCCATCAACTTATAGCATTCATTGATGGTCAGTTTTCGGACTTTATCTTCTTCTGGAATATAGATAAAAAATCTTCCTGATGTCTCTTGAGAGGGAAGTGTAGGGTGGATTCCTTTAACAGAGTATATGCGATTAGGTTGTCTATGGCAACGAGATAAATGCTCCGTATTGGGTCTAACTCCTGTTTTCCAAGTCCCTTTATTTCTATAACCGCAGAAAATTAAGCCAGTTTTGGCTTGGGTTCTGATGAGTGATTCGTCTAATAAGGTATATTCGTCTCTTTCAATATAAGAAAAATCCCCATCCTTGTCCAAAAAGAATTCCAATGGTGGTGTGGGCTTTTTCTTTAGTTTGTCAAAATTAAAAAGTCCACTTCTACTTCCTACGATAAATATTCGTTCTCTTGATTGTGCTAATCCAAAGTCTTTGGCGTTTAGCACTTTATAGGAAACACTGTATCCTAAATCTTGCAACGACTCCACTATAACATTGAATGTTCTGCCCTTGTCGTGGTTGGTGAGGTGTTGTACGTTTTCTAATAGGCAGACTTGAGGTTGCTTTTCTTTCAATATTTGGCATACATCAAAGAAGAGTGTTCCTCTTGTGTCTTCAAATCCGCGCTTTTTCCCACAAATACTGAATGGTTGGCACGGGAATCCTCCGCACAAAATGTCAAATTCTTGTGGAATTTTCGATTTTGTTTCGTCTAAGGTGATGTCTCCATATGGTGTTTCGCCAAAGTTATTTCTGTATGTCTCTTGTGCGGATTTATTCCATTCTGAAGAAAATACACATTCTCCACCAATATTTTGTAGTGCGATGCGAAACCCTCCAATGCCAGCAAACAGGTCGATAAACTTAAATCGAGGGTGTTCTATTGGAGGAAATGGAAATGTATTTGTTTTTCCTTCGTCGTTTGTCATAACTTTAATTCTAAAATCGCCAGAGAACTCAAAAATTCTCTGGCGTTGTCATTCTTCTATTTCTTATCGCTTATTTAGCAATAATCAAGAAGTAGTTCTTTTTCCCTTTTTGTACAAGGATAAAGTGATCGTTCAACAACATGTCGTCACTTGTTACCATCTCGGTGTCCGTTACCTTTGTTTTATTGATGGAGATTCCGCCTCCTTGCACCAACTTTCTGTATTCTCCCTTGGATGGAAGTACTTTTGCATTGGCTGTCAACATATCTGCCACCTTGATGCCGTTCTTGATCTCCTCTTTCGAAACCTCAAACTGTGGAACTCCTTCGAATACAGACAACAGAGTGTCGTCATCCAATTTCTTGAGCGAATCTGATGTCGCATTCCCGAAGAGTATGTTGGAGGCTTCAACCGCAGCCTCGTAATCCTCAATAGAGTGTACCATCACAGTGATCTCTTTTGCCAATCTCTTCTGCAATGGTCTTGCTCCCGGATTCTCTTTCTGCTCGGCTATCAGACTGTCAATCTCTTCTTTTGGAAGACTGGTGAAAATCTTGATGTAACGCTCTGCGTCTTCATCCGATACGTTGAGCCAGAATTGATAGAACTTGTATGGAGAGGTGTAACGTTTGTCTAACCAGACATTTCCTTGTTCTGTCTTTCCGAATTTCTTACCGTCTGCCTTTGTGATAAGTGGGCAAGTCAATGCGTAGGCCTCTGCGCCGGAAATTTTGCGGATCATTTCCGTTCCTGTCGTGATGTTTCCCCATTGATCTGCTCCTCCCAACTGAAGTTTGCAGTTCTTGTTTGTGTTGAGGTAAACGTAGTCGTATCCCTGTAGCAATTGATATGAAAATTCTGTGAACGACATTCCGTCGGCTCCGTTCTCTCCTGTGAAACGTCTCTTCACCGAGTCTTTCGACATCATGTAATTGACTGTGATGAGTTTTCCAATGTTTCTGATGAAATCAAGGAAGGTAAACTCTTTCATCCAGTCATAATTGTTGACCAATTCGGCAGCGTTGGGAGCGTCGCTATTGAAGTCAAGGAATTTTTCCAATTGCTTCTTGATGCACTCTTGATTGTGTCGAAGTCGTGGCTCGTCTATCAATACACGCTCTTGAGATTTTCCCGAAGGGTCTCCAATCATTCCTGTAGCACCACCGATGAGCGCTATCGGCTTGTGTCCACTGCGCTGAAAATGGCGGAGCATCATCACACCGACAAGGTGTCCGATATGCAGCGAGTCTGCCGTCGGGTCAATGCCCAAATAGGCTGATGTCATCTCTTTCTGCAATTGCTCTTCTGTTCCCGGCGTCATGTCCTGGATCATGCCGCGCCATCTAAGTTCTTCTACAAAATTCATCGAATTAATTGTACCTTATTTATATGTTTAGAATTACGAAATCTCTTTCTTTGCAAAGATAATCAAACTTTCTATACTCATAATCTTTTAAAGTCGTTGCTTTTGAATTTTGCGGAAAAATGTTACTTTTGTACTTCTAACGAGTATTCACTCCGATTCGTAGAATTTAAACTTAAACAATAAGCAAAGAAATCGTATGATTAATGCACAAGACATTAAGAATGGAACTTGCATCCGTATGGACGGCAACCTCTATTTCTGCATCGAGTTCCTGCATGTAAAGCCAGGAAAAGGTAATACGTTTATGCGTACAAAGTTGAAAAACGTTGTCGATGGACGTGTATTAGAGCGTCGTTTTAACATTGGTGAGAAATTGGAAGACGTGAGAGTTGAGCGTCGCGACCACCAATATGTTTACAAAGAGGGCGAGGACTATATGTTTATGAACACCGAGACTTACGAGCAGTTCCCAATCGCTCACGATTTGATTACGGGTGTCGATTTCATGAAGGAAGGTGATGTCGTTGAAGTGGTTTTTGATGCTTCTACGGAAACTGTCCTTTTCGCTGAAATGCCAGTTAAAACTCAATTGAAAATCACTTACACGGAGCCTGGTATCAAGGGCGATACTGCTACTAACACTTTGAAGCCTGCTACCGTTGAAACAGGAGCTACTGTTCGCGTACCTTTGTTCATAAACGACGGTGAGTCTATCGTTGTTGATACTCGCGACGGTTCTTATGTTGAAAGAGTAAAATAATTCTTGGAATTAATACGGGAAGGCTTTCTTTTGTCTTCCCGTCCTTTTTAAAATGCTGGCTTCTTACATGCGGTATTTTTGGAAGTATTTATCATATTTGTTTCACGCAAAACACAGAAAGGGTTTTGGCATTCATTCTCCGTTCGTTTTTTATTTAGTTACGATGGTTATAGAGGAGAAGCTGCCGTATTATCGTTTTGTTCAAATTGAAAACCTCCGCACACTACTAACTAAGACGAAAAAGAAAATCAAAGAAAATAGGAACGGAGTTGAAAAAGAACGTCGAATCTCGGAATTTGTGTACGAAAGCTCTATCTCTCCATCCTACGACCAACTGCTATTTCGTTTGGTCAATTTTTTCAAACCTAAGAATGTAGTTGAAATCGGAGATAGCGTCGGAATAACAACTCTTTATCTGGCTACGTCTGATACACGTCGTCCTACTTATACGATTGGTGAGTCAAAAGATTTGGCAGACTTTGCCCATACAACATTTGGAAAAGTAGGTCTTCAAAATATAATACAGTTGACGGGTAGTGTTGAAGAAAAATTACCTGTTGTTCTTTCGAAAGAGAAAAATGTAGATTTCGTGTATTTCGGAAGGCAGGCTTCTGTTGAGGCTATACAAAAATCATTGAGTTTATTGTCGTCGTATTTTACAGGCAAAACAGTTCTTCTGATGTCTGATATTTGGAAAGATGATAGAAAAAAACTTTGGGAGTCTGTGAAAAAACAAGGGGGAGGAAGGGTCAGCATTGATATGTTTCATTATGGAATTCTCATCTACAATGAGGATTTGCAATGCGAGAATTACAATTTATTGTATTTCCCTCCGTTGTTTAAAAAATAACAAAGTGTGATATTCTGAAAGATTGGTGTAGATTTTTTCTTGCAAAAAGTTGTCTTGAAAGAAAAAAAATATATTTTTGCACACCTTGAATTTTTAACGTATTTTTAGAAAATAGTATTTATTAAGATAAAAGGAGGAGGTAACAATGTATTGGACTTTAGAGTTAGCTTCAAAATTGGAAGATGCGCCTTGGCCAGCGACTAAAGACGAATTGGTTGATTTCGCAGTACGTTCATGTGCTCCTATGGAGGTTATTGAAAATCTTCAAGAGATGGAAGATGAAGGTGAGATCTATGAGAGCATAGAAGATATTTGGCCAGATTATCCAAGTAAAGAGGATTTTTTCTTTAACGAAGAGGAATATTAACATACGGACAGGGGACTTGTTGAAAAGTTTTCGTGTGAAAAATAAGTAAAAGTCTCCTACGTTATGTGAAATATTGTAAAAATATAGTAATATTGTAATGTTTTTGCAGAGGGCTATTTTTGTGTAGTATGAAGAGACTCTTGTTCGTAGTGATATCAGCGGTTTTAATGCCGATTATTGGTGTCTTCGGGCAGAAGAGTCCACAATTTAGCCAGTTTCTGGAATTACAGCCAGCGATTAACCCTGCATTCGTGGCATCTGATGACATGATGAGTGTCGGTGGTGTCTACCGTTTACAGTGGGCTGGATTTAGCGGAAGCCCTAATAACCTGTTGGTGTCGGTGGCCTATCCTTTGAAAATTGGGGACACGAGGCACGGAATAGGTTTAATTTTCGCTAAAGATGATGTAGGTCTGTTTACGGATCAAAGTGTTCTTTTTCAGTATTCGTATCGTTTTAAACTCTTAAGAGGTGAATTGAGTTTGGGATTGGATGTGGGTTTCATGAGCCAGACATTCGACAAAGATAAGGTTGATTTGACGGGCGGAGATGGTGAGTTGATGGGCGGAGATGAGTATCATAAAGAGTCGGATCCATTCATAGATGCTTTCACCGCTGATGGCTATAGTGATGTCGCTTTTGACGTTTCTTTCGGATGTATGTATAAGGTTGAACGTGGCTTTGTAGGTGTTTCTGCGAAACACTTGAACGCACCGAAGATAGACTTGGGTTCTTCTGTTTATCAGATGTATGTTCCGAGGTTCTACTATGTCGCAGGGGGATACACATTTGACACAGCGAAACCAGAATGGACAGTGACGCCATCGGCTCAGTTTCGTACGGATTTTTCCACTTGGATGGCGGAAGTCTTAGGACTTTTTGAATACAAGAAAAGAGTGAGATTAGGTTTGGCATATCGATTCGGAGACGCATTCGTTTTCCACTTTGGTTTAGATATAATTCAAGGCCTTCGCTTCGGTTATGCATACGATTTGCCAACATCAAAGATGGTGAAATCTGGTGGAAGTCATGAGTTTTCTTTGAGGTATAGTTTTAAACCACAATTTGCCAAGAAGAACAAATATAAGAGTGAGCGAATATTATAGTAAAACAAAAATGACAAAGATAATAAAGTAGTTTATATCATGAAAAAGCTGTTAATTATTTCATTAGTCGCCGTCCTCCTTGCTGCTTGCAGTGGGGAAAATGGAGAATTGGTGGGAGTTTACAACAAGTCTTGGAAGGAGCCGGTACCGTATGGTATGTTGTATATCAAGCGTGGTTCTTTCACAATGGGTCAGAATGACCAAGACGCTAACTGGGCAATGTCTTCACAGTCGCGTACTGTGTCTGTAGATGCCTTTTGGATGGATGAAACTGAAATCACGAATGGTGAGTATCTTCAGTTCGTTCAGTGGGTGCGCGACTCTGTTGCTAGAGAAAAGTTGTCTGAAGTAGATGAGACTTTCAAAATCTATCAAGACAAAAATGGTAACGAATTGGAGAAGCCATACTTAAATTACAAGAAGAAAATTCCTTGGACAAAAGCTACTGAAGACCAAAAGATGGCGTTAGACAGCTTATACTACCAAGGAGAGGATAAATTGGAGGCATTCCAAGAGTTCAACAATACATTGTTAATGTACAAGTATTCTTGGGTTGATTATGTTCAAGCTGCAAAGAAAGAAAACAAGTTTGATCCGTTGTTAGGTCGTTACAACCGTAGCATCGCTGGTCTTGGTAAGACTAAGGATAGTGCAGATGTGATGGTTAAGAAGGATACTTCTATCTACAATGACAAAGGCGAAATTGAGAATATTACAGTTTATCGTGAGTTGAAACACCGTTCAGACTTTATTTCAGTAAAGAGATTGAATATCTATCCTGATACATTGTGCTGGATTCGCGACTACACATACGCATACAATGAGCCATACATGAGATTGTATTTCTGCCACCCAGGTTATGGTGAATATCCTGTAGTTGGTGTTTCATGGGAGCAGGCTCAGGCATTCTGCCACTGGCGTACTAATTACTACAACCAATACTTGATGGCTAACGGTTCTCCTCGTGTTCAGGACTATCGTCTCCCAACAGAGGCAGAGTGGGAATATGCTGCTCGTGGTGGTAAGAACTTGTCAATGTATCCTTGGGGAGGTAACTATATTCGTACCGCAAAAGGATGTTTCTTGGCTAACTTCAAACCTCAGAGAGGTAACTACACTGATGATGGATATTTGATTTCATCAAAGGTCGCTTCATACCCACCAAATGATTATGGATTGTATGATATGGCAGGTAATGTGTCTGAGTGGACTTCTTCTGCATATCACGAGTCTAACTATTCGTTCGTTCATGACTTGAATCCAAGTTACGAGTACAATGCTAAGAGTTCTGACAAAGACGTGATGAGAAGAAAGGTTATTCGTGGTGGTTCATGGAAAGATGTTGGAATCTTCTTGCAGTGTGGTGTTCGTACCTACGAGTATCAAAATGAGAACAGATCATTCTTAGGATTTAGATGTGTTCGTACTTACATCGGTGAGTAATTGTAAAAATCAGAAAATAAAAAATAACAATAGTATTAACTTTAATTCAGATTAAAAATGGGATTTGCAGAATTACAAGCGTCACCAGGATATCAGAAGTTCACTGGTTTGGCTTACGGATTAGGAGCATCAGTCGTAATTATTGGTGCGTTGTTTAAGATTATGCACTGGCCAGGAGCTTCTGTAGTGTTGACTGCAGGTATGTTGGTTGAGGCATTCCTTTTCGCTTTGTCAGCATTTGATAAGCCACATAAGGAGTATCACTGGGAAGTTGTATATCCAGAGTTGGCAGCAGACGATCACGAGGCTGCTCCTTCTGGCAAGAAGAAAGAAGAAAAGAAGGCTGAGGAAGATAAGACATTACCTCAGATTCAAGAAGTTCGTCAGTTGGTCGATACTCAAATGAAGAATTTGGTAAGTGGTGTTCAAAAGTTGAACGAGACTGCAGGTCAGTTGAACAATTTGTCATCTGCTGTTGCTATTTCAGATGCTTACACTAAGAATTTGGAGTCTGCTTCTGCTGCTGCTAGTGCGTTTGCTAACTCACAGAAGAACTTGAAGGCTTCTTCTGACTCTTTGGTATCATCATACGAGAGCATCGCCGCAAACATCGGAAATGCTTCTAAGGGTTCTCAGAACTTTGCAAGCCAAATCGATGGTATCAACAAGAATATCTCTACAATCAATTCAGTATTTGAACTTCAAGTTAAGTCAGTTAACGAGCAGAATGAGGCTATGAAGTCTTTGTCTGCTGCAGTTAAGACTATTGAGTCTTCTTTGAATGGTTCTGCTGCTGGTGTAGAGGAATACAAGGAACAAGTAGCTCTCTTGAGCAGTCAATTGACAAGTTTGAACAAGGTTTACGGCAATATGCTTAGCGCTATGACCATTAGAAACTAATACGAGGGTTAATTTTCTGAAGTTTAATTAAATCTAAAGTATAGTTACTATGGGTGGAGCGAAAAATTGTCCGGAGACCCCGAGACAGAAGATGATATCCATGATGTACTTGGTGTTGACCGCAATGCTTGCATTGAATGTGTCTGCCCAAATCTTGAATGGATATGCGCTGGTAAACGACTCTATGAAGAAGAGTATTTTAATCAGTGGTAGTAAGGTAGATGGTCTTGTTGGTCAGTTTGATGGTTTGAGCCACTCAGACTCAATAAAGGCCCTTAAGATGAAGCCAAAAATTGACAGCGTAATTGCTCAATCTAACGCTTTCATCGAATATGTAAAAGAATTGGAGTGTAAAATCATCACTACTGTGAATGGTGGTGGTTATGCAGAGGCTGGGAAGGTGACGATTAACGGCACTACCTATGATGAGGAGCTTGATCCAGGCAAGAATGGTGATTTGAATATCGCTAGTCAGATTGGATTGGTTGAAAAAGACAAAGCATCTGGAAAAATCAATGGTATTGTACTTGAGGAGAGAATGAAACAATATCGTGATTTCATGGTAACCGTTGATACTAATGCTGCTACGGTCAATCAAATCAATGAGACTTTCGCAACTGAGAAGATTAAGTCTAAGGACGGTGAGACTCACACTTGGTACTCTGCTATCTTCGAGGATATGCCTGCAATCGCAACTTTGGCTGTCTTGAACAAGATTCAGAACGACGTTAAGATCGCAGAAGGAAATGCTTTGGCGTACTTGATTGGTGCTATGGATGCGGGAGATTTCCGTGTGAACAAGATTCAAGCATTGCCGATTGCAGCTACTTCATACGTAATGCGTGGTAACAAGTATTCTGCTCAAATCGTCTTGGCCGCAACAGACTCTACTAAGAAGCCAGAGATTTTCATCAATGGCAAACCTTTGGAGAATGATATGTATGAGGTAAGCTGTGGATCAGCAGGCCCTCAGAAGTACTCTGGAGAGATGGTTTTGACAAAGAAGGATGGAACACAGGCTCGTTATCCGTTCATTGGCGAGTATATGGTAGGAGAACCTACAGCCACTGTATCAGCAGACTTGATGAATGTGTTGTATGCTGGATTTGACAACCCTGTCAGTGTTGCTGTTCCAGGTTGTGCACAGAGCGACATCTCAATCTCCGTTTCAAACTGTAAGTCACAGTCTAAGACTGGTAAGGGATGGATCATCAAACCTGCACAGGTTGGTACACCATGTGTAATCTCTGTAAGTGCGATGATTGCTGGCAAGCAAACTCCTATTGCAAAGAAGGATTTCCGTGTAAAGAAGTTGCCAGACCCATTAGCAATGCTTGAGGTTAAGGGTTCTACAGGTGGAAAAGATTACTTCAAGGGAGGTAAGGCAATCGCAAAGAACACATTGCTTACAGCAGATCGTGTTGTTGCAAGATTGGATGATGCTGACTTGGATGTTAAGTACAAAGTATTGGAGTTCTCTTTGAACTACTTCGACTCAATGGGTAACACCTTGGTTGAGAAGGCTAGTGGAGAGAGATTGACAGATCGTCAGAAGAAGGTATTCAAGGAGATGACGAAGGCAAAGACGGTCTACATTTCTAATACATTAGCAATCGGACAGGATAACTTGAAGCGTACTTTGCCACCAGTTGAAGTAAAAATTAAGTAATCGTGTGAATAGCTAAGAATAAAGTTTAAAGATATGAGAAAGTATTTTAAATTTTTGTTTGTTGGATTTGCTGCTTTAGCTGTTAATTCAGTGTATGCTCAAGTTGAAGAAGATGCCTTCTTTGATGATTTAGGTGAGGTTTCAACAGAAATCCCTTCTAATATGCCAACAAGTGGCCCTAAGGATGGTCTTGAACCAATAGATTTGCCAAATCCGCGTGCGGATGATATCTACTGGCAGAAGGTCATTTATAGGACTATCGATTTGCGCGAGAAGATGAATTATCCTTTGTACTATCCAGAAGAGGCTCAAGATAACAGACAAAGTTTCTTTTCTTTGATCTTTAGACTTGTTCAGGATGGCAAAATCAACGTGTATGAGTATCTTGACACTCGTGAGATTTTCACGGACGACCATATTACTTCTTTTAAAGATTTGGTTGACAAGTACGAGATTATTCATACGATAAAGGCTGATTCTTTGACTAACGATTCTGTTATCGTTGTGGATGATAGTGATGTCCCTAATCGTGATATTGTAAAATACTACGTTAAGGAGGTTTGGTACTTTGACAAAATCACATCAACCTTTAACGCTCGTATTATTGCTTTCTGCCCGATAATGGTTAAGGAAACGGATTTGGGTATTCAAAAATTCCCTTTGTTTTGGGTTCCGTTTGAGTCTTTGAGACCATATATGGCGCAACAGGAGGTTTTAATTACGGACAGAAACAATGGTGCAAGACCTTCTTTGGATGATATTTTCATCAAGAGAAGATTCTCAAGTTACATTTATAAGGAGTCAAATGTATACAACAGAAACTTGTTGGAGTACAATTCAACTGCTGAGGATGTAAGAAAAGAGCAGGCAAGAGTCAAGATGTTACTTCTCAATTTCGAGAACGATTTGTGGGAGTACTAATCGACTTGTTGATATAAACTATATTGAAAGGGGGATTCGAGAGAATCCCTCTTTTTTTATGTTTCTAATAAGCATTGCTTAAGCTCATTTATTCCTCAAATTTCTGTAAATTTGTATTTCTGAAAAATTGAATAAAGCTCATTCTGATGGAATATAATTTTGTAGAGATTGAAAACAGATGGCGTGAAGAATGGAAGAAGAATCGCGTCTATAAGGTAGAAATAGATAAAAGAAAGCCGAAGTATTACGTTTTGGATATGTTCCCGTATCCTTCTGGCGCAGGGTTGCACGTCGGTCATCCACTCGGATACATAGCTTCAGATATTTACAGCAGGTATAAACGATTGAGAGGTTTCAATGTTTTGCATCCTATGGGATATGATGCATACGGATTGCCGGCAGAACAATATGCTATTCAGACGGGACAGCATCCTGCTGTAACAACGGAAAACAACATCAATCGTTATCGTGAGCAGTTGGACAAGATAGGATTCTCATTTGATTGGGACAGAGAAGTTCGCACGTGCGATCCTAAGTTTTACAAATGGACACAGTGGGCATTTATTCAGATGTTTAAGTCGTACTATGACAATAAACAAAAAAAAGCAATGCCTATTGAGAGTCTTGTCGCTCAATTTGAGAAGAGTGGTTCTGTAGGTTTGGATGTTGCTTGTACAGAAGAAAAAAAATTCACGGCGGAGGATTGGAAGTCGTTGTCTGAGAAGGAACAACAGAATTTGTTGATGAATTATAGAATTGCTTACTTGTCGGATACGAAGGTTAATTTCTGTCCAGAGTTAGGGTGTGTGTTAGCAAATGATGAAATCAGTGAGGGTGTTTCTGTTCGCGGTGGATATCCTGTAGAGCAAAGAGTAATGCGTCAATGGAGTTTAAGAGTTTCGGCATACGCACAGCGGTTGTTGGATGGATTGGATTCTATTGATTGGACAGACTCTTTAAAGGAGACGCAGAGAAATTGGATTGGAAGAAGTGAAGGAACGGAGTTGATATTTAAGATAAAAGATTCGAAGGAAACTTTCACTATTTTTACGACTCGTGCAGATACAGTTTTTGGAGTGACATTTATGGTTTTGGCACCAGAGTCAGAGTACGTTCAGAAGGTCATTACGGAAGAGCAAAAATCTGTTGTCCAAGACTATTTGGATATGGTAAAACGAAGGACTGAGCGGGAAAGAATTTCGGACAGAAATGTTACAGGAGTCTTCACTGGAGCGTATGCTGTCAATCCGTTGACAGGAAAGGAAATTCCTATTTGGATAAGTGATTATGTTTTGTCTGGATATGGAACAGGAGCAATTATGGCAGTTCCTGCTCACGATTCACGTGACTATGCTTTTGCGAAAACATTCAATTTGCCAATAATACCTTTGATTGAGGGGTGCGATATCAGCGAAAAAAGTTTTGATGCGAAAGACGGAGTCATGATGAACTCAGACTTCTTGAATGGGTTGACAGTAAAGGAAGCCATCAAAAAGATGAAAGAGTATGTCAAAGAACATAATTTAGGACGAGTAAAGGTTAACTACCGTTTGCGAGATGCCATTTTTAGTCGCCAGAGATATTGGGGTGAACCATTCCCAATCTATTACAAGGATGGCATACCATACCCATTGACGGAAGACAAGTTGCCTTTGGAGCTGCCTGATGTCAAGGACTTTAAGCCGACAGAAAAAGGAGAGCCACCGTTGGGACATGTAAAAGAATGGCATACAGCAGAGGGTTATCCATACGAATTAAACACGATGCCAGGTTTTGCAGGCTCGTCTGCATACTATCTAAGATATATGGATCCTCATAATGAGGATGCATTGGTTAGCAAAGAAGCAGATGAATATTGGCAAAATGTCGACTTGTATTTGGGAGGGTCGGAGCATGCCACAGGACACTTGATTTATAGCCGTTTTTGGAATAAGTTCTTGTTTGATTTAGGTGTCGTTGTGAAAGACGAGCCGTTCCAAAAGTTGATCAATCAAGGTATGATTCAGGGACGTTCAAACTTCGTGTATCGTAAAAAAGGAACAAACACCTTTGTTTCTTTGAATTTGAAAGATCAGTATGAGACGACACCTATCCATGTTGACGTTAATATCGTTAATAATGACGTACTTGATATAGAAGCATTTAAGAAATGGAAACCAGAATATGCGACTGCGGATTTTGAGTTGGAGAACGGCAAATATGTATGTGGTTGGGCTGTTGAAAAAATGTCAAAGAGCATGTTCAATGTAGTTAATCCAGATGATATTGTGGAGAAGTACGGAGCAGATACTTTGCGTTTGTATGAGATGTTTCTCGGGCCTATTGATCAGTCAAAGCCTTGGGATACGAATGGAATTGATGGGGTGCATCGTTTCTTGAAGAAACTTTGGGGGTTGTATTTCGATGGAGATAATTTTGCGGTTGTTGATGAAGAGCCTACAAAAGAGGAGTTGAAGTCATTGCACAAGTTGATTAAGAAGGTAACGTATGATGTTGAGCATTTCTCATACAATACGTCGGTTGCAGCGTTTATGATATGTGTTGGTGAGTTGGCTGGTTTGAAATGCAGGAAAAAGTCCGTTTTGAAGACACTTTTAATATTGTTGGCGCCGTTTGCTCCGCATATATCAGAAGAGTTGTATCATAGGATGGGATATACGGCGACTGTATGTGACGAGACGTGGCCGGAGTATGACGAGAAGTATTTAAAAGAGAATGAGGTGAAATATCCTATTTCGTTCAATGGGAAAGTACGATTCTCATTGACTTTGCCAAGTGATATGTCGAAGGAAGAGGTGGAGAAAATTGCATTAGCAGACGAGCAGACTGAAAAATTCTTAGGCGGAAAACCTTTGAAGAAGGTGATTGTGGTGCCAGGGAAAATTGTAAATATTGTATTCTAAATTTTGTTAAGAGTTCAGAATCAACTAATTTTGCATTGTTTTTGCGCAATCTCTTATAAGAGATGTTTCTGAGGAGGCATTGAGAGGCTTGTAATATTGCGTTAAGTTTAATAAAATAAAAGATAAAAAAATGGATTTGATTAAGGTTGCAGAGCAGGCATTTGCGTCTGGCAAAGAGCTTCCTGAGTTCAAGAGTGGAGACACTGTGACAGTTGCTTACAAGATTATTGAGGGTAACAAAGAGAGAATTCAGCAATTCCGTGGAGACGTTATTCGTATCAGTGGACACCAAGAGAAAAAGCGTTTCACAGTGCGTAAAATTTCTGGAGGAGTCGGAGTTGAGAGAATATTCCCAATGGATTCTCCGTTCATTGATTCAGTAGTTGTCAACAAAATCGGAAAAGTTCGTCGTGCTAAGTTGTACTACTTACGTAAGCTTACTGGAAAGAAAGCTAAGATTAAGGAGCAAAAAGCATAGTTTGTCTTTTGGAACTAAAAAAAGGAGATTCTTGAGAAGAGTCTCCTTTTTTGTTTTTTGACAAGTATTTCAAGTGAATTTGAGAATTCGCATTTCGTGATGAAAATATCGTGTGTCCGTGTAATTTTTCCTATCTTTGTACGTTATCTACAATAAAGATGTAAATACGAAATATAATGAAAAACATTTTCTTCACGGCTGCTTGTTTGGCTGTAACTGCGATGTCATTTGCTGAGTCTGACCCGATAGTGATGACCATAGATGGAGTTGCAATTCCGAAGTCGGAGTTTGAGTATATTTATAATAAGAACAAGTCGGTTGCAACAGGCGAAAGCAAGTCTCTTGATGAATATGTTGATATGTTCATCAACTACAAGATGAAGATAATCGAGGCAAAAAAGGAGAATTATGATGACAAACAAAATTATCTTTCCGAATATGACAAGTATGCCAAGCAGTTGGTGATTCCGTTTATTCGAGATGAGGAGACGGAGGATGCGTTGTTGCAAGAGGCCTTGGAGAGGAAAAAGGAGAGTCGTTTAGTTTCTCATATCCTTATTAAGGTGAAGAATGATGCAGATAGCATAAAGGCATTGAAGGAGATAAATTCTATCTATGATGAGTTGCAGAAAGGAATGGATTTCTCAGAAGCGGCTAAGAAATATTCTCAATGTCCATCGTCCGCTAATGGGGGAAGCCTTGGATATATTGATGTTTTTTCAACAGTTTATCCGTTTGAGACGGCAGCATACAATACGTCAGTTGGAAAATATTCGAAGCCAATACGCACCGAGTACGGGTATCATATTGTAAAAGTTTTTGATGTGAAACCTAATTACAAAGCACGACGAGTGTCACATATCTTGATAATGAATGATAAGTCTGGATATGACAAGAGGGCAGACTCTATTTTCGTTTTGGCGAAAGATGGAATGGATTTTGCAAAGTTGGCGAAGTTATATTCCGAGGATATTAGGACTGCGAAAAGGGGAGGAGATTTAGGTTTTGTAGAAGAGTCTGGTTATCCAACAGAATTCGTGAGAGGAGTGAAAAACATTGCGAAAGTAGGAGATATTGCAAAGATAGGAACTGCTTTTGGCATTCATATCGTAAAATTGACTGAGGGGAAGGAGTATGAGACGATTGCTGATTGCCCTGATTTGGCAGATAAAATGAAGCAGTCTGATCGGATGATTTACTCAACGAAAGCATTTGAGGAAAAGTTAAAACAAAAATATGGTGTAGACGTATATCCAGAAGCCCTTCAGATATTTGAGAAAATCAAGTCTGCGGAGACTGATAGTGAGAGAGTTAGCTTGAGTTTCTTCAATATGGATGAGCCTTTGTATACGATGAATGGAAACACTTATCCGCAGTCTGCCTTTGTGAATTTCTTCAATAAAAAGTTGTCAGCTTTTAAGACGGGAATTCGAGTTGGACAGATTAATTTGGAAAACAGGAAGTCGGGTCAGTTGACGATGGAGAATTTTGTTGAGCAAACCTTTGACTCTTATCTGTTGAGAGAGTTAGTAGAATTAGAAGAAAAAGATTGGTTGAAGAATGATGTCAACTATAGGAATTTGTTGACTGAGTATGGTGATGGGTTGTTGTTGTTTGAAATCAGCAATGACAAAGTTTGGAGTAAGGCTGTGGAGGATACTGCGGGTCTGAGAAAGTATTATGAAGAAAACCGTGAAAAATACAAATGGGAAAATCCTCATTTCAAAGGAGTTTACGCATGTTGTAAAACAGAAGCGTATGCAAAAGAGATTGAAGATTTGATGAATAAAAACAGTATGAAGAATCTTGTAACGAAGGTGTTGAATCATTTCTCGGATGTTGATAAAGATGCTGTTGTAGCAAGGCAGGGCTTGTATGAGAAAGGCACGGTGCCTGCGGTAGATTATAAGGTTTGGGGAATAGAAGGATATAAGAGCAATGTTTATCCATACGTTGTGGTCAGAGGAAAAGTTTTGGCTGCTCCTGAAGAATATAAGGATGTGTCGGGACGAGTAACCGCTGATTATCAGAATTATTTAGACGAGCAATGGGTGAAATCTTTGAGGGCTAAATATAAGGTGGAGATTAATAAGGATGTGTTAAAGACGATAAAATAAAAAAGGAAAGTACTAAAAGGGGAAAAACTTGAAAAGAGGGAAGATGGTAGCAAAAGGGACTGTGCATTTGTTTATGAGCGTTGTAGTGATGTTCTTGATGCTATCATCATGTGGAAAAGTCAAGAAAGAGTGGCGATTTTGGGAAGAGAAGCCCATTGGAGATTTAGTGGCAGAGGTAGGCGAAGATAAACTATATCAAAGTGAAATATCCTCGAAGATAGACTTTAAAGGATTGAGTGAGGCGGATAGTTTATTGGCTGAGGAGTCATTCGTAAAGAATTGGATTACAGGAAGATTGCTGTATGACAAGGCGGTTGAAGAGGTAGATGATATGGAGGAGATAGACTCATTAGTAGAGAATTATCGTCGAACGATGGTTGTATATGAGTATGAGTTGAAGTTGGTGAATGATTATCTTAGTGATAAGCTATCGGATGCGCAGATGAGAACCTATTACAAGGAGAACCCTAGATTGTTCACGCTTTCAGAGGGACTTGTGAAGGGAATGTTGTTGGTGGTATATTCAGATGTGCCGGATTTGAAAGCAATGGAAGCCTTGATGGAAAATCCTAATGAGGATAATATAGATATGATTTCGTCGATGAGTGTAAAGAATGCGGCGAGGTTTGATTACTTTATGGATAAATGGGTTCCACTGTCAGATGTCAAGAAAAATTCTCCGTTAATGATTTCGGAGAAGGACATTCAGGAGAGCAAGTTGTGTTCGGTAGCCGACTCTACATATACGGTATATTTCTATGTGAGTGAATATAAGCGTTCTGGAGATATTCAGCCGTACGATTATGCGCAATCGAGAATACGTTCCATCTTGGTAGAGCAGAATAAGACGGATTTTTTGATTGATTATAGGAAGAATCTGTATGAGATAGGAATAAAGAAAGGACATGCGAGACGCTACAAATAAGGTGAAATAATATGAGTAAGAAGATAGTAAATCTGTTTGTCTACATTTGTGTCGCAATAATGGGGGTGTACTCTCAGAATAATATCATTGATGAGATAGCCTGGGTAGTTGGCGACGAGGCTATTATGAAGTCGGATGTTGAAGAGTATCGTCAGCGATTGAGATATGAAGGGACAGAAATAGAAGGAGATCCTTATTGTGTCATTCCAGAGCAGATTGCATTGCAGAAACTCTATTTAGATCAGGCGAAGATAGACAGTATATTTGCGGATGAAAAATCGGTGAACACGCAGGTTGAGATGCGTGTAAATTATTTGATTGGTCAGATTGGGTCGAAAGAAAAGTTGGAGGAGTATTTTGGTCAGCCAGTTTCGTCATTAAGAGAGGAGCTGACGGAAATGGTGACAAATCAGCAGATTATTCAACAGATGCAGCGTAAGTTGGTGAGTAATGTGAAGATTACTCCAGCGGAGGTCGCTGCGTTCTACAAAACATTGCCGACTGATAGCATTCCGACGATACCAATGCAGTTGGAGGTACAGTTGATAGCGATTGCGCCTGAAGTTAGTCAGTCTGCGATAGATGATGTAAAAAGTAAGTTGAGAGATTTCCAAAAGCGTGTTGATTCGGGAGAGTCTGAATTTTCAACGTTAGCGATTTTGTATTCCGAAGATACGGAGTCTGCAAAGCATGGCGGTGAGTTGGGGTATATGGGAAAAGGACAGTTGGTGCCAGAGTTTGCAACAGTGGCATTTTCGTTAACTGATCCGAAGCGAGTCTCGAAAATTGTAGAGTCAGAGTTTGGATATCATATCATTCAATTTATTGACAAACAAGGAGATAAAGTAAATTGTCGTCATATCTTGATGAAACCGAAAGTCTCTTTTGTGGAGAGAAATGCGGCAAAGATGCGTGCGGATAGTGTGTTGAAAGCAATAAAAGAAGGTGAAGTCTCCTTTGAAAATGCAGTGAAGTTGTATTCTATTGACAAAGGGACGAAAAATAGCGAAGGTTTGATGAATAACGTCAAGACGGGATCATCACGTTTCCAGATGCAGGATTTACCTGCGGAGGTAGGTCGAGCGGTTTATGATTTGAAAGAGGGTGAAATATCGAAAGTTTTCACTATGATGAATGCGAATGGAAATGAGGTGTATGCTATAGCAAAGGTGAAACAGTTGATTAAAGCACATAAGGCGACCGTAGAGACGGATTATATGGAGATAAAGACAGCCTTTCAAGAGCAAAAAAACAAAGAGGTTTTGGAGGCGTGGATAAAAGAGAAGCAGAAGGATATTTATGTTCGCATTGATGAAAAGTGGAGAAATTGTGCGTTTCAATATCCAGGTTGGATAAAATAGAGTAAGAATTAAAGAGAAGAAGAAGACAGACAGATGAAAAGACTTCACATTCTGATACTTATGGTATGTTGTATGCTTTCAATGGTAGGAAATGCCCAAAAAAAGCGTACAGTATTGTTGGAGCAATGTGAAGAGTTGACGTTTGACAAGCAAGGAGGACGATCCTATCAGGTGTTGAGGGGCAATGTTCGTTTTCGACATGAAGATGTGTTGATGTATTGCGATAGTGCCTATTTCTATGATGGGGGGACAAATTCGTTTGATGCGTTCGGGCATGTTCGAGTGATTCAGACAACAGAGACCTCAATGACTGCTGACAGTCTTTTTTACGATGGCACGACAACTTTGATGAGAGTAAGAGGACAGGTTGCTTTACGGTCAGGGACATCAACATTGAACACCCATTTCCTTGATTTCTATAGAGATAAAAATTATGGCTACTACTATGGGGGAGGAGAAGTGGTTGATCAAAGTTATCATTTGACCTCGTATCAAGGTTATTATTATGCGGATGCTAAGTCTTATTTGTTTAAGGACACAGTTGTTCTGACGCATCCAGATTATACGATATATGCGGATTCGTTACGATACAATCAACCGAATAGCAAAGCGACACTGTTAGGACCATCGCTTGTGAAGGGGCAGAAATACAAAGTGCATACTACAAAAGGGTGGATTTATACCACTACGAATGAGGGAAAGTTGTTTAATCGCTCTGTCATCAACTATGAAAAAGGGAAGAGAATGACGGCAGACTCGATTCATTTCAATGCACAGAGAGGCTGGGTGAAGGCGTATGGGAAAGCGGAAGCGCAGGACTCAATACAGAAAGTTATTGTTCGAGGAGAGTATATGGAAGGAGATAGTGTATCTCCAGCCTTTGGAAAGGTTATGGGCAATCCATACATAGTGGAGTATTCGGATAATGACTCACTCTATTTAAAGGGAGATTTGCTTTATTTCACGCAGAAAGATTCCACGTTTCGAGTATATCACAATGTATGGTTCTATCGTTCGGATATGCAAGGTAAGTGTGATTCTTTAGTTTATTATAGTAAAGACTCGATGGCGATAATGTTCAGAGATCCGATTATATGGGCGGAGAAAAACCAATTGACTGGGGCTACAAATATCGAGATATACATTAAGAACCAAGAGCCAGATCATATCCATATACCAGAGAAAGCATTGATTATACAAGATGAGGATGGAGGGAAGTTTAATCAACTCTGTAGTAAGAAGGCAGATGCGTATTTAGAAAATAGCAAGTTGAGACGTGTGGATATGGTAGGGGAAGCCACGTCGTTATACTATACTCGCGATGATGCAGGATTGCTGGTGGGAATGAATAAAGCGAATGGACCAGAGATGTCAATCTTTACGAAAAATAATAAATTGGATAAGATTATAATGACACCTGATTCGGAGGGTACTATGTTTCCCCCAGACAAGATTCCAGAGGAAGAATTATATTTGAAAGGTTTTAAGTGGAGAGAAGACGAACGTCCGAAGACAAAAGAAGAATTTTTTAGAAAGTAGTTCATTAAGAGCGTCAAGAAATGTGATATGCGTTTTTTTTTATCTATAGTTTTTGCATTGTGCGGAATTTTATGTCAAGTTTCTGCTCGATCTTTTCAAGTAAAAGGAAAGGTGTGTGATGAAGAGCATAATCCGTTGTCGTATGTGAATGTAATGGTAAAGGGAACTACGCATGGAAATATGACCGATGTGAATGGCGAGTATGCGATAAACTGCGATATAGCCAAACAAGATTCAATCACGATACTTTATTCCATCATAGGATATGAGACAAAGGAGAAAAGAGTAGCCGTTACAGGAGACAAAGTAGAGGTGAATACCTTTTTGAAGGAGAAAACAGAGTTCTTGGATCAGTATGAGATGAATGCGATACGAAAGCAGGAGACGTCGATAGAGTTGCTGGATGTGTCGAATTTGCGTTCTATGCCGACGGCGACGGGAGGAGGAATTGAGTCATTGATAGCCACGCAAGCAGGTGTGTCAATGAATAATGAGCTTAGTTCGCAGTATTCTGTACGAGGAGGAAACTATGATGAGAATAGCGTGTATGTCAATTCTATAGAAGTCTATCGGCCATTGTTAATACGTTCAGGAGAACAGGAGGGACTTTCGTTTGTCAATCCAGATATGGTGGAGTCTGTTTCGTTCTCTTCTGGCGGTTTTGGTGTGGAGTATGGCGACAAGATGTCGTCTGTTTTGGATATAAAATATAAGAAACCGACACGTTTTGAGGGTTCAGCTTCTGTCTCGTTATTGGGTGCTTCTGCGTATGTAGGTCATTCTACGAAGAAATTTTCTCAAATGCATGGGTTTCGATACAAGACATCCTCGTATATGTTAGGTTCTATGGAGACGGATGCGGAGTATGACCCTAATTTTTTAGACTATCAAACCTATCTGACTTACGATTTTAATGATAAATGGAAATTATCATTTTTAGGTAACATTTCAAGAAATAATTATCAATTTGAACCAATTAGCAGAAGTACATCATTTGGAACAATGAACGAGGTGAAGAATTTCACCGTTTATTTTGATGGCAAGGAGAAAGACCTTTTCCGCACTTATTTTGGTTCATTCTCGTTGGATTATGAAGCGAGTGAGCGGAGCAAATACAGTGTTTTGACATCTGCATTTCATACAGAAGAAAATGTTTCGTACGACATAACGGGTCAGTATTGGTTGAGTGAGACTATGGGTGGTTCTGTCTTGGTAGACGAAGCGTCGGGTGTAGGAAGTTATCATGAACATGCAAGAGATAGATTGGGGGCTACGGTAACGAATTTTTCTTTGTTGGGAGAACACAAGTTGCCTTTCAATGTACTGAAATGGGGAGCGACTGTGCAAGGAGAGTTTATTGACGACCAAATCAGTGAGTGGGAGATGCGAGATTCTGCGGGTTATTCCATTTCTAAGTTGGGAACGAGTAATGAGTATCTGGCGTTGTATGACAATCTGACAGCAGACCATGAAATGCAGAGTTTGCGTGCGTCCGTCTACTTGCAAGATTCCTATACGAAGCATGGATTGCGAGGTAAAATGACGCTAACAGGAGGAGTACGTGTGTCGTACTGGAGTTTCAATGATGAAATATTAGCTAGTCCGCGACTTTCTGTTGTGTTTTTCCCTAAAAAATATGAAAATTGGGGAATACGAGTGTCTGGAGGTCTTTACTATCAGTCTTTATTCTATAAAGAAATAAAAAAGGAGAAGACGGATGAATATGGGAACAGTACGATAGAATTGAATAAAAAGGCAAAATCGCCACGTTCTTATCAGTTGTTGTTGGCATCGGATTATTACTTTAAAGTAAAGAAAAATCCGTTTAAGTTTACTGTAGAGGCGTATGGAAAGTATATAGATCGTATAATACCATATAGTGTTGATAACACGCAAATTACCTATCAAGGAGAGAATTGTGCTGATGGTTTTGCTGTAGGTGTAGACACGAAATTGTTTGGAGAGTTTGTGCCAGGAACGGACTCTTGGGTTTCCCTTTCTTTTATGCGAACAATGGAGAATATCTATGGAGATGGGAAAGGGTACATTTATCGACCAACAGATCAGTTGTATAACATATCGCTCTTTTTTCAGGACTATTTCCCTGGTTATGATAAGTTGAAAATCAATCTCAAGTTGATTTGGGCAGATGGCTTGCCATTCGGACCTGCAGATGATGAGCAAAACAAGTCTGTATTTAGGATGAAAGACTATCGAAGAGTGGACATAGGAGCTATGTTCTCGTTGAGAAAAGGTGTTGATAAAATCATGGAGAGAAAGTTTTTTTCGTGGATGAAAACTTTGTCTTTTAACTTAGATTTTTTTAATTTGCTCGGTATAAGAAATGTTAATTCGTATTATTGGGTTGCCGATGCGTCGGGAAATCAGTATGCTGTTCCTAACTATCTAACGGGGCGACGAATTAATTTCAAAATACAGATTGACTTTTAAGGGGGGAAAGAGGCGTATGACAGAAGAGAAAGGGAAGATTTTCCCATTGGTGACGCTGACGGCGTTGTTTTTCATGTGGGGATTCATCACATGCTTAAATGACATTCTCATACCTTATCTAAAGGATGTCTTTGAGTTGAATTATTTTCAATCGAATTTAGTTCAGTTAGCGTTTTATGTAGCTTATTTCTTAGTGTCGTTGCTCTATTTTATTGTCTCAGCAACGATAGGGGATCCGATTTTGAGGGTAGGATATAAGAATACGATATCTTTAGGATTGATTATATCGGCGATAGCGTGCTTCTTCTTGTTTTTGGAAGCAAGTTCGGAGCATCCCACTTTCCTTTTTTTCTTATTCTCATTGGTATTGTTGGGAACTGGTTTTACCTTTTTACAGATTGCTGCCAATCCCTTGGTTGCCAATTTTGGAAGACCAGAGTCTGCTTCAAGTCGGCTGAATCTTGTACAGGGATTTAATGCTTTGGGAACTACATTCGCACCGATTATTGGAGGGTATGTGATATTTAACTTGTTGGCGGATGTGGTGACGGATGGCGTTTCGCGAACGCCGGATGCGGTTCAAATCCCATACCTTTTCTTGTCAAGTATTCTTTTAATACTTTCCGGAGTGTTGTTTTTTGCGGATATACCGAACGTCTTTCCGAAGGAGGTGGAAGAGAAGTCGCTGAGTAGGGTTGGTGCGTTAAAATATCCATACTTGGTGTATGGAATGGTGGGAATCTTTTGTTACGTAGGAGCTGAGGTAGCGATAGGAAGTAACTTGGTAAATTATATGCGAGATTTCCACGGCTTTAAAGATCAAGAAGCGAGTGCTTTCTTGTCATTTTATTGGGGTGGATCTATGATTGGTCGTTTTGTAGGAGCAATTTCAATGCGAACTATGAAGAAGAGCAAGAAATACCTCATAATGGCGGTGTTGGCACTTGCTGCGTTGAGTATGATTTATTGGTCGTTTGGAACGTCGTTAGACTTTGATATAAAATCGTTGGTGATGTATTTTAAATGCAAGCACTGGTGGTTGTATGTGATAGCGTTGGTGTTGAACTATCTCGCTTTTATTTTGGCAAAATCGAAGCCATCGAGGATGATAGGTCTTTTTGCTATGATGAATATATGTTTGTTGGCTGTGATGTTGACTACGGAGAGTGAGTTGTCGTTGTGGGCTATCTTGTCGGTAGGGCTATTCAATTCGATTATGTTTTCTAACATATTCACATTAGCGATAGATGGATTGGGAAAGTACACGTCGCAAGGATCGTCATTGTTAGTGATGATGGTTTTGGGAGGAGCGGTGGTGCCTCCTACATTAGGATTTGTAGCAGATACATTAGGCAGTTTGCATTATGCGTTTTCTCTGCCGATTCTTTGTTATATTTACCTTGTATGGTATGGATTTAAGGGGTGTCGAGTGGGAAAGAAGGTGAGTGTGGTTGATGAGGTGAAAGATGAGGAGAATGAAGAAAAATAAAAAATAAATACTTAAGTATAAGACATGAAAAGTGAGTTGAAGCCCAATGTTGTGGGCATAGATATTGGAGGAACGAACTCTGTGATTGGACTTGTTAGTCGGGAGGGACAGGTAATAGCGACGACTTCAATCAAGACGCAGTCGTATCCAGAATTCGGACAGTATGCAGATGCTTTAAGCGATGCCATCAAATCGCTTATCGCAGCGAATGGAGGAATTGAAAAGGTGCAAGGAGTAGGAGTTGGTGCTCCTAATGCGAATTTTTATTCTGGAAATATAGAGTATGCAGCTAATTTGCCTTGGAAAGGTGTCGTACCATTCGCTAAGGAGATTTCGAAGAGGGTTGGTTTGCCGGTATCATTGACGAATGATGCGAACGCTGCCGCCATCGGTGAGATGACGTATGGTGTGGCTCGTGGAATGAGGGATTTCATCATGATTACGTTAGGAACGGGTGTCGGAAGTGGTATTGTTGCTAATGGTCAGATGATTTATGGTCATGACGGGTTTGCAGGAGAGTTGGGGCATTGTATAGTGATGCGTAATGGCAGACAATGTGGTTGCGGAAACTGTGGTTGTTTGGAGACCTATACATCTGCGACAGGTGTGGCTCGCACAGCAAGGGAATTTTTAGAGAAGCGTGCGAATGAGGATTCTTTGCTTCGTAGGATTCCTGCAAAAGACATCACTTCAAAAGATGTTTTTGACGCAGCAAAGGAAGGAGACCAGATGGCAAAAGATATCTTCGCTTTTACAGGAGAGATTTTGGGTCAGTCGTTGGCAGATTTTGTTAAGTTTAGCAGTCCCGAGGCGTTTGTCTTGTTTGGGGGATTGGCAAAGTCTGGTGATTTGTTGATAGAACCGATAAAGAAGGCTATGGAGGCAAACCTGATGCCGATTTTCCGTAATAAGGTGAAGATTTTGTTGTCAGGAATGAAAGAGGCAGATGCAGCAGTTTTAGGTGCGTCTGCGTTAGGTTGGGATGCAAAGTAAGTATAGATAAATTGCGATATTAAAAGGGGAGGCTAATGGTTGCTTCCCCTTTTGTATTGTTGTGCTAATTTGATTTCAGCGTATGAGTATTTCCCTTCAAGGGCTTCGAAAATAGGTTTTAGATCGTTGCTGGGATGATTGTCCATATACTTTTGGATGGTTTCTATTCGCTTTTCGGTGGATAAGGCAGATAAAGGTATTTTGTCTAATGTGATCAGTTTGGCAATGTGGCTTTCAATGGTTGTAATGGAGAGTCCACGCATTTCTGCTATCTGTGGCATCGTTTTCCCTTCTTGGAAGAGTTCGTAGGTAATTTCGTAGGTGTCAACCTTTTGCTTTTTCTCTTTAGTGGGTTTTTCGGTAAAAGTTTCTTTGTTTTTGAGGTAGCCATATTGCGTGATACACTCGTCGACAATAGTGAGAAGGTCGGCAGCGAAATTTTTCATTTTGTCCTCACCGATGCCCTTTATCTTCTTTAGTTCTTCTTCCTTAGTAGGAAGATAGTTGGATATATCCGTCAGTGTGCTGGTACTTAGTACGCAATAAGCAGGTTTCTTTATCTCGTCGGCTTTCTCCTTTCTCCACGCTTGAAGACGTCGGAAAAGGTCTATGTGTTCCATATCTAATGTACCTTGAGAAATAATCTTTTGGGAAGAAGACTTGCTCTTTTTCTCATTTCTTTCTTCCTTGTTATTGCCGATAAGGAAGTCTGTTTTGGTACGCAAATAGGTATCGGAAGAGAATCTCGTTTTTCCTGTTTCCTTGTCAAGAATTTTTGAGAAAAGTTCGAATTTCAAAAAGTATGCGGTGTGAAAACGAGATTGCAAGTCTGTAAGTTTCCTTTTTATTTCTTTGTTGTCGGTTTCAACATTTCCAAAATTTTCAAGAATAGGGAGAATGAGAACCTGAAGATTTTGAGAGAAGTAAGGTATTCCTTTGGTAAGTCTTTCGTTCACAATATCTTCATAATTGTCAGGATTCTGATTGCATATTTGAGCTAGTTGCGTGGAGAATCTGTTTGACACATCAATGATTTTCTCTTTAATCGCCGGCATCGTTTTGTAGAAGAGTCCTTCTAATTTAGGAAATTTGGACATAAAGTTGATGCGTAAAAAAGAGTATGCTTGATAGACAATATGGTCTAAGTCGTAGAAAGAAATAAGTTCTTGTACTAACGACAGATAGTAGTCGCGTGTGTACTTTTGCATATTAGACTCATGCTCTTGTTCGCTTTCTATAGTTTTACAGAACTGCTCTATTCGATTGTCATATTTTATTGAGTCCATTCGAAGGGGCGAACTCAGAACCATACCATCTAACGTGCGGCATCGACTCAAAGCAACATAAACCTGTCCGTGCGAAAATGAAGATTGTGCATCTATGATGGCTTTGTCGAATGTTAGTCCTTGGCTTTTGTGGATGGTGATTGCCCATGCCAAACGCAGGGGGAACTGCTCAAATGAACCGTCCACTTGCTCCTCTATTTCGTTGGTGTCTGGATTCAATGTGTATTTTACATTGTCCCATTTCTCTCTTGACACGAAAATGTCGGAATCAGGATTGTCCTTGTCTGAAACAATGATAGAAAAGTCATCAAAACCTTTTACAATGCCGATTTTCCCATTGAAATATCGTTTCTCTTGACTTTGGTCGTTTCGGATAAACATCACTTGCGCACCTTCCTTCAACACTAGTGTATATTCTGTTGGATAGTTGGCTTCTGGGAAGACTCCAGTCACCGTGGCTTCAAAGACTCTATTGTTGCGATTTATCTTTAAAAGTTGCGATTCGTTAATGTTTTGTGCAACGGAATTGTGTGTGGTAAGATGAATATAACCTTCGTTTTCTGCAGGTAGAAAGTTGGGGCGATAATGTGTGTTCAACTCGTTTAGAGAATCTTGATCAACTTTATTGTCGCGGATTTTGTTGAGCAGATTAACAAAATGTATGTCTGTCTGACGGAAGACTGTGGTCAGCTCGATGCGTGAGAAAGAACTGCGTTTCAATGCGATACTGTCGAAAAAATAGGGCGTTGGATAGTATTCCTGCAAAAGATGCCACTCTTCATCTCTGACGACGGGAGACAATTGTTGCAAGTCGCCGATCATCAGTAGTTGAACACCCCCAAATGGTATGTTATACCCTCGAATACGTCGAAGTGTTGCATCCACTTCATCCAAAAGATCTGCTCTCACCATACTTATCTCGTCGATTACCAGAAGATCTATGGTCCTGATGATGTTGATCTTCTCTTTTCGCATTTGAAAGACTTCCTTTTTCTTCTTTGTGGCAGAAGGAAGAAAAAGTCCTGGACTGATTTGGAAAAACGAGTGGATAGTCATTCCTCCTGCATTGATGGCTGCGACACCTGTTGGGGCAAGTACGACCATCCTCTTGGGACATTCTTGTTTGAGTTTCTTTAAGAACGTGGTTTTACCAGTACCCGCCTTCCCCGTGAGAAAAAGATTCCGATTGGTCAATCGGACGATTTTATCTGCAAGTTCAAATTCTTTTGTGATAATCATTTTGCAGATTTTATCAGTTTTACGGCACTCCAGTCTCCATCTTGACGAGTCTCAACATACTCCATTCCATATTTCTCGCATTCTGCCACGAGGATCGGGATATCTACTTTATAAAATCCGCTAATAAAGAGAAGACCATTATCCTTGAGTGTATTTATGTAGAAATGGAGATCGTTTAACAAGATATTTCTATTGATGTTTGCTAAGATAATATCGTTATTTTTGTTAAATTGTTCTTCTTTGAGAAGAGAAGCATCTCCACAAAGGACTTCAATATTTGAGATATTATTCAGATGTACATTTTCGATAGCATTGTTGTATGCCCATTCGTCAATGTCGATAGCGGTGATTTTCAATGCACCTTTTTGTGCTGCGAGAATAGAAAGAATTGCGGTTCCGCAACCCATATCAAGTACAGTTTTACCTTCAAAATCATTGTCTAAGATATAATGTACCATCAATGAGGTAGTGGCGTGGTGTCCTGTCCCGAAAGCCATTTTAGGGTCAATGAGGATTTTGTGTTGAGCAGAAGGAATGTTTTTATGGAATGAGGCGTGTACGACAAGTGCATTCGTTCCGTCGTTGTTGACAATGATCAATGGTTGAAAACAATTCTTTTCCCATTCTTCGTTCCAATCTTTGTCTTCAGTCTCTGTGGCAGAGAATGTAATGCCTTGAGCAAAGTCAAAGTTTTCTAAAGTTTTTTTTATGCCCTCTTCATTGTAGTTGTTTTTCGGAATAAATGCGGAAAAACTTGTCGCAGTATCGTCGGTTGTGTCAGAAAAACTTTCAAATCCGATGGAGGCAAGGTCGTTGGCTAATAGATCTTTGACGAAAGTCTCGGCGTTTGGAAGTGAAAATTGAACCTCTATGTATTTCATATTGTGAATTTTATTTATTCTTGAAGTATTAAAAAAACTTAACTTTCCTTTCCAAATCTATTAGAAAAGAGAAATAGAGTCTATTGATTGATATTTGTTTACTATCTTTGGCAATGACTCTTAATATCGGAGAGGTGATTTCATATAGAATAAAAACCAGAAAACTCCGTTATTTTAGTAGTAGGTTGCAAAGGTAAATTATTTATTGGATAGTTTGTCGATTAACAGGAGGGAACGGTTATGCTAAGCATGAATTTATATCGTATATTGATGGTGGCGGTCTTCGGAGTGATGGCGGTTGCTAATGTGGTTGCGTATGATGACATCTATGGTTCTGACGAATCTCGTTCATCTCGTCGAAAAAATAAAACAGATAGGGAGGAGGTTGCAGCATCGTCAAAGTCGGAAACAGGCAGAGATGCTATTATACTGAAATCAAAGAATTTGCAGAAATATGAGTTGACTTCTAACAATGTAGTTTTCATCACTGATACGACAATAAAGGGTGGTGATTATTTCTCGGACACGATTCGTATTTTAGATGAGGATGGTGATTTGGAGAAGACTTTGGTTTTGAAGACGAAAGTGCAGCAGAACGTCTCATTTGACAACGGTTCTATCGTTGTTGAAGATCCATCGGAAGGAGAGAATGAGGTGGCAGAGGCTGTCTTCTATGCAGATAGTGACGATGATTACACATATACGCAAAGACTGAACAAATATCACGGAACGGATTACAATGTGGTGTCAGACGATGAAGAGACGGTTTCGCTCGATGGAGGAAATTCGTCAACAACGATAGTGCTGGCAAGCCCATATTACTATTCATCTTATTATGATCCTTTCTATGATCCATATTGGAATGATCCTTTCTATTGGAATCGTCCTTATTGGACATGGAACTATGGATATTGGGGTTATCACCCTTACCATTGGGGAGGCTGGGGTTGCCATTCATACGCATACCATCCTGTGCCGCACCATCATTTTGAGCCTGCTCCAGTGCCACATCATTCTACTTTGCGTCCAAATGGTAGGAACTCTTTCGTGTCTGGACGAAATTCGGGGCGAGCATCAACGGACTCTCGAACGCTGACAAGAAGTAATTCTAATTTTTCTGGTGGAAGAAGTTCGTCGAGTGTACGTTCGTCAAATTCAACGGTGCAACGAAGCTCCTCTAACTCGGGTGTAAGGTCAAGTAGCAGTTACAATTCTGGTGTTAGAACGAGTGGCTCATCTTCAAATGTGAGGACGGGTGGTAACTATAGCAATTCGTCAAATGTGAGAAGTAGCTCAAATGGACATAGTTCGGGAAGTGGCTACTCTTCAAGTACTCGTTCTTCATACTATGGAGGTAGCACTCGTACGGGCAGTACGCAAAGTTCTTCTGTACGAAGTGGTGTTAGTAGCAATGTTCGTTCATCTGCGGGCAGTTCATCTCGTGGATCATTTTATAATTCAGGGACACGTTCTTCGTCCCCTTCTTCGGGAGTAAGGTCAAATTCTGGTTCATCTCGATCTTCTTTCAGCAGTGGTAGTTCGAGAGGCGGCGGATTTTCAGGAGGGGGCGTTCGATCATCTGGAGGTGGTCGTAGTTCTGGAGGCGGTGGACGTCGATAATTTATGTTGAATAAAGCTTTGGCTTGAATAAGGTTGAAAATATGAAAAAAGGTTTGTTGTTGGTGGGGACGTTGTTGATGTCTTCTATCATGTTTGGACAAAGTGCGTATGATGCTTTGTCCTACTGCAATACTAATCCAGTCTTGGGGACAGCTCGCTACTCTGCGATGGCAGGAGCGTTTGGCGCATTTGGAGGAAATGTCTCTACAACGAAAGATAATCCAGCAGGAGTGGGTATCTATAAAAGATTCGATTTGACATTTACTCCTGAACTCTATATTGATAATGATAAGAATGTTGGTGTAACTTTGGCGAATTTTGGGTTGGTGATTAATTTCCGTAATCACAAGGATCGCCAAAAGGGATATATCACATCTTCTCTTGGAATTTCCTATAATCGTCTGCGAAACTTTTCAAGGTATACGGCGGTATCTGACAAAAACAACAGCGGCTATTCCATGTCGGATAGAATGGTGGACAATCAAGCTCCTGATGTCATTTTTGAGAATGCAAAAGACCTTAGCTTGGTTGGACTTTCTGATGTGCAGAATGAAGATGGTGGTTACAATTACGAGTCGAAATTTAGTCAAAATAGCAATATTGACAAGGTAACTCGTTTTACTGAGTCTGGCCATGTCGGACAGTGGGATTTCACATACGGCGTGAACATCAGTAATCGTGTCTACGTTGGTGGTGGTATGGGTGTCGCAAGCATTCAATATTCGGTGAAAGACAGATATGACGAGACATCGTGTGGTGATAGTAAAGATCAGTTCTATCTTGATAACTATTTTCAAGCAGACGGTGTGGGTGTGAATTTCAAATTAGGTGTTATGGCTAAGGTAACGGATTTCTTCCGTTTGGGGTTTGCTATCCATACGCCGACGTTCTATAACGTTGATGAGTCTTATTCTATTGAAATGGATTATAACAACCAATATCCTAATGAGCCTCAAATTGAATATGCCGACTATAACTATGATTTGCGTTCGCCATTCAAAATGCAGGTGAGTGCGGGCTTTATAATTGCCAAACGTGCCTTGATTGGTATTCAATATGACATGGAGAATTATAAAGCAATGCGTATGAGCAGAGATAATGAGAAATATGAGGCTGAAGAGTCGGTTATCAAGGAAGATTTCAAAAATACACATTTGCTTAGGCTAGGAGCCGAAGTGAAAGTGATCCCAGAGTTTGCCCTTCGTGTCGGTTATGCATATCAATCTGCTTTGACAAACGATATTAACGATTATGCACAAAATATGTACATTTTCCGCTCTTTGTCATTACCAAGGAGTTCTCACTACATTACTGCGGGTCTAGGTTATGAAGGCGACCATTTTTATTGTGATTTGGCGTACGTCTTCAGAAATCAAAAGACGGTTTTCTACAGTATGTTGCCACAGGTTGATCCTGAGTGGAATCTAAATTTGAAAAATCATGATGTTCTTCTTTCCTTAGGTTGGAGATTCTAAGATAGTTAACATAGATATAAAAGATATAAAGGGAGGACTTTGAATGTTCAGAGTCCTCCTCCGTTTTTGTAGATATATTTATACTAATGTATATAATAAAAGAGGAATGCGTTTGGCACTCCTCTCTTATCATTTTATTTCGTAATTGTAAATTACTTCATATTTGCGATGTTAGCCTTAAGAGTGGCGATTTTACTTTCGGCATCAGACTTCTTCTTGCGCTCATTCTCAACGATTTCGGGTTTTGCATTGGCAACAAATTTTTCATTGCTTAATTTCTTGTTTACCGAAACGAGGAATCCTTCTAAGTAGGAAATCTCGGCCTCCATCTTTTTGATTTCTTCTTCCACATTGACATTGTTGCCTAACGGAATTGAAATTTCAACGGTACCAACCATAAATGTTGATGACGCCCCTTGCTCTGAATTCTCAGCCTTTGAAATATTATCAACATTTGCCAATTTCATAATGATGGCATTGTTTTTCTCGTCTAATTCTCCCTTGTAGTGGAGCGCAAATGCCTCGCGTGGACTGATGCCTTTCTCTGCACGAATGTTGCGGATGCCTGCAATGATTTCTTTTGTGATCTCCATGCGTGCAATGCTCTTTTCGCAGTATTCTGTAGCTTTCGGTTGAAGACTAACCATAATGCTATCTTTTTCTGCTCTTGGCTTTAACGCTTGGTAAAGCTCTTCCGTGATGAATGGCATGAATGGGTGAAGCAACTGAAGCAATACCTCGAAATAGTTTAATGTCTGCTCGTAGGTTTTCTTGTCAATAGGCTGTTGGTAGGCGGGTTTTACCATCTCCAAATACCACGAAGAAAACTCGTCCCAAAAGAGTTTGTAAACGGTCATGAGAGCTTCGCTGATACGGTATTTGTCAAAGTTGTCGTTTACCTCCGTAATAGTCTTGTTCAGCTGATGCCCAAACCATTTTGTCGCAATTTGCGCTGATTCTGGTTGATCTAACTTTTCGTCTACTTGCCATCCTTTCACTAAACGGAAAGCATTCCAAATCTTATTGTTGAAGTTACGTCCTTGTTCGCAAAGTGCCTCGTCAAATAGAATGTCGTTTCCTGCAGGTGCAGAAAGCATCATTCCCATACGGACACCGTCCGCTCCGTATTGCTCGATGAGCGCTAATGGATCGGGTGAGTTTCCAAGAGATTTAGACATCTTACGTCCAATTTTATCTCTTACAATACCTGTGAAATAGACATTCTTGAAAGGCATTGTTCCTTCATACTCATATCCTGCCATAATCATACGGGCAACCCAGAAGAAGATGATGTCTGGTCCTGTTACCAAGTCGTTGGTAGGGTAGTAGTAGTTAATCTCTGGGTTTCCAGGATTGTTTATTCCGTCAAAAAGTGAAATAGGCCACAACCATGATGAGAACCATGTGTCAAGACAATCTTCGTCTTGTCTAAGGTCTGATACGGATAACTCTTTACCTGTCTTCTCTTTCGCCAACTGAAGTGCTTCTTCCTCAGTCTCGGCAACTACATAGCCTCCTTCTGGCAAAAAATAAGCAGGGATTCTATGTCCCCACCACAATTGGCGACTGATACACCAATCCTTGATGTTCTCCAACCAATTACGATAGGTGTTCTTGTATTTTGGAGGGTAGAACTTGATGTCATCTTTCATTACAGGCTCTAATGCTATTTTTGCAAGGTGTTCCATTTTCAAGAACCATTGCATCGAGAGCTTGGGTTCAATAACAACATTCGTCCTCTCCGAATATCCGACTTTATTGGTGTAGGCTTCGGTCTTCTCCAATAGCTCGGCTGCATCCAGATCTTTCTCAATCTGCTTTCTGACTTCGAATCGGTCTTGCCCGACATACATACCAGCAGCCTCGCTGATTGTCCCATTGTCATTGAAGATGTCGATTGTCTTCAGATTGTATTTCTCACCAAGCATGTAGTCGTTCACATCGTGTGCTGGTGTAACCTTTAGGCATCCTGTTCCAAACTCAATGTCAACGTATTCATCCTCAATGACAGGAATTACACGGTTCACTAAAGGCACCATCACCTTCTTCCCTTTCAACCATGTGTTCTTTGCATCTTTGGGATTGATACACATGGCGGTATCGCCCATAATTGTTTCTGGACGAGTCGTTGCTACTACTGCATAGCGTCCTTTTTCGTCTTTGTGAATGATTTCTCCTTCTTTTGCCTCTTCGCTCGGATTGTTATCGTCTACCACATAGTATTTTAGGTAGTAGAGTTTACTATGTTCTTCTTTATAGATGACTTCTTCGTCAGAAAGCGCAGTGAGGGCCTTAGGATCCCAGTTCACCATACGCACGCCTCGGTAGATGAGACCTTTTTTGTAAAGATCAACGAAAACCTTGATGACGCTTTTGCTACGGGTTTCATCCATTGTGAATCCTGTACGATCCCAATCGCATGAGGCTCCTAATTTTCTCAATTGCTTGAGAATGATTCCTCCGTGTTCTTCTGTCCATGCCCATGCGTGTTTAAGAAATTCCTCGCGGGTAAGGTCTGTCTTTTTGATTCCCTGTTGTGCGAGTTTATTCACCACTTTCGCTTCTGTTGCAATAGATGCATGGTCTGTTCCCGGTACCCAACAGGCGTTCTTCCCCTGCATTCTGGCACGACGCACAAGAATGTCTTGGATCGTGTTGTTAAGCATGTGTCCCATGTGAAGGACCCCCGTAACATTAGGAGGAGGAATTACGATAGTGTAGGGTTCTCTCCCATCGGGAGTGGATTTGAAGAACCCATTGTCTAACCAATATTGGTACCATTTAGACTCTACGTCGGCAGGGTTGTACTTGTTTGCTAATTCTGACATAATACTGACTATTATATTTCGGGCAAATTTAGGAAAAATGCGACATATTTTATTAATAAGGTATAGGAGAAATAGAGAAGAGGGAAAAAACAAGGGAAAATGCTTCTTAGTTGAGGTATTTACCGTTGTTGATAAAAAGGAAAGAAAAGTTTGTGGAAGAAAAATAATTGTGTTAACTTTGCATTCAATTAGTATAGTGTCTAATTAAAAGTACAATTACAAATAAAACAAAAACGAAATGCCTACAATTCAACAGTTAGTTAGAAAAGGAAGGAAGACTCTGGAAGACAAGAGTAAGTCGCCAGCGTTGGGCGCTTGCCCTCAGAGAAGAGGCGTTTGTGTGCGTGTGTACACAACAACCCCAAAGAAGCCTAATTCAGCAATGCGTAAGGTTGCGAGAGTACGTCTGACAAATCAGAAAGAGGTGAACGCCTATATTCCAGGAGAAGGACACAACTTACAGGAGCACTCAATCGTAATGGTTCGTGGTGGTCGTGTTAAGGACCTTCCAGGTGTACGTTACCACATCGTTCGCGGTTGTTTGGATACTGCAGGTGTGAACGGTCGTACACAACGTCGTTCTAAATATGGTGCAAAGAGACCAAAGCCAGGTCAAGCAGCTCCTGCTAAAGGGAAAAAATAATAGAACGAAGTAAACATTAAGTAGAACAGTTTGAGTTTTACGGGTTGTACTTCAAAGGTTGAGTAAATGGCTAAGCGTAGCCGTTGAAGTAACATGCAACCAAAACAAAAACGAAATTTTTTGATTAAAAATGAGAAAAGCAAAGCCAAAGAAAAGGGTTATTTTACCAGATCCTATCTTTAACGAAGTAATGGTTACAAGATTTGTGAACCACTTGATGTACGATGGAAAGAAGTCTGTCGCATACAATATTTTCTACACAGCATTAGACAACGTAAAGTCTAAACTTCCTAACGAAGAAAAAACTCCGCTTGAAATCTGGAAAAAAGCTTTGGAAAACATTACTCCTCAAGTTGAGGTTAAGTCACGCCGTGTAGGTGGTGCTACTTTCCAAGTTCCTACTGAAATCCGTCCAGAACGTAAAGAATCTATTTCAATGAAGAACATGATCATCTTCTCTCGTAAGAGAAGCGGACACTCAATGGCTGAGAAACTTTCAGCTGAAATTGTTGACGCTTTCAACAATCAGGGTGGTGCTTTCAAGAGAAAAGAAGATATGCACAAGATGGCTGAGGCAAACCGTGCATTCGCTCATTTCAGATTCTAAACGCTTTAAGATAATACAAAATGGCTAAAAGAGATTTACATTATACGAGAAACATCGGTATCATGGCGCACATTGACGCTGGTAAAACTACAACGTCAGAGCGTATCTTGTTCTACACTGGTTTGACTCATAAAATCGGTGAGGTTCACGATGGTGCTGCTACTATGGACTGGATGGCTCAGGAGCAAGAGCGTGGTATTACTATCACTTCTGCTGCTACCACTACTTATTGGAACTATGACAATAACAAGTATAAGATTAACTTGATTGATACCCCAGGACACGTTGACTTTACCGTTGAGGTAGAGCGTTCACTTCGTATCTTGGATGGTGCTGTCGCTACTTTCTGTGCAGTTGGTGGTGTTGAGCCTCAGTCTGAAACAGTTTGGAGACAGGCTGATAAGTACAATGTTCCTCGTATTTGCTACGTTAATAAAATGGACCGTTCTGGTGCTAATTTCTTTGACGTAGTTAGTCAGATTAAGACCGTCCTCGGTGCTACTCCTTGTGCTATCCAAATTCCTATTGGTGCAGAGGAGACTTTTAAGGGTGTTGTTGACCTCGTAAAGATGAAGGCAATCCTTTGGCATGATGAAACAATGGGTGCTGAGTACTCTGTAGAGGATATTCCTGCTAATCTTCAGGCTGAGGCTGAGGAGTGGAGAGACAAAATGCTTGAGACTCTCGCTGGAACTGATGAGGCATTGATGGAGAAGTATTTCTCTGATCCTGCTTCTATCACAGAGGATGAGATTCGTAAGGCTCTTCGTTCTGCTACTTTGAAGATGGAAATATTCCCAATGATTTGTGGTTCTTCATTTAAGAACAAGGGTGTTCAAACTATGTTGGACGCAGTTTGTGCTTATTTGCCTAGTCCATTGGATACTCCTGAAATCAAGGGTACTTCTCCTGATGATCCTAACAAGGTTATTATCCGTCATCCTGATGAGGAGGAGCCTTTATGTGCGTTAGCATTTAAGATTGCAACAGACCCATTTGTTGGTCGTCTTTGCTTCTTCCGTGTATACTCTGGTAAGGTAAATGCTGGTTCATATATTTTCAATGTTCGTTCAGGTAAGAAAGAGCGTATTTCTCGTTTGTTCCAAATGCACTCTAACCACCAAAATCCTGTAGAGGTAATCTCTGCTGGTGATATCGGTGCGGGTGTTGGTTTCAAAGATATTCGTACAGGTGATACTCTCTGTGGTGAAGAAGAGAAAGACCACATGGTTCTTGAGGCTATGGAGTTCCCTGATCCTGTGATTGGTATCGCTATCGAACCTAAGACTCAGAAGGATGTTGATAAATTGGGTAATGGTTTGGCTAAGTTGGCTGAAGAAGACCCTACATTTACAGTTAAGACAGACGAACAATCTGGACAGACGGTTATCTCTGGTATGGGTGAGCTCCACCTTGATATCATCATCGACCGTTTGAAAAGAGAGTTCCATGTTGAGTGTAACCAAGGTCGCCCACAGGTTAGTTATAAGGAGGCTATCACGAAGACGGTTGATCATCGCGAGGTTTATAAGAAGCAATCTGGAGGTCGTGGTAAATTCGCTGATATCGTTGTCTCTGTAGGTCCTGCAGACGAAGGATTTGAAGGAAGCTTGCAATTTGAAGACGTTGTTAAGGGTGGTAATATTCCTAAGGAGTTTATTCCTTCTATTCAGAAAGGTTTCCAATCTGCAATGAGCAATGGTGTGTTGGCAGGTTTCCCAGTTGAGAAATTGAAGGTTGTTGTTAAGGATGGTTCTTTCCACCCAGTTGACTCTGACCAATTGTCATTTGAGATTTGTGCTAACTTGGCATTTAAGGCAGCTTGTGCTAAGGCTAAGCCAGTTTTGATGGAGCCTATCATGAAGTTGGAGGTTATTACTCCAGAGGAGAACATGGGTGATGTTATTGGCGACTTGAACAAACGCCGTGGTCAAGTTGAAGGTATGGAGAATAGTCGTTCGGGCGCTCGTATTGTCAAGGCTAAAGTTCCTTTGGCAGAGATGTTTGGTTATGTAACAGACTTGCGTACAATCACTTCTGGACGTGCGACTTCTTCAATGGAGTTCTCTCACTATGCCGAGGTTTCAACTGCTATAGCAAAGAAAGTTGTTGAAGAGGCAAAAGGTAAAGTAGAATTGTTATAATATCATATTTAGATTCAAAGAGATGAGTCAGAAAATCAGAATTAAGTTGCAGTCTTACGATCACAACTTGTTGGACAAGTCAGTAGATTCGATTGTTAAGACAGTAAAGACTACGGGTGCTGTAGTTAGCGGTCCGATTCCGTTGCCAACTCACAAACGTATCTTCACAGTAAACCGTTCCACTTTTGTCAACAAGAAGTCAAGAGAGCAGTTCCAGCTCTCTTCATTCAAGAGATTGATTGACATTTACATCCAAAATACATCAACGATTGATGCGTTGATGAGATTGGATTTGCCAAGTGGTGTAGAGGTATTAATCAAAGTGTAGTTTTTTAATATTAATTGAAATGCCAGGATTATTAGGAAAAAAAATCGGAATGACATCCGTTTTCAGTGCCGATGGAAAAAATGTTCCATGCACTGTTGTCGAAGTAGGTCCCTGCGTAGTTACACAAGTTAAGACCGTTGAAAAAGACGGTTATGAAGCAGTCCAGGTAGGATTCCAAGACAAAAAGGAAAAAAACACTACTAAAGCTGAATTAGGACACTTCAAGAAAGCAGGTGTAACACCAAAGAGACACTTGGCCGAGTTCAAAGGTTTTGAGGCTGAATATAAGTTGGGTGACCAAATCACTGTTGACTTGTTCGCAGATGCTAAATTCGTTGATGTTATAGGAACATCTAAGGGAAAAGGATTCCAAGGTGTCGTTAAGCGTCATGGATTTGGAGGAGTTCAGCAAAGCACTCACGGTCAGCATAACCGTTTGAGAGCACCAGGATCTATCGGAGCATGTTCTTACCCTGCAAAGGTATTCAAGGGAATGCGTATGGCAGGACGTTTGGGCGGAGATCAAGTTACCATCCAAAATCTTCAAGTATTAAAAGTTATTCCTGAAAGCAATCTTTTGGTTATCAAGGGATCGTTGCCAGGAGCTAAGGGTTCAATCGTAATTGTAAATAAGTAATGGAGCTTAGTGTATATAATAGCAAAGGCCAAGACACTGGAAGAAAGGTTTCTTTGAGCGATAGCATCTTTGGTATTGAACCAAACGAGCATGTAATGTACCTTGACGTTAAGCAATTCTTGGCAAACAAACGCCAGGGAACGCACAAGTCTAAGGAGAGAAGTGAAATTTCTGGTTCTACTCGTAAATTAGGTCGTCAAAAAGGAGGAGGAGGAGCTCGTCGTGGAGACATTAACTCTCCAGTTTTAGTAGGTGGTGCTCGTGTTTTCGGACCAGTTCCACGTGACTATAGCTTCAAGTTGAATAAGAAGACAAAGAGATTGGCTCGTAAGTCTGCTTTCTCTGCGAAGATTTCTGATGGTGCAATTAAGATTGTTGAAGATTTCACTTTTGATGCACCAAAGACTAAATCTTTCATCGAATTCTTGAAAAACTTTGATGCAGAAGGAAAGAAGTCTCTTTTGGTTTTGTCAGAACCAAATAAAAACGTATATTTGTCTGCTCGTAATGTTCAAAAGACTGGCGTGGTATTGTTTTCAGACATGAACACGTACAATATTTTGAACACTTCTTGCATTTTGTTGACGGAGAAAGCGTTGGCAGAAATTGAGAATAATTTAAAAGACTAGGAGGTTGAATCGATGAGTATTATAATTAAACCGATTATAACTGAAAAATTAACGAACCTTGGCGAGAAATATTCTCGCTACGGTTTTCGTGTTGTCCCAACTGCCAGCAAACCAGAAATCAAGAAGGCGGTAGAGGCGTTGTATAATGTAACTGTGGTTGCTGTAAATACTATTCAGGTAGAAGGGAAAGCAAAGTGTCGTTATACAAAGACAGGAATTTTGAAGGGACGTGCTGCTTCTTACAAGAAAGCATACGTAACTTTGAAAGAAGGCGATGTTATTGATTTTTATAGCAATATTTAGTACAAATGGCTGTTCGTAAATTTAAGCCCACGACACCAGGGCAAAGACACAAAGTTATTGGTTCGTTTGAGACAATTACCGCAAGCAAGCCAGAGAAATCTCTTGTTGTAGGTCTTCGTAAGACGGGAGGTCGTAACAACACCGGTAAGATGACTATGCGTTACATCGGAGGTGGACACAAGAGACGTTATAGAGTAATTGATTTTAAGAGAGACAAAGATGGTGTTCCAGCAGTTGTAAAGACAATTGAGTACGATCCAAATCGCTCGGCTCGTATCGCTCTTTTGGAATACTCTGATGGAGAAAAACGTTACATCCTTGCGCCAAATGGATTAGAGGTAGGACAAAACATTATGTCTGGTGCAGAGGCTGCTCCAGAGGTTGGAAATGCCCTTCCTTTGCAAAACATTCCTTTGGGAACTGTAATTCACAACTTAGAGTTGAGACCTGGACAGGGAGCAGCTTTGGTTCGTTCAGCAGGAACGTTTGCGCAATTGACTTCGAGAGAAGGCAAATATGCGATTGTGAAATTACCTTCAGGTGAAACTCGTATGATTCTTTGTACTTGTAGAGCTACTGTGGGAACAGTTGGCAATTCAGAACACTCTTTGGAGCAATCTGGAAAGGCAGGACGTTCTCGTTGGTTAGGACGCAGACCACGCAACCGTGGTGTTGTTATGAACCCAGTAGATCACCCAATGGGTGGTGGTGAAGGTCGTAACTCAGGAGGTCATCCAAGATCTAGAAAGGGCTTGTTGGCTAAGGGTTACAAGACGAGATCACCAAAGAACGCTTCTAACAAGTATATAATTGAAAGAAGAAAAAAGTAATTTAATAAGGTAATTTTTATGAGTCGTTCATTAAAGAAAGGTCCATTTATAAGTGTAAAGCTGGAGAAGAAGGTCTTGGCTATGAATGAGAGCGGAAAGAAGTCTGTTATCAAGACTTGGTCTCGTGCATCCATGATTTCCCCAGACTTTGTGGGTCATACAATTGCAGTTCATAACGGAAATAAGTTCATCCCTGTATATGTTACCGAGAATATGGTAGGACATAAGTTGGGCGAATTTTCGTTGACTCGTACGTTTAGAGGTCACGGTGGCAATAAGAAAAAATAAACCGTGAGAAGGAATTTTTAAAAAAGTAATCCAAATGGGCAAAAGAAAAAGAAACGCAGCAGATGCGATAAAAGAGGCTCGCAAATCGCTTTACTTCGCAAAGATGAATGATATCCCATCATCGCCACGTAAAATGCGTCTTGTTGTGGATTTGATTAGAGGTATGGAAGCGCAAAAGGCTTTAGCTGTACTTAGATATTCAAAGAAGGATGCATCAAATCGCTTGGAGAAGCTTCTCCTTTCTGCGATTGCGAATTGGGAACAGAAAAATGATAGAAAAGCGGACAGCGGTGAGTTGTTTGTAAGTAAAATCTATGTGGATGAGGGTAAGACTTTGAAAAGACTTCGTCCAGCACCACAGGGTAGAGGTTATAGAATTCGTAAACGCTCTAACCATGTAACTATTTTCGTAGATACTATTAATAACGATAGCCAAAATTAATTGTTAGATGGGACAGAAAGTTAATCCAGTTAGTAACCGTTTGGGAATCATCAAAGGTTGGGATTCAAATTGGTTCGGAGGAAAAAAATATGGAGATAAGATCTTAGAGGATGCTAAGATCAGAAAGTATCTTAACGCCCGTCTTGCAAAGGCTAGTGTTTCAAAGATAGTTATCGAGAGAACTATGAAGATGATTACCATTACTGTATGTACATCTCGTCCAGGTGTTATCATTGGTAAGGGTGGTCAAGAGGTTGAAAAGTTGAAGGATGAGTTGAAGAAGATCACTGGAAAGGATATTCAGATCAACATCTTCGAGATTAAGAAACCTGACTTAGATGCGATGATTGTTGCTAGCAACATAGCACGTCAGGTGGAGGGGAAAATCGCATATCGTCGTGCTACGAAGACTGCGATTTCTCAAACAATGCGTATGGGCGCAGAGGGAATCAAGGTTCAAGTGTCAGGACGTTTGAATGGTGCTGAGATGGCTCGTTCAGAGATGTACAAAGAAGGAAGAACTCCTCTTCATACATTGCGTGCAGACATTGATTATGCTCAGACAGAAGCTTTGACAAAGGTTGGTCTAATTGGCATTAAGGTTTGGATTTGTCGTGGTGAAGTGTACGGAAAGAGAGATTTGACTCCTAACTTTGCAGCTTCTAAGGAGATGAACAGAAACGGAAATGCTCCTGCCGCTGGTAAGCCACAAGGCTTCAAGAGAAAAAAGAAGTAATTCTGTTAACGAATTAGATTTTAGGAAAAATGTTACAACCAAAGAAAACAAAGTTCAGAAGACAGCAGAAAGGTCGTATGAAGGGTAACGCTCAGCGTGGAAACCAACTTGCATTCGGCTCTTTCGGCATCAAGGTCTTGGAGTCAAAATGGATTACTGGTCGTCAGATAGAGGCTGCTCGTGTTGCTGTTACCCGTTATATGCAGAGACAAGGTAAGATTTGGATTAGAATCTTCCCAGACAAGCCTATCACAAAGAAACCAGCAGACGTACGTATGGGTAAAGGAAAGGGTGCTCCAGAGGGATTTGTGGCTCCTGTAACTCCAGGACGTATTGTAATTGAGGTAGAAGGCGTATCGTTTGATGTAGCTAAAGAGGCGTTGCGTTTGGCTGCACAAAAATTGCCTGTTACTACAAAGTTTGTTGTTAGACGCGACTATGATGCTCAAAACCAAAACTTGTAATAGATTATGAAGATAGCAGAAATAAGAGAGTTAACTACTCAGGAGTTGCAAGAGAAACTTGCGGCAGAGAAGGAATCGTTAGTTCGTTTGAAATTAACCCATGCAGTGTCTCCATTGGAAAATCCTTCTCAGTTGAAAGCTATTCGTAAGAATATTGCTCGTATGAACACAGAGTTGAGTCTGAGAAAAAATAATTAATTGAGCTTGATTAAAAAATGAGAAATTTAAGAAAAGAAAAGCAGGGTGTTGTAACCAGCAATAAGACTGACAAGACCATTACGGTTGCAGTTAAGTGGAAGGAGAAGCATCCTATCTATCAAAAATTCGTCAACAAGACGAAGAAATATCACGCTCACGACGAGAAGAACGAGTGCAACATCGGAGATGTCGTAAGAATAATGGAGACTCGCCCGTTGAGTAAGACTAAGAGATGGAGATTGGTAGAAATCATCGAAAGAGTTAAGTAATATGATACAGCAAGAGTCAAGATTAGTCGTAGCTGACAATAGCGGTGCCAAGGAAGCGTTGTGTATTCGTGTCCTCGGTGGAACAGGAAAGCGCTATGCTACAGTGGGTGACATTATCGTAGTTACGGTAAAGAGTGTGATCCCTTCAAGTGATATGAAAAAGGGTACAGTTTCTAAGGCGGTTGTTGTAAGAACGCATAAGGAGATTAGACGTGCAGATGGTTCATATATTCGTTTCGATGATAATGCATGTGTTCTTTTGAATGCAGCTGGAGAAATGAGAGCGAGCCGTATTTTTGGCCCTGTCGCAAGAGAGCTCCGTGCTACTAATATGAAGATTGTTTCATTGGCACCCGAAGTGCTTTAATTTCTATTTTACGAAAATGAGTAAATTACATATTAAGAAGGGTGATACGGTATATGTTAATACTGGAAGCCAAAAGGGTAGCACGGGAGTTGTTCTTAAAGTTTTTGTTAAAGAGCAAAGAGCGATTGTAGAAGGTATCAATATCGTTTCTAAGGCAACAAAACCAAGCGCAAAGTACCCACAAGGAGGAATTGTAAAACAAGAGGCTCCTGTACATATTTCAAACTTGAACCTTATTGACCCAAAGAGTGGAAAGCCAACTCGTATCGGACGTCGTAAGAATGAAGAGGGAAAGACGGTTCGTTATTCTAAAAAGTCAGGGGAGGTAATTGATTAATATGAATACAGCTAGTTTAAAGAAAGATTACGCTGAGCGTATCGTTCCTTCCTTGATGAAGGAGTTCAACTACAAGACGGTTATGCAGGTCCCTGTACTTGAGAAAATCGTTATTAACGAAGGTTTGGGTCAAGCGGTAGCAGATAAGAAGATTATTGATGTTGCTATCAATGAGTTGACTGCAATCTCAGGTCAAAAGGCAATCGCAACCTACTCGAAGAAGGATATTTCAAACTTCAAAGTGCGTAAAGGAATGCCAATCGGTGTTCGTGTCACATTGCGAAGAGAGAAGATGTACGAGTTTATGGAAAGATTGATTCGTGTATCTTTGCCACGCGTGAGAGACTTCAAGGGTATTGAATCTAAGTTTGACGGAAGAGGTAACTATACTTTGGGAATAGACGAACAAATCATTTTCCCAGAAATAAATATTGATTCTATACAGAAAATGTTAGGAATGAATATTACCTTTGTAACCTCTGCAAAAACAGATGAGGAAGGTTACGCTCTCTTGAAGGAGTTCGGTTTACCGTTTAAAAATGCTAAAAAATAAATATAATGGCAAAAGAATCAATGAAGGCTCGTGAAGTAAAACGAGCAAAACTTTGCGCCAAATATGCAGAAAAAAGGGCACGCTTGAAAGCTGAAGGTGATTACGAGGGCTTGCAAGCGCTCCCTCGTAACGCATCGCCAGTACGTAAGCATAATCGTTGTGAGCTTACTGGAAGACCAAGAGGTTATATGCGTCAGTTTGGCATCTCAAGAATTCAGTTTAGAGAGATGGCTTCTGCAGGTTTGATTCCTGGTGTAAAGAAAGCAAGCTGGTAAAAATAGTGTTAAATATTGTCGGGGGTTCCCGATCAATTTAATTAATTAATCATGACAGATCCAATAGCAGATTATCTAACGAGAGTTAGGAATGCGATTCAAGCAAAACACAGAGTGCTTGAGATTCCATCTTCAAACTTGAAGAAGGAGATTACGAAGATATTGCTCGACAAGGGTTATATCTTGAATTACAAGTTCGAGAACGATGGAACTCCAAAAAGTTCTATTAAGATTGCTTTGAAGTATGATCCAGTCAACAAGGTTAATGCAATCAAGGGGTTGAAAAGAATTTCAACTCCAGGTTTGCGTAAGTATGTTGGATATAAGGACATGCCAAAAGTATTGAATGGTTTGGGAATTGCCATTCTATCAACATCAAAGGGCGTGATGACTGACAAGGAAGCGCGCGACCTAAAAATTGGTGGTGAAGTTTTGTGTTACATCTATTAATGGGGAGGAATTGTAAATGTCAAGAATAGGAAAATTACCAATTAGTGTTCCTTCAGGTGTTACAGTTTCTTACAAGGATAATGTTGTAACCGTAAAAGGTCCTAAGGGAGAATTGTCGCAGGCAATTAATCCAAACATTAGTGTAGAAGTGAAAGATGGTAAAATTTCTTTTACTCGTCCATCGGATGAACCTAATGTACGTGCAATGCATGGCTTGTATCGTGCTTTGGTCAATAATATGGTAGTAGGTGTATCTGAAGGTTACAAGAAAGAATTGGAGCTTGTCGGAGTTGGATACCGTGTATCAAATCAGGGACAGGTGATCGAGTTCGCTTTAGGATATACACATAATATCTTCTTACAATTGCCAAAAGAGATTAAGATTGAGACAAAGAGTGAAAGAAATCAAAATCCTTTGGTAATCCTTGAAAGTTGTGATAAGCAATTATTAGGTCAGGTTTGTGCAAAGATTCGTACTTTCCGTAAGCCAGAGCCGTATAAGGGTAAAGGTGTTAAGTTCGTTGGCGAGCAGATTCGTCGCAAGGCTGGTAAATCGGCTGGTGCAAAGTAATTTGATTAAAAGGAAATTATTATGACTTCAAAGATAGAAAGAAGAGCAAAGATCAAAAGAGCCATACGTGGGAAGATTTCTGGATCTGCATCACGTCCTCGTTTGACTGTTTTTAGAAGTAACAAGCAAATCTATGCTCAGCTTATCAGTGATGATAACGAGAAAGGTTCTGTTACATTGGCAGCTGCCGATTCTACAAAGTTTACTGAGAAGGTAACGAAGAAGGAGCAAGCTGCAAAAGTTGGAGAATTGATAGCGAAGAAAGCGCAAGAAGCTGGAATCACAGAAGTGGTATTTGACCGTAATGGTTACCTTTACCATGGTAGAATTCAAGAATTGGCGGACGCTGCTCGTAAGGGTGGACTTAAATTTTAATGGATTATGGCAGAAAATAATAAGGTAAAGTCGACAAACGATTTGGAACTGAAAGATAGATTAGTTGCCATTAATCGTGTAACGAAAGTCACAAAAGGAGGACGTACGTTCAGTTTTGCTGCAATTGTTGTTGTAGGAAATGGAGATGGAGTTGTAGGTTATGGACTTGGAAAAGCGAGTGAGGTAACTGCGGCTATCGCCAAAGGTGTAGAAATGGCTAAGAAGAACTTGGTAAAGGTTCCAGTGTTGAAAGGTACTATTCCTCACGAGCAAGAGTCTAAGTTTGGTGGAGCTAACGTTTTGTTAAGACCAGCTTCTCAGGGTACTGGAGTAAAGGCAGGTGGTGCAATGCGTGCAGTGCTTGAGAGTGTAGGTGTAACAGATGTGTTGGCGAAGTCAAAAGGTTCATCGAATCCACACAATTTGGTAAAGGCTACAATTTTGGCTTTGTCAGAGTTGCGTGATCCTTATACAGTTGCACAGAATCGTGGTGTATCTTTGGAAAAAGTGTTTAAAGGTTAATCTTAGGAATTATGGCAACAATAAAGATTAGACAAGTCAAGAGTAAGATTAAAAGTCCTAAGAACCAAAAAGCTACTTTAGCGGCATTGGGACTTAAGAGAATCAACGATGTAGTTGAGCACGAGGACAATGAATCTATCAGAGGTATGGTGAATGTAGTAAAGCACCTTGTGGTAGTAGAATAGTATTTTAAAACGTTAAAGATTTTAGAAATGGATTTAAGTAATTTGAAACCTGCGGCAGGTTCTACGAAGACGAGAAAGAGAATTGGACGTGGTCCAGGTTCTGGTCTTGGTGGTACATCTACTAGAGGTCATAAAGGTGCGAAATCTCGTTCTGGATATTCACGAAAAATTGGTTTCGAGGGAGGACAGATGCCTTTGCAGAGACGTTTGCCTAAGTTTGGTTTCAAGAATATCAACCGCGTAGAATATAAGGCTGTAAATCTTGAAACGATTCAGAAGTTGGCTAGTGATAAGGGATTGACTACAGTCGGTTTTGATGAGTTGTTAGCAGCACGTTTGATTTCAAAGAAATCATTGGTGAAAGTATTAGCAACTGGTGAATTAACTTCGAAATTAACTGTATCTGCGCATGCGTTCTCAGCGTCTGCAAAAGCAGCTATTGAGGCACAGGGTGGATCTGTTGTAATTATTGAGAAATAATGAAGAAGCTAATTGAAACAATTAAAAATATTTACAGGATTGCGGATCTTCGGACTCGCATCCTGATAACAGTTTTATTTGTTTTAATATATCGCTTTGGTTCGTTTGTTGTCCTTCCAGGTATTGACCCTGCGGCGTTGACAAAATTGAGTGAGCAAACGAGTTCAGGATTGATGGCCCTCTTGGATATGTTTTCTGGAGGAGCCTTTTCCAATGCATCTATATTTGCTCTTGGTATTATGCCGTACATTTCGGCATCTATCGTTATTCAATTGTTGACGATTGCTGTTCCTTCTTTCCAAAAGAAGCAGAGCGAGGGTGAGAGTGGACGTAAGAAGATACAGCAATACACGAGATATTTAACTGTCTTGATTTTGTTATTGCAGGGACCTTCGTATTTGGTCAATCTTTCTATGCAAATGACGGCCGCAGGATCAGCACTTCCTGCAGGATGGTGGTTTAGAATTTCGTCAACCATCATATTGTGTGCGGGAAGTATGTTTGTAATGTGGTTGGGAGAGCGTATTACAGATAAAGGTGTTGGAAATGGTATTTCGTTCATCATTTTGGTGGGTATTATCGCTAGATTTCCAAGTGCAATAACTCAAGAGTTTGCTTCATGTTTGAATCAAGCAGGAGGTGGATTGATTAAGTTTTTGCTTGAGATAGTTTTCTTGTTCATTGTTGCGGCAGCTGCGGTATTGTTGGTGCAGGGAATAAGAAAGGTTCCGGTGCAGTATGCGAAGAGGATGGAAAATGGTCAGCAGTATGGTGGAGTTCGTAATTACATACCGTTAAAAGTTAATGCGGCGGGAGTAATGCCAATCATTTTTGCGCAAGCGATTATGTTCATACCGTTGTCTGTCGCTCCTTGGTTTATGTCGGAGGGCGCAGATGGAGGTGTTTTGCTAAATACACTTCGTGATACGAATGGGTTTTGGTACAATTTCGTATTTGCTGTTTTGATTATTCTATTTACATATTTGTATACGGCTATAACAATTAATCCGAACAAAATGTCGGAGGAGATGAAGCGTAATAATGGATTTATTCCGGGAGTAAAACCTGGTTCGCCAACTGCGGAGTACCTTGATACGATAATGTCTCGTATCACTCTTCCAGGAGCTATATTCCTTGCTATTATTGCTATTTTGCCTGCGATAGTCAGTTTGTTTGGAGTAACAATGCAGTTTTCACATTTCTTTGGTGGAACCTCCTTGTTGATTATTGTTGGAGTTGTGTTGGATACTTTGCAGCAAGTAGAGAGTCATCTTTTGATGCATCATTACGACGGATTGATGGAGAGTGGACGAATCAGAGGACGTTCTGGTCAGTCTGCCTATTAAAATTTGAAATGATATATTTAAAGACGGACGAGGAAATTGAACTGATAAGGGAGAGTAATTTGTTGGTTGCGAAGACGCTCGCCGAGGTCGGTAAAAATGTAAGACCAGGAATTACTACCTTACAGTTAGATAGAATCGCAGAAGAATTCATACGATCGAATGGGGGAATACCAAGTTTCCTTGGATATGCAGGTTTTCCCAATTCGATTTGTACATCTGTCAATGAGCAGGTTGTTCATGGGATTCCGTCAAATAAACCGTTGAAAGAGGGAGACATTGTTTCTGTTGATTGTGGTGCTTTAAAGAATGGATTTCATGGGGATTCTTGTTACACTTTCTGTGTAGGCAATGTCTCTATAGATGTGAAGAAATTATTAAAGACAACAAAAAACGCACTTTATAAAGGAATTGAGGTTGCGGTAGCGGGAGCAAGGCTAGGCAGCATTGGGGAGGCGATACAGACTTATAGCGAAGGGAATGGTTTTTCTGTTGTGAGAGAGTTTGTTGGACATGGTATTGGACACGATATGCATGAGGAGCCGATGGTGCCGAATTATGGGCGAAAGGGCAGTGGCATGAAGTTGAGAGACGGGATGGTAATTGCGATAGAGCCTATGATATGTTCTGGAAAACGAAGTGTTTATATGATGGAAGATGGGTGGACGGTAGTTACCTCGGATGGCAAATATGCAGCTCATTATGAGCATACGTTGGTTGTAAGGAGGGGAAAATCCGAAGTTCTTTCGTCTTTTGAGTATGTCGAGCAAGTTTTAGGAAAAAAAGCGATATAAAGATGGCAAAGCAAGCGGCTATAGAGCAAGATGGAACAATAGTAGAAGCGTTGTCGAATGCTATGTTCCGAGTAGAGTTGGAGAATGGGCATGAGATAACGGCTCATATATCTGGGAAGATGAGGATGCATTACATCAAGATCTTGCCAGGAGACAAAGTTCGGGTGGAGATGTCACCATACGATTTATCAAAAGGTCGTATAGCATTTAGATACAAATAATAAGAATTCATAGAGATGAAAGTAAGAGCTTCTTTAAAGAAACGTACCCCAGACTGTGTAATTGTAAGAAGAAAGGGACGTTTGTATGTGATTAACAAAAAAAATCCTAAGTACAAAGAGCGTCAAGGATAATATTTTTATTATCTTTGCGGGAAAATTTTAGTTTTATATATGGCTATAAGAATTGTAGGAGTAGATTTGCCTCAGAATAAGAGAGGTGAGATCGGTTTAACCTATATCTATGGTATAGGTCGCAGTAGTGCAAATAAAATTCTTTCTGAAGCTGGTGTCGACAAGGACATTAAGGTAAAGGACTGGACGGACGCACAGGCATCAAAAATTCGTGAGATTATTGGTGCTAATTATAAAGTTGAGGGAGACTTGCGTTCTGAGGTTCAGTTGAACATCAAGAGATTGATGGATATTGGGTGTTACAGGGGGATTCGTCACCGTCTTGGATTGCCATTAAGAGGACAGAGTACAAAGAATAATGCTCGTACTCGTAAGGGTAAGAAGAAGACAGTTGCAAACAAGAAGAAAGCGACTAAATAAAGTTAGCTAACGCTGAAAAAATACATTTTAAGATATGGCAAAAAAAGCAGTAGCAACCAAAAAAAAGGTAGTAAAAGTTGACGCAAACGGACAGTTGCATGTTCACTCTTCGTTCAACAACATCATCGTATCGCTATCAAACTCTGAAGGACAGGTAATTTCATGGTCATCAGCTGGAAAGATGGGATTCCGTGGTTCAAAGAAAAACACTCCATACGCAGCACAAATGGCAGCGCAGGATTGTGCAAAAGTGGCATACGACTTGGGTTTGAGAAAAGTGAAGGCATATGTAAAGGGTCCAGGTAATGGCCGTGAGTCAGCGATTCGTACAGTACATGGAGCAGGAATCGAGGTAACGGAGATTATTGACGTAACACCACTTCCACATAACGGTTGTCGACCACCTAAGAAACGTAGAGTATAAAACGATATTCTATAAAAACAACTTTCGAACCTCTGCAAGGTGAAAAGATTGCAAATAAAACCTCTCAGCAATCGCGGCTGCACGTTCAAGGTTTGGAAATAAAAAAGAAAAAAAATGGCTAGATATACAGGTCCTAGAACTAGAATTGCACGTCGTTTTGGAGAACCGATTTTCGGTCCAGATAAAGTTTTGGCAAAGAGAAATTTTCCTCCAGGACAGCATGGCGTGAATAGAAGAAAGAAGTCTTCTGAGTATGGAATACAGTTGAACGAAAAGCAGAAGGCTAAATACACATACGGAGTGTTGGAGAGACAGTTCCGCAATTTGTTTGAGAAGGCTTCAGCGAAGAAAGGTGTAACAGGAGAAGTTTTGTTGCAGCTTTTGGAGTCTCGTTTGGATAATATTGTTTATCGTTTAGGAATTGCGCCAACACGTGCTGCAGCGCGTCAGTTGGTATCTCACTGTCACATTGTAGTAGATGGAGAGGTAGTGAATATTCCTTCATACTCAGTAAAACCAGGTCAAGTAGTAGGAGTGCGTGAGAGATCAAAGTCTCTTGAGGTAATTGAAAATTCTTTGGCTGGATTCAATCATAGCAAATATGCATGGTTAGAGTGGGATGGTTCTTCTTTGTCTGGTAAATTCTCTTATCTTCCAGAGAGAGTTGATATTCCAGAGAACATTAAGGAACAGTTAATCGTAGAACTTTACTCTAAATAATAGAAAAACCATGGCAATTTTAGCATTTCAAAAACCTGAAAAAGTAATAATGTTGGAGGCGGATGACTTTCATGGAAAGTTCGAATTTCGTCCGTTGGAACCTGGTTATGGTATTACGGTTGGTAATGCTCTGAGGCGTATTTTGCTATCTTCGTTAGAGGGATTTGCGATAACGTCGATAAAGATAGATGGAGTTGACCATGAGTTTTCTGTTATTCCGGGTGTGATTGAGGACGTTACAGGAGTAATTCTTAATCTGAAGCAGGTCCGTTTTAAGCAAAAGGTAGAGGAGTTTGATAGTGAAAGAGTAACTATCAATGTTTCTGGAACTGATTTTAAGGCGGGTGATATTGCTAAACATTTGTCTGGTTTTGATGTTCTCAATCCTGATCTTGTAATATGTCGATTGGACAAGGATGCGTCGTTCAACATTGAGTTGAATATTGGGAAAGGACGCGGATATGTTCCAGCAGACGAGAACAAGGTTCCTGGTTCTGAAATTGGAGTACTTGCAATCGATTCTATCTATACACCAATCCGACTTGTGAAGTACACCGTTGAGAATTTCCGTGTAGAACAAAAGACTGACTATGAGAAGTTGGTTCTTGAGATTACTACGGATGGTTCTATTCATCCAAAGGATGCGTTGAAAGAGGCAGCGAAGATACTTATTTACCACTTTATGTTGTTTTCAGACGAGAAGATTACGTTGGATTCAGCAGAAGAGGGGTCAAATGAGGAGTTTGATGAGCAAGTTCTTCATATGCGTCAGTTGCTTAAGACAAAGCTTGTAGATATGGATTTGTCTGTTCGCGCATTGAATTGTTTGAAAGCGGCTGATGTAGAGACATTGGGTGAATTGGTTGTATTTAACAAGAGTGATTTATTGAAATTTAGGAATTTTGGTAAGAAGTCATTGACTGAGCTTGACCAGTTGTTAGATACTTTGAATCTCTCATTCGGAATGGATATTTCTAAGTATAAATTAGATAAAGAATAAGTAAAATGAGACATAATAAGAAAATCAACCACCTTAGCAGAAAGAAGTCACACAGAGATGCTCTCTTGGCGAACATGGCTATTTCTTTGATTCAACACAAGAGAATTAGCACAACTCTTCCTAAGGCAAAGGCTTTGAGAAAGTATGTAGAGCCATTGATTACAAAGAGTAAGGAGGATTCTACGAGCAACCGTCGTGTTGTATTCAGTTACTTGCAAAACAAATATGCTGTTACAGAGTTGTTCCGTGAAATTTCTCAGAAGGTAGCAGATCGTCCAGGTGGATACACTCGTATTATCAAGACTGGATTCAGATTGGATGACGCTGCAGAGATGTGTTTCATCGAGTTGGTAGACTATGATGATAACATGGCAAAGAACAAGGTAGAGAAGAAAGCAACTAAGACTCGTCGTTCTTCTAAGAAGAAGTCGGAGGAGGCTGCTCCTGTTGCTGAAGTAGCAGAAGAGAAGGCTGCAGAGTAATCTTGTGCTATAAAGATAAAAGACCATCATCGTATATCGGTGGTGGTTTTTTATTTTTTGTAGCCAGTTTTGACAAGATGAGATTTCTCAGGACATTCGTATAGAGAAAGATATTCGTAAATAAAGGTTGCAAAGTCAGAAATAAAAGGCTAAGTTTGTGAGAGGATGTTTCACTTAAGAAATGTATTGTATGGTGTCACTTAATCGAAATCAGGAAATTAAGGATCGTAAGGAGTGGGCTGTGATTAATATGTTTCGCTCTTGTTATTCGTCTTTTCCAATAGGGAAATTGGAGAAATCAGAGTCGCCTGATTTCCTTCTGCATTGTGATAAAAATGGCAAGAATTTATTAGTTGGAATTGAGTTGACGGAGTTGAAATATGAGAGAGGAGACAAACTTTTCAATTTGCGTGCACATGAAGATTTTATGGTTTTGTTAATGGAGGATGCTCGTAGGATTGTAGAAACCCAATGTCAGGACAAGTTGGTGGTAGAGGTACTCTTTTCAGAAGAGGTAAGTCCGACGGTGTTGATGGTTGATCAAGAAGCGCAGTTGATAGTCAGACGAGGTTTGGCGGAAGAGGTGGCGAAAGTAGTTTTGGACAATATACCAGAGGCAACAGGGTTGAAGTATAAAGTGGATCGAACGTCAAAATATGGCTATCATACTTTACACTCAAAGATTGTGAGTGTATCGATACAAAATGTAACTGGACGTTGGTATGAGAGTTTGTGGTATGCTGCTCTGGCAACAAAGGTTAAATCACTATCTATTTCAAGTGTGTCTCAGCGGCTAATGGCGAAGGATTGTAAGCTAAAAAAATATAATCCATCGTGTGATGAGCAGTGGCTTGTCATTATACAGAATAGTTTTTTGATGTCAAGTACCTATAACCCGTTGACAGCTCAAAAGGCTCTTTCTCATACATATCACAGTAATTTTGACAAAGTATTTGTTTTTGAGCGTAGTGAGGGTTGTGTAACACCGTTGTCTATAGTACGTCATAAGTGAGAGAATGCAAAAACGATGAACAAAGAAAGTAAAAAAAAATAATTCGTTAAATTTGTTTAATTAGGGGTATATTTGCAAAATTAATAATGCAAGATTAAGAGAATCTAAAATATGAAGATAATAGAGCAGCTAAGAAAGGCTGTAGTTTGTGGAGTGGCAGTTGCATTTCCGTTGTTTATACAGGGATGTATTCAAGATGAGCCACAAAATTCAGAAGCAGACATTTTACAATGTGTGTTGACGGACGATTATAAGTATTTGATTACTAAGTCGGATACATTGATGGAAGTGACGAGTATTACGAACAATATTACGATTTATGTAACGCCTGATTGTGATATGACGAAATTGGCCCCACGGTTTATCCTATCGGAGGGTGCGACGATTAGTCCTGAGAGTGGTTCTGCGCATGACTTTTCAGACAACAAAATGGTAACCTATACGGTGACCTCGGAGAACGGAAAGTGGAGTCGCAAGTATAATGTAGGATATTCCACCGTGATGGAATTTCCTTTGCATTTAGACTTTGAGAAGTATATGTTGAACACGAAGAATCAATATCATATTTTTTATGAGGAGGTTGAAGGTGTCGATGTGATGTCGTGGTGGAGCTCTGGAAATCCAGGATATTGTTTGGCAGCAGCCAGTGCGGGGCCAGAGGACTATCCGACGGTGTCTGTAGAAGAGGGCTATGAGAATAGGGGAGCGAAGTTGACGACCCGGTATGCAGGAAGTTTTGGTAAAGCTGCTGGAATGCCAATAGCCGCTGGAAATCTTTTCTTGGGTTCGTTTGATGTGCAGCAGGCATTGCGTTCACCGTTGACGGCGACACGATTTGGTGTAATATTCACACAAGAACCAGATTCCATTGTGGGGTATTACAAATACAAGCCAGGTCCACAGATGCGAGATGGTAAATATAAGCCGATAGACGGAGTAGATGATTACAATATTTATGCTATTTTGTATGAAAATACTGATTCTCAGGGAAATACAATAGTGTTAGATGGTACGAATTCTCTGAACAGTGAGTTTTTAGTGTTGTATGGTCAGGTTTCGGACGAAGACAGAAAATCGACGGAAGAATGGACGCGTTTTTCGTTCCCAATGACGCAAATGAATGGGAAGACGGTTGACTCAGATCGTTTGAGTAAATATGGATATAACTTTGCAATTGTGTTCACCTCAAGTAGAAACGGAGATAGTTTTACGGGAGCAGTGGGCAGTGAGTTATGGATTGACAAAGTTGAGATTAAGTGTAAGGAGACGAGAAACGAGGATAAAGAGTAGAATTAATCAAGAAAGATATGATGAAGAAGACAAATATCATAAAGATAGTAGTGACTATCATAGGAGTTTTGTTATCATTTGCGGTGTATGGAGGTGGTTATTCTGAGCTTTATGGTGATGATTATGGAAGAATAAGGAAGACGAGAGAAGAGAGGAATAAGTTGCGTGAAGAAAAGAAAAACGTGCGACAGAGGGAAAAACTGTTTGCGGATAGTATAAAAGGAACTATTGAGAGAGAAGATTCTGTTTATGCAGTTTCTGAAGATACAATATCCCCCAAGAAATCATATTTTGAGGCAAAAATAGGATATCAAATTGGAGGAACCGTTCCGTTTCCATTACCGGCGCAAATGAGAAAAATCAATGGATTTGCACCATTAGGTAATATATCCGTTCAATTGTGGGCGGTTATTCCGTTGGGACAACGGTGGGAATTGATGTCGGGATTGAAAATGGACCGCAAGGGTATGACATCGAAAGCTACGGTAAAGGACTATAGTATGTCCATTCAAGATGAAGATGGAGGAACAATCTCTGGACGGTGGACAGGAGATGTTACGATGACGGCAGATCAGTGGTATCTGTCAATTCCTATAGACGCTGCGTTTTATATTACGGAGAGAGGAAAAATAAGAGTAGGGGCATTTTTTAGTTTCTTGACAGGAGGAACGTTTAATGGGGAAGTGTACAATGGTTATCTGCGAGAGGGAGACCCTACGGGGGCGAAAATTGAAGTAGATGACAAGCCACAATCATTTGATTTTTCCGAGGATTTACGTCGCTATCAATGGGGAATTACCTTAGGTGGAGAGTGGAGCATATACAAGCGGTTGGTAGCTTTTGTAGATTTAGATTGGGGCTTTAAAAATATTTTTGTGGATGATTTTAAAACAATCACGTTTGATATGTTTCCGATCTATGGGACGATAGGAGTTGGATATGCCTTTAAATAGTGGAATGTCGTGGAATTTTTGTAATTTTGCGCGGTGATTTCGTAAAAGTCTCGTTTTTGGAAAATAAAAGCGTAGAAATTGCGTTTCTCAATAGAAAATTTGAGTGAGAAGAAATTGAAAAAACTGTTTTTATTCATATTGTTTTCTTGTGTGGCGTTGATGGGAGTTAATGCCGAGCATGCGCATGGGCGTACGAACTACCTGATTAATGCGGATAATCGTTTGTATCATTTTGGGTTTATATTAGGATTGAATATGATGGATTTTAATCCTGAGAATGCAGCGATAGCAGATGAAGAAGGCAAGATATGGTATGGAGAGGATACGAGGATGTCGCCAGGATTTTCGGTGGGGATTATATCAGATTTGAGGATTTTCAGGTGGTTGAATTTGAGATTTTGTCCGGTATTGTTGTTTAACGAGCGGCATATGCGGTTTTATGATGTGGATGGCAATGAGTGTCCAGAGGGCGAAATGATGGTGCAGTCGAATATAATGGAGTTCCCGTTAGCATTCAAGATAAGAGGTCAGCGTAAGAATAACTATCGGCCCTATTTGTTGGCGGGAGCTGCGATGACGGTGGATATGGGAAGAGACTCGGAGGCCACGTTAATGTTAAAGCAGGTGGATTATGGAGTAGAATTTGGTGTTGGGTGTGATTTTTATCTACCTTATTTTAAGATTGCGCCTGAGTTTAAGGTCTATTTAGGACTTGGAGATGTCTTGAATCGTAATAGACCAGAGATTGCGGATATTACGGAGATGAAGTATACCAATACTTTGTCCAAGTTGACGTCGAGGATGTTTATTCTGTCTTTTAATTTCGAGTAAATCTCTTATTGATGTCGAGGATATATAGATATATGCTTGAGTAGAGGGACTATGTTAGCCCCCAGTATTGGTAGTTTTACGGTAGGTCAAGGCTGAGAACCGTCGACTATGTGAAGATAAGTTTTTGTTTGTAAAATCGTTGTCTGAAAATTACGCATTTCTTTTAAAAACTCCGTATATTTACAAGTGTTTCGTGTGATGACAAGAGATTTGAGTTGTAGGAGTGCAGAAAAGGAAAAAATAAGAAAAAGTAAGAGCAGATATATATGATATCATTGAATAAAATGAAGAAAATAGGGAGTCTATTTGTAGCCATAGGAATGACGGCAACAAGTATGGCAGCGACATGCACGTTGGGATCAACGGATTTTGACGTGTCATCATCGTTATGTACCATTGATTTGACGAATGATGCAGATGGGTGGTTCAGCGATGAGGTAGGAGATTTATTGTCTGAGTTAGCGGCGACAGGGTGTACCTGGTATGGATCTCCATCGGATGTGATACAGACGGGTATTACGACGTATAGTTTGCATACCCCAGGAGCGTTGATTACGCAAGAGGCATGGCAGGCAGATTCAGTAACCAATGATGCTGCGAAAAATACGGTTGGCTATTCCGCAATTGTTTCAAATCCGAAACTGATAAGTCCGATTTTGGGAAGCGGAAGCGGGTCGGCGATGTTGGTCAACTTTGGAACCAGCCATGACAAATCATACATTTTTTCATATACGGCGACTGGATTAGAGCCAGGGTCGGAGGTGACGTTTACGGTAGACGTCTACAATCTGTTGGACTATGAGTCGTTGGCCGCATCGGCAGAGGCGCAAGGCTTGAAGGACGGAAACATTAACATATTTGGTTCGGACTATAACATTAGTCAAGGAAAGTGGTATGGGAATGGAAATAGTGGATTGAATTGTAAATTTTCAACGAGATTGAATTCCAATGGTGCATTAAATGGAGGAGTTGAACAGCAGGTGCAACAGGGGTCAATGAAGACCTTCACATACACAGGAACGGCAGATGAGAATGGAAGTATATCATTCTATGTAGGAAGATCGGGCGGACAGTGTGGAATTCCGTTGGGTTTTGATAACATTCGAGTTGAAGGACAGATAAAACCAGTCATCTCATATTCGGGAAATCCTTGTCCTGCGATGCCGATATTGATACGTTTGAAGGATTCTTATCCAGCAGGGACGACCTATAGTTGGACGGAGAGTGTAACTGGAAAAACAGGAACAGGAAGTTCGTTCAATTTTGAGGCACCCACTGCGGGAACTTACAGCATACAGGCGACGGTAACCGTGCCAGGATGTGAACCAGCAACGAGTGATGTGTACAAGTTGACCGTGAATGACTGTTGTAGTGATGAGGATGGAAATCCGATGGCGATGGTAGATGTATTTTTTGATGATTTTGGATCATTCTCAGGAACACAATATACATACACAGATCTAAATGGAGAGCAGCAAACGGCAACCGCAACGGATTTGTTGAATGGAAAGAAGCCGTGTGTGAGCGATTTGAAGAATAATGGAACGGCGGTAAAGTTCAAGTATAATCATGAAATATACTCTGAGGGATATGCTATTAGTACTATAGATCCATATACGGGGAATCTGATATCCCATGACGGAGACACGAATGGAGGGTTCTTGGTGATGGATATTAAGACAAGTGGATGGAATGGGAAGTCGCTCTATGAGCAGCAAGTGTGTGGATTGTGTCCAGGTAAGGAGGTAACATTTGGTGCGGCAATTGGTGCAATCAATACGAATACGTCAAGTTCGGTAGGAACGTTGTCTGTTGAGTTGATTGGTTCAGATGGAAGTATATTGTATTCAAGTGGAGACAAGAAATTGACTCGTCCAGAGTGGATATGGTGTGGAGAGACATTCACATTGCCAGCGGGAACAGAAGGTTGTGCAACGATGAAGATTGTTAGTAAAGAAGATAACTACTCTGCTAATGAACGAGGAGATTTTGCCTTGGATGATATAACATTCCGAGTATGTTCGCCGCCAGACATCAATATGGATTATTCGTTGACGGGAAAGGCACAAGACTTGTTGGATTTGTGTACTGATGATTTGTTGACATTGGAGGGAATCACATCTTCTGCATCCGAGAAATATTACGGAAGCACGATGAGTTATATGTTTCAATATACATACGATGATCCGAAGACTACAGATGCGGACAAGGTGAATTGGATAACGATGTCAGATGAATCTGGCAATACGATATTCAAGAGCTCAAAATTTGAGATAAATGACCCTGCTGACCATGCGGCGTTTGCGAAGATAAAAGATGGAGACGAGGCAGAGGTTTATTTCCGTGTGGTTGTTGGTAAGAAAGAGACATTGGAAGATCCAGCAGAGTTGAAAGTGAGTGCGCTGTCGCCTTGCCGTAATATTTCGGTTTCTACGATGTATGTAACTGCAGGATTGAATTGTGCGAAATGTACGGAGCCAGATGCTAACGTGTTTACGGTTGATGGGGGAAAATTCAATTCAACTAAGAATATCGTTGAAATGTGTGAAGAAGATAAAAAGGTAAGCATTTCGTTAAAAAATGATATTCATGGTATAGATAAAGATGGAAAAGACTACTACGACTATACGGTGTCTTGGTATAAAGGGGAGTCTGTAGAAAAAGGAACGTTGATATCGGGGACATCAAAAGTGACGACTTCAACAGATAGTAAAGGTTCTGTACTTGAGGTCAACTATGCGGACGTAACAGAGGCAGGTGTAGAATATACTGTATACATACATGATAATTTTGATGCCAATCCGACGACATGTGATAAGGAATACACCATTATGGTGAAGGCGTTGCCTAAACCAACGGATGTGTTGACGGATCCGGACGCATTCTGTGAGGGAACATTGACGACTTCTCCAGATGCCACTATTACGGGTGCGACCGTCACTTGGTATGAAGATGCAACGGCGACAACGGCGATGACCTCTGCACCTGATATTACGACGGTGACGGCGGCAGAATCTCCAAAGGAGTATTACTATACTGTTACAGATGAAACGACAGGTTGTGTTTCGGATGTTAATACCTACACGGTGACGGTAGATGCTATTCCAGAAGATTTGACAACGAAGTTGACGCAGTATTTGAAGACGGAATCGCCATTTGTGGATATTATGACACAAAATGCGGTTGCTGTAACAGGAGCGGAAGTAGGAGCAACTGTAATGTGGCTAGGTCAATATGAGACAGACGACGAACCTACAAATAGGAAAGGAGCGTCGTCGGTGGTGCCAACTCCGGTCGCAAAAAGTTTAACGAGTTCAGATGACGAGACCTATTATTATTGGGTATATCAGGTGTCAGGGAAGGAAACCGCATGCGAGAGCGGTTTGACGAAACTTGAGGTGAAGATATTGGGAGCGCCGGCACCAAATGTTTCAGATACAGTATATTGTTTGAATGGAACGGCTGCAGAACTTTCATCCAATGCGGTGATAAATCAAGCGGATGCTGCTAAAACCTATGAGTTGGTATGGTATACAACAGCAACGGGAGGCACAGGGTCAACAATAGCACCGACTCCATCAACCGCTGAATTGGGTGAAACGACCTACTATGTATCGCAACGAGATGCCAATAGCATCAACAATGAGAGTTCTCGTATGCCGATCAAGGTAACGGTAGTAGGTGTAATGGCTCCAGATTTGACGGTTGCCACGACTACCTATTGTAAAGGAGATAAGGCGACAGCGTTGCCAACGACTTTGACTGAAGATAATGCGAAATATTATTATGCGGATAAACTTGTTTGGAATGATGGTGTAGCGGATGGCGAAACCTTCACGCCTAATACAGATGTTGCTGAGAAGACGGAGTACACCTATACAGCAAAGCAATCGTATACAATACCAAATACGACACAGATTTGTGAGAGTGAAGCGTCCGCATTGATAGTTACGGTGAACTTCACGACTGCTGCTGCAGATGCAGAGTATTCTTACCTTGCGGCTGAGGCTACGAATAATCAGTTTGCTTCTATCACAACCAAGGGGTGGGAAGAAGAGAGTGGTTATACCTATTATTATAAGTTGGATGGAGAGTCTGCTTATTCAACAACAATTCCGTCTCCAACCTATGATGTAAGCAAGTTGTCTGGTCAGACGGTAGAGTTGACTTATATGGTTTATCGAGTTGACAAAACGACGAATTGTTTGAGTGAGACTTCAACGATTACGATTAAGATTAGCGATGCGCTTCCTCCGAAGGTAAAAGACGTACTATATTGCGAAGGAGAAACCCTTGCTGATTTAACTGCGGAAAAGCAAGCACAAGGAACAAAGACCATTGACAATTACACATTGCTTTGGTATGGTACGGATAAACCTGCGAACACTACGGTGGCAGCTGTCTCAGAAGGAGATACTTATCCGCTTACAGGTGTTGCAACGGTTGTTAATAATGCTGTAACAAAGACTTCATATTGGGTGGCACAAAGAGATGAGGAGACACAAGCCGTCAGTCCTGCGCAAGAGATTGAGGTCATTGTTTATCCTAAGCCAATTTTGACCGTCACCGATCCTGCGGCGGTATGTGCGACTCCTGTAGAGTTAGGTTCGGCGGTAACCTTAGCCAATAAGGTGGACGGAATGGTTTACACACAGAAATACTATGATGATGATGCAGCGACGGTAGAAAGAACTGCGACATACGCTGTGAAGACAGGCGTTTACTATGTACAGAGTTCGTATGATGCGAAGGTTGATTCAAAGAATATATGTGTGTCGGATGCGATGCCAATTACGGTTACGATTGATACGTTGGGCGTGAAAGTTGAGAATGTGGAGACTTGTCCAGATAAGAGTGCGACATTCACAGCAGAGGCGTCTTCTAATGTAGCAACCATCAGTTACGTTTGGAGTGGAACAGGAGATGCTGGCAATACACCTGTGTTTGAAACGAAGAAGTTCACAGGTGGTAATTACGGAGATGTCTATAATTACACGTTGACGGTAACGGCGGGAACCTGTAAGCAGACAAAAGATTTGACAGTAACCTTAGGTAATGGTCCCGTTGTGGGAACATTGACTTTGTCGGATCCAACGAATGAGGACACACCGTCAAAAGTTTACACAAATGGTTTGACAACGGATGTCTTCTACTACTGTGGTGGCGATGTGACAGTTACACCAAACTATGAAGGCGATGGCGATTATGTTTTGACAGACCCTTCGGGTTCAACCTCGACTACCGCCCCATTCACGATTAATAAAGAAGGCGCATATACTTTGTCGTTCACCAACGGATGCCCTACAAAGGTTTCGTTTACAATTAAAGATGCACAAGTAAAAGCGACGAGTACGGTTTCGGACTTAGAAATTTGTGAAGGAACGGCATTTGCGGCGGGATTGACTATCACACCTGTCAACCAAGTCCCTTACTCTGTATCTTGGACGAAAGATGCAGTGGCAATGGTAGGACAACAAGGAGAGGCTTATTCTATAAGTTCGACTTCGCCAGATGATAGCGGTTTGTATGAGGCAACCGTTAATCGTCAAGGCTGTGTATCAAAAGTAGAGGTAGGATCTTTGTTAGTAAAGCCCTATATTAAGTTGACAGAGAATGTTGCGCCAGTGGTTGTTCCGAGAGGAGAATCAACGGTTTTGAATCTCACTATAAATACGCCGGCGGATGGCAATGTGTCGACGATTCAGTGGTTTGACAATGAAGGAACAAGCTCCGTCAATAATACAAGTTCGTATTCCATTGAAAATGTCACCACAGATCATACCTACAAAATCACATTGAGTGATCCAGACTATTGTCCTGCGGAAACAGAGATGACCGTTTGGGTGGATGCGGTTCTTCAGTTGGAGACAGATTTGGCGGATGTCTTGTGTGAAGGACTCAATTACCAGTTGACGATTGATACTGCAGGTACGGGTAAATTCAGAAGAACAGATGTATCGCATTCTCTCACTTTAATCCAGTCAATGGGAGGAATTACAAGCGATGTGACGAATAAATTGACTCAGAACAACGGCAAGTTGGTTTATAATTTCGTAGCGGATAAAGATGCTACTTTTACTGTCAACTTTGTCTATGGAGAACAGACGAAGACGAGTGAAGAGACGGTGACCGTCATTCCTACAATCAGTGTTACATTGCCTGAGCAACCAACTATCTGTGGCGGTGAAACAGTAGACTTGAAAGTTACGAATATTGTTCCAGAAGGTACAACCATTGTGTGGACCTCAGACCCAACGATTCAGTCGTCTTTGGAGGCAACCTCGGTTACAGTGGCACCTAAGTTTAATGAAGTGATTGCGAATAATCACCGTTCTATTTACTCGTACACATTGAAGGCCGTTAACGCCGCATGTAGTAGTGAAGTACCTTTTGCAGTTACAGTAGAGGTGATTGAGCCGTTGAAGGGTGAGTTGACCGGTGTGTCTCCAATTTGTGAAGGCAATGCTTCGTCGGTTTCCGCTGAGTCTTATCAAGCGGAAACTTACCAATGGAGTGTAGAGGGACAAGTGATAAGTGATGCATCTTCCATTGCGGTCAATCCGACAGAAACGACCACCTATGCGGTAGCGATGACACGAGGGGCGTGTGAGGCAACTGCCAACTATGTTGTAACGGTTACCTCGAATCCAGAGATTGTTGCAATGGATTCTGTTGGCATTCGTGATCGTGAGGTTCAGATTAATCCTGCTAAGGGAACAGGTACATTTACTTATTGGGTAGATGATAAGGAGAGTGCTGCCGATAACTCAACGGTGATCAAGAATCTTTCGTTTGGGGAGCATGTTGTTCATGTCCGCGATGTGAATGGTTGTCAATCGGAGTTTGCGTTCTCGTTGGTTGCTCCGTCGTTGAATGTGCCTAATTACTTCTCTCCAAACGGAGATGGTGTTAATGACAGGTGGGTGATTCCGACTTTAGCAGAAATTTATCCAAGTGCGGTTGTTCATATCTATGACCGTTACGGAAAGATTATTGCCGAGTATTTAGGAGCATACGAAGGATGGGACGGAACGTATAACGGAACTCCATTGCCATCGACCGATTATTGGTATGTCGTTGAGATAGAGGAAACGGAGACGAAGTATACAGGACACTTTACTTTGTTGAGAAGATAGAAATTGAGCTAAAAGGTTTATAAAAAAAACGAGGAGTACATTATGTACTCCTCGTTTTTTATGTCAAAAAGCATATTCTATTAAAAAAAACAATTAACTTTGCCACGATGATTTTAGTTTTGTGTCTTGATGAAATTGAATTAACCGAATGATATAGTGCAAGGATTGTGAATTGCAGAGTACTGATTATTTTTGTTGTGGCACTACTCACATCGTGTGCGAAAGGGGATGTTATTTATATTGATGACGATGAGGAGTGGTTGAACGATCAACGTCCTCTTGTGTTCTTCCTCTATGAAGAAGATGATTTAGGAGATTTAGGCTATGCTGACAATGTCTATCGTGGGGTAGTTCGGGCGTCCGATTCAAATAATCTGTTGTTGTCATGTGTTGAAACATCTTCTGATATATTTGAAATGACGTTTGAAGCTTTCTTGTCTATTTTGTCAAATATAGAGGAAGATCGTAAGATTTTGGTTGTTGTCTTCAATAAAGGATATGAAAAAATATATCACTCTTATGAGGACTCAATTAGACAGATTGACAATGTAGACATTCTTTTTGTTGAAAGTGGTGATACCACGCTTTCTTGTTATACTCTTAACTGCAAGGATTATGGTGCGTACTATTTGGCGGGCTGCGTTGTTGGTAAGGGCTTTTCAGATGTTTCTCGAATCTTATTGGTGTCGGCCAATGCCCAAAATACAATGTTGGAAGGAATGAGGCAAGGATTTAGCGATGGTATAGTCGCAACCAACAGAGAAATAGAAGTGAGTAATTACTACATCTCGGATAGTTCTAATAATGGCTATAATGCAGAAGATATCTTGTATGAGTATTCAGATGAGATCAACAAAGAATATCAGATGGTAGTGCCGTTGTGTGGGGGGTCAATACAAGGACTTTTAAGATTTAATCGTGAACATACGGAGTCATTCTACACCGTAGGTGTTGATGTTGATATGCAGGCATACTCTTCCAAAGTCCCTTTCTCTGTGGTAAAGCGATTGGATAAAGTTGTGGAAGAATGGATAAACCGTTGGGTTAAAGGAGAGAATCAAGAAAGGCATCAGTCGTACGGGCTTGCAGATCCGTATATTGGAATAGTTGTGTCGGATGATTATAAAGGTCGGCTTGAGGATGTTGTAAGTCTTTATTATCAATCAGCCATTAGCAAGGAGAATGAGTAAGAAAATGAATAACATAAGGTTTCGCTTTGCCTGTTGTCTATGTGCTTTACTGATTGGATTGTGCATGCCTTGTTGCGAAGATGCACCTGATATGTATATTCATACATCAAGCATACGCACCGTTAGCTATAAGGTTGCTGTGATTTTGCCTTTGTCCGATAGTGAAGAAAAAGCTCGCTATGAATCGACTGTTAATTGGGCGTTGGAGAACTTGCGAAATGCGCAGAAGCTTGTGTTGGAAGATGATGATACGACAGTTGTCAGTCTTAGTATTGAGTGGTATGACGAGTCAAAAGAGAATCTGACTTTACTTTCTAAACAATTGTCGCAACGTGATGACATATTGTTAGCTATAGGTCCGCTCTCTGACAATAATGTGAACATTATGGCGCAAGCGTTTTCTAATGAAGAAAAAGCGTTGATAGCGCCTTGTGTGACGAGTGAGGATATTATTCGTAGGTATTCTGGGGGAGCGAATGTTGGGAAGAAAAATCCGTCATTCCTTTGGTCTTTGTGTGAGACGGATGTTACTCAGTCGGAAGTGATGCTAGCGACGGCGTGGGAAGGTGGTGCAGAAACTGTGTCGTTAATATCGCCGACAGACTCCTATGGAAAGACTTTCATTGATTGGGTTCCGTTTCAAGCGAGCGAGTTGGGAATGACATTTGTCGCTTCGGGTACATACGTTGACAAAGAAGATTTGGTTAAAGTCGCACAGGATGTTCTCTCCTCGGGGGTGCAGTGTGTTTTGTGTACGGTACGCTCCGTTGAAGAAGCCGAGGTGGTGCTTAAAATAAAGAAGCAGTTGGGAGACAATGCGCCTCGTCTGCTTTTCTCAGGAAGGACTTTATCTGCTTCATTGTCTAAATTGGGAGACATAGCAGAGGGTATGGAAGGAATTGCACCCTATGCAGATCCAGAAACGGGGTTTCAGATAGCGTACGAGGAGCATTTCAACACATCACCTACATTTGCGGAGGCGCAACTTTATGATGCAGTTTTACTTGCAAGCTTTGTAGCCTATGTAAAGAAGTTTGTTTCAGAAGAACTGTCTGCTATCAACATATTGGAAATGTTGACGACAATGGGAGACTACAATCGTATTGTGTGGAGTGAATTAGGTATGGCAGAAGTGTTGATGACAATCAAAGATAATATAGATTTCGCAGATCTGAGGTTGGTAGGAGCGTGTGGACTTTTGCGTTTCGACAGCGAAGTCTTTACTAATATAGTGGAGAGTACATACACACATTGGGTGGTGTATGATGGTCGATTAATCTGTATAGACTACCATAAAAGCGATGGAAGCAAACGAGTCTCTTCTACGATGGCATCATGGAATTGGCGAGTGCAACAGCAACAGACTATCGTTAACGAAGATGTCGGAATCAATTATAGTCCGCTGAAAGATCGTTATGCGTTGTTAGTACAAGGGTCTAATGGGTGGGAAAACTATCGCCATCAAGCGGATGTACTTAACGTATATCAATTGTTGAAGCAAAATGGTTGGGATGACGAACACATTATCCTTATTATTTCAGACGACATTGCAGAATCAGAAAAGAACCCTTTTAAAGGGGAAGTGAGGGCGAATATCTTAGGTGAAAATCTTTATTCGGGCATAACTATTGATTATGATTCAGACACACTCACTGTTACAGACATATCCGATATATTAAAAGGGAATCGAAGTGAACATCTGCCAACGGTGTTGGACACGGACGATCAAACAAATGTATTGGTGTTCTGGAGTGGACATGGGTGCAGAAAGGGACAAAAAGAGGAGTCGGATGGTTTTAAATGGCGTAATGATGCGGTTTTTTCTGACGTGATGCTGCGAGAAGCTCTTGAAACTATGAGCATAGAAAAGCGATATAGAAAAATGTTGTTGCTATTTGAACCGTGCTATTCTGAAATTATGATGAGTCAGGTGGAGGGGATAACAGGAATGCTTAGTTTTGCCAGTTCCAGTAAGAATGAGTCGTCATTTGCAGATTGTTCCTATTCGGGTATTGGTTGGATGAGCGATCGCTTTTCTAACAATATTGTAAAAAAAGTGCGTGATGATCCTGGAGTTACGTTTTACAGCTTCTACTCGTATTTAGTTAAAAACACGCTTGGCTCACACGTTCATGTTGCCAACGCATCAATGTTTGGGAACCTATTTCTTGTAACTCCTTTGGAATTTTTTTAATAGGAAAATAAAAAAAAACTATATTAAACTTGTGTGCATTATGAAAGTAATTAAGAAAGGCTTTTTTGCATTATCATTCCTCTTTGCGGGAATGATAGTTGGTGTGTCTTGTTCAGACGACTCCAATAAGGAGGGAACTAGTGTTCAAGAAATCAGTGGGGTAACAGAACAAGAGATTATTGAGGTGGTTGACTCTGGTCGTGTGACATGGCATGATCACTTTGAGAAGATGATAAGAGAGGCTCAGTCAAGCAATGCTGAAGAAGACGATGGTATGCTAACATTTGCACAAGAACAACTTGAGAAGGTTGATTCAATCGACAATGCAAACTTAGAGTCTTTGGGTGCAAATGGAGCAGATGGAAAGGACGGAAAGAACCGACTGATAGGTTACAAATGGGTTACCATACGTTATCAGTCAGTTGATTGCAACAACAACCCTGTAACGTTGTCCGAGCTTGTTGTGTTCCCTTATAATAATATTTTTGCGAATCCACACCCAGACAACTTGGTTATTGGCTGTCACGTTACGATAACGTCTAATAAGGAGCGTCCTACAAACTACTATGAAAACAGTCTTATGTCTGATGTTGGAATGCTAGCCCTTCATGCGTCAAGTAATATGGCGGGTGCAGATCATGAGAATTTGGTGGTCATTCCTGATTATCAAGGATATGGAGCCAGTGCATCGGATATTCATCCATATCTTTATCAAAAGCTAACTGCAAGACAGGTGGTAGATGGCGCAAATGCTGGAATAAAGTGGTTTACGAGCAATGAGAAATCAATGGAGAACGATTGGAAATCTATATCGGTAGGATATTCACAAGGAGGCTCCGTTGCTATGGCTGTGCATCGTTATATTGAGGAGAACAATCTATCAGATCAGTTGCGCTTCCGAGGCTCCGTCTGTGGCGATGGTCCATACGATCCTGTAGCTACATTGAAAGAATACATAAAAGGAGGTCGTTTGTATATGCCGGTTGCTGCGGCTCTTATAATCAAAGGAGTGTGCGATGTGAATCCGTATGTCGCTGGTAAATTTACTGCATCAGACTATTTTACGGATGGATTCATCAGTACGGGTATTCTTGATATGATTGCTTCAAAAAATTATTCTACAAAAGAAATTCAAGAATCTTTGGTGAATTTTTCTGGCGAAGGAAAGAATTTCACTATGATGCGAAAAACAGAAGATGGCGAATATAAGCCTTATACGGCCAGCACAAAGAACTTGTATAGTTGGGTGTCTTGTTCAAAGTCAGAGGCTTGCTATGCAGAGGTTTCCCAAGTGATGCGTCCCGAGGCGATAGAGTATTTTACAAATGGTAGCACATCTTCTGAATATAGTGAGAAAATGAAAGCTATAGAAAATGCCTTAGAAATGAACAATCTTACATTGTCTTGGCAACCACAGCATCCGATGGTTGTGTTCCATTCTACGAAGGATGAGGTCGTTCCATTTGTCAACTATGAAAAAGCGTCTGCTCGCTTCTATAATTCAAATTTCAAAGGTATGCAATACGAATCGAAGACTTATACCCACATCGGAACGGGTTCTTCTTTCTTTGCAATCTATGAGGGACCTCTTACAAGAAAATTGTTGAATAACAGTTGGCAAGGGTGGGCTCATGACAATGATATCTATACCTTGGCTGGTCTTTGGTGATAATGGGGAAGAAACAGCTTGTAATCGTTTTTGTCGCCACCTTCGTCGTGTCGTTTCTTATAGACTGGCAGGTGGGCGACACCTACTTTCGGCGCAATGGAACAATTCTTTCTGTGGATTTCTTTATCAAATCAACGTTCCTTGTTGGCTCTTGCGTTGTTGGTGTGGTAATGGCAGACAATAATTTTAATGTCTATATGCCTTTACACGCGGTGGCAAGTATTATTGTGTTCACGGTAGCATTTATGCTTGCCTTGTGGACTGCCACTTTGCTATATACTGAGTATGTTGATTATCTTCGGACTGCATTGTCTGAATTTTTCAAAGAATTTTTCGGAAAGGGTGATTTAGGTTTCCCCTTCATCATTGTCTGGATTTCGCTTTTCCTTTGTTCAACATTCGTCAAAAATATGGTAGCAAGGCTTGATTGATTATTATTGATTGCTGTCCGCTAAAATTTTTTCAAGCATAAAAAACAAGGGTGGGTTCCGAGAGAGGAACCCACCCTTTTCTCGTTTTCAGCAAAAAAAGTGCCGAAAACAGGAGATGATCCTCTTTATGTGTTCATTGCCCAATTACGATGTCTTAACCACAGTTTTGCAACCAAAATCAAAACTACAAGGGCTAATTTTTTTTAGTATTTTGTGTTAAAAAATGTTAAACAGGGGGGTAAATTTGTTATGCTTACATTCGCAAAAGAAAGATTTTTTTCGATTTGAAAGATGCGAATATTTAAACAAAAATAGATTTATGAATAATACGGTTAAGTTTAAACAAGCCATTGATGAAGTGGCAAAGGTAACGCCGATGCTTGTCGGTGAGTCGCAGGAGACGTTCAAGTCTCGTTCTGCTGAGTTCTTGAAGGATGTAGAAGAATCACAGTTTATCAAAGTGCCACTCGTGGGTGTTTTCAGTGCAGGTAAGAGTTCGTTGCTCAACGTGTTCACGCAGAAGGTGGGTATGTTGCCTGTAGACACTGCACCTGAGACAGCCGTTGCGTATGAATTGTATTACGACACGAACGAACGTGTGGAGCTCTATCGTGAAGGAAGCAAGATTGACACTCAGTCGCTTGCCAACATCAAAGACCTTGACACAAAGCCAGGGGATATTGCTAAGGTGTATAGCAATAGCGAGTCTATCAAGCGACTTCAAGACAAGGGTATCATTCTGGTTGATATGCCAGGAATCGGATCTGGAATCGAGCGTCACGATGCTGCTATTTTCAACTATATCGACAAGGCAACGGCTTTCATTGTGGTTGTGGATGTGGAGCAGGGGTCGCTTCGCAATAGCACGATGACTTTCATGCAGGAGTTGGACAGGTATGGTATTCATCCTGTTGTTATGGTGTCGAAGATTGACAAGAAGGCGACATCGGACGTCAAAGAAGTTGTGGAGTACGTCAAATATCAGATGACGAAGTTGGGCGATCAGTCTCCATACGTTAGCACAGTTTGTGCTGCGAACAACGATGTCAAGGGTCTGTACGATTATCTTGATACGCTTAATGCCGAAAATATCGTAGCTGAAGGATTACGTAGAAAGTTTGAAGCGCTGACGAATTCTGTTGTAGAGCAGCTCAAAGTTAGAGTAGCTGTCAGAAACGCTGATGTTGCCAATGTCGACCAGAAGTTGAAACTGTTAGAGGAACAAATCGAAAATGTGAAAACAGAGTTGCCGACGGGTAATAGCAACGCTGACACGCCAGAGAAATCTACCCAAGACATTCTTGACAACGTGAAGAGTGTGCTCGAGGCGAAGGCACAAGATATTGCTCAGATGGTGGTTGATCGTGAAGATCAGGAGACCATCAAGGCGGCAATCGTTAGCATTGTTCGTGCGGAGATTATTGTCTCTTTGAAAGAGGAGAGCGAGCAGTACACCACCGCCCTCGGCAGCAGTGTGCAGGATACTGTGAAAAATATTGCTGCCATTGAGATTGACGACAATGTGTTAGGCGAGTTTTCAGATATCGTTGATGGTGTGAAAATCGCTTTGCAAACAATACTTGGCACTTTGGGCGGTATTTGGGGTAAGATCGCATCCTTCTTGTTGCAATATCTTCCTAATATCATCAATTGGTTGTTTGGAAAGAGCAAAGAGGAACTTGTTCAAGAGGTTACCGACAAGATCAAAAATCAATGTGTCAATAAGATTATCGAGGCGTTGCAACCTGCTATCTTCAACATTACTGTATCTAATCAGAAACGCATTCAGGAGAGAATCCAACAGGAGGTTGTTGCTAAGATGGAGCAGGTTAAAGAGGGCTTGCGCGAGAAGATGGCTGACGCTAACAAGTCAAAAGCCGATGTTGAGGCTGAGATTGCCAACCTCAATGCGGCGATCTCTCAAGTCGAAAATGTGGTAGCATCGATTTAAAGGAAAGAAAAATTGTGTGGCAGTGGCGGTTTATAGTCATTGCCATATAATTTGAAATAAATTAATAGAATGGCATTAATAAGTAAGAAAGTCAATTCTTCAACTCCGAAACAGCAAGTTATAAAGGTGAACCCCTACGAGAACCCTGCCAATGTGATGGAGTTGATGTCAAGTATTTGTGCAGCTCGTCCGACAACTGATACGAGTGATTATTGGAGGATTATATACGATGCATATTTCAAGGAGGTCAAGGGCATATCATTGTATGAGTATCTTGATGAGAATAGAGCTTCTCTTTACGAGCAGGATTTTAAGCATAATTTGGATAGTTGTTGTAGGGATATCTCCTATGAATTGTCTCTGAACGAGAACACGAATCATACGCAAATCGTGGTGGCAGGAGGATTTTCCTCTGGAAAGTCTTCATTCTTGAATAACCTCACGGGCAGTGTTGGTTTGTTGCCTACAGGTGTGGAGCCGACTTCTGTGGTGAAAACGTACTTGTATTGTTCTGGCAATTGCAAGTCGGTTGCTGTGCGTGGTGTGAACCATAAAAACACGGTGGTGGATTTGGACAAGAACGTGCTGCAGGCTTTGCAACACTCCAACAAGAACGTGGCGCTTGCCTCTGTTCTCGACAAATTGTTCGTCGAAGTGCCTGCCAACAACACGCTGTCGGGCATCGCTTTTGTTGACACTCCGGGCTATAACAATTCCGACAAAGCCAACGCATCTAACGGCAAAACCGATCGTGAAACTGCTATGGAAGCGATGGAAGAGGGCAACGTTTTGCTTTGGTTGGTGGATATCGAGCGTGGAACAATCACTACCGACGATATTCAAATGATCAAGGAATTTGAAGGTAAAAAGGTTTTTATTTTCAATAAAGCGGATAAAAAGTCATTGAGTGATTGCCAGTCTATTGTCAAGGCTGCTGCTCGTATTATCCTTCAGTCATTCCCAGCGGAGGAGGTGATTGATATTTTGGCATACACTACAAGAGACAACAAAATTTGTTTCTCTCACAACGGCTTTAGCCAGATTGAGGCTATCATTGCTAAATGCAAAACGGCAGGAAATGGCGAAAGCAATATTGAACGCTACAAGAAAGAGGTGCGAGATTTGTTTGATGACGAAATTATCGCAAGTAGAAATGCTATAAAGGATTATGAGGAACGGTATAAGGAGGCGGTTGATGATAAGGCGAAGTGGGAGAAAAATTTGGAAAGTCGGAAAAATTCAACATTAGTAGAAGACCTTAAGGAGGTGCTTATTGATAGTTATGACGAACAGGTAAGATTTCGCAAAGAGATTGTTGATCCTTCATTGAGTGCTTTAAACCATTGGGTAGATTTTTTCAATGGAGGATCTTCGTCAATATTGGATAGAGCACTAAGTAGTGGAAGAAGAGATTATGAAAATGGCTGTGATAGGCACAATGCTGCTTTAGGAAATTATAAGGGATCTATTTCCTCCGAAAGGAGGCTTAAACTTCTCGAGTATGTGTCAGAGAATGAATCTTTATTAGTTGGGCAGGTGGAGAACCGTAGAGACTCCGCTCGTCTATCCTGCACCTCCACCTTAGAAAAGATAAAATCCGAGGAAGCAATCATCGCCAGCATGCGCTCCTACCAAGATATTTTCTGTGCTGCTTTAGACCTCGCCATCAATACCTATCGCTCGAAAAAGCGTGTCGTCTCTGTGCAGAATGAAAATGTTGAAGTCAACATTTTCGTGGCGATAAAGAAGAATGACTATACAAACTTTTTGCACAGTTTTGAGGATGGTGTTGATATGTTGCTCTGCAATCCTGAAGGCTACAACCCGATGACCTTAGCAGTCAAGATGGGTAACTCTCAGATGGTGAAGTTTATGCTCGACCATAACGCAGACCCTAATGTCAAAGACAACCGTGGTTACAACGCATTCCACACTGCTGTTGAAAATCAATATCGTAACATCTGCGAATTGCTGCTTGATGAAGATCCTGATTTGGTTGATACTGAGACCGCTAAGGGGGAGTCTGCTGAAGATATTATGGGGAAAAACACGTTTAACAAGTGGCTAGAGTCTAAAATATGATTTAAATAAAAGTCAATGAACAAAGATAAACTTTTAGAAATTATACAATCGTCGCAGGCGCAACTGAAGCAACTGAAAGATGCGCATTACGAGGGTATGCAGTCGCAAATCAACGAATTGGAACTCTTGTTTCACGAGTTCAAGGAGAGTGGCGAAAAACTGCTTTCTGATAGCGATGTGCTTCAAATCGGTATTGTCGGTCAGGTGAAGGCTGGGAAATCTTCTTTCCTTAACTCCTTGTTTTTCAACGGGGAAAGTATTCTGCCAAAGGCTTCCACTCCGATGACTGCTGGTCTTACAGTGTTAGAATATGCGGAAAATAACACTTTTGAAGTGGAATATTTCGAGGATAAGGATTGGCAAATCTTTGTCAGTCAAGATTCGGAATATCTGTCTCGCGAAAAGGAGGTGAGAGAAAATAATCCTAATGCGCCAGATTCTGTTATCAGAAAGGAACTTGAAAGTAGAACGTCTGAACAGGTACGTTCTGCCCACGAGATGGTGTCTGCTTGTAGCACGAAAGCCATGTCGAAAATTGGCAAGCAACCTGATGTGCAGAAATTCTCTGATATAAGCGATTTGCAGGACATCCTTGAGCAGTATGTGGGTGCCAACGGCGAATACACATCGGTGGTTAAGAGCCTTTGTATCAAGATGAACGATGAGCGACTGAAGGGTCTGCGCATCGTTGATACTCCGGGTGTCAACGACCCAGTGGTGTCTCGTGAAAATCGTACGCGTACCTTCTTGCAGTCTTGCCACGGTGTCTTCTTGCTGAGTGCCTCAGGCGATTTCTTGGGTAGTGGCGATGTGGCTTTTCTTAACTCTCGAATCGGTGGCTCTGGCATTGGTACTGTGGTACTTCTTGCCAGCAAATTCGACTCTGTGTTGCAAGATCTTGGTTTTGAATCGGAGCAGAAAGGCGAGACGAGCGATCTCGTGGAGACGATTGAAAAGCAAACGAAGAAGTTCAAAAAACGTCTCCGTGAACTCTCAGACACGATTGACGAAAAACTGCGAGACAGAATAAAATTGGACACTACTTCGGGTATCGGCTACTCCATTGCTCACAAACCTTCTTCAAAGTGGGATGAGGGGGAGAAGAATGTTGTGAATAATATGAAACGTTATTATCCAAACTACTTCACCTCCGAGCAAGAGACAAAAGAGACGTTCGAAGGTTTGGCGAATATGGATGAGATAAGAGATAAATATCTCGACGGCACTTTTATGCAAAACAAGGACGAAATCATCTCCGAAAAGGTAAATGCTTTCTTCTCTACCAAACAAAGGGACATCAATTCTGTTATTTCTCGCATTCTTGAAGAATTGGAATTGCGCAAAAAGCAACTCAACGAGACGACCGTCGCTGAGATTCAACAGCAAAAAGATCAACAAGCGAGACTGTTCGATGGTCTGAAAGGTAAATTCTCAAACATTTTCGGAAAATTCTCCAATGATATTCAATCTGAAATAACCCATATTCAGAATACGATAACTTTTAACGAGATACGTTCAATTCCAACGGAGACAACCAGCGGTTCAGTTACTTACAAGGGCACGTTTTGGGGTCATAACACGGATTACATCAGTTACGATCAAGTCAATACCTCACAACTCTGTCGTGAGATTGAAGAGGCGATTAAAAACTACGGAAAATCGTGGAATGATGCATGGAAGAAGATGTTCGAAGAGGCTCGTCGCTCTTTGGCAGAAGAAACCAACACGACTATCAGCGACTTCGAGAAGCAGGTGATGAGTACATCTTTCAATGATGTCTACTATCGAAATTTGATTGAGAAAGTGTTGGACAACATGCGTCTCAACAAAGAGTTGGAAATCCGAGCTCTTCTTGACAGATATAAACGAGCAGGTGCCGATGTTGCTAATAATCAATTTTATCCTACTGGTACGTATGACTTGGAAAAAGACCAACTCAGTTCTTATTTGAGAGGACAGTTGAATGAGCATAATAGTTCGTTGATTCGTAACTTTTACCCTATTGCGGATGGTATCAAAGTAGATATGGATAAGGAGGTTAAGAAAAAGGCTACTTCAGCGTGTGGTGAAATCGAAAAAATGAAATCTGATTTTTCTGATAAACTAAAACAAGAAAGTGCTGATTATCTTGAGAGTTTGGAGAAAGATTTGATGGCAAAAACTGAGGTGTTGAGGCAACTTGACAAAGTCATCGCTATTGTTTCGGATATGTCAAATCTTTATAAATAAACGATATGGACGAGAAAACTCAGAAAATCATAACGTCGATTGAAGAAAAACGCAATCGTCTGAAGGAGAAAGCGGAAAGATACTTTGCTGCCATTTCAGTTCCTTCTTCATCCCTGATAGAAAATTCCTCAAACCAAGGAAGCAAAAAGCCTCCCATCTCATACATTGCGTATGGTGGTGCCGCCGTTTCCCTTATAGGTGCTTTCGTTTCTGATACGAAATGGCCGTTATTCCTCTTAACCGCTGCTTTGGCATACGCTGGCTACCGACTGGGAAAAATGAAACGGTCTTCTTCTCCGCAATCTTCGGTTCCATCCTTAAGCAACATCAAGACCGATGTAACCTCGAAAGTCATTGATGCCGTGAAGAAAATCACCGCAGAATGGGAAGAGTTCATCACTCTTCAAAAGAAAGAAATCCAAAATGTCATTGTCGAATCTTCTCTCAGTGCCGAAGAGAAGGAGTCCGCAACTTCAAAAACCTACCTCTACGAGGTGATTGACATTACGGTACTTGATCTTTCTAATCTGATTAATTCTGCCACAACCACTTTAGAACTGAAAACTGCTCTTGAAGCGTGTAAGTCCAAGTTGCTTGTTGCTATCGACAAAGCAATAACCCAGCAACTCGACATCTACAAGTCGTTAGAAGTGTAAAATTTGAATGCATTGGGAGAATTTTTTTACTTTTTTCCTAAAAAAACTCCCAATATATTTTGTTCGTAAGTAAACTCGCCCTATCTTTGCACTCGCTTTCTGAAAGGGAAGCGGTCAAGACGGAGAGCCGAGGAGACCGACAGCAAGAAGAGATTTTTGAAGGAAATTGATTGAT
>CAVFXQ010000003.1:0-4130 GCA_963626555.1 Clostridiales bacterium
AAATCGCTGTCCCAACAGCGACAAGGATTTTGCCAACTAAGATCCAACGATCTTTGGAGAACCATTTTTTCCCCATAATATTCCCGACTCTTCTTATCTGTTATGTGTAATATCATTCATTTGATTCCTCAATTTTTCTTGAAGTCGTTTGGCCTCAGTATGGAATGTGGCGGCAGTTAGTCCTCCAGAAATCAAACCACCTATAAGCGGAATTGATTTGCTGAGTGCTTTGGCAAAAGTGCCTTTACTCATACTTACACCTAACCATTTGGCGATTTGTTTAATCATTGGATACCATAATGTCTTGGATAAAGACATTTGAGGCAAACGCTTCGCTACTTGTTCAGCAAATGCCTTGGAAGCTTTTTGAAATATTTCGTTAGCTACGCCAGCACCCATCATTACACCGACAAATATAGTTAGCATATTTCGTGACATCTCCGTAAAATTACCGTTCTCATCTTTTAGGTCGGGAAGTCCATAAAGATATGCCAATTTTTGAGCCAAAACAAAGGTATGCCAGTAATATTGAGCGAGATCAGCAGGTATTGTTGCAGCTGCTGCAAAGCCTCCAGGAAGACCTGCAAAAAATGAAAGAGAGGATACTTTTATTAGATGATTATTGATGCATGCATCTCCCAACTTGTCTATTCTTTCTCTTGAAAGAACGTTGACAGGATTGATGATGGCTTTCTCCAACTGATCACTTGAACAATAGGGTCTTAGTTCCGTCCTAAGAAATGAATCTCTGTCTACTTTTACTCCAGGAATAGCTAACGCTACAGACATGACTTTTCCCCATACTTCAATTCCATCTGCCATACTTCAAACTAAAATTTTATGAAATTAGACTTCCTGTCTCCTATAATGCAATCACTATTCGCTTTATTTATTGTTTCAACAATCTCATTCAATTTTTCTTGTGTGGCTCTCATAGCATCATAGTTCTTTTTTTTTGCTAAACTCTTGATATGAAGACCCATTCCTTTTGATATGAATTTCCCAAAGGTGTCGAAATAAATAAATGAATCTCCTGACCTAATTTCGTGATAGTTAGTAAAGATAAAGCGGTCATGGTTGATTTTATCACCATCATGACTGGTTACAAAGGTTATATTGGCTTTTTTTCCTGTTGATTTTTCTATAGCCTTGTTAATGATTTTTTTTGCTGTATCTACATCAAAACTCTTGAGGTACTTGTCTATTGTAAATATAACAATATTGACTTTTGAACGATCGTCCTTTGTTTCACATTCAGTTAAACACGCAAGCAATTCGCAGAGATTTATTTCTACCAATTCTTTCTGATTCTTAAAGATATAGCGGTCGTTTATTACAATATCGGAGCATGGCAGAGGAAATAACACATCACTTTCCTCTGGTTTGATTGCCTCAAATATTTGCTTCCACGAAGACAAAGACATTTGTGAGGGGTTGATATCTTCCTCAAAAGAATCATCATCGCCACAGAACAAACATCTAAATGTTTTTAATTCTTCACCTTTCTCGCACATCAGCACCATCTTTTTTTTCTTGAAATTGGAGATATTTTCGTCAGAAACCATATATACTGAAGAATATTCATTCCAGCCCCAGTCTTGGCAGTTCTTGAAAGAAATAGGGCGTAATGGTACCTTGTTCTCTCCAAATTCTATCTTTTTTGACTCTCCAAAACCAGCAAGAAATCTACTGAGAATAGTCTTTGATAGATTATCCGTAACATCTGATTTTGAAAAATTAAACTTGACATCAAGTTGGTTTTTCATCAACCGTTCACAGGTATCGAAAAATTCAATATTAGACTGCCTTGATTGAATTAATGATTCCCAATTTTCCTTATCAATAAATAGATTCATAAGATTTCAAAGGCTAAGTTAGACGCTTCATCGTAAAATCCTGATCCAAAGTCTTCTTTGAATAGGCCATCTTTTCGGTAGCCTAAAGCATAAGGCTCTCCATTCTTAGGTACATAGTAAGTTGTAAAAGGACACGTTCCTTCAATTTCTTCGTTTGAAGTGAATTTCATTTGCGCAACTAATACTTGAGTTCTACGAATCAAGTATTCGCTGTGCGTCTCCACAATAAAATGAATACCATACTCCTTATAAGCCGCATAGAACATATCCGCCAACTTTGATTGGTAGCTTGGGTGGAGGTGAATTTCTGGTTCTTCAATGGCGATGGTTCGTTCTTTGGTCATTGATCCTTTCTCCATAATAGCCACCTCTATGTTGAGTATTATCGCGAATAGTTGCGTTATGCCATATCCACTGTCTGCAAGAAGAGAACCTTCTTTGTCATTCTCGTCCTTGTGAAGTCTAATTGTTACTCCTAAGCCTTCAGAATCTGCATTGATAGATATATGATCTCCAATTCCGAATTCTTTAATCCATTTATCTTCAAATCTTTTTGCTTCCCAACTTGAAGCACCATTCCCCTTATTCTCAAAATACCTTTTTAGAAGTTTCGTGAATTCATCTTCTGCCTCCATAGGGTATAATCGTTTAATACTTACGACAGATGAACTTACATACTGAATAACGTTTTCTACTAAAGCTGAGCAAACGGCTTCTGTCAATATTTTGTACACATACACTAAGAAACCTTCTTCAACACGACTTTTAATGTCAATATGGGGCGCATATATGTTCTCATCGTCAATACCTACCGTATAACGAATGCATCCTAAAAGACTGTCTCTCTTTTCAAAGGATACTAGTTCTTTGTATAAATAATCGTCTTTTCTATATATATAGGACAAAAACTCCATTACTTCAAATAGCCTCTGAAATTTTCTTCTTCTATTTTGTTTCATTCCATCTACAAACATTGAGAACAGACTCTTTTCCGTTGAATGGAAAAAGCGATCATCTTCTTTACCTGAAGCAACATTGTCTTCTTTTTCAATATGGTAACACAATCCTGTACCCCACATCTGGTTTTCTATGACAAATTTTTGCGCATATGTCTCATCACATGTCAGACCAAAACTGATGGAATCCCCATTGTAAGAGGATAAATATTCTTTTTCTTCTTGTTTATACCAAGATAGAAAATCTTTTTCACTGCTTCTCTTAAAATTAGAAAGGATTTCTTCAAGTCCATTTTTCGCTTTACTTCGTAAAATGAACTTGTTTTTCCAAGCATTCTCCAAGAACTCTATGCATTCTTCTTTTAATCCGCTTAACTCATTTTCAAAGATAGGTAAATAAAACAATGATCCTTTCTCTGAAATTTTTTCTAATGTTTTTTCGGTTAAAATATCACTACTACCATGGGTTTTAAAAATTGAATTAAATCCAGCTTTGGTATTTATATACTGAAAGAAGTTTGGTAGAAGACTGTAATAATTTCCAGCATCTCTTATTCCTGTAGAAGAGTGTATGACTGTTCCATCATTTCGTTTTATGCAGAATGAGTGTAAAGTTCCATTCAAAAGTTCATCTTTGCTTTGTTCAAATAGTAATTCTAAGTAGACATTTTCTTGTAAGATACGAGAGTGACTACATATAGCCATAGTGATAATCCCCTCTTCAGACTTTTTATTTACAACCTTTGCAAAATTTCCTAAAAGATTATGGGGTTTCTTTGTGAAATCCAAATGTTGTTCGAATAAATTTTTCTTCCCATTCTTATTTATTTCTTTGAAATAATCCGACAGCAACATCAATGCTTTCACAATCGAACTCTTTCCTGAACTATTGCAGCCCGTCAGCAGTGTGATAGGGCGGAGGTCTATCGTTACTCCTTTGGAGTCAAAGACACGGAAATTTTTTAGGGTGAATTTTGTGTTCATTTTAACTTAGTTAATGTTTTTTATGGAAAATACACTTTGAAATTCAATAAAATCACATTGAGAAACCGACCTATAGGCCGAATCCTTCAATGTGATTAAATTTTACAAGTGGTATGGATTTGTTGTTATCCAGTCTCTTAACTATAATGATTAATCATCATAATTAGGCCAGTCCTCTTCGTTTTCCACTCCGTCTGGAAACATAATTTCGATTATGGTTTCGTCATCCATAACCTCCTCTTCTTCCTCTTCTTCAGTCTCCTGATAAGTTTTCTTTCTTCCCATTTTTTCCCTTATTTAAATAAAACAATATTCTATCGTCATTGTGTTATAA
>CAVFXQ010000003.1:4140-55846 GCA_963626555.1 Clostridiales bacterium
GACAAAATTTGTCGTAACAAATTTAACATAAACAGTAGTTCCCCACAAAATCTTGATTCTGTGTTGTCTATCCCTAATTTTAAGACACTTGCTTGTGTTATTCTATTGGATTTTCTCCCTCAACTCTTTCTCGTATTGTTCTGCTCCAACGAAGACGATGCCCTGCATGCCAACTTTTTTCGCTCCTTCAATGTTTTCGGGCTTGTCGTCCGTGAAAAGGCATTCGGAGGGGTCTAAGTGAAATTTCTCGCAGAGGCGAAGGTAGATGGCTGGGTCGGGCTTGATGAGGTGTTCTTCCGCTGAGATGATGCTGTCGTCCAACAAATTGAAAATGTCGTAGATTTTCATAATCTCGCGGATTTTACTGCACCAGTTGGTCAGTCCGTAGAGCTTGAAACCTTCGTTTTTCAGTCGGGTGAGTAACTCTTTCATTCCTGGTATCTCGCCCGTGACGAAATCTGCGTAATGAATGGTGAAGAGTTGTAATGCCTCTGCATATTGTGGGTACTGTCTCTTCGCTTCTTCTATGATTTCGTCGAATGGCTCAAACTCCAAATCGCATTTCTCAATGAACTTTGGTCCAGAGAAAATTCGGAAAAACTCCTTTCCCTCCTCGGAATTTTGGAAAAAACGATTCGCCGTGAGCGAGAAATCGTAATCAATCAAAACCTTTCCAAAATCAAATATTAGATTCTGTATCATATTGATGTTTGTTTTGAAAATTACTCTAATGAGTCAAATTGAATTGGCAAAAGGGACTCTATGCTTTCAACTCGGTAGATACCTTGCGTACCGTTGAGGTAGACTGTTATTTTCTGTCCGAATTTCTTTTCGTACTCCAAGAGGGCTTGTCTGCAGAGTCCGCAAGGGGAGATAGGGTGTGATAGAAAGCCCTCATTGTTCTTTGCGGAAATAGCCAGTGTTGAAACCGCTACTTTCGGTTTTTGCGCCATAGCATAGAAGAGTGCGGAGCGTTCAGCGCACAATCCGCATGGGTAGGAGACATTTTCTTGGTTAGCACCAGTAAATATTGTGCCATCTGTGAGACGAAGTGCTGCACCCACCGCAAACTGTGAATAGGGGGAGTAAGAGTTTTCTGTGGCTTTCTTTGACTCTTCTACTAAGAAAAAATCTTCTTTGGATAATTCCTCTGCTTTAAGGACGTCTATGTGGCAAATTATATCTTTATGTTTCATACCTTGTATTTGATAGATGTTTCTACAATAACAAATTGTCATTCTAATTTACGATAAAGAAAAGTAAAAAAAACGGTACAACAAAAAAATGTTGCACCGCCTCGCTATAATATGTGAAAATGTGGTGAATTTGTTATTTTTTGACCTTCTTGCCGTAACGTTCGTCCATCTTGTTCAAAACGTCTTGTGTAATGTCCATTGTTGTGTCGGCATACAATACTTCGGCACGGTTGATGATGAGTTTGTATCGTCCTTCTCTGTTGTACGTTTTGAAGAAAGTGTCAATCGTGTCCATTAATTGGTTGGTGAGTTTTATTTGCTCATTGGCAAATTCTTGTTCCAAGCGCATCTGCATTGCCTGCAAGTCTTGGTCTTTCTTCATCAAACGGTTTTGTTCTTGCTCTAACGATTCTTTTGTTAGGAATCCGCCTGCTTGGTATTTTTGTTGAAAGACCTCCAATTCCGCCTGTAAACGTTTCTGTTCAGACTTCAGTTTGTTGGTTGACTCCGCTTCTTTCTGAAGTAGCTTCTCATTCCATTTTTTATAGAAATCGAATTTTTGAAGTTTCTCTTGCAACAGTGCGACATTGACGTATGCAACAGGATAGTCGCTTGTTTTGTCTGATAATAAAGCGGATGATGAGTCGCACACGACGGAGCAAGTGTCATTCTTGGCTGTTGTTTCTGCTTGGCACGTTGGTGTAGACGTGAAATGCAGAACATACAATACGACAATGGCTACTGCAATGACCGCCAATGCGATAATGTTTAAATTTTTTGTCATTTTTATAGTTCTTTTTTATTTTTCTCCTTTTCCGCTTTGCTCATTGGACGAATGTTGTTGTATTCCATATAGTCTTGTGTCTGAGCACAATAAACACCTTCTTTTTTCAATGCTTTGTTGCCGCCTACGTGTGTGTTCGGAAACTTATGCTTGAAAATAACGCCCACTCCCAATAACAGTAGGGATATGGCAACGATTGCGAGTGTGAGCAAGAAAACTGTTAACATACGACTTTTATTCCTTTGAATACAACGATACGTCTCCCTTCTTTGTAATCTTAGATAGGTTTCTCGTCATTCAAACGCAAATGTAAAGTTTACATTTTATACGATAAAAATCGGGAATGCTATTTTTAGAATTATTCAGACCAAAACGGAATATTTAACATATTTTAATTACATACAGCGATGAGCAGGAGTGTGTTTGAATCTTAAATTATGGATCTTTCTTATATTTGAATAAAATATGAAGAGTATGGTACAGGGATTAAGTAAAAAGGGGAAAAGGTTTTGTCTGTTGTTATTGTTGTTGCTGAATTTGTCTCAGTTGTCGCTTGCGGAAGAGTACAATTCTAATCGATATCGTACCCGTACTTTTACAGATGATATTCAGACATTGCAACTCTATTTGAATGATAATCAGTTGGATTACCCAGTGATGAAATTGGGAACTTCCGATTATATAACGGTATCTTTTGATTTTATGTCAATGCAATATCCTCATTTGGCGTATCGTATCAAAATGTGCCGTGCTGATTGGAGTGCATCAACGATGGACGAATTGGAATATCTGAAAGGCATAAACGATGTTGTGATAGATGATCCTGAACCCTCCATGAACACCACGTTTGATTATTCTCATTATGTATTTAAGATTCCGAATGAAGGCTTAACTCCGCTATTATCTGGCAATTATGTCGTTGAAATATATAATACGGAAAAACCCGAGATGACGCTGGCAACGGGATGTTTTTCTGTAGAAGATAGTCGTGTCTCTTTCGAAAGCATGGTTTCAGGACGGTCGGTTTATGGAGTTAATACGAAATATCAGCATTTGTCGTTTGAAATTTTCCCTAATGATAATTTTAGTCCTTTGACTGACGAGTTAACGGTGGTGGTTCGCCAGAACGGAAGACATGACAATGAAATTTTCGACTTGAAACCGACGTATGTGAAGCCGACTTCTTTCATTTATGAAGATGAGAGGAAACTCTCTTTTGAAGGAGGTAAGGAATATAATGTGTTGGATTTTTCTCATAGATACAGATATAGCGGAAAGATAGAGCGTATCTCTTATCATCAGCCGTATTATCATGTGGATGTATTGCCAGGAGCGCATGAAGTAGGTGTGAACTATGTGTTTGATTATGATGTAGATGGTCGTTTTAAAGTACATGGACAGGATATTTGGAGCGAGTCTGAGATAGACTATTCTATTGTCCATTTTACTTATCCTGCGGAGGAGCCATGGTTGGATGGCGCTTTATATGTGCTGGGAGGCTTTAATGACAATTGGTTGGGCGAGAGGAACAAAATGGTATATAATTTTGACAGGAAGCAGTATGAATTGGCGCTGCTTTTGAAAAATGGAGGTTACAATTTTTTATATGCCTTTTTACCTGTAGATTGGAATGAAGGCGCATTGATTGAGCGTGCGGAGGGTAGTCATTGGGAAACAGAAAACTCATATCAGATTTATGTGTATTACAGACAGTTAGGTAGCAGTTATGACCAAGATCAATTAGTGGGATATTACGAATTTACGAGTAAATGATTGGCTTTTCAAAAGAGCGTAGGTGGATAGTAAAGTAAATAAAATCTGCTATCTTTGCGAAAATAATCAAGGATAAGATGGCAGAAGAAGTAGCGAAAAAAAAGTGGACTTATAAGAAGAAAGAAGAGTCTGTCTATGCAAAATTACCCCCACAAGCAACGGAGCTGGAGGATGCTGTTTTGGGTGCGTTGATGTTAGAGAAAGACGCATATAGTGCGGTGTGTGACACGCTTTCTCCCGACTGTTTCTATAAGGAGACGAATAAGTTGATCTACGAGGCTATGCTCGAATTGGTGGCTGATCAAGATCCTATCGATATGTTGACGGTGCAACAGAAACTGCACCAACAGGGAAAGTTGGAAGAGGTAGGAGGTGCGTATCATATTGCGAAACTGACCGCCAATGTTACTTCTAGCGTACATGTTGAGTATCATGCAAGAATTTTGGCGCAGAAGGCTTTGGCACGCCAGATAATCAACTACAGCACGGAGATTATGAAACTTGCGTATGATGAGTCGATGGATGTTGATGATGTCGTTCAACGTGCCGAGAGTGAACTATTTAAGATTTCAAATAATAGTTTAAAAAAAGATTTTGTAGGTATCGGAGATGTTGTCACAGAGGCAATTCGACGTATTGAGGATGCAGGTAAACGGCCAGAGGGGTTGAGTGGAATTGCCAGTGGTTTTCATGCGTTGGACAAGATTACGTCTGGTTGGCAACGTTCTGATTTGGTCATTATAGCAGCACGTCCGGCTATGGGTAAAACTGCGTTTGTGCTTTCTATGGCCAAAAATATAGCGGAGAGGGGTGTTCCTATTGCAGTGTTCTCTCTTGAAATGTCGAACATTCAGCTTACTAATCGTTTGTTGGTGAATGCGACGGAGATTCCTGCCGAGAAAATCAAAAATGGAAAATTGGAACCTCAGGAATGGGAGCGATTGAACCGCTTGTCTCGTCCATTGGAGACGATGAATATTTTCTTGGATGATTCTGCTGGACTTTCAATTATGGAGTTGAACACAAAGGCTCGTCGTTTAGTGAAAGATCATGGTGTGAAACTCATCATAATAGACTACCTGCAATTGATGAACGCCAGTGGAATGAAATTTGGTAGCCGTGAGCAGGAGGTGAGTATGATCTCTCGTTCGTTGAAGCAGTTGGCGAAGGAATTGGATATACCTGTTATTGCCTTGTCTCAGTTGAATCGTGGTGTGGAGAAGACGGAAGACAAACGACCAGGATTAGCAGATTTGCGTGAATCGGGAGCTATTGAGCAGGATGCAGATATGGTATTGTTCATTCATCGTCCCGAATACTATAAAATAACAGAAGATGGTCAAGGAAATGATCTGAGGGGTATCGCTCAAATCATTATTGCAAAACACCGTAACGGTGCGGTCGGTGATGTCAATCTTAGATTTGTATCGCATTTGGCTCGCTTCCAAAACTTGGAAGATGAGTTTGAAAGCAATAATAATTCTGTGTCTACTCCAAGAACAGGGCAGGGCTCCAGATTCAATAACCTTAGCGGTGTTCCTTCTGATTTTAAAACTGTTTCAAGTCCTGCACCATCCAATGGCGATGGTAACAATGACTTCCCTTTTTAAGGGATTTTACATGTTCATTCCAGGCACGAAAGCATCCTCAAAATGTTTAAGGGATGTAATCGTGCCGTTATTATCAACCACTATCGTGATGACATCAAAACGTGTAGGTTTCATCACTTTGAATTGACGAATATAAGCGTTGGCTGCATAGACCAAATTCCTTATTTTCGTGCGGTTGATACTTTCTTCTGCACCTATTAGTAGGCTCTTCCTTGTTTTCACTTCGGCTATCACTAAGTAGCGTTCGTTTTCTGCCACTATGTCTAATTCAAGGTGTCCCCGATGCCAATTGCGATGCCTGATCTGAAACCCCTTTGACTGCAAATATTCGGAAGCTTTCTGCTCTCCAAATAAGCCTAATTCATTATGTTCTGCCATTTTACAAACTATTAGTTAATTCCTGACGAGTTGATGAAATGTTTTTGAAGAAGACTATCGTCGTTTTTTTTTCATTTTCATCGGAAGATGTAGATCCATATCTCTTATCTGTTGCAAACACGTTAGTAAAATTTTTTTCTCATAAAAAAAGCCACAGTTTCTACCCTGTGGCTTGCGCTCCCTCTTGGGCTTGAACCAAGGACCCCCTGATTAACAGTCAGATGCTCTGACCAACTGAGCTAAGGAAGCATTCCGCTTTTCTTCTAAAGCGGTGCAAAGATAGAAACATTATTTGACACTTGCAATTTTGCAAATGATTTTTTTGCTATTCGTGTCAAAATTTATTTCTATAGTGTCGTTAGGTTGTGCTGTTTGAGCCAAAAGCAATTCTGCCACTTCGTCTTCGATGTATTTTTGAATGGCTCGTTTTAACGGACGGGCTCCAAACTGCACATCATAGCCTTGCTCGGCAATGTAGCTTTTCGCATCGTCGGACAATACTAAGTGGTATCCTAATTTCTCAACACGGTCGTGCACGTCTTTCAACTCAAGATCAATGATTTTGAAAATGGAGTCTTTTGAAAGTTGGTCAAACATAATCACCTCATCGATTCTATTGAGAAACTCTGGCGAGAAGGTTTTGTTTAAGGCTTTCGTAATCACGCTATGTCCGAACTCTGTATCTATCTCTTTCGCATTCGTAGCAAAACCAACTCCTTTACCAAAGTCTTTCAACTGTCGGGTTCCTGCGTTGGATGTCATAATGATGATGGTGTTTTTGAAGTCTACTTGGCGACCATTGCTGTCTGTGAGTCGTCCTTCGTCCAACACTTGTAGAAGAAGATTGAAAACGTCTGCGTGCGCTTTCTCTAATTCGTCTAACAACACGATAGAGTAAGGTTTGCGACGAACCTTTTCCGTTAACTGTCCGCCCTCGTCGTATCCTACATATCCTGGAGGTGCTCCAATTAAGCGAGAAACGGAGTATTTTTCCATATATTCGCTCATATCGACACGGATCAAAGCGTCAGATGAACCAAACATCTCTTTGGCTAAGATTTTTGCCAAGTAAGTTTTCCCGACTCCCGTAGGACCGACAAAAATGAAAGAACCAATTGGTCGATTGGGGTCTTTTAATCCAATTCGACTTCGTTGGATAGATTTGACGATTTTTGCAACAGCCTCGTCTTGACCTATCACTTTGCCCATTAGCGTGTCGCGCATAGTCCGAAGTCTCTCGTTTTCCTCCTTTGCGATATTTTGGATAGGAACTCCCGACATCATTGAGACGACATTGCGAATATCCTCTTCTGTAACTTCTTTGACATTTTTACGCATGTCGTCTTCAAAGCGTTGTCGTTCCTCTTCGATCTCTTTCAGAATTTGTTTCTCGTTGTCGCGTAGGTTAGCGGCCAATTCAAAATCTTGGTCTTTTACGGCTTGCTCTTTTTGGGTTGTCAGGGCCTTTCTTTTCTCTTCTAACTCGTTGAAAATTGGAGGAAGAGAAACAGTTGAGATATGAGTGCGTGCGCCTGCCTCATCCAAAGCGTCTATGGCTTTATCAGGAAAGGCACGATCTGATATATAGCGGTCTGTGTATTTGACGCAGGCTTGTAATGCTTCTTCTGTGTAGGAGACAAAATGGTGGTCTTCATAGCGTTTTTTGATGTTCTGAAGAATCTGTAAAGTCTCCTCTCTTGAGGTCGGATCAACGATGATTTTTTGAAAACGACGTTCCAAAGCCCCATCTTTTTCGATATGCTCCCTATATTCGTTGAGGGTGGTCGCTCCGATGCATTGCACATCGCCACGAGCCAACGCAGGCTTTAATATGTTGGCTGCGTCTAACGATCCAGGGGAAGAACCCGCTCCTACGATTGTGTGGATTTCATCGATGAAAAGAATCACGTCGGGGTTTTTCTTCAACTCGTTGATGATAGACTTGATACGTTCTTCAAACTGACCTCTGTATTTTGTGCCTGCTACAACGGAAGCCATGTCCAAGGCTATGATTTTTTTGTTGAAGAGAACGTGAGACACCTTTTTTTCTGCGATGCGCTGAGCCAGACCTTCCACGATAGCCGATTTTCCAACACCTGGTTCTCCGATGAGCACAGGGTTGTTTTTCTTCCTACGAGTAAGAATTTGGCATACGCGTTCAATCTCTTTCTCTCGACCAACGACAGGGTCTAAAGCTCCGTTGATAGCAGCCTTAGTTAGGTTTGTCCCAAAATTGTCGAGAACGGGAGTTGGACTTGAAATCTTCGTGTTAGAAGATTTCTCTTCCGAATTATTGTTAGGAGTGTTGCCTTGAGGCTCATCTTTTTCATCGTCAATGAAAGCGTCTTTTGGAGTAATGTTATCAGAGTCTCCCATTATGAATTCTTTAATATTACGATAGGTTACATTTTCGCTGAGAAGCACTTGCGCTGCCACATTTGAGTTGTCTTTCATAATGGCGAGCAGCAAATGTTCAGGTTCTTGCGTCTGGCTTTGGTAGAGGCGAGACTCAAGCATCATTAGTTTTAGAATTTTTTCGGTTGATTTAAGTAGGGGGATGTCTGCGTTTACGGGAATTTCCGCGTCCGTGCGCAGTTTATCGTCCAATGTCTGTTTAACGTAAGAAAGGTCTACGTTCAGACGCATCAAGATATCAACTGCGAGGTTTTCTTTTCCGCGGAGCAAGCCTAATAGGAGGTGCTCGGGGCAAATGTAGTTGTTACCCAAACGAATAGCTTCGTCTCGGCTGAACATCAGTATCTCTTTGACCTTCTGTGAATAACTTGTCGTGTCCATAGTAAACCCTTAAATATACAATTTCAACATTCGGTAGTCCGAATTAGTATTATTCTGCAAAACTATAATAATTTTTGAGGAGAAATGGAGTTAAAGTGGGTGCAAAATGTCGATTGTTGAAAACTATTAAATTTTGTTGTGTGCTACTTTTTTCGTACCTTTACACACCTAATTTTTAAGACAAAGAAAGGAAAGCAAAAAATAGATAATGGAGAATCAAGATCAAGATAGAATAATCAAGGTAGACATAGACGAAGAGATGCGGTCGTCGTACATCGACTATTCAATGTCGGTGATTGTGTCTCGTGCGTTGCCTGATGTGCGTGACGGATTCAAGCCAGTGCATCGTCGTGTGTTGTTTGGTATGAATGAGTTGGGGCTGTCGTACAGCGGACCAACTAAGAAATCGGCGAGAATCGTTGGAGAGGTTTTGGGAAAATACCATCCACATGGAGATTCATCCGTGTATGGCACATTGGTGCGTTTAGCTCAGGATTGGGTTTTACGTTATCCTTTGGTGTTTGGTCAAGGAAATTTTGGTTCCGTTGATGGAGATTCTGCCGCTGCAATGCGTTATACGGAGGCAAAGTTGAGTCGTATCGCAGAGGATGTCATGGCAGATTTGGGCAAAGACACGGTCGATTTTCAAGATAACTTCGACGGTGAACATAAAGAGCCTACTGTGATGCCTACAAAAATACCTCAGTTGCTCGTCAATGGTTCGTCGGGTATCGCTGTTGGTATGGCTACTAATATGGCTCCTCATAACCTTTGTGATGCGGTCGATGCAATTGTGGCGTATGTTGAAAACAAAGAGGTTGACATAGAAGATCTTATAAAATTAATAAAAGCACCTGATTTTCCAACTGGAGGTATCATCTTCGGATATTCGGGTGTGCGTGAGGCCTATCTTACGGGACGCGGAAAGATCGTTATCCGTGCGAAGTGTGAAATAGAGTCGACTGATACACACGATAAGATTGTCGTTCGTGAGTTGCCTTATCAGGTGAACCGAAGCGAGTTGATTTCTGCTATTGCTGAAATGGTGACGAACAAGCGTATTGATGGAATCTCAAATGTAAATGATGAGTCTGACTCCGAAGGTATGCGTGTCGTTATTGATTTAAAACGAGATGCCAATAGTCAGGTTGTCTTGAATAAGTTGTACAAATACACAGCATTGCAATCTTCTTTCAGTGTCAACAATATTGCGTTAGTGCATGGACGTCCGAAGTTGTTGAATTTGAAGGATCTTATTGCTGAGTTTGTGGCACACCGTATGGAGGTGGTCATCCGTCGTACGAAGTACGAGCTTCGAGAGGCTGAAAAACGTGCGCACATCTTGGAGGCGTTGATTGTTGCTGTCGACAATATTGATGAGGTGATTCGTATCATCCGTGCATCAAAAACAGGCCAAGAAGCTCGGGAACGCTTGATGGAGCGTTTTGGATTCGATTTAGAGCAAGCGACAGCGATTGTGGAGATGCGCCTCCGTCAGTTGACAGGGTTGGCTATCGAAGAACTCCGCAAAGAATATGCAGACTTGATGGCGTTGATTGAGCATTTGAAGTCTATTTTGGCGAGCGAGGATTTGAGAAATGAAATCATCAAGAATGAAATGCTTGAGGTGAAAGAAAAGTATGGAGATGAAAGACGTACGGAAATCAAGTTTGCCGCTGAGGAATTCAATCCAGAAGATTTCTATTCTGACGATGAGATGGTGTTGACGGTGTCTCATTTAGGTTATGTGAAAAGAACTCCGCTCACTGAGTTTAAAGCGCAGGCAAGAGGGGGTGTCGGAGCAAAGGGAAGTTCTGCACGCGATGCTGATTTCATTGAGTATATCTATTCTGCGTCCATGCATGACACGCTTATGTTTTTCACGCAAAAGGGACGTTGCTATTGGCAAAAAGTGTATGACATTCCTGAGGGTGCGAAGAATGCGAAAGGACGTGCGATTCAGAACCTTTTGAGCATAGAGTCGGACGATAAGATCAACGCTTTGATTTGTGTCAAGACTTTGAATGACGAAGAATTCAACAAGACACACAATATAGTGTTCTGTACAAAAAATGGTGTGATTAAGAAGACCTCTTTGGAGGCTTATTCTCGTCCACGCCAGAATGGAGTAAATGCCATTGTGATTCGTGAGGACGATAGAGTGATTGATGTATGTTTAACAGATGGCAAGTCGGAAATTGTCATAGCCAACAAGCATGGTCGTGCTATTCGCTTCAGTGAGGAAAAGGTTCGTCCGATGGGTCGTGTTTCAACAGGAGTGAAAGCAATGACGTTGGATGACGAGAATGATGAGGTTGTCGGTATGATTGTGGTGGAGGATCCTCAGAAAGAGACGGTCATGGTTGTTTCTGATCAGGGCTATGGAAAACGTACCGACATTGAAGACTACCGCGTAACTAACCGTGGAGGTAAGGGTGTCAAGACGTTAAACATTACGGATAAAACAGGATTGTTGATTGCAATAAAGAACGTGACAGACGATGACGACTTGATGATAATAAACAAGTCGGGTATCACAATTCGTTTGAATGTGTCGGATGTCCGTGTGATGGGACGTGCAACACAAGGTGTCAAGTTGATAAATTTGACGAAGAAGAATGATCAGATTGCTTCTGTATGCCGTGTGCCTCATGAGGAAGAAGAGGAGACAGAAGGAGAGGAAACGGAAAATGTTGATGAGGATGTTGAAGGTTCTACAGCAATAACGGGAGAGAATCCGACGGAAGAGTAAAGGAAACATAAAAAATAAGGAAATAAAAATGAAGAAAATTGCATTTACGGTGTGTGCGTTGGCGTTTGCAACATTCGGTTTCGCGCAAAAGAAAAATGTAAGTGGTGCTGAGGGCAAGTTGTATGAGCCAATGGATTTGGCTGGTGCTCGTACGATGATCGAGGCCGCCATGAAGGATCCTACAACAGCCAATGACGCAAAGACTTATTGGGTAGCTGGAGAGGTTTACCACAAGACTTACGAGTCTCAAGACGTCAATCGCCAGTTGAACAAGGAGTATAGTCAAGCGACTATCGACGAGTGTTTGGCGAAGGCTATCGACGCTTACAAAAAGTGTTACGAGTTAGAGTTGATTCCAGATGCGAAGGGTAAGGTAAGGCAGAAGTACTCTAAGCAAATTCCTGCTAAGGTTGAGGCTGATGCAAAATACTTAGTTAATGCTGGATTGGCTAACTACAACGAGAAAAACTATGCACAAGCTGTTGTTGATTGGTCAAAGTACATTGAAGTGGCAGACTACGCTTTTATGGCTAAGGCAAATATGAAGGCTGATTCTCTCTACACGGATATCAAGTACTACACAGTGAACGCTGCGACATCTGCAAAAGACAACAAGACAGCCATCAAATATATGGAGCAGTTGAAGAAAGAGCCTAAGTATGCTCAGCAGATGTACGAGTGGTTGTATAGCACTTACAAAGAGGAGGGTAACGACGCGAAAGTTGCTTCAACTTTGAAAGAGGCTGTAGACAAGTACCCAACCAACGCATACTTTATTGGTTCATTGATCAACTACTATTTGGACAACAAAAAGGATGCTGAGGCTATCGCATACGTTGATCAAGCTATTGCAAAGGATCCGAAGAACGCTCAGTACTACGTCATCAAGGCACAGCTTTATGTTCGCCAGGAGAATTTTGATCAGGCCATTGAGACTTCAAAACAAGCTTTGATTGTTGATGCAAACAACTTCAACGCAAACTTCTTCTGTGGTTTTTCGTATGTAAAGAAAGCAGAGGCTGCATTAGACAAAGCAGGTAGTATCAAGGACAACAAGAAGTACACTGCAGCAAAGAACGCTGCAACAGAAGTGTTCAAAGAGGCAATCCCTTACTTGGAGACGGCTCGTCAGATTGATGCTAAAGATGCTAACAATTTGAACCTCTTGAAGACTTGCTACTACCGTGTAAACAACGGAGATATGTATAACAAGATTGACAAAGAGTTGAAGAATCTCAGCAAGTAATATTTGAAGAATCTTTGATTGTTATAATTAAAAGGACTCGGCATTTTGTTGTCGGGTCTTTTTTGTGAAAGTATATGGAGAAAGAGTAGAAGATTATATATTTGTAGTTGCGAAATGGCTGTTTCGGAAATGGCTGTTTCGGAAGTCTTATAGCTGAGTGAAAATATGAAATTTTTTGATAGAACGGATGAGGTAGCGATATTGCAGGAGATACAAGCGATGTCGAAAAAAAGTGCGCAGTTCACCGTTGTGACAGGAAGACGGCGCATAGGAAAAACTTCATTGATATGGAAAGCATACGAAAAGGAAACATTTTTGTATTTTTTTGTTGCACGAAAAGCAGAAGTAGACCTCTGTGAAGATTATAAAGCTGAGATAGAGAGAAAATTGGAATTACCCGTTTTAGGAATGCCAGAACATTTTGTAGAGATATTTGAATATCTGATGAAATTATCTTTGGAGCGACCTATAACATTGTTTATTGATGAATTCCAAGATTTTTTTCGGGTAAATAAGTCTATTTACAGCGATGTGCAACGAATTTGGGATATTTATAGTCCGACAGCAAAGATTAATTTGATTGTATGTGGTTCGATTTATTCAATGATGACTAAGATTTTCAAAGATAGAAAAGAACCCTTGTATAATCGTCAGACACGACATCTGACGGTTCGTCCATTTGCACCATCTGTTTTGAAAGAAATTCTTGCCACATATAATCCCAATTATGAAAAAGAGGATTTGCTGGCATTATATTCATTTACAGGAGGTGTTGCGAAATATGTTCAATTGTTAATAGATGCGGGGGCTGTTACGAAAGAGAAGATGGTGAACCATATTGTCAAAGCAGATTCTGTGTTTTTAGGTGAAGGAAAATTCATCCTAATTGAGGAATTTGGGAAGGACTATGGAGTTTATTTTTCCATTTTGTCGGCCATTGCGAGGGGAAAAACATTACGGTCGGATATAGAGAAACTCCTTGGTCGAGAGATAGGGGGTTATCTTACAAAATTAGAGCGTGAGTATGAGGTGATAACGAAGAAGCAACCATTGTTTGAGAAAAGTTCGTCAAAGAATGTGCGATATATGATGGATGATAATTTCTTCACTTTTTGGTTCCGATTTATTTATAAATACAACTATATGTTGGAAATTGAGAACTATGAAGGAGTGAAGACTATAATCAATCGAGATTATGAAACATTCACAGGGCTGATGCTTGAACGATATTTCAGAAGATTTCAGATAGAAAAGCAGTCGTATACTCGAATTGGAAGTTGGTGGAACCGTAAAGGTGAGAATGAAATAGATATCATTGCAGAGAATGAGTTTACGGAAGAGGCGACTTTTTTTGAGGTGAAACGTAATGTGGCAAATATCAGAATTGAAACTTTAAAGAAAAAGGCTGATATCTTTCTGCGGGCGACTGGAGAATTTCAGAATTATACTATTTCATATAGAGGTTTGTCAATGGAGGATATGTAGGCCTTTTTTGAGAAGAGAATTTTGTTCCGAAATTTCTTGTTTACCTAAATTTTTTTTGCGAAACTTGTAAAGAGTTGTGTATAGTGTTTCGTTTATTGTTTTTTGAGTATGAAAGTAACCGTTATTGTTATAGGGTATAACTCGTGGCACTATCTTCAGAAGAATTTGGCGTCGTTAGAGTTTCTGTCTGGAAATCAGGAGGCTGTTATCTTGTATGTAGACAACGCTTCTACTGATGAGACGAGAAGTGCTGTCACCCATTCTTATCCTAATGTGAAAATGATTTCTTGTGGAGTCAATCGGGGTGTTTCTGCCGCCAGAAATATCGGAATGGTGAATACTGTAAGTGATTATCTTTGGTTTTTGGATAGCGACACGGAGGTCAATGAGGAGGCTTTTCATGCAATGCTCAACTATATGGAAACACATGAGGATGTTGGTATCTGTAGTTGTCGACTGATTGGAGGAGATGGTGAGACGCAGGCAAGTTGTAAGCATTTTCCAACGAAGTGGGGAGTCGTCAAAAGTGGAATTCACAATATGATGAAGCATTTCGGGTGGACTGTATTCCCAAATGCTTACAATGAGACGGTCTATAAGGTGGAAGGTACGGAACCTATGGATGTGGATTTTGTTATTGGTGCTTGTATGTTGGTGCGTAGAAAGGCTCAAAACAAAGTGGGATTCTTTGACGAACGTATCTTTTTTGGTCCTGAGGATGCGGATTATTGCCGAAGAATGCGAAAAAAAGACTACAAGGTCATTTGTTTGCCCGATGTTTCAATCATACATAACTATCAGAGAACTATTACGAAGAAATTTTTCTCTCGACAAACTCTTCGTCAGATAAATGGATTGAGATACTATTTTGCGAAGGTAATGCGCGAGAAAATTCAAGAGCACAAGGAAGACCGCAGAAAATAGTTTGTATGTCGCGTTTTTTTTCTCTTTTGAATAGAGAGCTTTTGTTGTTCGGAGGCAAAGAATGATATGGAAATGTTTTGTTGAATGTTGATTACTCGTTAATGTAATTGATTTTTTTGTTGTTATAATTGTATCTTTCGCTTTCAATGAGTTGGCAAACCATTGTTTGTAGTTCTGTTTTAAAGTCTGCTGTTGAATAGGTGCCTTTCTCTATCATACGAAGTTTCTTTTCCCATTGACCTGTCAGTTCTGCTGATTTGAGTAGTTCATTTTGGATGGTGTTGATGAGGCTGATGCCAGTTGGCGTTGCTTCAATGTTTTTACCTTTCTTACGCATGTACTCTCGCTTATAGAGAGTTTCAATGATATTAGCGCGAGTAGATGGTCTTCCGATTCCGTTTTCTTTCATCAAGTCTCTCAGCTCTTCATCTTCTACTAATTTGCCTGCCGACTCCATTGCTCGGAGCAATGTTGCTTCGGTGTAGGGTTTGGGAGGTGTTGTTTCTTTTTCTGAGAGTTGAGGTTTGTGAGGACCGTGTTCTCCTTTATTGAAAATGGGCAACACCTTTTCTTCTTCGTTGTTTTTTGAATCATCGCTGACAGCTCCTTTATCAAACACGACACGCCACCCTGGTTTTAAAATTTGTTTTCCTGTAACCTTGAACTCAATATCCTTGACTGCGCCTAACACTGTTGTTGTAGATGTTTCGCATACAGGGTAGAAATTGGCGATAAAACGACGAGCTACCAAATCAAATACTTTTTTCTCTTCGACCGTCAAGTTGGTTGGATTGACACCCGTCGGGATGATGGCGTGGTGGTCTGTTACCTTTGAATTGTCAAATACCTTCTTTGATTTCTCTATTTTACCTCTTAAAATAGGTTCTGTGAGGGTTGTATAGTCCTTTAGTCCTTGCATAATAGGACCGATTTTAGGGTAAATGTCATCACTTAGGAATGTTGTGTCTACACGGGGGTATGTGGTAACTTTTTTTTCATAGAGAGACTGAATTAGCTTGAGTGTCTCGTCGGCAGAAAAACTGAATTGTTTGTTGCATTCCACTTGTAAGGAGGTAAGGTCAAATAGCTTAGGAGCGTTTTCTTTTCCTGCTTTGGCGGTTATATCGGTGATGATAAACTCTTCATTTTTGACTGTCTCTAAGAAATGTTCCCCTTCTTCTTTGGAAGAAAATCTACCTTTGACAGCGGAAAAAGTGGTGTCTCTGTAGATTGTCTTCAACTCCCAATATTTTTCGGGTTTGAAATTTTGAATTTCTAAATGTCTCTTCACGACAAGTGCTAAAGTGGGAGTTTGTACTCTTCCGATAGAGAGTACACGTTTGTTTTGACCATATTGTAAGGTGTAGAGTCGGGTGGCGTTCATACCGAGAAGCCAGTCGCCTATAGCACGCATAGCACCAGCCTCGTAGAGTTTGTTGAAATCAGATTGTGGTCGCAATTGGGCAAATCCTTCTCGAATGGACTCTTCAGTAAGTGATGAAATCCATAGTCGTTGGACAGGACATTTGCAACTTGCTTTTTGCATGACCCAGCGTTGAATCAATTCTCCTTCTTGCCCAGCATCACCACAGTTGATGACGCTATCAGCATCTTTCAGAAGTGTCTCAATGATGTGAAATTGTTTTTTAGAACTTTCATTTTCAATCAGTTTGATGCCAAATGGGTTAGGTATCAAAGGTAGTTCGTAGAGTGTCCAACGTTTCCAATTAGGATTATAGTCGTGTGGCTCTTTGAGTGTACAAAGATGACCGTATACCCAGGTAACTTGATATCCGTTTCCCTCGATATAACCGTCTCTCTTGCTACGTGCGCCTAAAACTGCTGCTATTTCTCTTGCCACACTAGGCTTCTCTGCTATGCAAACAATCATAACTCAATTTTTCTCCTTTCTGCGAATTTACGATTTTTTGCCGTAAAAAAAGCCTCAGAACATTAATGCTCTGAGACTTTTAACTAAAATTTAAAAATATGAAAAACTTGAAAGAATGTTGTGTGTGATCAAATCAAGTCAAAACTTCTCTTGATGAACTGGCTGAGTGCCTCGCCTTTCAGCAAATTATTAGACAACAATGTAAGGTCAACGATTTGCTTTACAGTGTTTTGTCCTTTGGAGAATTCCTCGTAAATGGATGTTCTCTCTTTCTTCTTAGTATCCAACTCTGCATCAATTTGTTTCAACTCGTCTTTTATCGCCTCGGCTAAATCAGTCTCTTTTTTATCTCCCTTCAGGTCGTTGCGCTTCTTCTCCAATTCGCTGATTTGAGACTCGATAGGTGCGATTTTGTCTTGTGTAGCCGACTTTTCCTCGCTCAAAATTCTTTGAACTAAAGGATGTGATGTGTTGACCACCATGTTGAATGAATCTGGCATGTCGCCGTAGAAACTCATACCTCCTTGGGTTGCTGCCATCTCTTTCATTCTACGCATAAACTCGTTTTGCGTAATGTAGGCAGGTTGCCCTTTTTCGTCCAAACTCTCAAATGATACAATGAAAGAGTTCTTATCTGAGGTAGGTAACTGCGTGCTGAAGATTGTTGTCAATGCGTTACGCTCACTGTCGGAAAGTTCGACCTTCTTGGCATCGTCTTTTTGAATCAATCTATCAATAACATCAGAGTCAACGCGTACGAAACGGCTCTTTCCTTCAGACTGTTGCTCCAATTTGCTGATAAAGTGGACATCTAACTGACCATCCATCAACAACACGTCGTATCCTTTCTCTTTGGCAGCGTTGATGTAGAGGTGTTGAGCCTCTTCGTTGGTTGCGTAAAGATAGACGAGGTTTTTGTCTTTGTCGGTTTGGTTGGCTTCAATGAGTTTCTTGTATTCCTCAAGAGTGAAATATTTACCTTCGACGTTTTTCAGAAGAACGAATTTCTCCGCTTTCTCTGAGAATTTTTCATCGGTCAATATTCCGTATTCGATGAAGATTTTCAAGTTATCCCATTTGCTTTCAAAGTCGGAACGTTGTTGGTTAAAGATTTCTTGCAGGCGATCAGCCACCTTCTTGGTGATGTGGTTAGAAATCTTCTTGACGTTGCTGTCGCTTTGGAGATAGCTACGAGAAACATTCAAAGGAATGTCTGGAGAGTCTATCACACCATGCAACAGGGTGAGAAACTCAGGAACGATACCCTCTACAGAGTCAGTTACGAATACCTGGTTGCAGTAGAGTTGGATCTTGTTTTTCTGAATTTCAATGTTGTTTTTTATCCGTGGAAAGTAGAGAATACCTGTCAAGTTGAAAGGGTAGTCTACGTTCAGGTGAATATAGAAAAGAGGATCCTCAGCGTAAGGGTACAACTCGTGATAGAAGTTCTTGTAGTCTTCGTCTTTCAAATCAGCAGGTTTCTTTGTCCATGCTGGCGTTGTGTTGTTGACGATGTTATCCTCTTCTGTCTCAACTTGTTTGCCGTCTTTCCACTCTTTCTTCTTGCCGAAAGCGATAGGTACAGCGAGAAACTTGCAGTATTTGTTGAGCAACTCAGAAATCTTGTTGTCTTCCAAGAACTCCTTGTTCTCATCGTCAATGTAGAGGACGATGTCTGTACCCCTCTCTGCCTTGTCTATGTTTTCAATAGTGTATTCGGGACTTCCATCGCAACTCCATTTTACGGCTTGCGCACCCTCTTTGTATGATTTCGTTACGATTTCAACTTTCTTTGAAACCATAAAAGAAGAGTAGAAGCCCAAACCAAAATGTCCGATGATAGCGTTGGCATCGTTTTTGTATTTCTCCAAAAATTCTTCGGCTCCAGAGAAAGCGATTTGATTGATGTATTTATCAATCTCTTCTTCTGTCATTCCAATACCGTGATCGGAGATGGTAAGAGTTCCTGCTTCCTTATCTAATTTCACTCTTACTGTTGTGTCGCCCAATTCTCCTTTGAAGTCGCCTACAGAAGAGAGCGTCTTTAGTTTTTGAGTAGCATCAACGGCGTTTGAAACAACCTCACGAAGAAAGATATCGTGATCGCTATATAGAAATTTTTTGATGACGGGGAAGATGTTGTCTGTTGTTACCCCAATGTTTCCTTTTTGCATATTATCTTTTTTTATTTGTCTTAAACCATAGTCCGAAGACTTACACAATAACGTGTTTCAAATAATATGCCAAGGAGCAATTGAACGGATGAATCTGCCAAATTGTCAGTGCGTTGATTGCTGGTCTGCCAAATATGCAGTAGGAATATTAATCTCTCAAGTCTATTAAGTAATTAGTAAAAAGAAAGACTCCTCAAGGTTATTAGAGCTTGAGGAGTCTTATTGTTTGTAGAAAGTATGTCAAATTTTTCCTTTCGTATGCTTATTTTTTGTTATGCTCTCTGATGAGGGCGTTTTCAATCTCGCTATTCCTGTAAGCGTTAGGGTTGTAAGAACTTACCAAAGTGCGGTTGTTTGCGATTGTTTGAGGCAATCCTGCAATTTGGTTTCCTGTGATGAAGAATGGCTCGACAGACTCTGCGGTTACGAATGCGAAATTGTTTGATCGATTGCTGTCTCCCTGCTCATCGAATGGGTCGGCGATGAGTGCCAAGTAATATTTTCCGTCTGGCATGTTTGCGGGAATTGTGTAGGTATATGTGTAGGTTGCCTCGCTACCAGACGCTAAAGCAGTCTCGTTCTTTGTTTCCATTACGAAATAGTGGTTGGCGAAGTGCTTTGCCTTGAACAAAACGTATACTACAGAGTAGTCTCCTGCTTCGATTGTTGATTTGGAGTCGTTTTTCATGGAGTAGGTGACCGTGCGTGTACCATCGCCATTGTTGACATCAGATTTAACAGATACAGAAACGTCTGGTCCTGAATAGGAGGACGCTGATTTTGTTGATGACGTGGACGCTGAGTTGCTTGCTGTCCAAACTCCGAAGGCAAATTGACTAACGAAGAAATCGTAGCCGACCCAGATTGAACCATTGTCACCCCAGTCTGTTTGACCCCAGGAATTTCTTAAACGAAATGCCTTTTTGCTATCGTCGTATCCAACCACCGCCATTGCGTGATATGCGTGCTGACCGTTGTATGTGTCGTTGTCGGAAGTGATGACATTAGAACTGTTCCATGACATGAATCTGTCTCCTAATTTGGCACCTACAACAACGGGACCTTTCTGCAAGTAGGCTTTGATGTTGTCTACGCTCATACCGTACGCTTTCCCTGTTGTACTCATTTCTGCTGAGTAGGCTACGATACGATATTGCGCCAATTTGTATGAAGACCCTTTCCCAGAAACATTGTCGCAGGTCATTTTGCTGTTTGTGAAAGGAACTTGAGACATTGTTGCGCATCCGTTTGAAATCAATGTTTGAAAGGCAGGGTCAAAGTTAGAACCGTTGCAATTCGTTGATTTTCCAGAAGCTGGCATAAGATGCCACAAATCAATGGGGCTACACTGTTGAGTAGATAAACTAGGAGAAGTCCATCTTCCGCTCATCACGTTTAATGCAGTCTGAAGATTGTAGCCAGTAGCCCAAGCTACACATGTTCCGTACGAACCTTGATTCCCTATAGGGGGGAATTTGCTTTCCCAATTTACCTTGGTTTCAGTGACCTCGTCGGACAAATCATCTGCTGTCTCTTGGTCGTCAACATCCTCGGCTTCAGGATTATAACCAAATATATTCAGTATATCAGTGATAATCTCTGTAACAGTGTTTAATGTCTCATCATCACACGAAGTGAGAAAAATAGAGTTGAACATGAGGCAAGGGATAACCGCCCAGATACTTAATTTTTGTCTAATTTTTGTCATATAGTTTGCTATTTGTTGTAGTAAAAAATAACAGTTATTCTCTTTGTTGAAAAATTTATGAATAAAAGGACTTCACTAATGATGATATGAATATTTCCCTTGTATGAAGTCTTTCGGTGTTCCAAAAATAGTGATTTGTGAAAAAAAATGATAACTTTTTTGATGAATTTGAAGTTTTGTAATAGCGAAACCACTATACTCTCTTGATTTTTTCAATATCTTCTTGATATTCAAATATGTCGAATTGCTTTATTCCCATACCTTCTAAAATTTTTTTGCTTTGATCAACATCTTCTTGGGTGTTATGGTGGGGAATAATGGGTAGTCGTACAGTGATTTTTTCTGTTCCAACATTTTTTGTCAACCAAAGAAGATTGTCAAGTACTCTCTGGTTAGAGTTTCCCGTGTATTGATGGTAAATTTCGTTGTTTGTTTCTTTCATGTCAACGATGAAGTGGTTGATGCGGGGAGCAACTTTTTCAATATGGGCGAGTGGCACATTGAGGGAAGTCTCAAGGTTGATGTTCCATTGTGGGTTGCAGAGAACACCAAACGACTGTATGAAGTCAGGATAGAGCAAGGGTTCTCCTCCTCCAAAGGTGATGCCTCCTCCTGTGGACAAGAAATAGAGATTGTCTATGCGAACAGTCTCTAACAGCGTTTCTGGAGTGTATTGTTTATAGTTTTTAACATCGTCTTGCCACGATTGAGGATTCAGACAAAACCGACAACGTAGAGGGCATCCCCATAATCCGACAAGGGTCGTAATCCCCTCTCCATCTGTAGACATCCTCAGTCTATGGATGCCGATGACGGGTGTTCCAAGTTCTCGTTCTAAATGTTTTTCCAATTATTTCGCTTTTGAAATTTTAAATTCAAGGGGAATCTCGTAGTTAAGTCCTTCTTCATACTCGGCACCACCTAAAGATGCGTACATTTTTTCTAATGCAACCTTGATAGATGCTTTGAACAAGTTGTCCGTTTCTCCTTCAAACGACAAATCTGAAATCTCTCCGTTATGTCCATATTTAAATTTGACGGTTATGGAGGCTTCTGTCTTCGTCATTACCAATTCGGCTGGATATTCTACGTTGTTAACCAAATAGTTGGCTATTGTTTCTTGAGTTGGTTTAGGACTATAGGGAACATCGCCCTCTAAATTCTCATTCTTCGTTTCTTCTACAGCGTATGGACTTGAGACGGTTGGCACTTCATCGGTGTTTGTTTCGGAGTTTGCATAGTTCGTAGTGTCTGTTGGAAAATCTTGCGGTATGTCTCCAACCTCTGATGTACCACAAGCAGAAAGAGAAATAGCCATACTCGCTGAAAGAGCAATAACCTTCCCCATACTACTGCGCTTGTTTATTTCATTTTGCAAGTAGACTAACTCGGAATCGCATTTTGGACAAGTACCCAGGCATTCTCCTTTGAAATCACATTCTTTAGTGTTGAATGGAATGTTATTTTCTTTTGCTATTTTAATGCGAATTTCCCTTAGTATTTTACATTTTTCTTTTCCGACATTCATATAGTTTTTTTTGTAAATGTAGGAAAAAAAGAAATGTCTACATATTTTTGCCATTGATATTATTTGAAATTATTATATATAAAGAGTTTCAAATGAATTTAGCCTAAACTTGAAGAGTTTCATATATCATTTCGTATATCATATTATAAAACCGTATTACAATGTTATTAAGGAAAAATGTTTTTTTTGCATCGCTTGTTTTTATATGCGGTGCAATGAATGTGGATGCTTCAATAAGCATCTCTAAATCAAGCGGATGGCTTGAATCTGCATCCGTTGAGTGGACGAACGATTCGCAGTATGATTCTTACAATGTCTATTGTAAATCAGCTTCTGGTGTCTATGAGAAAATTGACGATGCGTTGGTTCGTAATTATGGAGCTACGGGTCGTGCAGACGTGCTCGGATTGTCAGCAGGCGACTATCAGCTTAAGGTTGTCCCTGTTTCTAATGGTGAAGAGGTCGTTGGCTCGGAAGTTGAGACATCCTCATTGTCCGTTTTGCCACATGACCGTAGTGGCTTTGCTTTTTCTGGTAAAACCACTCCTGGAGCTTACTATTCGGATGGTACTTTAAAGAGTGGTGCAGTTGTTCTTTATGTTACGGAGAGCAACAAAGACAAAATTCCAATGGAGATAATTACGAGTAGTGATGGAAAGAAAACCTCTTGTACAGGTATTGTCGCAATACTAACTGCTATAAAAAAAGGGTACGAAACACGTCCTTTTTCCATCCGTTTTATTGGAAATGTAACAAATGAAGGGTTGATTGGATCAAATAGCGACTTTAAAGGCGATATTATGGTCGACTTGGATGCTGCTGATGATCAAAGTTTGACTACACCTATGACTATTGAAGGTGTTGGCGTCGATGCTACCGCTAATGGTTGGGGTGTTCGTCTTAAAAATGCTAATTATGTGGAAGTACGCAATTTAGGTTTCATCAATTGCGACAGTAATGAGGGCGATAACATTGGTCTTCAACAGGGAAACAATTATGTGTGGGTTCATCACAACGACATGTTTTACGGGAATGCAGGATCTGATGCCGATCAAGTGAAAGGGGATGGTGCGCTTGATTGTAAAAAGTCTAATTGGATTACTTTCTCTTACAATCACTTCGTGGACAATGGAAAATGTAATCTATTGGGATTAAGTGAGAAAATAAAGAGTTATGAAGATAGTGCGTATTACATCACCTATCATCACAATTGGTACGATCATTCTGATAGTCGCCATCCACGTTGTCGTTATTACAACGCTCACGTTTATAACAACTATTACGACGGAAACGCTAAGTATGGTGCAGGTAGTACGCTCGGAAGTTCTGTCTATATGCAAAACAACTATTTCCGTAACTGCAAATACCCTATGCTCACCTCTATGCAGGGTTCCGATCTTTATGCAACTTCTAACAAGAGAAGTACTGACAATGCCACTTTCTCGAAAGAGGATGGTGGAACAATCAAAGCATACGGCAACGTGATGGTTGGTTCATACTATTTCATTCCTTACAATGCTTCTACCATCTATACGAATGGAAAGGAAGAGGCATCCACAGTTCGAGGAATCAACACTATCGAAGATTTTGATGCGATTGTGGTAGATGATCCTTCTAAAGAAATCTCTAATAGCATTACCTCTTATCAAGGGGTGAACTACTACAGTAATTTTGATATTAAAGTAGATGAAGTGAAAAATGCAAATGTTGATGTTGCAGAGGATGTGGTTTCTGTTGTTACTGGTGTATATGGTGCTGGTAGAATGGAACATGGAGACATTTCGTGGACATTCAAGGAAGAAGATGATGAAAGCTATGATGTTGATGAAGATTTGAAGTCTCTTGTTACAAACTATAAGTCTACTTTGGTGGGCTTCTACGGTGAAGTGGCAGACACCTCAAGTAGCAAGGGCGACACGGATGTTGACCCTACAGACCCAGATACTCCAGACAAAACAGATCCTGTTGTCGTTGAAGGAATGACTTGCTACTTCACGGGCGGAACGCCTTCAAATCCAACTTTCTATACAATCACAAACGACAACTATGCAATCGGTAAGGACAAAGCGGTTGTCAACGAAACTACCTATGAGGATGGTTTGAAGATGGAGTCTGCAACTTCTATTACTTTCACAACTACCGAGACATCAACCGTCACATTAGTATTTGGAAGTACCAACACACCAAGCATTAAGTTGGATGGTGTAGCTAACACGAAGTTGACAGATGCAACTATCTCAGGTAACGTTTTGATTCTCAAGAATGTGGCTGCCGGTACGCATACATTGACTAAGTCAAGTTCCTGCAATCTCTTTTACATCTCCGTTTCATACGATAGTTCAACTGAAGTTTCGCTGATTATGAGGGAAAACGCAGAAGAGTTGGAAGGTCCGATTTTTGACTGTTGGGGTAGACTTCACGATAAGAGCCAACTTAAGCCAATGCAAGTCTATATCAATAACGGAAGTCGTTTTATGATTAAAAGATAATTGATTTTTTAGGATAGGAATTCTTGATTTTCAAATAGATAAAGACCTCTGTCGATAACGATAGGGGTCTTTTTTTGTCAAAAAATGATAAATTTGTATGTTCATAATGAAGTTTTGCTTTGAATAACAATATTTTATAACATAAATGGAAAAAATAGATTTAAAGAAATTCTTGCCGTATGTGGCGATTTTCGCATTGTTTGTGCTGGCATCAGCCATCTATTTCACGCCCGCCTTGCAAGGGGAGGTCATCTATGCGGGTGATAATGTGAATGGACATGCGGCCGTAACTGAAGGAGTCAACTATCACAAGGAGATGGGCGACTATTCTTATTGGACAGGTAGTATGTTCTCTGGTATGCCAAATTATCAGATTGGAGGTGGTGGAACTACTGGAATTACTGTCTACAAGATACTTTCCCCGCTTTATAAGTTGGGAACTTGGGGTTTGCGCAATACTGCGGTTTTGTTTTTCTACTATCTGTTGGCATTCTTTCTACTGCTTCGTGCTTTTAAGGTTGATAAATGGATTAGTGTTGCAGGTGCGTTTGCAATCTCGCTCTCCAGCTATTTTTTCGTAATTATTGCGGCTCAGCATCACGGAAAGTGTTATTCAATCACATGGATGACGCTTGTAATTGTTGGATTTTTGCTGATTTATCTAAAAAAGTATGGTTGGGGTGCGCTGATGGTGATGTTCTTCACTTTCCTTGGATTCTATCGCCATCCTCAGATGTCGTATTATATATGTATGCTTATCGGTATCCTTGCCGTTGCTGAACTCTACAAGGCATGGAAGGAGAATGCTTGGAAACATTTTGGTGTTGCAACGGTCATCTTTGCAGGTTCCTTCCTTGTAGGGTTGGGGATGGGCAGCGTCAACATGTTCTCCAACCTTGAGTATGCGGAGCAAACGATGCGTGGTGGTCATTCTGATCTTCAAAAGGTTACTGACGACACGAATAAGACGAAAGGCTTAGATCTCGACTATGCAACGGCTTGGAGTTACGGAATAGACGAGACAATGACGCTCCTTATTCCGAATTTTGAGGGTGCCGCAAGTGGCTACAATGTTGGAGAAAAATCCGAGTTGTACAAAACAATGACGAAGTTAGGTGTTCAGAAGAAGGCTGCTAAGCAGTTTTGCCAAAATGCACCAACTTATCGTGGTGAAAAGGCATTTACTTCGGGCCCAGTTTACGCAGGTGCAATTGTGATTTTTCTCTTTATTCTTTCTCTGTTCGTTGTAAAAGGACCATACAAGTGGGCTCTTCTTGCTGCCACTCTCTTTTCTGTCTTTCTTTCCTGGGGACATAATATGATGTGGTTGACTGAATTATTCTTCAACTATTTCCCTTCTTACAACAAATTTCGCGCTGTTGAAAGTATCTTGATTGTTGCTGAAATTACCATTCCTCTATTAGGCTTTCTTGCTCTGAAAGAAATAACAGAGAAAAATATTGATTATGCAGTTTTGAAAAAAAATATCTTTATTTCCACTGGTATTACGGCAGGAATATGTTTGTTTGTTGCACTCTTCAGTGGTGCTATCGATGTAACGTCCTCTTACGATGCTTCTTGGAGCGCTAATATTCCAAACGAAATCTATAATGCCATATTGGATCAGCGTACGGCCATGATCAAGTCTGATGCTTGGCGTTCGTTCGCCTTCATTCTTTTGGGTGCGGCGTTGACTTACTTTTTTGCTCGTCAGATATACGAGAAGAAACAGGAGAAAGCAGTTGTTTGGTACGGTCTTGGTTTGGCAGCTTTGATTGTCGCGGATATGTGGACGGTTGACAAACGTTTTTGTAATGATGAGCATTTTGTTCCAAAGAAAAACTTCAATCAAGCGTTTGAAATGTTGCCGTACGAGAAGGAGATTCTGCAAGATACCACGCATTTCCGTGTGTTAAACCTCGCAACGAACACTTTCAACGAGGCTCGTACGAGTTATTATCTCAAGTCTATCGGTGGGTATAGTGCAGCCAAACTTCGTCGTTACCAAGACTTGATTGATGAGCATATCGCTCCGGAAATGAGTCCATTGCTTCGTTCAATCGCCGAGTCAAATGCGTTCACCACCGCAAAGGTAAATGCAGACAGTCTCTTCCCTGTCTTGAATATGTTGAATATGAAGTATGCTGTTGTTCCCCTCCAAACAGGTGATCAAATACCAGTAGAGAACCCTTACACGATGGGCAACGCTTGGTTTGTTGATACTCTCAAAGTGGTAGACAATGCAAATGAAGAGTCGGATGCTTTACGCACAATCAACTTGCACACAACCGCAGTATTGGACAAGTCGTTTGAGAATTTTGTTGCCAATGCGGTAACGCCACACGACAGCACCGCTACCATTGTACTGACGAAATACACGCCTCACTACATTGACTATACTGCACATTTGTCTACTGATAAAACGGTGGTCTTCTCGGAGATTTATTATCCATACGGTTGGCATGCTACTGTTGATGGTGTTGAGGCTCCAATCTTCAGAGTCAACTACATGCTTCGTGCACTTAACCTCACCGCAGGCGACCATACCATCCGACTCTCATTCGATCCCGAAAGTGTAGAAAGGGGTAATAACCTCTCCCTTGCTTGCCTTGCCATCTTAGTTCTGACATTGATTGCAACTGTGGGGAATGAGGTTTATAGGAGAAAAAAGATGGGTGATGATAAATTGTAGATTAGAAAGTAAAAATAAAGGTGTGCTACTTAGTGGCACACCTTTTATTCTGAGAAGATATGGACTTTCTGTCTCTCTTAAAATTTGTAACTTGCATTGGATTATTAGTTATAATGATAGAAGTTTCCCTAATATTGCTACTTTAGTGGATTTGATAAAGCCTTTCCGTAGAACGATAGTCAAAGAAAAAGAGTATTGCGCTGGAAGAGGAGGTAAAGGTAGTGTCGCTGGTAGTAGTGAAATCTTAATTTTGTGCGATAGATATTAAAGGCTCTCAAACCCTAATACTCTTTATTTCTTTTCCCTCTAAATCAAAAATTTTCATCTCACCCTCTTCCATCACGCAAAAGGTCCCTACATTGCCTCCTTTGGGAAACGTGGGCGACCCTGTGTTGCAAATTACTGTATCACCTTGTCTCTCTAACTTCCATAGATGGGTATGCCCATAGACAACAGCGTCAAAGTGTCCTTTGGGCATTTGTTGCTCATTGTATAAGTGTCCGTGTGTCAAGAACAGTTTCTTTCCATTGTCGCACAACAACATGTAGTCGGATAGAATAGGAAAATCTAACAGCATCTGGTCTACCTCTGAGTCGCAATTGCCTCTTACTGCCATTATTTGATCGCCCATTTCATTCAATCGTTGGGCTACTGCTTGTGGGTCTAATCCTTTTGGCAATCCATTCCTTGGTCCGTAATTGAGTATGTCTCCTAATAAAAGTAACATATCGCAATGCATCTTCTGGTAATGCTTCAACACCACCTCAAGAGATTTTATTGATCCATGTATGTCTGATACAATCAAGTATTTCATTCTGCTATTTTTCTTTTTGGGGCATCTCCTGCGCAGCCTTCAAATCGGGTAGTTTCCCCTCCATCTTCAACTGCTTCGTTTCAATAAGTTTATAGCCTTTCTTTCTCATATGACGCCAGATCCATGGCTCTAAAGGGTATTTGTCAGCCCATAACCCCACTTGATTGGCTTTTGCAGTGTCTTCCAACGCTGCCAATTTTTTATCTTGATTATACTTCTTGAAATGCCATGCGTATCCTGCTTTCAACATCTCTTCGCCAGCCTCTCGTCCGTCTGCTAAGTGAGTAAAGGCTAAATATCGTCCATATTCCTCCATGCTGATATCTGTCAATGTTACAAATTGTCCAGCAATCAACAATTTGAGATACTGCGTGGATCTCTTCGAAAAATCCTGACCATTTTCTGGCGCATCAATTCCCAACATCCTTATGCGTGCTTGCGTCGTATCTGGCAACAAAATATCGTATGTGTCACCATCTATGATTTTTATCACTTTATATGCTACTCCCTCTTTTACAGGGTACTCTTTTTTTGTCCGACACCCAAAGCAGACAATGAAGCAGAAAGAAAGTAAAAATGCGAATTTTATTTGATTGTGAAATTTCATAATATTTGTTTTGTATCGTCTCATTCTTATAAATATGTAAAAAGAAGCACTGCAACTATCTCGCAGTACTCCTTTATCTATCTTAAGTAAACACTATTTCTTTTCTGGTTGCTTATTTCCAGCCTTGCTCATATCGCAGGTCCCAGTGAAAATGGCTTGTGGCTCAATAGAAAGTACTTTCGTGTCTATGTCTCCTTCTATCTTCGCTGTGGATTTCAGTGTTAATGTGTCACTAACGTGTAAAGTGCCTTTCACATATCCCATAACAACTGCGTTGGCGCAGGTCAAAGTCCCATTCATGACACCTTTTGTCCCAATAATCATCATCCCTTTACATTCCACAGTGCCATCTATAGTGCCATCAAGACGGAAATCGCTCTCCGCATATACGTCCCCTGTCACCTTTGTTCCGTAAGCCAGCGAATTATGTTCATTCCCTGCAATATCTTTTGCCATACTTGTTCCTTGTTATTATAAAATTAATATGTTTCTTCGATTTTCAGTGTGTGTATTGATTAGTAGGCTGACTTGAATTGGTCAAGGAATCGAATGTCATTTTCCGAGAACATACGCAAGTCTTTCACTTGGTATTTCAAGTTCGTGATACGCTCAACTCCCATACCAAAGGCGTAGCCCGTGTATTCTTTGCTGTCAATTCCGCAACTCTCTAACACGTTAGGGTCTACCATACCGCATCCTAAGATTTCTACCCATCCTGTGTATTTGCAGAAGCCACATCCTTCTCCTCCGCAAAGGTTGCATGAAATGTCCATTTCAGCAGATGGTTCCGTGAATGGAAAGTACGATGGACGAAGTCTGATCTTCGTGCCTTCTCCAAACATTTCTTTTGCGAAATATAGCAATGCTTGCTTTAGGTCGGCAAACGATACGTTCTTGTCAATATAGAGACCCTCTACTTGATGGAAAAAACAATGCGCACGATAGGAGATTGCCTCGTTTCTATAGACTCGTCCTGGACAAAGAACACGAATCGGAGGCTTTTGCGAGGTCATCACGCGAGATTGCACGGATGACGTGTGGGTGCGAAGTAAAACGTCAGGATTTCGTGTGATGAAGAACGTGTCTTGCATGTCGCGTGCAGGATGCTCTGGCGGAAAGTTCAGTGCCGAGAAAACATGCCAGTCATCTTCTACTTCTGGCCCTTCTGCCACGGTGAACCCAATACGACCGAAAATGTCGGCAATCTCATTTTTCACGATCGAGAGTGGGTGTCGCGTTCCCAACTCAATTGGGTCGGGCGTGCGAGTCAGATCTAACTTGTTTTCCTCATCTGACTTCTTGTCAAGTGTTGCTTTCAAGTTGTTGATCTTCTCTTGTGCGGTATTTTTCAACTCATTCAAAAGTTGCCCGACTTCTTTTTTCTGCTCGTTCGATACTGTTTTGAAATCGTTGAACAACGCTGAAATCTCACCTTTCTTACTTAGATATTTTATTCTGACAGTCTCCAAGTCCTCTTTTGTGGCAACTTGCAGACTTTTAACTTCATCTAAAAGTTGTTTTATACGTTCTTTCATACTTTCTAATCGGCTTTTGTACGCAAATGTATCATTTTTCTTTGGCATACGCTCGCAAAAAAATATATTTGTTGATGAACACTAAAAGAAATATAGATGAATTGGATTGGAGTTTTTGTTAGCAAACTAAAAGTTAGTACACTGCCTATACTTTTTTGGGTGGCTGTCTTTGTCTTATTGACCCTTAGTAACGCCTCGTTTGATCTTATTCTTTCTGTTATTATTTCTGCGATCTTGACAATCGGCATGCTAGTCGTTGTTGTGGTGAGCAAGTTGGTGTTGATTCCTCGTTTATACAAATGGTTCGCTCTTTTCTTGCTGACTTCTATATTGTTTCTTGCAATTTTTGCCCGTGTTTCTTCTTTTATTTTAGATGAGGTTACAATTTCTTATATTGATAAAACGGGAATGAAACATCAAGAGGAAAAGTCTCTCCTTGATATAGAGTTGCCTTCTGAAACAAAGTCATTTTTTGAGGAACGTGGTATGATGGAAAAAGATCGTCTCTCTCTTTCAACTTCTTGGAAAGCTTTTATCCTTTATGTCGGTGCGTTCGTCTTTTCTCTTATGACATACTATCGCAAAAGGGCAGAGGAAATAGAAACGCAAAAAGCTCATATTCTTCAGGAAAAAATGCAAATGGAGTTGAATTTTCTACGTTCTCAGATTAATCCTCATTTTCTATTTAATGCGCTGAATAACATCTACTCAATGATTTACACAGGCGACAAGCATGCGGCTGACTGTGTGTTGTCTCTCTCTGAAATGTTAAGGTATGTTACATACGAGTCAAAAGAAAATCGTATTTTGCTTTCTGGCGAAGTTGTCTATTTGGAAAACTATATTGAATTTCAACGGTATAGTTACGAAGAAGATATTAATGTTACGTTTGAGAAAAATCTGAAAGATGAACAAATCTATATTGCACCGATGCTGCTTCAGCCATTTGTTGAGAATGCTTTTAAATACAGTGGTATAAGTCAGCAAGAGGAGAACGCTTTTATCCACATCAAATTGGACGCTGATAACGACAAAATAGTCTTCTATATTGAAAATTCAATAAGAAAAACGAAAAAAGAAGATAAAACGAAAAAAGGAATCGGTATTGAAAATGTAAAAAAACGTTTGGATTTGTTGTATTTAAATAACTATTCGTTGAATATAGATGAAGATTCTGCAATTTATAAACTTACTTTATGTATAGATTTGACGGCTGATACGGTCTGTTAGGTCTCTTGCTTAATCAAAAGAAAATTAACTGAAAAATGGTGTGGTTATGGAAAATGATATGATAAGAGTCATGATAATTGATGACGAATTTCCTGCTCGCAAGCTTTTATCGGAATATGTGTCTAAAATGTCCAATCTTGAGTTGGTTGGTGTCTGTGAGGATGCTATGCGTGCCATGGAATTATTACAGAAGGAAAATGTCGATTTGATTTTATCCGATATCCAAATGCCGGATCTTTCCGGGTTGGATTTTTTCAAGTCCTTGCAAAACAAGCCTTTGATTATCTTCACAACAGCCTACAAAGAATATGCTTTGGAGAGTTATGAGTTGGAGGCTGTGGATTACCTTCTTAAGCCGATTCCATTCTCTCGCTTTGTCCAGGCTATCAACAAGGTCTCCGAACGTATGAGCTTGAAGAGAAATGTTTCGTCTGCTTCAGCCAGCGAAATCTCGAAACCCGAAAAGGATTATTTTATGGTGAAGGCTGATTATAAACTTTATCGTATCGACTACGCTAGCCTCATCTATATCGAAGGTCAGAGTGAATATGTTACTTTCCACATGAAAGATAAAAAAAGAATCACTGCCTACTATTCTTTGAAGAAATTGGAAGAGGAGTTGCCTTCCGACCAATTTATTCGTGTCCATAAGTCTTATATCGTATCTATTGCGAACATTGAGGCTGTAGAGGGTAATATGGTGTTGATTAATGGTCAACGCCTTTCAATTGGGAAAAACTACAAGGATGCTTTTTTAGAGAAATTGGGGCAATAATCGTGTAAAACTATTTCATAGAAATCGATAAAAGGGTTGGGGTTCCTCAATCCTTTTTTGTTATCAATTTATATGGTTAACATAAAAAGAAACGCGCTGCAAAGTTTCACAACTTTGCAGCGCGCCGAACGTTTCCGTTCTAAAAAATGAAAACAAACACTATTATGAAAAAGTTTCTACTTTATAATGAAAAAGAAAACGGGAAATCAACTACTCAATAGCGACTGCGATGCCTTGATAAATATTCAAAAGCTGAATATTCAGAAGCGCGGTGTACTTGGCTTGGATTGTCTCCTGCTGGGCCGTGAGTAGTGAGTTTTTTTCGCTGAGCATTTCAAAAGGTGTCTTTGCCCCTAACGTATATTTCTCGCTCGTTAACTCATAGCTGGTTTGCATCGCTTCCTCATTGGCTTTCGCCGCTACATAACTCTGTTGCGCCGCTACCGCATCGTTGTGCGAAGTCTCGATGAGTTTCTTTAAATCATCCTTCACTTTCTCTAAAGTGAGGGAACTCATCGTTTTCTCCAACTGGGCTTTCTGCTTTTCAGACTTTCTATTTCGGTTGTCTAAGATAGAGTAGCTTAGTGTTACTCCCACGCTTTCACCAAAATTTTGTTTTATCTGTTCGCTTGTTGAAAGTTCTGCTGCCGAGTTATGACCTGTCCCAACATTTGCTTGTAGACTAATGTTAGGATAGTAGCCAGACTTCGCAACCTTTATGTTTAGGTCTGACATCGTCTCTTCTAACTCTGCTGCTCGAACGTCGGGTCTCGTCTGTAATGCGATATCGTATGCTTCCGCTTTTGTTGGCAAGGCTACTAACACCGTTCCTTCCGAAATCTCCGGCGTGTATACGTCCATATCGGTGTCATCGAGTCTAAGTAACAATTTCAAATTCAATTTGGCCTCTGTCAAATCGTTTTCCGCAACCACTAACTGATATCTCTCTTTGGCGTATTGCGCCTCAATTTGTGCAAAATCACTCTTTGAGATTGAACCTGCTTCATAGAGGTTTTTGCTTCGGTCATACTCTGCTTCTGCAACTTCCAACGAACTCTGCTTCGTCTTCAAATTTTCTACAGCGTATAGCACCTGAATGTAGTAGGTTACAACTAAAACTTTAACGTTTTCTTCTGTTTCATCAACATTAACCGAGTCTATGCGCTCTTGCAACAACTGCTTTTTAATGTTGTATTTTCGTTTGAAACCATTGAAGACAGTCCACGAGGCATTCAAATTGTAGTTGCCGTTGTAGGAGGTTTTGTCTAAACCCTCTTCTGGCCACGGACTATTGCTCAAGGTGTGCGAGGTAGAGAAATTCAGGCTTGGCTGCCATTGTGCCTTTGCTAATTTTGTGTCTACTTGTCCTTCAAGGATTGTTATCGCTCCTTTCTGCATGTCTATGCTCTTCTCCATTGCGTAATCCATACACTTTTGAAGATTCCACGCTTCTTCTGCCGATGCCTGCGTTCCAACTATTGCAAATACACTCGCAAGAAGGCTAATTTTGAAATTTACTTTCATCTTTTACCTCGTTTTCGATTCGTTGCAAATGTAGAATGCACTTCAATATTTCAAATATTTTATTAGACTATAAAACATATTTAATAGACTAATAAATTTTACTTTCCAAATGTCAAACAAAATTCAGACATGAGGAAATATCTGTATGCTTTTTAACACTTTTTAACTACATTAACGAGCGAATGAAAGCAAATTTCCTTTCTTCTCTGTCTCAAAATTGCCCTCATCGTAAACTATGTTTCCGTTGACGAATGTTTTGCATATTTTGTAGTTAAATGTTTCTCCTTCAACTGGAGACCAGCCACATTTGTATTGGAGAGATTCTTTCGTAACCGTTACTGGACTGTCGGGTTCTACTAACACTAAGTCGGCAAAGTAACCCTTTCTGATAAATCCTCTCTTCTCAATATTGAAGATCTTGGCTGGATTATGACACATTTTTTCAACAACCTGCTCTCTTGTGAAATTTCCTTTTTTAGCCAATTCTAACATCATTTGAAGTGAGTTTTGAATGCTTGGAAATCCAGAAACAGCGTGGAGTACGTCGCCTTCTTTCTCGCTCAAAAGGTGAGGCGCGTGATCGGTTGCAACAGTGTCAATGATACCCATTTCCACCGCTTTCAAAAGATTTTCACGGCTCTTCTGCTTCTTGATAGAGGGGTTGCACTTGATCTTCGCTCCTAATCGCTCGTAGTCTCTGTCGTCAAACCAAAGGTATCCAACACAGGTTTCTGCTGTGATTTTCTTTTCTGATAGTGGCTTGTTGTTGAACAATGCCAACTCTTTGGCTGTGGTAAGATGTAACACATGTAAGCGTGTGCCGTATTTCTTTGCCAAGTCAATCACCTTTGCTGTCGATTTGTAACAAGCGTCGGAGTTGCGAATCACCTCGTGGTATGAAATTGGAATCGGTTTCTCTCCGAACTCTGCTTTTACTTTTTCTAAATTGGCTTGGATTGTTGCCTCGTCTTCGTTGTGTGTCGCAACGAGAATTGGCGATTTCTCAAATATCTGAGACAAGACGGTAGGGTCGTCTACTTTCATATTGCCCGTGGAAGAACCCACGAACACTTTGATTCCGCATACTTTGCTCTTGTCTACATTTATTATGTCATTGAGATTATCGTTGGTTGCTCCGAGATAGAAAGAGAAGTTGGTCAGACATTTCTTCTCTGCGATGGCAATCTTGTTGTCTATTTCGGCCATTGAAACCGTTTGTGGCAGTGTGTTAGGCATATCCATGATACTGGTAACACCGCCTGCTACTGCTGCCCTTGATTCTGTCTCCATGTCTGCTTTTTGGGTCAGCCCAGGTTCGCGGAAATGTACATGTGTGTCAATTACTCCTGGCAATAACCACTTGCCGTCCCCATCTATTATCTCTGCGTTCTTCAGTACGCTCTCTGGGACTTCGTCCCTAAAGATTTTCGAGATTTTCTCCCCTTCAATCAACACAGAACCTTTGAAAGAGTTCCCTTCGTTGATAATCTTCACCTTATGGATAAGTATGTTTTTCATGACGTTTGACTATTTGATACTTCGCGTGGAAGTTCGTTTACAATAATATTTATGATAGTAAATATAGCGAAAAACAATTAACAAATTAATGTGTGGTATTTTTTTCTCGCTATCTTTTCCCTTTATTTTTTCTTTGGGTACTTTCTGAAAAGGCTATTCAATTTGAGTCTTATCACACCGAATACAGCCTCTCCGAATATTCCGCTGTTCATCTTCGACACACCCAAAACTCTGTTTACGAAGATGATAGGTATCTCTTTGATGGTGAACCCACACATATAGGCGGTGAATTTCATTTCTATCTGAAAGGCATAGCCTATGAATTTTATTTTGTCTAATTCTATTGTTTCCAACACCTCCCGACGGTAGCAAGCGAAGCCTGCGGTGGTGTCGGCTATCTTCATTCCTGTAATAATTCTTACATAGATAGAGGCAAAATAAGACATCAAGACACGCCCCATCGGCCAGTTCACCACGTTGACACCGCTTGTATAGCGAGATCCAATGGCAAGATCTGCACCTTCTTCCGAACATGCTTTGTGTAGTTTCAATAAATCATTGGGATTGTGAGAGAAGTCGGCATCCATCTCAAAAATGTAGTCGTATTTGCGTTCTACCGCCCATTTAAAGCCTGTGATGTAGGCTGTGCCTAAGCCTTGCTTCCCCGAACGCTCAATGAGGTATAAGCGTTCTGAAAACTCACTTTGAAGCCTTTTTACGATTTCCCCTGTGCCGTCCGGCGATCCATCGTCGATTACTAAGATATGAAACTGCTTGGGCAACGAAAAGACTGCTCTACAGATATTTTCTATGTTCTCTTTCTCGTTGTAGGTCGGTATGATTACTACACCATCGTTGTTTTCCATTGCCTTCTAATTTTGGGCGATTAAGTTACTATTTTGTAACGATTCTTTTGACTTCCTATTTCATTAATCCATAAGAATCTAATGATTTTTCATCTCTCTTAAAAAAATTGTCAGGGAGATGTCTTATCACTTTTTAAAGAGCCGTATATGCAAATTTAGAAAATGGTTTGGACTTTTATTCTTTATATTTGCAAATATCTTTGTTAAAAAATCTTAGAGTTGGAATTAGTCGATTTAATGGACCGAATAGAGTCTGATAATCAGGTGATTTCGGTGAAGAAATGGTTGGAGGATAAAAAGGGGAAAAACCTACTTCTAAAAGGAATGGAGGGTTCTTTTCGTGCCTTGTTGTTTTCAATGCTTTTTAAAGATTATCATGGACAGTGGCTCATTGTGCTGAATGATGCGGAGTCTGCGGCTTATTTCTATTACGACATGACGCAATTGCTTGGCAGCGAAAAGGTTTTATTTTATCCTGTATCCTACAAAGGCTCTGCGAAATATGGAGAGAAACAGATGGATGCCGCCAATGAGGTGCTTCGTACGGAGGTGTTAGACCGGTTAGGACATGAAAATGCTGATTATGTGGTGGTTACTCATCCCGAGGCATTGACGGAATTGGTCGTGAAAACAGAGGTTCTGCGAGAAAAGACGATTTTTATTTCAAAGGGAGACTCAATTAACACAACGAAACTTTCTCAATCTTTGTTTGAACAGGGGTTCAATCGTGTTGATTTTGTTTATCAACCAGGTCAGTTCTCAGTTCGTGGTAGTATTATTGACATTTTTTCATACTCGTGTGAATATCCTTTCCGTTTGGATTTCTTTGGAGACGATGTGGAGTCTATCCGTACTTTTAATGTTGAAACGCAACTTTCAATTGAGGAAAAACAGAGTGTTGCGATTGTCCCTGATATTCATGGAAAGAAGGATGTGACAGATTCGCTGTTAAATTTCTTGCCTCCGACTGCTATCCTTTCGTTCTATGATTTTTCGTACGCTATGGATATAATAGGAGTGGAAGAGATGCGTGCAAAAGAAATAAAAGAGGAAAAAAATGTCCTTTCAAAGGATGTCTTTCTGAAACGGTCAATGGATTTCAGAAGAATAGAGTTTGGTGGGCATGATAGTTTGTCATCCTCTGAATCTAAAGTCAAAGTGGAATTCCATACGCATCCTCAACCTGTCTTTTCAAAGAATTTTGATTTAATAGCGGGTGATTTCAAACAAAAGATAGAGAACGGCTACGAAGTGTGCTTGTTGAGCGATAACAAACATCAAATAGAGCGTTTGGAGACTATTTTCGCAGATAAAGGGCTGAATATCTCATTTACGCCAGTCTTAAAAACGCTTCATGAGGGTTTTATTTTAGATACGAAGCAACTTTGTTGTTACACGGATCATCAGGTTTTCAATCGATACCATAAATATTCTTTGCGCTCGGATAGGGCGCGTGATGGACAGGCTGCGTTGACCCTGAAGGATTTGAACAGTTTCAAAGTAGGCGATTTCGTCGTGCATGTTGATTATGGAGTTGGACGTTTCGGAGGATTGATTCAAGTGGATGTCAATGGAAAGAAGCAAGAGGTTATTAAATTGTTGTATAAAAATGATGATTTGTTGCTCGTAAGCATCCATTCGTTACATAAAATATCAAGATATAGGGGAAAAGATGGTGAAGCACCAACGATTAGCAAGTTGGGTACGGGTGCATGGCAGACGTTGAAAGAGCGGACAAAGAAGAAGGTTAAGGATATTGCCCGCGATCTTATCGCACTCTATGCTAAACGCCGAGAGGAGAAGGGGTATGCATTCTCCGCAGACACTTTTTTGCAGTCGGAGTTGGAAGCCTCTTTTATCTATGAAGATACGCCAGACCAGTTGAAGACTACTCGTGAGGTGAAGGCGGATATGGAGCGGGATTTACCAATGGATCGCCTTGTCTGTGGTGATGTTGGCTTTGGAAAGACGGAAATAGCTATTCGTGCGGCCTTTAAGGCTGCGTGCGATAACAAACAGGTGGCTATTTTGGTGCCAACGACTGTTTTAGCGTTGCAGCACTATAAAACCTTTTCGGAAAGGTTGAAAGATTTTCCTTGCAAGGTGGAATATCTGAATCGTTCGCGTTCTCAAAAAGATGTGAAGCGGATAGAGAAGGAGTTGTCGGATGGTGAGATCAATATCATGATTGGCACACAGAAGATTTTAGGTAAAGAGGTGAAATTTAAAGATTTAGGATTGCTAATTATTGATGAGGAACAAAAATTTGGTGTCTCTGTGAAAGAGAAAATCAAGCAGATGAAGGTCAATGTTGATACGTTGACGATGACGGCGACTCCGATTCCGAGAACTTTGCAATTCTCTTTAATGGGCGCACGCGATCTCTCTGTGATTAGCACTCCCCCTGCCAACCGTTACCCTGTGCAGACGGAATTGCATTCTTTCAACGAGGATGTGATTCGGGATGCCATTCGTTATGAGATGGATCGTAATGGTCAAGTTTTTTTTATTAACAATAGGGTGCAGAATCTGCCTGAAATTGCCGCTCTGATTAATCGCTTAGTGCCAGAGGCAAGAGTGGCGACTGGACATGGACAGATGAAGGGTGAGAATTTAGAGAAAATCATCTTGGATTTCATTGATTATGAATACGATGTGTTATTAGCGACGACGATCATTGAGTCGGGTATTGATATGCCCAATTGCAATACGATTATCGTGAATAATGCGCAGAATTTTGGCTTGAGCGATTTGCATCAGTTGCGAGGTCGTGTAGGTCGAAGTAACCGACGTGCTTTCTGTTATCTGTTAGCACCTCCGTTGGCAACGCTTACACAGGAGGCGCGACGACGTTTGCAGGCTATTGAAAGCTTCTCGGAATTGGGTAGCGGATTCAATATTGCCATGCAGGATTTGGATATTCGTGGTGCGGGGAATCTTCTTGGTGCGGAACAAAGTGGATTTATTGCTGATTTGGGTTATGAAACCTACCAGAAAGTTTTGAATGAAGCAGTAGCGGAGTTGAAAATTGAGGAATTCTCTGAATTATATAAAGAAGAGGGATCAACACCTGCGGTATCCTCTTTGCCTGTAGTATTAGATTGTCAGGTGGAGACGGATATGGAGTTGACATTCCCATCCGACTATGTGGAGAATGTTTCAGAGAGGATGAGTCTCTATCGTGAGTTGGATAATGTCAAGGACGAGACAGAATTGCTGAATTTTGAAGTGAAGATGCGCGATCGTTTTGGCGAATTGCCCGAACAAACGAAGAATCTGTTGACGCTTGTTCGCATACGTTGGATGGCTCAGAAATTAGGATTTGAGAAGCTGACTCTAAAGCAGGGACGTATGGTTGGTTATTTCGTGAGTGATGAAAAATCGCCTTATTTCCAAACAGATGCCTTTGGAAAAATTCTTGAGTATTTCCAAACTCATGTAGAGCGTTGCAAGTTGCGTGATAATGCAGGGAAACGTTCAATCGTATTTTCTGAGGTGCAGACAGTGACAGAAGCGTATGATATTTTGACTTCTGTTGAGGCTATGAAAATCAGTGCGTAAAATTGATGAAAAAGCGAAGTGTGAAAAAGTCAAAAAAAATGAAAAAAAGTAGGTTGAAAAATAGACATAGAATAAAAAGCGGTTATATATTTGCAACGTAACTTTAAAACTTGTTTATTATGGCTTATGTAATTGGAGAAGATTGTGTAGCATGTGGAACTTGCGCAGGCGAGTGTCCAGTTGGCGCAATTTCAGAGGGTGATATCTACAAGATTGATCCTTCCGCTTGTACTGAGTGTGGAACTTGCGCAGATGCATGTCCTGCAGGTGCTATCTCAAAGTAAAATTAGATTAGTCAAGGAATGGGAGTGTTCGGGAGGACACTCCCTTTTTTATTATAGTCAAAACCTGTTATCTTTGTAGGTGGATTTAATTGATGTTTAGAAGAATAATATGGTAGTAGCGTTCTCTTTAATGGTCCATAAAGCGGACGATGAGCGTGTCGCATATCAAGAGGCGAAGGCTTTGTGTGCGGAGGGCGATATTGTGCATATTTTTTCCTCCTATTCAATGCGAGATAAAAGCAGGTCGGATCGTTGTCAGTGGTTGCAAATGCACCTGGAGCAGAGTTCCCCTGATGTGATTATTTGCGACACTCCGATTTCTGTGATAGTGGCAAGAAAGGCGAAGAAAACGATAGAAAAGTTGGAGGGAAAGGTTGTAAAAGTGCTGTATGACATAACAGAATGGTATCCGTCAAAGAAAAACTTACGGAATTATGGTATGTTGAAGCGTTTTGTGCGTTTTTTCGCCTTGTCTTTTTTGTATCTTAAGGCGTCTTTTTTTGTGGATGCGTTTTTGTTTGGGGAATATTATAAAGCGTTGCCCTGTAAGATTTTGTTTCCTTGGAAAAAAAACATGATTTTGCCATATTATGCGACGATAGGGAATGTTAAAAGATATCCTGCAAAGATGTCTTTAAAAAAATCTTGTTCTTTTTATTATTCAGGGAATCTGACGGAGGAAAAAGGTTTTTTTAGAGTGCTGGAGGTGGTAAAAGCAGTGGCAGAAAAACGTCCGAATACGATTTTCCTGCTGAATGTTGTTTCATCAATGGAAATGGAGGTGGGGGCGGATATGCCTTCAAATCTGCGGATTTCTTATCAAGGTTGGATGCCTTTTGAAGCATTCTGCGAGACAATGGGGGCGAATGATTTGTATTTTGATTTGCGAGATGATGACATAGAGAACACACATTGTCTTCCTATCAAGATGTTCTATTATATGGCGGTGGGACGGCCGATGATATATTCCGATTTGAAAGCAATTCGACAAGGAGTCCATGAATTTGAAGAGATGGGGGTTGCTGTGAAGCCGACGGAAATAGAGATGTCTGTAGATGCTGCTTTGCGTTATATTGACGACGAAGATCTCTATCAAAAGCACTGCCGAAATGCATTGCGGTTGTCTGATGAAAAATATAATTGGGAACGAATAGCAGAGTCGTTTGTGAAATTCATTCATTATGGCATTTGACTTGAGGAAAAACATAGTGATAACAGTGTTGGGAAAGAGTGCTATACTCTTATCAAATTTCCTGGTCGTTGTGCTAACCGCTCAATTGTGGGGGGCAGAAGGTAGGGGGAACGTGGCTATGTTTATGGCGGATATAGGTTTGTTAGCCATTGTCTCCAATGTGTTTACGGGTAGCAGTGTTTCTTATTATTTGAGTAAAGTGGCGGAAAAGAGGCTCTTTCTGATGGCTTTGTTGTGGGTTTCTATTCTGTCGTTGTTTGGAGCTGTTCTTTTCCACCTGTTCGAGCAAGAAAATCTTTCCCTGCTGTTTTTCGTAATATCCTTTGTGTTAGGCGTTTATACGTTTTATAATTCTGTTTATATAGGAAACCAACGCATAGGTCTTTATAATGCATTGACAGTTTTACAGCCTGTGCTTGCTTTGGTCTTTATGTTGTTGATTTATTGGACGGTGGATGATAGTTGTAGAGCCTATTTTATAGGATACGCATTGTCAACTTCTATTTTGACGATCTATAGTTTCATTAAAGAGAATGGGAAGAAACAATGGGAGAAATTTACAAAAGAAGAGTTTCTTCAATCTTTCAAGTTTGGATTTCAAACGCAATTGAGCGATTTTCTCCAATTTTTTAATGCAAGGTTAAGTTATTATTTTTTAGCCTATTACGTTGGCAATGCAAGTGTGGGTGTCTTTTCTATATGTGTTTCGTTGTCTGAAGCGATGCTTGTGGTAGGAAGAAGCATTTCAATGGTGCAGTATTCTCGTTTGTTGGAGCAAAATACAGATAAAGGGGAGGCGAGGAAGGGTACGAATCAGGTGTTGAAACTCTGTTTCTTCGTTACATTGGGTATTTTGGTGGTGGTGAGTTGCTTGCCTTCGCAGTTGTATGTTTGGGTCTTTGGACCAGAATTTGAGTCGGTCAAAATGCTGCTCTTGTTCCTGTCTCCAGGAATTCTAATGGGCAGTTTAGCAGACATTATTGGACACTATTTTTCGGCGATGGGTCAGTTGCGTGTTTTGGTGGTGAAATCTCTTGTTGGTGTTTTTGTAACAGCCGCTTTATCTATGATAATTATTTCAAAATGGCAGATTGAGGGGGCTGTGATAGTAAATTTAACCGCAAATGTTGTAACTTCGTTGGTGCTTTTCTTATCCTATAGAAAAGACAATTTTGAAAATATAAAACTATGGCAAAGCAAGTAGTACCTATTACCCTGTTGACGGGTTATTTGGGTAGCGGAAAGACTACCTTGGTAAACCACATTCTTTCTAACAAGAAAGGGTTGAAGATTGCGGTTATTGTGAACGATATTGGTGAGGTGAATATTGATGCCTCCTTGATTCAGAAAGGGGGAGTGGTAACACAGAAAGATGAAAGTTTGGTTGCTCTTCAGAATGGTTGTATCTGCTGTACTTTAAAAACGGATTTGATTAAGCAAATCACGGATATCACGGAGACGAATAAGTTTGACTATATTGTAATCGAGGCAAGCGGAATCTGTGAGCCTTTCCCTATCGCCAATACAATCGTTTCTATCTCTAACATGGCGCGCAAGTATCATTTGCCTGATATTTGCCGTTTGGATTGTGTCGCAACGGTGGTTGATGCGTTGAGAATCTCTAAAGAGTTTTCTAACGGTTCTGACTTGACTAAGGAGGTGGATGAAGAGGATATCGCTAATCTGGTAATCCAACAGATTGAGTTCTGTGATGTGATTATCTTGAATAAGGTGAGCGAGGTGAGCGCAGATGAACTCAACGCTGTGAAGGCAGTTGTGAAGAAATTGCAGCCACATGCCGAGATTATCGAGGCCGACTATGCAAAGGTTGACTTGGATAAAATAATTGATTGCCACCGCTTTGATATGGATAAAATCTCCGTTTCTGCAGGTTGGATCGAAGAAATTGAGAAAGACGCTGAACGCAGAGATGAGGACGATGATGACGAACACGACCACGAGCATCACCACCATCACCATGATGACGATGATGAGCATGATCACGAACATCATCACCACGACGATGACGACGATGACCATGACGAGCATGAACACCACCATCACCACCACCACCACGACCATGAAGGCGAGGGTGAAGTAGAAGAATATGGTATCGGCACATTCGTCTACTATCGTCGTAAACCAATGAGTTTGAACGCATTCGACCATTTTGTTTATCAACAATGGCCAAAGACCATTATTCGTGCGAAGGGACTCACCTACTTTAAGGGCAATGAGGATATGTCATTTCTGTTCGAACAGGCTGGTACGCAAAAGACCCTCCAAGAGGCGGGTCAGTGGATTGTGACTGCTCCGAAAGAAGAACGTGAGGCAATGCTCCGCCAAAGTCCAGAGTTGCAAAAAGACTGGGACGAAAAGTATGGCGACAGAATGGTTAAGATTGTCTTCATTGGAAAGAATATGGACAAAAAAGCTATTTGCGAGGCTTTGGATAAGGTGTAATTTGTGTTTCATTGATATTATGATAAAAAAACGCAAGGCCATTTTGGGTCTTGCGTTTTTTATTCTGCTTGTTTTTTTCAACTTCCTATTTTGGTGTAATTTTGCATCGTTTCTGAGGACACTTGAAAAACATGGAAGGAAAGCATACTTCTCATCTTGATATGCTTAACGGTCCGATTGCCGTTAAACTGATTTGGTTTGCGTTGCCCGTCGCTGGTGCAGCTCTGTTGCAACAATTGTTGAATTCTGCGGATGTTGCCGTCGTGGGCAGATTTTCAAGCAATCTGGCACTTGCTGCGGTGGGTGCGAATGCCTTCGTTATCAACTTGATGATCAATCTATTTGTGGGTTTGTCTGTCGGTGCGAATGTGGTGATCGCTCGCTTGATTGGTGAACAGGACGCTGAGGGCGTATCGCATGCGGTGCATACTTCGGTGGCAATTTCGCTGATCAGTGGCGTGTTGCTTACGTTTATCGGTTGGTTTGGTGCGGAGACGATTTTGTCGTGGCTCTCGACTCCACGGGAGATTATGGACTTGGCAGTGCTGTATCTCAGGATCTATTTCTTGGGTATGCCGTTTATTATGCTGATGAACTTTTGTGCGGCGATTTTACGCAGCAAGGGAGACACGAAAAGACCTTTGTTGGTGATGGTGGTGAGCGGTATTGTCAATGTCTTATTGAACCTTTTTTTCGTGTTGCGTTGCGGTATGAGTGTGGAGGGCGTGGCTATTGCGACATTGATTTCTTCTGTAATTAGTTCGGTGTGGCTCTTGGTGTTGTTGATGAGGGAACACGGCATGATTCAGGTGCGTTTGCGAGAGGTGAAAGTCTATCGTGATTCGTTGGTTAAGATTGCCATTATTGGTGTGCCTGCTGGAATTCAGGGAATGCTCTTCAACTTCTCTAATGTGGTGATACAGGGCGGAATAAACACGTTGGGTGCGAATGCGATTGCTGCTAATACTGCTTCTCTCAACTATGATTATTTCTGCTATTTCATTGCGAATGCTTTTGCTCAGGCGGGAACTTCCTTCTTGAGTCAGAACTATGGAGCCAAGAATTACCACCGTTGTAAGAAGGTGATTCGAGATACGATTTTGTTGGGATTTATATTAACTTTTATACCAAGTATTATAATTACTTTGCTTGCAGAACCTGCATGTAGGGTTTTCACGTCGGATGCTGAGGTGATTCGTTTGGCAGTTGAGCGTACGATTGTGGTGATGTGCATCTATTCTGTGCATTCGTTCAACGAGACGCTCTCGGGACTGCTCCGTGCCTTGGGCTACTCGTTTACACCGACGTTGATTTGCATTGTCTTTATTTGTGGCGTGCGACTGTTATGGATCTACTTCGTGTTCCCTTCTAATCCGTCGCTCGGATTTCTATCGTGTTGTTACCCAATCAGTTGGGTGGTGAACGCTACCATCTTGGCAATTTCGTTCTTCTTCATTCAGCGGAGATTGTTAAATGTAAATCCTTTTAGTCTAAAGGTTGAGTAAGAACTCAAATAAAACCTCATGTCTAAAAGGATTGTATGAGGGGGATTCTATGATTTAGAATCCGAAAGACTCTTTGATATATTCCCAGTAGATTTTTGAGAAATAATCGCCGTCTTTCTTCGTGTACCGAATGTCGGTGAAGATTTGTGCGAGGGTCTCTTTTTGATTGATTTCTACAAATTTCTTGTTGACTGCCAATTCTTCTTTTGGCGTGTAAATACGGTTGATGTCTGCCTCTGTGTAATCTTTGTATGTCTCGTTATGTATGAAGCCTTCTACGGCGATGCGGTCGGATTGCTCTGGTGTTTCATCGGGGAAGCCCACAGTGATGGTGGTGATGGGAACGACGAATTTAGGCAGATTGAGTGTTTTGCTGATTTGTGGCGCATTATAGGTGGTTGTGCCTAAGAAACATAGTCCTAAGCCTTCTTCTTCGGCGAGTGTGGCGAAATTTTGCGCCAAAAGCATCGTGTCGATGGCTCCTGTCATGAAGGATTGAAAATTGTCGTAGCCAGGCACTGCTTTTCTTTGCTCGCACCATTTGTTGAAGCGGTTGTAGTCTGCACAGAAGGTCAACACGATGGGAGCGTTGGTAACCTGTGGTTGGTTAAAATGTGCTGGAGCCAATTCTGCTTTCTTTGTAGCATCCTTAGTTATGATGACGCTGTAGAGTTGCATATTGCCTGTGGTTGAGGCTCGGGCCGCAGTCTCTAATAACGTATTGATAAGAGATAAGGGAACATCAGTTTGTTTGTATTTACGGATAGTACGGCGATTTTTGATGGATGAAATCATATCTGTTGAATTTTATTTATTCGTATCTTGATTTATTCTAATCCCTTCTTTAGGTAAGTGATGAATTTAGAAATGTCTTCGGAGAAGGCATACGAGTGGTTCCGCGGTTTTCCTTCTTTGTCAATGATGACGTAGAAAGGTTGTGCGTTTGCACCGAATTTGTGGCGTTGAAGGTAACTCCATTTTTCGCCTGCTGTTTTGAGTATAAGTGTTTTCCCATTCTCTTCTACGGTCATAGGTTCTGGTAGTTCCGTTCTGTCATCGACGAAGAGGGAAACGAGGATATAGTCGTCTTTGATGAGGTTTTTCACTTGAGGGTCGTTCCAAACGGTGGCTTCCATCTTGCGGCAGTTTACACAACCATAGCCTGAGAAGTCTATTAGGATGGGTTTGTTAGTCTTTCGTGCGTGTTCAATGGCCTCATCATAGTCGTTGAAAGTGGCTTCTGTCTCGCTATAGAGGTTGAAGTCTTGCGTCCACATAGGTGGGGCGAAGGCACTAATGGCTTTGAGTGGCGCACCCCATAGACCTGGTATAAGGTAGAGGGCAAAGGCGAAAGTTGCTAAAGCACCAAAAAAACGAGGAACGGTGATGCTTGGTAAATCACCATCGCTTTCAAAGCGGATTTTGCCAAGGATGTAGAGTCCCGCAAAGATTGCGATGACAATCCAAAGTACTAAGAAAACCTCTCTGTCTAAGATATGCCATCCGTATGCCAGATCTGCTACGGAGAGGAATTTGAGGGCGAAAGCCAACTCAAAGAAGCCCAATAGTACTTTCACGGTGTTCATCCAACTGCCAGAACGAGGTGCTTTTTTCATCATGTTTGGAAAGAGGGCAAAGAGGGTGAACGGTCCAGCCAAAGCGATGGCGAACCCCAACATACCCATGATGGGGGCGAGCATATTACCTTTTGTGGCGATATGTACCAAGAGTGTACCGACAATCGGACCAGTACAAGAAAAAGAGACGATGACGAGGGTAAATGCCATCATCAGAATGCTGAGTAATCCTTTTGTGTGGTCTGCTTTCTCTTCGGTGGCAGTGCTCCAAGAGGCAGGCAACGAGATGTTGAATCCTCCAAAGAAAGAGATGGCAAAAGCCAACAGTAAAGCAAAAAGAAAAAGATTGAAAATAGCGTTGGTGGAGAGTGCATTGAGTGCGTCTGCGCCAAACAGAATGGTGAGCAACACACCCAAGCCTACATAGATGACGATGATGGAGAGTCCGTAGAGTAGGGCTGAGGATTTCCCTTTCCCATCTTTACGATGTAGGAAGAAACTTACGGTCATAGGTATGATAGGCCATACACAAGGAGTGAGGATGGCAAGCAGACCTCCCAATAGTCCCATAAAGAATATAGTCCAGATATTGCCTCTCTCGGCATGGGTCTCCTCTCCGAAAGCCTGTAGTTCGTTGATTACGGAAGCCCAAGTGTCAGTTGCTGTGTTTGAATGTGTTGTTGTGGCTATTGTGGTGTCAGAATCTGTGTTTTCGGCTGTTTTATCTGTGTCGACGATAGGAAAAGAAAAGGGTGTAGTTGTGCTTTCTTTCTCTGTTGAGGCTGTGGTTGCGCTGTTGTTTTGCTGCTTCTTCTTTTCAAAATGGAATGGTTCTTTGGTGGGTGGAAGACAGTTGCTGTTGTCGCAAGCCATGTATTCAACATACCCTTCTAAAAGGTATTTGTTACTGTCCTCTATATGGAATGTTTGTTGAAATGTCACTTCTTTTTCGAACCATCGTAGGTTCATTTGAAACATATCTTCAAACTTTTCCGTGGGTTTTTGTTGGCTTTGGGCTGAGCCGACGACAGTTAGATTGTCGTTTTTCTCAATGACAAATTGTGTGGAGACTGGTCCCCCATCTGGCAGGTTTTTATCATAGACGTGCCATCCTGCGTTGATGGTGGCTGTGAAGGTGACGACAAGATTGTCTTTGTTTTCATCGCAGGTTATCTTCCATTTCACAGGTTCCACGATTTGGGCGCAGAGTGTGAGTGGAAGCATGAGGAGAAATAAAAAAGTGTTCTTCATAGCGAATCGTTTTTGTTTACATAACGTTTCACAAATATAGTAAATTGTGGCAAAAAAAAGGGAAGCCCGAATGGACTTCCCCCGTTGTATCAATAAAAGTTTAGAGAAACTTATTTCTTGATGAATTGCTTAACAACAATGTTGTTGTCAGTGTAAACCTTAACGATGTACATACCAGCAGCCAAGTTGGAAACTTGAACACTGTTAGTGTTTGCAGAAGCAACAACTGCACCTGCGAGGTTGAGAACTTCAACCTTCTCAGCGTCAACATTTACGTTCAAAACATCCTCTGCAGGGTTAGGGTAAACAACTACGTTTTGGGCATCAACCTTGGTGTCTTCTGTTGCAGCCAAAATCTCGTCATATGTCTTTCCGTTGTAAGCGGCAGCTTTGTAGAAGTGCATTGGTCCAACATTACCACCAGGGATTCCATGTTCACCATCGTTCGGTGTTGCCCAAGTGATAGTCAAGACATATTTGCCAGCCTCTCTGACGAGCAAAGAAACTTCATCGTCTGCGTCTGAATCTGCGTTGTATGGTTTCCACCAACCGTACAAGTATTCAGCATCATAATTATTACCAGACAAATACCAACCATCTACAACGTCTTCTGTACCCGAATTGTAGAGGGCGTTACCCAACGATGTACCATCTTCTTTCTTGAGTGAGAACGATACGATGTCAGTACCACCGTTGAGGGCAACACCAAATTTGTAATATCCGGCTTCTTTAACTTCAATTGAGTAAGCCATCCACTCTCCTGGCTCACGCCATCCAATGTTGTATTCATTCCATGCTGGAACTTCAACACCATAAGGGTAGTCTCCATATGAAGTATTAGTTCCTGCAATAGTGGTTACGTCAACACAATCATCGTTTCTGAAATCACACCATTGTGCTCCAGCATAACATAGATTTTCGTTTTTAGACTTACAATCTGACGCAGTACATAGCGCTTTGTCTTCTGTAGTTGTATTTTCATCGTGGTATGCCACACCTTCGCCTCCTTTGTCAAAATATCCGACTGTAAAATACTTTCCAGAAGGGGTCGGAATTACTTGGTAACCGTTGTATGGACCCTCGGTAGTGATTATAGTTGGGCAATTTCCGTCTCCACAAAGTTTAGTCTTGATGTAATCTCCAGAAGGAGCGGTTTCGTAAGTACTACATTCCTTCAAAGAAGAAGACTCTTCGTCTTTTTTACCCCAGTTCCAGAAACACCAGCTGAGTTTTGCTCTACCATCGTTATCACCATCGCAAACCTGTAAAAGAGAGTTTCCTAAAGAAGGGCAGATATCGTCCTCGTATGCATACGTTTTACCTGATGCTCCTCCTGTGTAATCAGAGACACCCCACTCAGAAACGAACATTGGGATTTTGCCTGCTGCACTTTTTAGGTTAGACAAGAAGTTGTAGTGGGTACAAGAGTAGTAGTGGAACGCGTACAAGATTTGTTTTGAAACATCCGTGCCGTTAACTGTCGTAACTGGGTCTGCAGCAGCTTGCCCTGGCAATTGGTCCCATTGAGGAGTACCACAGATAATCAAGGCATCTGGGTCGTTTGCCAAGATGTGTGGAATAACCGTGTTGGCGTATCTTTTTATATTGCTCCAACTTGTTGCTCCTGGCTCGTTACAGATTTCATAGATGACGTGATTGTAACCTTTTTCTTTGATGTATGCAGACATCACGTCAAAGAAGTGTTCAGCTCCTGTACTACTGCTACCGATAGCAGCCCCACCGTTCAAGTAGGCATTAGGGTCTGCGTTATTGCCGTTTTCTTCGGTAGGCAAAACGTGGTAGTCAACGATACAGTAGATGCCTACATTGTAGGCGTAGTCAACATATTCCTTCATCTTACCTGCATAGTAGTCTGGACTAGTTGCCCAAGCTTTGGTTGCATACATTGCCAAACGAACGATGTTGGCTCCCCAACCCTTCATTACTTTTACAGCATCTTGATTCATACAACCACTTGCTTCTGGGTAGTTCAAACCGAAGGTTGACCAACCTTTCAACTGGATTGCGTTACCGTTTTGGTCTGACAACTGCAATCCATTCAATTTCAGATTTCCGTACTTCTCGATGTAGTTCTCATTCGAGTAGTCGGCTGCGTTCGCTGCGAAACAGGCGAACATCACTGACAAAAAGAATAAAATTTTCTTCATTGTACTTGAAAAATTTGTTTTATAACTGATTTTAATCGTTCTTAGGCTGTAGTAGTTCCCCAAACAGCATCAGGTTTGTGTGTTTTTCTGGGTTTTGTTAGAGAACTATCTTCCTATTATACTTCATTCACATCGCGGAGCAAGGCGACAATTCCGTGCTTCGTTTGTGTATGCGCACTACATCTTCACATTATGGTCGCAAATATAGGTGAGAGGGTGTGAATTTGCAAATTTTTTTTGAAATTTTAAAATGGAAAAGTATTAACTTTGTTATGATAAAATCATAGAAAGGATAATGAAGTACCCTATAGGAATACAAACATTTGAAAAGATAGTAAGCGAAGACTATGTGTATGTGGATAAGACGGATATGGTATATTCTCTTGCACACAGCGGGAGCATTTATTTTTTAAGTCGCCCAAGACGATTTGGAAAGAGTCTTTTCTTGTCTACATTAGAGAATTATTTTTTAGGGAAAAAGGAATTGTTTAAGGGGCTGTTCATAGAAAAGTTGGAGAAAGAGTGGAAAACCTATCCAGTCTTTCATGTTGATTTTAACAGTGAAAATTATACAGAACCTAATACGCTTAATAATGCCATTGATAACTATTTATGTTCTTGGGAAAACAAGTATGGTTTGGTTTCCACATCAAATCAAAGTTCGGGCAGAAGGTTTGCTAATGTGTTGGAGGCGGCACATAAACAAACAGGAACTCGTTGTGTAGTTCTTGTCGACGAGTATGACAAGCCGATTTTGGATGTTATGGATAGTGGAATGTTTACATTGGTTGGAGATAATAAAATGTCTATTGAAGATAAAAATAGAGAAACTTTAAAAGCTTTTTATTCGACGTTTAAGTTGGCGGACAAAGACCTCCATTTTGTCTTTCTCACTGGTGTTACGAAGTTCTCTCAAGTGAGCATTTTTAGTGGTTTCAATCAGCCTAACGACATAAGTATGGACGAGCGTTATGACACTATATGTGGAATGACAGATGAGGAGATAGATAGGTATTTCGCGCAGACGGTGGTTGAATTAGCAGGAAAGCGGAGGATGTCTGTGACCGAGTCACGTTTGGCGTTGAAGAAGCGATTTGATGGATATCATTTTAGCAGTCGGTTGAAAGGAGTGTATAATCCTTTTAGCTTGTTGAACACATTCAATAAATTGACAATAGACGACTATTGGTTTAGCACGGGAACACCTACTTATCTGATACGATTACTAAACCATTTTGGTGAAAATTTAAACGACTTGACAAATAAGTATTATTTCAAAAGTCAGTTTTATGAGTTTAATGCAGTAAGAACGCAGTCATTGCCGATAATTTATCAAAGTGGATATTTAACGATAAAAACGTATGACCCTGAAAATGAAGTCTATACCTTAGATTTTCCTAATGAAGAAGT
>CAVFXQ010000003.1:56380-117998 GCA_963626555.1 Clostridiales bacterium
TAGACAATAATTTTGCTTACTCAGCTATCAGATCGTCCACTGTCATTCCGCATACCTCAATGAGTTGCGTAGGGTTGATTTTGATTTGCAAGCCACGAACGCCTGCGCTGACATAGATAAAATCGTACTGAAGGGCTGTGTTGTGTATGTGCGTAGGGTAAGGCTTTTTCATGCCTAAAGGGGAACACCCCCCGCGAATGTAGCCAGTTAAACCTAATAGTTCTTTCACAGTGGTCATGGCGCAATTTTTATTGCCCGATGCTTTGGCCGCTTTCTTCAAGTCTACCTCCTCTGCTCCTGGAATGACGCAAACGAAAATACCTGTTTTATCTCCTCGTAGTACCAATGTCTTGAATACCAACTCAATAGGCTCGTTGAGTTGGGCGGCTACATGCACTGCACTGAGATCGTTCTCGTCCACTATGTAGGGGACAAGTTCGTAAGGAATTTTCTTGCTGTCTAACAAACGGGCAGCGTTTGTTTTTTGTATCTTATCTTTTGACATGTCTTTTTTCTTTAAAAAATCTTATTTTGTGACGGTTCTGAACACCTCTTCCATTGAACGCTCATGCAAGCGTAGCGTGAGCAAAACAGCATTTTGGGCAACACATGCGTAGAACACTTTTTCACGAACATCTTCATTAGAAGAAATTATAAATGTGTTGCCTGAGAGATGGGTTACCGAATGAACACCTTCAATTCCTTCTATGAAGTCAACATTGGTAGGAGAGAGAAACTCCACCAAGGTGGAAATTGTGTGGTTGTCATTAGATGAAACAACGATGTCTTCCTTGTCGTCGACTGCAATTTTACCCTTGTTGAGGATGATGACACGGTCGCAGATAGCGGAAACTTCCTGCATAATGTGAGTGGAGAGCATGACGGTTTTTTCTTGTCCTAACTCCTTGATCAAGTCGCGTACTCCGATGATTTGGTTGGGGTCTAAGCCTGTAGTTGGTTCGTCTAAAATCAATACTTCAGGGTTGGGGATCAATGCTTGTGCTAACCCGACACGCTGACGGTAACCTTTGGATAGAGTGCCTATTCTCTTTTTGTATTCTCTCGTCAAGCCTGTCTTCTCGATAATCTCGTCGACACGGCTTCTTGACGTTTTGCCTAATTGGTAAATGCCTGCGATGAACATCAGATACTCTTTGACGTACATGTCGGGGTAGATAGGGTTGTGTTCGGGAAGATAACCTATCTTTTTATGCGTTTCTTGAGGATTTTTAGCCACGTCTAAACCGCAGACCTGTACACTTCCGCTATCGGCGGCAAGATAACCATTGATAATCTTCATCGTGGTGGATTTGCCTGCGCCGTTATTGCCGAGAAACGCCACGATTTCGCCTGTCCCGATAGAAAAACTGATGTTGTCTAACACTTTTTGAGTGCCGAATGACTTAGATAGGTTTTGTACTTGAATCATGGTGTTACGTCTATGTATAGAAGGTATTTTTGTGTTGACTATTGTTTATTTCTTTCTGCCGAAATCGGCGGGTATTTCGCCCCACGACTCAGTCTGCCATTTGCGGATAGGGTTGTGGTAGTCGTTGTTTTTCAGCCAGTTTTCGGCACGTTCGATGAGGTTGTGGAGCTGCTCTGTTTTGTTGTTTTTCACGAGATTGGTCTTGCATTTCTTCTGCCTTATCCAAGAGATGGCGTTGGCACTGTCCGAGTAGATAGGCATCTCCGATCCTCTCTGTTTCAGCAGAGCTAAGCCATGAACAATAGCGAGAAATTCACCTATGTTGTTGGTTCCCAATTGGAATGGTCCTGCATGAAAAATTTGCGAGTTGTCTTTTAGATAGACACCTCTGTATTCCATAACACCTGGATTATGCGAGCAAGCCGCATCTACGGCAAGGGCTTCAGTCCCGATTGATGGTTTCCCGACGGGAATGTTGTCTACGCATTGTTTCAGTAAATCGCTGAAAGACTGAGTCTTGCCAGATGCGATATAGTTGGCATAGCCGCTAACATACGCCTCTTCTGCCTTTTCAAGGCTCTCGAATGATTTGTATTTCGCATTCGGGAACTCGTCAATTTGCGACTTGCAATCCGCCCAATTGACATAGATGCCGGGAACTCTTCCCACCCAGACAACGTAGAATTTTTGCTTTTTCTCTGCCATTCTCAGTGATCCTTTTTAGTCCGTAACTTTTTCGAATGTCATACCATCGAGTAGGGAGACGTATGTTGGAATTGCTTTCCTTATTTCATCCAATTTAATGTATTCGTCGGCGGTGTGAGAGCGAGCTGATTCTCCAGGACCCAATTTGAGGCTCGGGAAATGCATAAACGCTTGATCGGACAGGGTTGGAGATCCGAAGGTGGACATACCCAATTCCAAACCTTTTTTTACGATGGGAAGGTCGGTCGAGATACCCGAAGAGGTGAGACGGAAAGAACGAGCTTTCAGTTCTGACTCCAATTCTACATCAAGGATTGAGAACACTTCTTGGTTGGAATAGCAATCATTCGTGCGTACATCAATGACAAAGGTACACTCGTCGGGGACGACATTGTGTTGTGTGCCAGCATGTACCATTGTAACGGTCATTTTTACGGGACCCAAAGATGGTGAAACTTTGGGCAACTGGGCCGTTCGAACCCACTCTATGTCTTTGATTGCTTTATAGATAGCGTTGATGCCTTCATTGCGTGCTGCGTGGCCTGACTTCCCTTTTGCCACACAGTCGACCACCATCAGACCTTTTTCGGCGATGGCCATCTGCATACCTGTCGGCTCGCCAACAACGGCGAAATCGATAGGAGGAAGGGCGGTGAGAAGCAGCTCCATACCATTTTTCCCAGACACCTCTTCTTCTGCGGAAGCCCCGAAGATCAAATTATATGGTTGTTCTTTTTCTGAAAGAATAAAGAAAGTGTGGAGCAAGGAAACAAGCGGTGCGCCAGCATCGTTGCTGCCCAATCCGTAGAGTGTGTCGCCCTCTAAAGTGGGTTTGTGTGGGTCATGTTGCCAACCGCTGACGGGGCGTACCGTATCGATGTGTGAGTTGAGCAGAATGGTAGGTTTGTCTTTGTCGAAACCTTTAGCGACGATCCAAATGTTGTTTTCTAAACGATTTGTCTCGTAGCCTAATGATTCTATGTAAGTTTGTAGAAAGTTGGCTACAGATTTTTCATCTCGACTATAAGAGGGGATGGCAATCATCTCCTGCAACAGCGAAATTGCACTTTCTTGCGCTTGTTGGATATCCATGAATGTTACCTTTTCTATCTGTTTAGTTTAATGTACAAAGATACGAATGCAAAGTGAACTAAGGACGTATTTGTATTGATAAAAAAGAGATTGCTTGAAATTTGTTTTTGATGCTTCCTTGTTGGCGTTTAAAAATATAATTTTGATAAATAAACATAAACTATTTGGTATGAGAAACATAAGGAAAAAAATTATAAATCAAGTAGGAGTGGTGGCGTTGTTCGTCGGACTCCTGACGGGGTGTACATCAGGGCAAACGAAGAAAGAAATCGCTCTGCCAGATGCCTCTGTTAAATTTATAGAAAATGAGTTAGAACGTAAGACTGTATGGAGGATTTCGGAAACGAAGACGATGATGGACTACGAGGTTATTATGACCGATGGCACGGAAGTAGAATTTAATCATCAAGGCGATTGGGAGGATATTAATTTCCGAAAGACTGTTATGCCAACGAGTTTTCTATCTACGCTTCCACAGAAGATGAAAACGTACATAGAGGAGAATCAACTTATAGAAGAAGTGCATAAGATAGAGAAAAAACGTGTTGGAAGAAAAAGTTTCATCTATCGTATAGAACTGCATAAGCCCAACGATGTAGAGTTGAGTTTCTCAAAAGACGGAGAACTGATCAGTGACGATCCAGAAGGCAAAAGATTACCTTCTGCAGCGAGATCTTTTTTGAGTAATCATTTCTCAAGTCATGACGTTGTTGCGATTGTTGAGGATGTCGATGGCAGTTACAATGTAACCCTTGAAGATGACACGGAGATTAGTTTTTCAAGAAAAGGTGTATGGTATGAATTGAGGGTGAGTAAGAAGAATTGTATCCCTGCCAGTTTGATGAAACAATTGCCATCAAACATTGATAGATATGTGAAGACCAACCACGAGAAGCAGTGCATTCGTAGGATAGAGAAGAAGAGCTACGGCTATCGCGTAAAGTTGAGCAAGCCAAACAACGTTGAGTTGCAGTTCTCTAAGGCAGGCGAGTTCTTAGGAGGCGAGGATAAGAACGCCTCTAATGTCGACGAATAAAAAAATCAAACTTGTGCAAAATAAGCTTATTTTGCACAAGAAAAACGTAAGTCCCTTACTTTTAGAAATAATCGTTAAAAGCCAAATAAGTGATAATCATCAAACAAACAACTTGCAATGCATATAAAAACAATGCGCCCTTACTGATGTAAAACTTAAATCCTTTGCCTTTTTCACTTTTTCCATTTCCCATAATATTCGCCTTTAAATAAAAATAAAATAATAAGGCAAAAATATGGAAAATGGATATTAAATTCAAGTTTGTTGCTATTTTTTCTTGTTTTTCGCTTCTTTGTATGTGTTATATTCACTTACAATGTCTGAAATGTTATCGCCAGTGAGCGTTCCATTTTTGATTTGTTCAATTAAATCGGGATAATCTCCGAAGAAATATTCATAGACTTTCTCGAAATTGTTTTGAACTTTCACTGCTGTTTTTTTTACGATAAATCCCTTTGGATAGGTGATAGAGCGGTTGGCGTGAACTGCGAAATCGTCATCTTGTTTTTTGCAATAGTAGTCGTCGACCGTATTCGACCAAGCTCCGTTAACATAGTTACTTACAGAGGTGATGTAGAGCGAAATTGCACCATCATCGAGGAGATAGGCCTTCATCTCTTTAACTTTGTCTAATTTCCCATCTTTAAAATCATCGGTGTTAAGGTAAAGAATGTTTTCAATGACGGAACTCACTTCTATACCATCTTCTCCTGCAGTGTAGAAGATAGCATGTTGAATCTCGTCAGAAGCAATCTTTTTTTTCTTGTCATTTTCGGAAAGACGATACTTTGTTTTAGTATAGAACAAAGAAGTAGGATCAGCTTGACATTCAATTTTTTCACCATTCTTGAGAATAAGAAGGGCGGGTTCGTAGTCCACCTTCGCTGCAAAAGCTGAGAATGAAAGTGAAAATAGAAAAGATAAGAGTAAAAATTTTGAAGATTTCATCGTGTATGATTTTATCGGTTTTTTTGAGAATTTCACTAAAAAATTAGTCCGAGTCTTGCTGCAATGTAGCCTAAATTTTTGATTCCACTGTCTGTAAGTCCCAATACCCAGCGGTAGTTGTATGCCCCACCGATGTAGAGAATTTTGGAATTGGTTAAGATGATACCGAGATTCAGTCCGCCTTCCGCTTGAGGTGTGAAAGCGACGCCGTCTCCGATGCGCATACCAGCGTGAGCGGCTACTTCAGGAGAGAAGAAAAATCTTCCGACAGCCATTGGACATTGGGCGCCGACGGCGAAAGAATAAGATAATGCGCCTGCTTTATTATCGTCTTCGAAGGTAAAACCGTCTTCCTTGTTGCCTTCTATCATTCCAAAGTCTATGTTTGCGGAGTAGAAACCAAATTTGTTGAACATCTTGGCATATTGAGCTCCAATTTTAAACTTATCTGTGAAATGACTGTCATCTTCACCTTTGAGGTCGTTCAAGGTCGGTGTAAAATAAGCGACACTGACACTGTGGCGGTCGGATAAATTTAAAATACGAAATCCTTTTTCTGCAAGGAACGTACCTTGGTCGTTTGAACCATCTCTTCTTCCTTTGGCGGCCTGGGTGGCTCTTTCGTTAAAAATATCTGTTGATTTGATTTTCCATTCGTTTTCTTCCACCACCCAAGATGTTGTGTAATGGTTTTTCTTGTTGACGAAAGTAACAATGGAAGAGTCTGTGGTGGAAGCGACGGATTCAATTGTCAAATTCACTGATTTTTTAATGGTTTTCTTGATATTGTCTGCGAGCATCAGCTTTAATCCCTTGATAGGTTCTCCGCTACGAAGTTTTAAATTAGCGTCATTAGAGACGATAGAAATCATACCTTTCAGTTGGTCGGAAGGTATGTTAAGAACCATTTTGCTAGAGACAAAATAAGCTATAGAGTCGTTGGATTGATCTATAGAAGCAATGAATTTGTTGGCTTGATTCAAGAGGTCGTCGTTATCCTTGATGATTTTTTTAGAATTTGCCTTCGTATTGTTTTTCGCATTAAGAAATTTCAAAATATCAGTTGCGTTGATTGAAAAGTTGGCGTTTTCACGTTGTGTGGCTTTCCATGTATTCATTCCGATGACAGTATATTTCCCTTTGTTGAGGATGAGAAGTGGTCCGCCAGAACTACCTGGGTCAACTTGAGCAGTATGTTGAATAACAGAAATATGCGCACTGTCGGTTAGTTCAAGGTTGTGGTATTTAGAGTTGGAAATGATACCGTTACCCAGTTGCCAGGAAGGCTCATCTCCCAATCCAGGGAACCCTGCAGACCAAACCGAAGTGCCGTCTTTCAAGTTTGTTGTGCTGATTTCTAATGGCGTGAACTTAGAACTTGCTTTGGCGTTGAGTTGGACGATTGCGATATCTGTCGAATCAGAAATAGATAGAACAGCGTTGTTGGTGATAGTGTCGTTGCCCGTTTCAGATTGGAAAATGAGCGATACCCAACGAGCGTCATCTACGACATGCTTGTTGGTGACGACAACTAATTTTCCGTCTGTTCCTTTGGTTACAAAACCAGATCCGAAAGAGGAAAAACTTTTGCCGAGCTGTCGCGCCGCCGACATATAAGACAAAGAGTAGAGTGTCTTACAAGTCTCCTCTAATGCATTTTGATCAGACTTAGAGAGATTCCGCTGAACGATACAAACACTTTCTTTTAAATCTTGTTCCGCCGAGACGGTATTGAAAGGTTGGAAAAACGACAATCCTAAAAACCATGCGAAGATGTAATTTTTTTTCATTTTAAAATATTGGTTGTAAAAAAAAACTTTTGCAAAGGTAGTGAAAAATAAGAAAGGATGGATTTAGAAAAGCAAGGAAAAAGCGAGTGGTAGAGGCGATTTGAAATAGACATACACAAAGTAGTGATATTAAGCAAAAAATCACTAAATTTGCGGTGGTTTTTTAGCCTTTATTTTCAGAGTTGATAAATAAGTACGAGTAATGCGATATGGCAAAGAAATTCGCTGAATATTCAAAATTTGACCTCTCAGAGATAAACAAGGAGGTTTTGAAACAATGGGATGAAAAAGATTTGTTTCATAAAAGTATAAGTATCCGTGAGGGAGCCCCTTCATTTGTTTTTTTTGAGGGACCTCCTTCTGCCAACGGTATGCCAGGTATTCACCATGTGATGGCGCGTTCAATCAAGGATATCTTTTGTCGTTACAAAACGATGAAGGGGTTTCATGTGAAGCGCAAGGCAGGATGGGACACTCATGGGTTGCCTGTAGAATTGGGAGTAGAGAAGGAACTGGGCATTACGAAAGAAGATATTGGCAAAAAAATTTCAGTAGACGATTATAACGATGCTTGTCGTAAGAACGTGATGAAGTACACGAGAGAGTGGACTGACCTCACGCATAAGATGGGGTATTGGGTTGATTTGGAGAATCCGTACATCACATACGACAATAAATATATAGAAACCCTATGGTATCTTTTGAAGAAACTCTACAAGAATGGGTACCTGTATAAAGGGTATACAATACAGCCTTATTCGCCAGCTGCAGGTACGGGGTTGAGTTCGCACGAGTTGAATCAGCCTGGTTGCTACCGAGATGTGAAAGATACGACGGTGGTGGCTCAGTTTAAAATGTTAGATCCAAAGTCTGAAATGGCGCAATTCGGTACTCCATACTTTTTGGCATGGACGACGACGCCTTGGACACTCTCTTCTAACACGGCGTTGTGTGTGGGGCCGAATATTGAGTACGTTGCTGTGCAATCTTATAACCCATATAATGGTCAGCCTGCAACCTACGTTCTGGCGAAGGCGTTGTTGAATGTACATTTCAATCCAAAGGCTGCGGAAATCGCATTTGAGGATTATAAGCTAGGAGACAAGTTGATTCCTTACAAGGTAATAGCCGAGTATAAGGGAACAGACTTGGTGGGCATGAAATATGAGCCACTTTTGGATTGGATCACACCTGAGAATGCAGATCATGCGTTCCGTGTAATTCCAGGAGATTATGTGACGACAGAAGATGGTACGGGTATCGTTCATATTGCACCTACTTTTGGTGCGGATGATGCCAAGGTTGCAAAGGCTGCGGGAATACCTCCATTGCAGTTGGTTGACAAGTATGGAAATCTTCGTCCGACAGTTGATTTGACGGGTAAATTCTATCTGTTGGCAGATCTTGATCCAGAGTATGTCAAGACTCATATTAATGTTGATTCCTATAAAGCATACGAGGGACGTTTTGTAAAAAATGCGTATGATCCTAATCTGACAGATAAAGATGAGACATTGGATATCTCTATCTGTATGGAGTTGAAAACTACAGGGAAGGCGTTTAAAATAGAGAAACACGTCCATAACTATCCGCATTGCTGGAGAACAGATAAGCCAGTGCTTTACTATCCTTTGGACAGTTGGTTTATCAAGTCGACTGCGGCAAGAGACAGAATGATAGAGCTCAACAAGACGATCAACTGGAAGCCAGAGGCAACGGGATCCGGTCGTTTCGGCAAATGGTTGGAGAATCTGAATGATTGGAATTTGTCTCGTTCCCGCTATTGGGGAACTCCGTTGCCAATTTGGAGAAATGAGGAGGGAACGGAAGAAAAATGCATCGGTTCAATAGAGGAGTTGTTTGCAGAGATTGACAAGTCTATCAAGGCAGGCTTCATGAAAGAGAATCCTTGGAAGAATTTCAAGGTGGGCGATTATTCGAAGGAAAACTATGATCCTAAGAACATTGATTTGCACAGACCATATATTGACAGCGTGATTTTGGTGTCGGACAGTGGCAAGCCAATGAAAAGGGAGACTGACCTGATTGATGTGTGGTTTGACTCTGGAGCAATGCCATTCGCACAGCAACACTACCCATTTGAAAATAAGGATTTGATTGATAAAAATGAATATTATCCAGCAGATTTCATTGCAGAAGGTGTGGATCAGACACGAGGATGGTTCTTTACGCTCCACGCCATCTCTACGATGATTAAGGATAGCGTTGCATTTAAGGCAGTCATCTCGAACGGATTGGTTTTGGATAAGAATGGAAACAAGATGTCGAAGCGTTTAGGCAATGCGGTTGATCCATTCGGTGCCATTGAAAAATATGGTTCAGACCCATTGCGTTGGTATATGATCACTAATGCAAGTCCGTGGGATAACTTGAAATTTGACACAGAGGGAATAGAGGAAGTAAAACGTAAATTCTTTGGAACGTTGTATAACACCTATTCATTCTTTGCGTTGTATGCGAATGTAGATAATTTTGACAATAGTCAGCCACAGGTGCCGATTGAGAAACGTCCAGAAATTGACCGTTGGATTATTTCATTGTTGAATACCTTGATCAAGGAAGTTGACGAATGCTATAATGACTACGAGCCAACGAAAGCGGGACGTGCCATCTCTACATTCGTAACTGACAACCTCAGTAACTGGTATGTTCGTTTGAATAGAAAACGTTTCTGGGGAGGCGATGGCGAAAGCAAGTTGGCTGCGTACCAGACTTTGTACACTTGTTTGGAGACGGTTGCTAGATTGATGGCGCCTATCGCTCCGTTCTATTCAGATAAGTTGTTCTTGGACTTGAATGGAGCGACAGGAAATGATAAGAGTGAGTCTGTCCATGTAGCAGACTTCCCTCAGTACGATGCTTCTAAAGTAGACAAGCAGTTGGAGGAACGTATGCAATTGGCACAAGATATTTCGTCAATGACCCTTTCTTTGCGAAAGAAGGAAAACATCAAAGTTCGTCAGCCACTCAAGCAGATTATGGTGCCAATCTTGGCAGAACATGAGCAGGAGAATGTAGAGGCGGTGAAGAGTTTGATTATGAGTGAAGTGAATGTCAAGGAAATCAATTTCGTTGACGATTCGGCGGGTATATTAGTGAAGAGAATAAAACCAGACTTCAAGAAGCTTGGTCCTAAGTGTGGCAAGAGTATGAAGATGGTTGCAGCTCAGTTGCAGAGTCTTGAACAAGATCAGATTGCCAAATTGGAGAAAGAAGGAAAATACGAAATCGTGGTAGATGGCAATGTGGTTGTTGTTGAGAAAGGAGACGTAGAGATACTTTCGGAGGATATTCCGGGATGGTTGGTAGCGAATAACGGCAGTATTACTATAGCGTTGGATGTTACGATTACGGAGGAATTGAAACGAGAGGGTATTGCACGTGAATTGGTAAATCGAGTGCAGAACATCCGTAAATCAAGTGGATTTGAGATAACCGATAAAATTAATATTGAGATTGAAAATAAAAAGGAAATTGTTGAGGCAGTCAATGATTTCAAGGATTATGTCGCATCTCAAGTGTTGGCGGTGAACATCAATGTTGTCGACACGGTGGACAATGGCACGGAACTTGATTTTGACGATTTCAAGGTGAATGTTGCTGTAGCAAAGGCATAAATCACATAAAAGTACACAAAAAAAGCAGTGTGGATTTGTTCTACACTGCTTTTTTTGTGGTATGATTTGACAATAAAAGAGCCTTAGAATGTGAATCTAAGGCCCTTTTGGAATCTAAGGTCTTTGTTATTCGTAGTATTCAATAGTGCGAGAAGACTCTAAGGTTTCGTTTGTGTCGGAATGATAGACCATGGCAGTTGTCCAATTACCTTTGGCATCAAAAGCGACATAACTAAAGTGTTTCGTTGTTTTGTATTCTTGACCCTCTCCATAACCAGACATGATTTTGTCTGTGATGAAGCCATCTTCTCCATAGACGCTTTTCTCCGAACTTTTGTTCTCTAATCCATTGACATTTTCAATCAGAAGTCTGTTGTTGTCATCGTAGATATACTCTCTTTTAACGGTGATACCAAATTCTTGAAGTTTGAGATTCTGAGAAATGATGCGCCCTTTTTCATCGCGAGTAATACAGAAATCAGGGTTGGAGGAAGTTCCGTCAGGATTGATTTTGAAATTGTCTATACTCGTAACTTTACCATTCTCATCAAAAGTAATGATAGAGTTTTCTAAATAATAGTCAATTTTTTTCACCTTTCCTTTCACGTCGAAGAGTGCGTAGTCTGTAATTTCTTCGGCTTTTTCAGGTGTGGCAGAATTAGACACATCATTTTTTGCGTTGTCAATCACTTCGACAGTGGCTGAATCCACTACTTGAGAGGACTCTGCATTGTTGTTAGTTCCGTTTGTGCACGCTGAAAGCAGAACCATAGCGGATAAAAGCAATTTAATCGTGCGATTCGTCATTTTTTTTTATTTTAAATTTAATGTGTAAAAATATTTAAATTCTATTTATTTTTTGATGAAATTAACTTCTTTGAATACCTTTTCAATGGACCCATCCTCTTTCTTTTCGTGCGTTAAAATCTTGAGGACACCTGGTTTGCAAGATATTTTTTCAACGATTTTCTCTGTTTCTCGAAGTTCCTCTTCGTAGAGGTTGATTGGTTCTACAAGGTATTCCCAGTTTCCGTTATCATTGAGTTTCATAACGGCATAGTGGCTGATATGGTCATTCACGTCATGGTAGAGGATACCAAGCTCTTCTTTCCCGTCATCGTCTAAATCGCCGAGGTTGCTTGCATTGATGGTATTAATGTATTCAAAGAAGACGCTCTTGCTGACGAGGCTGTTTGGGGCACTCTTGTAAAGTTTGACATTAGGTTTTCCACTGTAGATGTAGAAGCAAGAAGAAGTAGGGTCATTTGCGTCAAATTTAGGGTTGTATACCCAGATATGGTTGGAACAACCCTGACCGTCGAAATTTCCCGCAACATCTTTAAGAAAACTACCGTCTCGAATGCCAAATTTGAAGGAGAGGTCTTGGTGAGAGAAATAAGAGGAAAAATTATCAAAAAAGTCATCTATCTTCCAATCGTTATTTTCTTTTTTGAATTTGAGGACGACGAAATAGGCGAAGTTGTCGTCAGATTTAGCATGAACCAATGCGTAGAGGTCGCCACAGGCAGACTCAATAACACTCTTCACTTGGACTTTCTCTTTTGAGACATTTAGAGCGGTTTTGTATCCTGGTTCGTTGCTGACGTTGCCTTTTTTCTGCTCGTAGGATTCTTTTGAGCGGAGTGCGTCTGAGAGATTGCGAGAGATATGTTTTTCAATAGCGGCTGTGCATTGGTAGTTCTTTTGAATGTCTGCAATGATATCGGTGATATTATTGTAGGTATTGGTGTCTTTACCTTTGTGTCCGTCGCAATCATAATATTCGATATTTCGGTAAATGGGATTGAACGTGTAGGTCGCTTTCACGTTGCGAGGGTCGTCTCCGTTCACGTATGTTTTGTAGCAAGCCTTTTCGATGGCGAGTAGCCAGTTGCCGTGTTCGTCAGCTGCGAGGTATTCGTAACTGTAGAGGCTTTCCCATTTTGAACCTTCCCCTTCTCCGTGTAGTACCATTTGAGCAATACGATTGTTGCCGTCGTATACATATTCGTAGACGGAGCGACTGTCGATTCCGTGGGAAATCATCTTGATCAGTTGCCCATCGTTATTGTAAAAATATTCGTAGCCTGCCTTGGTGTATGTGTTGGGAGTGGCCATTGTCTTCCATGTGAAAGAACTGATTTTGTCAATTTGGTTGCGGGTTAGTACGAACTGTGTGTTCTGCGAGACACCTTCTCTATCGAACATTGCTGTTTGAGGTTGCGTTACGCTTTCAAGCAGGCCATCTTTGTAGAATGTGGTGGTGGCAGTGTCGAAATCGACAGGATAGCCATTCTCATTGGTGAGGATGGTGATGGTTTTGACTTTTCTCACATTGCCTTGCACTTCAAAAAGGGAGCGATCGTCTATCTCAACAGGACAATCGTTGGCGAGCGAAGTGAGAGTAGTGTCTTCTATGAATGAGAAGGGTTCGTTTTCGGGGCGTTTGTCGGAATTAGAACCGCATGCAGAAAGCAGGAGGGTAGCGACCACTGCAGAAGGAAACATTTTGTTCATACTTGATTCATCAAATTATAGTTAATCATCCGGTTTACTTCTGACAAAGGTAATGATTAAATTTTCTATTTGAGAAATGTTTTTATTCGTAATTTTGTAGATTAAAGCGTTGAAGTTGAAAAAAATTCCTTATCAGGTTTAAGAATTTAAAGATAAAAAAGTGTATGAAGCAATATTTACTAACAATATTAATGATGTTGACTTTTGTATCAGCATATTCTGCAAGCAAGAAAGAAGAGAAAGCAGCGGCAGAAGCGGCGGCAAAGGCGCAGCGAGAATCGGCGTACAGAGCGGATCAGATAGCGAGGAAGAAAGCCATCTTAGGGTTTAAAATGGTGTTTGTCGAGGGTGGCTCTTTTACGATGGGTTGTACGACGGAGCAGGAGGGGGACTGTTTAGAGTCGGAGAAGCCAGCGCATCCTGTGTTTGTGAGAAGTTATGCTATTTGCAAATATTGCGTGACGCAAAGGCAATGGAGAGAAGTGATGGGCAAGAATCCAAGCACATATCCGAATGACGATGCTCCTGTTACGAATGTGTCGTGGCAGGATGTGCAGAAATTTATAGCCAAGGTGAATTCGTTTATGGGTACGAATTACAGACTTCCGACGGAGGCTGAGTGGGAATATGCAGCGCGAGGGGGAGCCATGACCGAAAATATGAAATATAGCGGTGGAACGGATATGTATATGTTGGGATGGTATAAAGACAATGCAGAGGGAGGCCCTCACCCGTGTGGAAAGAGAAAGGCTAACGAGTTAGGACTTTATGATATGAGTGGGAACGTGTGGGAATGGTGTTCTGATTGGTATGCGCACTATTCGGAGGATGTCGAATTAGAGCAGATTAATCCGGAAGGGCCAGGGACAGGGACAGAAAAAGTTTGCCGAGGTGGATATTACGAAGCTCCTGCACAGTTTTGCAGGGTGTCATGTAGAAGCAAAGGAAAGGCTGATTACTCGTCTGGCATCATCGGTTTTAGATTAGCAGAAGACAGAGACGGAACGGAGTAACAATTGTTTAAAGCCTCGAATCATATCGAGGCTTTTATGCACAAAATTGTTTGATTTTTGTGCCTTATTTTTTCATGTTGTCGCAGTGGAATGAAGAATTTTGTTGTTGAATTTTCTCTCCTGGCATAACTTTAGTGGCTTTATAGCCGAATTTCTCAAAACTTTTGAGAAGTGCTTCCTCAGTGTTTTTTTCAGCATCAAACACGACGGTAACTGTTTGGTCGGGAATGCTCGTCTCAATACTTTTCACTCCTTTTTCAAAACGTAGATTACCTTTGATTTTATTTTCACAACCTTGGCAATGCATCTGAGGTTGTGTCGTTGCTACGAGTGTTTGTAAGTCTTTTGCGAAACCCACAATAGAGAACAATGCAAATGAGAAAGTCAGAAACAAATTTTTCATAATGAAATTTTACATTTAGATGAGGTAAAATTAAAGGATAATAAGGAGATGAAAACATTCAAGTGGCGTTAAAGATTGTTAAATTAGAAGTTGTCTCTTCCAATGATAACTCTTGCACCTAAGTAGAACATACGACCGTGAACGGGACCCCAAATTAGGGTAGGATCGAAATTGTTGCTCCAAGGATTTTCTGCACAGATGATAGGGGCTTTTTGCTTGAAGCCTGTGATATTCTCTGCACCGGCGAAGAGAGACCAATGACGGAACCAACGTGTGACTTGGGCGTTGAGTTGTGGGTAGGCGTTGAATTTTTTGTCCCATGAAAGAGAACCATCTTCTAAGGTATAAGGGTCAGGCATTCTTCCACCGCCATTGATTTGAAGTGTAGCATCAAATTGCCAAAGGTCTAAAGGTGTTTTGTAGGATGCGGACGCCAGAACCTTGTATTTATTAGTGAGAGGCTTTTCTCTTAGTCTGTTGTTGTAGGTGCATTTTACGTCATTGAGGCGGTAAGCAGCAGAGAGTGTGAAGCCTTTGAATAGTAGCATATTGGCTTCCGCTTGGAAAGTGTGTGAGTAGGAGTTCCCGCTTAAGTTACTGATATAGAGATAAGAAGGATTACTGTCGTAATCAATGACGGCTTGTTCGGCGAATGTAGTGTAGTAGTATTCAGCACTCAGTTTCAAGGTTTTGGGTCCGATGGGAATATTGAAAGCGGTATTGATTCCAAAGTTCCATGCTTCCTCTTGGTTGAGCTGCTCAATGACTAATTTGCGACCGCTTGAAAGAAGATTATTGTTTTCAGCCAATGCATGTACTGTTCTGTAACCCTTACCAGCTGATATACGAAAACTTGCATAGTAGTTAGGTGCGTATTTAAGATGGAAACGAGGGGTGACGAAAATTCCATATTTTGTACTGTAGTCGGCTCTAAGTCCAGCCATGGCAGTGAATTTTTTGTCCAAAGAGAAGGTATATTGAACGTATGCCCCGGGGACTGTTTCTATCTCTCTATTCATTTCTTCATTGAGAGAGGTTTCTTGACGGATATTGTCGTAGTTCACGCTTAGTCCAACGGAAAGATTGTGCATATCGGTTAGGTTGGATTCATAGAAGAGAGAACCATAGACATTTTGTTCGTCGGCCTTGTAGAATTTATGTCCGTAGGCTGCGTCCGTTTGGTGGTATGACCCAGAGACGATGAAGGCGATGTTAGAAGCTTTCAGGGGATCAAGAATGAAAGCGTTTTTTGTGTATGCCTCGTAGCGGTTTGTTTCTATGCCAATGGTGTATCTCTCTATGTTCATATCGGTAGTAGAGTGGTGGTTCGTTTCTTGCCCCCCATCTCTGTCTTCTCGAAGAATACCAATACCTCCATGAAAGAGATATTTGCCAGATTTATATTTCCATCGATTCTGAAGATTGTATTGTTTCAGTTTCGGACTGTCCATAAAGCCATCGTCGTTTTCGTCGTGGTTGACGATCATATTCTCATAGTGAAGCATAAGTTCAGTGCTTAACTTTTTGTTTATGAGAAAATTTACGTCTCCTGTTGCTTCAATTTTTGTTTTAGAATCTCCAGACACGTCAATTTCGGCACCTTGTTGGTCATCTGACTTTTTGTATTCTACGTTAATTTGACCGGTGATAGACTCGTATCCGTTTTTCACGGAGGAGCTACCTTTTGACACTTGAATACTTTTCATCCAGGAACCTGGTATATAGTTGAGTGAAAATGGTAGAGCTAATCCCCTGAAATTCGGAATGTTCTCGGTCAGCATTTGGACGTAAGTGCCAGACAGTCCAAGAAGTTTGATCTGTCTTGCCCCCGTTGCAGCGTCGTTGTAGTTGACGTCGACGGATGGATTGGTTGTAAAACTTTCTCCCAAATTACAGCAAGCGGCTTTGAATAGTTCTCCTCGAGTCATCTCGGTAGAGTTGGTGGTGACGTTCATTTGTCCTGTAGTGGGACGTTGGACAGAGACTTCGACGCCGTCCAATTCTTGTTCGTAGGCGATGGTGTCGGCACTCGATTGCGCATGCGTTGAGTAAAATCTGGTAAATAAAAGAGAATAGGCTATAAACTGCTTGATACGCATAGGTTTTAGGTTGTGTTTTTGAGCAATGTCAAACATCATTGTTCTTCGTTTGCTCGTATTCTTCTATTTCTTTTTTGCTTTTACTGATAGTTACAAGGTATACCCCGCCGAAGATAAGAATGATGGCGAAGACTTTAGTTAGGTTGAAGTAGTCCATACCCAAATAGACAGATATGGCGCAGGCTACGATAGGTTGGATGTAATTGTACATTCCAGCTACTGTAGGCCGTAGATTTTTTTGCCCGAATCCTAAAAGCAAATAGGCGGCAAATGTTGCAAAAACGACGCAGTAGCCTAAGCCACCGATTTCTTTCCAACCGAAGGCGTTCCATTGAGTTGCTTCGATAGAAGAGGCAGAGAATGGAATGGTACAGATAAAAGCGAAAGTGAACATCCACTTCATTATAGTAACAAGTGAATATTTTGCGATAAAGTTTTTAAAAAGTACAATGTAGAGAGCGTAGCAGAATTCGGCGCAAAGTACGAGAATATCACCCCAAATAGCAGTGTCTTTAGTTGCGTTTGTGCTGATATTACGTCCTCCGAGAATGAGAAGTAGAGCCCCGCAAGCACCTGCTGCGATACCCAACACTTTTTTCCCTGTAATGGGTTCTTTGAGTATGATTGCAGCTAATAGCATTGCCCAGAGAGGCATACTGGTAGTGATGATAGAAGCATCGCCAGGACTGCTAAGGCTTACCCCGAAAATGAATAGCCCTTGGTTGAAAACAATACCTAAAAGAGAGGCAAGAAACAATTTGCCCATGTCTTTATGGCTGACATGTTCTGGCTTTTGAAAGAAAGAAATAAGCCAGAATAAAATCATTGCGCCTCCAATACGCATATCTGTTACTACTAATGGGGAGACGAGTCCTCCAAACATCAAAAATTTGGATACAGGGGAGAGCAATCCCCACATAACATTCGCGCCAAGCATTGCGGCGTGTCCCTGAAAATGGAATTTTCCCATGATATGAATTTATTACAATCCTTTTAAATCTTCATCTGTTAGGCTTGTATAGATTTTGATTTTCTCTATAGACTCTCCGTTGGAGAGCATTAGTCGGGCGACTGCTAATTTTGCTTGATTAGCACCTTCCGCACGTCCTACAATTCTACCTTCTTTCAATCCTTTTTCCAAACCTTCCGCTAATCCTATTTCTCGTCCCTCTTTTAGCCCCTCTTCTCTTCCTTCTTCCACGCCAGTAGAGAGTACGCTCCATTGATGTCTGACAGCCTCCATGTGTTGAACGTACGCCTTTCGTTCTTCTGGACTTAGCGTGTCGTAGCGAAGAATCTCTCTCGCCTCTGCTAATCCAGGTACTTTTGTTTCTGGTTTAATTGTTGCGTTTTTCAAAAAGCAGAACCATTCGTCTAATGGAGTGGTGGCTACTTTGTCAAAGTCGTTGACTCTCAAAACATAAAACTCTGGAAATAAATCTCCTGCTTCGTGTTCTTTCTCATCGCATTCCGAAACTCCAAAAAACTGTTCACTTTGCCTTTGTGAAAGTTTGAGAATATCTTGAGGGTCATGTAATCCTTTGAAAACTGTCTTGCCATGGTAAACATAGTCTTTCCCTTGTCCTAATTCAAAATAGACAATGTTTATTGAGTAGATTTTACGGACTTTGTCGTATTTGTCCCCTAACTGAATCCTTTCTGATATGGTTTTCGACACACCGTAAAGCATTCTTTGAAAATAGTATAGCTCTCTCGTGTTCTGAATCTCAACGATAAACAGTTCTTTTCTTGTGTTTTCAACGAGGATATCCACTCTGTTGAATTTGTCTTCGGGCGTTTCTTGATTGGATTCGCTTTCTAAAAATTCAAGGATAGTAAACTTTTCTCCTAAGAGGGCGGTCATAAGCCCCTCTAACACAGCGTGATTCGCTTTGTTACGCAATAGGCGTTTCATCGCCCAATCAAACCTAACGTAGTTCTCCATAAGTCTTTCACATTTAATTAAAAATCTAAACTTACCGTTTAGCTCAATGTCAAACAAAATCTTAACGTGCGAAATTAAGAAAATTCAAAGACTTAATAGATACTCAAATGTTAATGTTGCTTAATCTCGTAGTTTAGACTGGTAGTTCACGCTTTGTTTTAAGTACATTGTAAGCAACATTAATCCGATGAAAACAAAAAATAGGGACACTAACCAAAAATTGGAGAAGGTGTCGTATAGTCCGTGAATGGTTGCAGGCACTGTAATCGCCAGGAAATAAAGAGATTTCCTGTATTTCGGGTATAACGATGCGAACGAAAGGAAGTATCCTGCAATGCCACACCAACATGCATGTAGGAAAGGTAGGCTTGTTAAACGCATGATATTCAAGAAGAAAGAAGTGTCATAGGCTTCTTGTGCGTTGATGGTCATTTGGTATCCAACGCCTTCGTATACTCCAAATGCAATGCCTGATATTAGTCCGTAGAAGACCATTGTTCTTGGAATCAATGGTTCTTTGGCTCGTCGCAAAAGGATGATTAATGGTAACATTTTGACCAATTCTTCTGTCAATCCGACTCCGAAAGTGAAACCGATTGCTCTGAAAATCAAACTGTTTGACTCCGTGAATATATAGAATGGATTAAGTTGATTTAATCCTAATAAGTCGAAAATTGCGAAGACGAAGACATGTGTTAGAAAGAATATTGTGATGGTCGTTTTCCTATCTACTTGCGAGGTCTTAAAACATGCGTAGAAAAAAAGTCCCCACATAATAGAGAAATACATTGCTATCGCATAAAAAAGAATTCCTCCACCCAATGGTAGATTGGATAAAATCATAGGCAAGAAACCTACTATGGCCAAAATGAGAAATCTCTGGTCGTACAAAAACTCTTTTGAAAAAAGCCTTGTCCGTGGAAATATAAGCTCAGAACCAATCTTGGTCAATTGTGAAAATAAATTGCCGTTGTTTTCTACTTTGGCAACTAATTTATTTTGCTTCAGATAATAGTCAACGGTTTTTACGGCATTCTTGTCTTCAGAGTCTACAACGTCGCTAAGAGTGGCTTTGTCGTGCTTCAACACCTTTCCTTGATTGACTAACGTGAGAAGGTGTTGTTCTTCGTAAGGCCCGAAGATTTTCCCGTTTCTGATGACATAGATATTCATGGGTTGCAAAATAAAATAAAAGCTGGACTCCTCGCCATAGTCAACAAGTGGTAGTGCAATAGTAAGTGATTTGTGAGAAAAATGCTCGTGTGAAATATACTGGGAATGCTCTGTGAAAAATCCTATCCCATTTTGGATCACATAATTTTTGGGGGTCTTGTCGCCACTACAACTCGGAGTCCAGTTGTTTTTACAAAAGGACTATAATAGGTCAATTGTCCAATTTAAACTTTGAATCTTCAAATCTAATTCCCGCAGTTCCTTTGCGTTCTCGTCTAATTCCTTGCGTAGTTTTGCGATGTCTATCGTACAGATAAACTTGACCTCGTTGCGACTATAGCGATTGTTGCTCGTGCTGCAATGCGAAAGTATATCTTGTAACGTCTTCACCTTACACATCATTGCGTCTCTACGCGCTAACATTTTCGTGATAGACTCTCCATTAACAACTGCATTGATGTTGGTGTTGTTGATTCTATAAATGTAGGTTTCTAATAACGAGACATTCGCAGATAACTCATCAAAAAGCACCTGTATTTTTTCCGCTGGTTGGTCTCCTTCCTGAATCAAGGCACTATCGTTTATACGCTGATTTAATTCAGAGATCTTAGTCTGAAGTCTCGCTCTTTCACTTAATGCTTCTGCTAATTTCATAAAAGAACACTTAATCAATTATCAAATTCGTTTTCGTGTCTGGAAAAACCACGGAGGGTTTGAATGTCTTAGCTTCTTCATACGACATATACCCATACGACATGATGATGACAATGTCGCCCGGACAGGCTTTTCTGGCAGCCGCTCCGTTCAAACAGATGACACCAGAACCTCGTTCTCCTTTTATGGCGTACGTCTCAATTCGTTCTCCATTGTTATTGTTGACAACTTGCACTTTTTCGTTCGGCAGGATGTTGGCGGCCTCCATCAATGCCTCATCTATGGTGATGCTTCCGATATAGTCTAAATTGGCTTGCGTAACTGTAACGCGATGAATCTTAGACTTTAATATTTCGACTTGCATGATGGCTATTTTTTATATTGAATGTTATCAATTAAACGCACTTCACCGCAATATACTGTGATACATCCTGTTACATAATCCGTATCAGACCACTCTTTAATAGGTTGCAAAGTGAGTGAATTGACGATCTCGAAATATTCAACTTCCAAGTTAGGAAAGAGGTTGATTGTGCTAACGACCCATTTTTTGACCTCATCTACGGTTTTCACACTTGTAAGGTCAACGCTCATAAACAATGTTCTTGAAATGTTGACTGCAATGTTTTTCTCTGTCTCGGAGAGTCTGGCATTTCGGCTACTCAATGCCAAACCACTCTCTTCGCGGACGATAGGACAACCCACGATCTCAAGGTCATAGTCATATCGTTTCACCATCTCGCGGATGATAGCTAACTGTTGGAAATCTTTCTCTCCGAAGTAGGCACGATTAGGCTTAACGATGTCAAAAAGTCGGCTCACCACCTGACCTACACCGTTGAAATGCCCTGGACGCGCTGGACCTTCCATTACCTGGTCTAATGGAGCGAAGTCAAACTGGCGTGTGTCTGGCGTAGGATATATTTCCTTTACAGAAGGAATGAACGCAAACGAGCAGTTTGCCCCAGATAGCAGCTCTATGTCTGCCTCTTCCGTTCTTGGGTACTTTTCCAAATCGGTAGAATTGTTAAACTGAGTAGGGTTGACAAAGACGCTCACCACACAAACATCGTTCTCTGCTACGCATCTCTTTACCAATGAGAGGTGTCCGTTGTGTAAAGCTCCCATCGTGGGTACCAAACCAATTGTTTTCCCCTCTTTTCGACATTGGTTCAATGCATCAGAGAGGCTTGAAACTGTCTTGTAAACTTTCATTTCCGATCGTTCTTTTACAAAAAAGTTATACAGGAAAATATGCGATTCTCCTTTGTGTTTAAATTTTGTGCAAAAGAAACACTTATTATTGAGAGACAAAAGCGTAACAAAGAAAAAAAACGAAAATTTGGAGTGTTGCCTCTTTTTTGCTAACTTTGTCAAACTAATTGTGTTTGAATGGAAACAGTGAAGATTTTATACATTTCGCAAGAGATTACCCCGTATTTGCCAGAGAGTGAGGTGGCGACTATGTGTAGGAATTTGCCTCAGGCAATTCAGGAAAAGGGACGGGAGATTAGAACGTTTATGCCTCGTTTCGGCTGCGTGAATGAGAGAAGAAATCAATTGCACGAAGTGATTAGACTTTCTGGAATGAACTTGATTATTGATGATAATGACCATCCTTTGATTATTAAGGTCGCTTCTATACAGGCAGCTCGTATGCAGGTCTATTTCATTGATAATGACGATTTTTTCCATAGAAAGACGATGATTGCTGACGAAAACGGAGAGGAGTTTTCAGACAACGAAGATCGTTCTATTTTCTTTGTCCGTGGTGTGCTTGAAACTGTGAAGAAGCTTCGTTGGGCTCCAGATATCGTTCATTGCCATGGTTGGATGACTTCTCTCGCTCCTATCTATATCAAGAAAGCATTCAACACAGATCCGTTCTTTAAAGATGCTAAGGTAGTTTACTCTGTTTATGCCGATGATTTCAAACGACCATTTAGCGCTAAGTTTGGAGAGAAGTTGAAGTTGGAGGGCATTTCTGACGAAGATGTGAATTTGGTTTTAGGTAAGGAGGCTTCTTTTGAAGACTTGACCAAGCTCGCTTTAGAATATTCTGATGGTGCGGTTATCGCTTCTCCTAATGCTAACTCAAGTCTAAAAGATTATATTGCAAAATCTGGAAAACTTTTCTTAGACACTCCTGCTCCTGACAATTATGTCGATGCTTACAACGAGTTCTACGATAAGGTCTTACAAGGTAAATAATCCGTAAAAAGAATTGCGTATGGTGATCTAATACCTAACTTGATAAATCTTTTGCAAATGAAAAATTACGAAATGGGTAAAAGAATTTGTTTCTCGTTTTGTGTGTTGTCGTTGCTATTTCTGGTAGGTTGCCAGGATGACGAAGGAGTGGGAATGTCTATTCAGCCCGATGAGGATGTGTTGCATACTTACTCAAACATGGTGAATGTGGAGACATCGTCAGTTGTGTCAGATTCCGTTTTGAGTAAATATGATTATTTCATATTAGGTCGCTATCGTGATGAGAAATTTGGAGAGTCTGCTGCCGAGTTTATGACGCAATTGGATGCTCGTATCGGCGGTGTGAGTGTTCCTGATACCGTTGTGGCAGAGAGTTCTTCTTCAACTGTGGGTATACTTAACACTTTGCTTACCTCTATCGACTCGAATTATGGCAACATAATCTCAATTTTCCAACCATCTGATGTGGAGGTTGATTCCGTTAGATTCTACTTGCAGTATACGGACGATTTCTTTGGCGATTCTGCTGCTCTTCAGGCGATCTCTGTGTATGAATTGAACCAACCTTTGAAAGAAAGCAAAACGTTCACGAATGCTAATGTGTCTGACTATTGCGACAAGAGTTTGCTTTTAGGTACGAAATCGTATCAGATTCAAAATAAGCGAACATTGACAATTAATTTGGATAAAACGTTAGGAGAGAGGTTGTTAGATGTTTATAAGGATGGCTCCTCTATTTCAAATCAAAATGATTTTAACGAATATTTCAAGGGAGTCTATGTGAGTCATACGTTTAATCAGGGAACGGTTATGCAAATTTCTGTAGCGGGTATTCAGATTTTCTACCACTATGATGCGCTTATTTCCACAACGTATAATGGGAAAGACACTACGGTACGCGCATCTTCCTTTGGTAAGGATTTGAACCCGTTGGTGTCTTCTGTTTTCATTTCAGCCAATAAGTCGGTTAAGCGTGTGAACGTGGTTACTCAGTCTGACCTTTCGTCGGTTGTCAATACTTTTAATGAGGGTGAGTATACATTCACATATACGCCGGCGGGACTATACACAAGTGTGGACATTCCGATGGAAGTTCTCAAAGATTCTATAGAGACCATCTCTGGAGAAAAGGATGCTTCTCGTATTATGTTCAATTCTGCGAAATTGATATTTCATAGAACAAGCTTGAATTGGAAGACGGATATTAAAGCAAGTTCTTATCTCTTGTTGATAAGCAAGAGTAAGGTGGTTGACTTTTTCTATAATAATTCGCAACCTGATGGCTACTCTTCTTTTGTAACTTCAATTGATACAACGTATAACACATATACGTTTAATATCACTGCACCGTTACAAAACAAGTATCGAGGAATGGGAACAACTTTTGGAGATGATATGGTTTTGGTTCCCGTGGTTCGTTCATCGGAGAGTAGCAACTATTATTATCGTCAGCAGCTATGGATGACAGCGACGATGCTATACAATCAAAATTCTTTTTCTGAGGCTCTTCGTCCTCGTTTAGACGTTGTTTATACAAAAAGATAGTGTGATTTCTGCTATACAAAGTATAGGAAAATGAAAGAGATAATGTATTTTCTTCGTCAGTTGCAGGCGAACAATAACACAGAGTGGTTTCATTCGCATCGCACAGAGTATGAGCATGCAAAGGCAAAATTCAATATTATTGCGGAGCGGATTATTTCTGGAGTTGCTTCGTTTGACCCGTCAGTAGGTGCTTTGGAGTTGAAGGATTGTACTTATCGTATCAATCGTGACATTCGTTTTTCTTTAGATAAATCGCCTTACAAAACTCACTTTGGCGTTTTCGTTTGTCCTGGAGGAAAGAAATCGGGTAATGCAGGCTATTATTTTCATGTTTCTCCGAATGAGGGTTCTTATCCTGATGGATGCATGTTGGCGATTGGAAACTATTGTTATGATAAGAGTGTGGTTCAGATAGTTAGAGAAGATATTGAGGATGAGGGACAAAAGTTTGATGCGATGATTCAGACGGCTGCAAAGTATGGGTTTGATTTGGATCATACGGACGATTTGAAGAAAGTGCCACGAGGGTTCTCTGCGGAGTCTCCATACGCTGACTACTTGAAATTGAGGGCTTATTGTTTATGGTGTCCTTTGTCGGAGGATTTTGTCTATGCAGATGATATGCTTGATCGTGTGTTAGAACTTTTCAAGGTCAACAAACCGTTTAATGACTATTTGAATCGTGTGATTGCATATAGTAAGGAAGTTGGTTAGGATATGAATCGTATAATAGAAAACCGCAATGTCGAATGGCACTGCGGTTTTTTCTATAGTGAGTAATTTCCCTTATCCGAAAATCTGTTTGACAACTTTCTCTGTTGCTCCTCTGTTCTCTTTTGAGTAGGCATCCGCTGTTGAAGCCATTTTCTCGTAAAGAGATGAGGTTGGCGAATATAAGTCTGCCATTAGCGTGGAGAATTCTTCGTAATTATTGATTGAGTAAGCACCTCCTCTTTTGACCATGTCTACTGCTTCTTTGAACTTTTTGTAGTTGGGTCCGAAAAGTACTGGAATACCGTAAACTGATGCCTCCAGAATATTGTGGATGCCTACTCCGAAGCCACCTCCGATATAGGCTACTTTCCCGTATCTGTAGATAGAAGAAAGAAGTCCGAAGCAGTCTATGATAAGACAGTCCGCTTGTTTCACGCTGTTTTCGTCTGTTTGTGTGTATCGAGCGTATGGTCGATCTAACTGGCCAATAATCCGTTTCAAATGCTCCTCGTGGATTTCATGAGGGGCAATAATGAACTTTAACTCGGGGTGCTTGTTGATGTAAGGAATAAGGATGTCTTCGTCTTTAGGCCAAGAACTTCCTGCAATGAACACGGGAGCATCTCCGACAAATGATTGCACGATAGGCAAAGGTTTGCTTTTACTCGCAATGTCTGCCACGCGGTCAAATCGAGTGTCTCCCACTAAAGAGACATTCTTAATACCGATAGATTTCAGTAAGTCCATTGAGACTTGATTCTGTACGAAGAGGTGCGTGAAATTCTTTAAAATTCCTCTGTACCAACCTCCGTACCACTTGAAAAATACTTGAGACTCTCTAAATATAGCAGATACAATATAGGTTGGAATTTCTCGTTTTTTCAAGAAAGAGAGGTAGTTCATCCAAAATTCATACTTGATGAAGATGGCGTATGCGGGGTTGACGATAGACAGGAATTTTTGAACATTCCATGATGTGTCCATTGGTAAATAGCAAACAATGTCTGCTCCGTTGTAGTCCTTACGTACTTCATAGCCAGAAGGAGAGAAGAAAGTAACCAAAATTTTGAACTCTGGATGCTCGCTTTTCAGTTTTTCAATGATAGGTCTTCCTTGTTCAAATTCGCCTAATGAAGCGGCGTGTACCCAAACATATTTCTCGGCGGATTTGATTTTTGATTTTAGAAGGTCAAAAATGCCCTTCCTCCCTTCTACGAATTTCTTTGCCTTATCGTTAAAAAAAGACATGAACCATGCTCCAACAAAGTAGAGCATGATTCCTAAGTTATATAAAAGTCGCATTTTAGACCTTATTTAATCTCGTTCAACGCATGGGCTACACGTGCCAAAGTTTCTTCTTTTCCTAAAATATCAATGATATTGAAGATGTGTGGTCCTTTGGCAGCACCCACTAAGGTGATACGGAATGAGTTCATCATTGTACCTAAGTTGTATCCTTTTTGTGCAACCCAGTCAAGTACTAATTTCTCGTTTTCTTCTGTTTTTGAGAAGTCTTCAATGCCTTTCAATATCTCCACTAACTCTGTGAGATATTGAGGACTTTCAGGTTTCCAACGTTTCTTCAGAGATTTTTCGTCGTATGAAGTTGGAGCTTCGAAGAAGAAATTTGTCTGTTCCCACAGGTCTTTAGGGAAACTGATCCTTTCCTTGACGAGAGAGACAATGTAGGTTAATTTCTTGAAATCACATTCGTAACCTTTCTCTTTGAGGATGGGTACGAACATATTGGCAACCTCCTCGTCTGACTTTTTAATCAAGTATTCATGGTTAAACCAAATTCCTTTTTCGTAGTTGAATCTTGCACCAGACTTGCTGACACGATCGATAGAGAAAAGTTGAATTAGTTCATCCATAGAGAATATTTCTTGGTCAGTTCCAGGATTCCAACCGAGGAGAGCCAAAAAATTGACCACCGCTTCTGGTAGGTAGCCAGACTCTCTGTAGCCAGTCGAAATAGCACCTGTGTGAGGGTCTGTCCATTGCAATGGGAAAACGGGAAATCCTAATCTGTCGCCGTCTCTTTTGCTCAGTTTTCCATTCCCTTCTGGTTTGAGTAGAAGAGGAAGATGGGCGAAACGAGGCATTGTGTCTGCCCAACCTAAGAAACGATACAAGAGAACGTGCAAAGGAGCTGAAGGCAACCACTCTTCTCCACGGATTACATGTGTGATTCCCATCAAGTGGTCGTCTACAATATTCGCCAAGTGGTAGGTTGGGAGCTCATCCGCTGCCTTATATAGGACTTTATCGTCTAAAATATTGGAGTTGATGACGACTTTTCCTCGAACCATATCGTCTACTTCAATATCTTCGTTGGGTTCTATTTTGATGCGGACAACGTATTTCTCTCCGTTAGCGATTCTTTTTTCAACTTCTTCCTTTGAGAGAGTGAGAGAGTTGATGCAATTCATGCGAGTGTGGGAATCGTATTGAAAATTAGGAATTTCCTTACGTTTTGCGTCTAACTCTTCAGGAGTATCGAAAGCGTAGTAGGCGAGGTTGGCATCCAAGAGTTGTTTCACATAGACTTTATATATTTCTCTGCGTTCACTTTGACGATAGGGTCCGTTTTCGCCACCGACACCAACGCCTTCGTCGAAAGTGATACCTAACCATTTGAACGCTTCGATAATATAGTCTTCGGCACCAGGCACAAAACGTTGAGAGTCCGTATCTTCAATTCTGAGAAGAAGATCTCCACCATTCTTTTTTGCGAAAAGGTAGTTGTAAAGGCAGGTTCTTACACCTCCGATATGGAGCGGACCTGTCGGACTTGGTGCGAAACGCACGCGTACTTTCTTATCAGCCATTGTATGTATTGTTTTTTCCTTGTTTTATTATTTATTGTTGAAGCGGTTCATTGTGTCTTGTAAGCCTGAAAGACAAAAGTTTTTAATGATTTCTTCGGCTATTGGCACTCTTTCTTCTAATTTTTTTGCTTCCTCTTCATTCCACTCTCCTAAGACATAATCTATTTGACCACCTTTGGGAAAATCGTTGCCGATTCCGAAACGGAGACGAGCGTAATTTTTCGAACCGATTTTTTCCTCAATACTCTTGAGTCCGTTATGGCCACCTGCGCTTCCGTTACCTTTCAGACGGAGTGCACCAAAAGGGATGGAGAGGTCGTCCACGATGATGAGGACATTTTCTACAGGAATTTTTTCTTTATTCATCCAATAGCGAACAGCGTCGCCACTGGCGTTCATATAGGTTGAAGGTTTTAGAAGCAGTAATTCTGCGTTTTTCACACGCCCTGTTACTGTCGCACCATAGCGAGTATGGTCGTCAAAAACAAGGTTGGACGCCTTTGCAAAAGCGTCCAACACTCTAAATCCTATATTGTGTCGGGTATTGGCATATTCGTCGCCAATATTGCCCAAACCCACAATCAAGTATTTCATAAATGATGCTTTAAATCACATTAGTTAGCCGCATTACGTGCTGCGCGAGTAGCTTTGACAGATGCGACAACATTAACTTGGCTTGACAAGATTGTTAATTTGTCGAATGAAAGAGCCCCAACTTGGATAGTCTTGCCCAAACCGAGTTTCTCAACATTTACTTTCAAAACTTCAGGGATGTCTTTGTAGTTACCCTTCACTTTCAACTTACGCATGTCTTGGCTCAACTTACCTCCTAAACGTACACCTTCTGCAAGTCCTTCCAACTTGATAGGAACTTCCATTACGATGTCTTTGTCCTCGTAAACTTCCAAGAAATCAATGTGGAGGATTGAATCCATTACTGGGTGGAATTGAATCTCTTTCAAGATTGCCTTGTAAGTCTTTCCGTCAATGGTCAAGTTTACCAAGAAAATTTCTGGTGAATAGATCAACTTGCGTACGTCTGCTGCTGAAACTTGGAAATTGATGTTCTCAGATTTTGATCCGTACAAAATCGCAGGGATTTCACCGTTTGCTCTGATTGCTTTAACACCTTTCTTTCCGAGGTTCTCTTGGGCTCTCAATGAACCGCTCAAATCATAAGTCTTCATTTTGTGTTACTCAAAATTAAGTTTTACAATACGTTCGTAATGGCTTAATTTCCCATCACACTTTCTTTTGAACAAATTTTCTAAAAAAGCGGTGCAAAGGTACTTCTTTTTTTTGAATTATCATAGTATTATCTATGTCTCATTACAATGTGTGAATTGTTTTTTCCGTTTAGAGCATAAAATGCAGTTTGCAATGTAACTCCTATGCTCAACGTTTATTGCAACAACGCTTTCCAATCGTCTATATTCAATGTGTCAAACGGATTGTTCTGACCGATGAAGGTGTCTGCGATGTTTCTCTTTTTCTCTTGTAGCAATAATACTTTTTCTTCGACGGTGCCTTTCATTATGAAACGATAAACAAACACGTTGCGCATTTGTCCAATTCGGTAGGCGCGGTCTTCTGCTTGTTGCTCCGCTGCAGGATTCCACCAAGGGTCAATTAAAAAAACATAGTCGGCTGCGGTAAGATTAAGTCCGACACCTCCTGCTTTTAATGAGATGAGGAAACAAAATATATCAGGATCGTTTTGAAACTGGTGGACTTGTGTCTCTCGGTCTTGGGTTGCCCCAGTAACTTTTGAGTAGCGGAAACCCTCTTCATTCAATGCCTTCTCTATCACTTCCAAAAAACGAACGAAGCTTGAAAACACCAACACTTTATGTCCTTCCTCTTTCAAACTTTTCAATCGTCGCACGATTTCATCAACTTTATTGGATGGAATGACCGACTGTTCATCAACGAGTGATACTTGGTTTGCCAATTGTCGCAGCATCGTCAAGGAGGAGAGAGCCATAGTCATTGTTTGAGGTTTGCCGAAGCGAAGAATCTCATCCATCAACGTGTTGCGGACAGCGTTTTTCTGCGTTTCGTAGTAAGATTTATGATCTTCACTCATCTCGCAGAACACCTCCATTGAGTATTTGTCGGGCAAATCTTTTGCCACCTCTTTTTTCGTCCTTCTTAACAGAAAGGGCTTGATGATTGCTCTCAGCAGGCTTTCTCGTTGTGCGTCTTTCTCTTTCTGTATAGGTTGTTCAAAGTAGTTGTGGAAATAGTGTAGTGTACCTAAAATATCCCGATTGCAAAGGTTCATTTGTGCCCATAAATCTGTCATTCCGTTTTCAATCGGAGTGCCAGTAATACAGAAAACATGGCGGGCGTTAAGTTGCACAACGGCTTTGTAGGTGAGAGAAGATGGATTCTTCAGGTTCTGACTTTCATCAAAGATGGCACATTCAAACTCACATTCTTTCAAGAAATTGATGTCTTTTCGGAGAATGCCGTATGTGGTGATAATGAGGTTGTAGTGGGCAAAAATTTTACCTATTTGCGTTGATTGTATACGTCGGTCTCCTGAATGCACATAATGAGTTAACGAAGGTGAAAATTTTTTCTTCTCATTGACCCAATTGAAAACTAATGACGAAGGTACAACTATGAGTGTGGGTGCTTTGTTTTCTTCTTTATCTCCTTCTGTCCTTACGTCAGGTTTTTGTGTTTGTAAAGAATCCGTTATGGGTTGATCGAAAAAAGTAGGTTCACTGCTTTCGTATATCCATTGTGGTTGCTTGTAAACTTCTTTTTGAATTTTCCTTTGAGGATAGATACGACGTAAAAACGACAGGAATTGTAATGTCTTACCTAATCCCATATCATCTGCCAAACAACCTCCATAGTTCATTTGGTAGAGTTTTACCAACCACGAGTATCCTATAGTTTGATATTCGCGTAATGTGGCGTTGATGTCATCTGGTACGATTTCTGGTTCTTCCAAAATAAGACGGATGGCTTTGCTTTGCGAGAAACTGTCGCTCATCAGTCCTAACAGAGACCTTCGTATCTTTAGTGAGTCGTCCTTGGTAGTCCTTTGCATTAAGTCCGAATATTTTGAGAAGATCTCTTCAGGAAGAATGATGCTTCTGCCATCTTCTACCTTGTAGATACGTTCTCCCGACACGATGTGATTGCGCAGTTTGATGAATGGAATGTGCAAGTCTCCGACGCATACTTCTCCTTGTAGCTCAAACCAATCCATATCCAATTCGGTGATTTCCGCATGGAATGATAAAGGTTCTAATATGAAAGTGTACTCACTAAGTTCTTGTCGGATTTCAAATTCTTTCAAAGCCCCTTTGTTGCATATCAAAAAGTTGACAATCGATACTTCCTTGGTCTTATTGAGGTCTAAAAAGAAATATTTGTTTATTTCATACAAGCCTAAATTTTTTATTAAATCTATGTATCTCTGCTCAGAATCTCTATTGCGATTTTCTATCGTTATCTTGCATGAATTAATTTCTTCCGAGATATTGACTAATCTTTTTTTCTTTGCATCTATTTCAATACAAAAGTCTCCATATTGAAAATTCAAACGGATGGCTGGCGTGCGGTCTAAGCTCTCAACAAGGGTTAGGATAGGGTGTGGCTCGTTGTATGATTCCTTTAATGGAAGTCCCTCGATGATGATGTTGTCCTCTTGTTCTATTGCTTTTTTGACGAATGTGTCTAAATATGTTTTTAAATTTTTAGTTGGTACTTTGACATTGTCTTTGTTCAAGAATGTTGATATTCGTTTGAAATTATTTTGAGAGAAGATGTAAAGTCGGTTGTGAAGAATGTAGCAAGCAGGTTCTTTTGACAAGACAAAAAGGTCTTTGGTTTGGTATTTCTGAATGATGGGCTTTAATCCGTCTTTTTCATTCAAAAGTAAAGAATAATGGAGAACTCCATCTTCCATTAAAAATCGAGTGGTGGTCTTATCAAAGTCTGAGTTTGTGTAGACTCTGTCCGATTCGTATAATGTTGAGAATGATTTGTCTTTGTGAAAAATAGGTATCTCGAATTGGCGTGCGAGGTCTGCTAATTTGAAATTGGCTCGTTCGACCGTTTGGAGGATTAGTTCGTAGTTGGGAAAATTCGGTGCGAATTTTTTTTGAAATTCGGTGACGGTTAATTTTTCACGCACGAACAGCTTTATTATGTAAGGTTCTCTCATGCTTTCGTATGCTTCAACCGCTTTCCATTGTAAATCTGACAGTTCTTCTTTGATAGAGTTTGTCTTTGTAGGGAAATAGGAGATGGGGTATGATTTGCCTTTTTCATCTAAGACGACAGGACGCAGAATGTGGTTCCAAAGAGGGTGGTCAATTAGAAGCAGAGCGAACATAGAATGAGAGAAGAAATGTGATTTTAGATCTTAATTTCGATTGGTGATTCGACAAAAAAGGCCGAAAGCAGAAATGCTTTCAGCCTTTTGTTTATCCAAATAGTAATTATTTAGTAAGGTAGTTCTCGCTGATTGATCTGTTGTCGAGAACACGTTGAATAGTGTCGGCGAACAAAGATGCGACAGAAAGAATGTGAGCCTTCTTACATGTCTTGTGGAATGGAATAGAGTTCGTGAATACGATTTCTTCCAAAGCAGATTCATCTACGCGTGAACTTGCAGGGTCGGACATAACGGCATGGGTTACGACGGCGCGAACTGATTTTGCGCCAGCATTGGCGAATAAACCTGCGGCTTTCGTGAGTGTGCCAGCGGTGTCTACCATATCGTCAAGAATAACAACGTTCTTATCTTTTACGTCGCCGATGATTGTCATTTCGCTAACTACGTTGGCCTTTTCTCTGCTCTTGTGGCAAAGCACCATTGGACATCCGAGGTACTTAGAGTAAGAATTAGCACGTTTTGAACCACCGACATCGGGAGAAGCGATAACGAGGTTCTCCAGCTTGAGTGATTGAATGTATGGCAAAAACACCGTAGAAGCGTAAAGATGATCTACAGGAATGTCGAAGAATCCTTGGATTTGGTCTGCGTGAAGATCCATAGTGATGAGGCGGTCTATACCCGCTGTAGTCAACATATCTGCAACTAACTTAGCTCCGATGGCAACACGTGGTTTGTCTTTACGATCTTGTCTTGCCCATCCGAAATAAGGGATTACGGCAACAATCTTGTAGGCTGACGCACGCTTCGCCGCATCAATCATCAACAAGAGTTCCATCAAATTGTCGGCGGTTGGCACTGTCGACTGCACTAAGAACACATAGCGACCACGAACGGACTCTTCGTAAGAAACTCCAAACTCGCCATCTGCAAATTTTTGCAAATTGATTCTACCCAATTCGCAACCTAAATGGTTACAAATCTCTTCTGCCAAATATCTTGTGTTTGATCCGGCAAAGACTGTAAAAGGATGTTGACTGTCCATTGACTCTATTTTTGGAATAAAATTTGTCGTTTTTTGTTTCTGCAAAGTTAGTAGATTTTTTGTTTGCTTGTTGTTTTTATGTAGGGTATTTTTGTATAGTAATTTTTGAAATTTGCTTTTTGCGTTTATGGAATCGTGCGAAAAAGTTTTTGAGAAGACTAAAATTCGAAATACGGCCGTCCGTCAGTTGGTGTGGAAGGCTATTTCTGAATTTGACTATGCGTTCTCATTGGCAGATCTTGAATATAGGCTCATTACTGTTGATAAGTCTTCCTTGTTTCGTACACTTACACTTTTCAAAGAAAGGGAGTTGTTGCATGAGGTAGACGATGGTTCTGGTTCTGTAAAATATTGTGTATGTGATTGTTGCGATGAAATAGACGAACATAGACATCATCAACATCATGTGCATATCACCTGCGTTGTTTGCAAGAAAACATTTTGTTTGAAGAAGCTTACTATTCCTTTGGTGAATATTCCTAAAGATTTTGAAGTGGAGGAAATTAATTATGTCGTAAAGGGGATTTGTGCTAAATGTCGGAAAAAAACATAGTCCAAAGTAATCCCCTGCTTTCCTTTCTCTATACATATTCTTTGTCATTAATTCTAAAATTGGTGTGTTTATTTATAACGTTGTTAAATAAATTGAAAAAGACATCGTTTATAAGTTAAAATACATTAATTTTGAATCATTGATTGTTGAAATAGAAATGATGATGATTGAAGAAAATAGGTAAAAATGTCGGGGAAAAAGAAAATCTTGATTATCGGAGGGGGCGTTGCGGGAATGTCTGCTGGTATCTACGCACAGACGAACGGATTCGATTCTATTGTTATAGAGAAGCATAGCATACCAGGTGGTATTTGCACGGCCTGGTATCGTAAACGTTATAAGTTTGATTATAGCATCCAGTGGTTGGTCGGCACAAAAGAGGGAGCATTCCACGATACAATGTGGGAGACAGGTATTTTGGATGATACTGTTAAGGTGCTTAATTCGGATATTCATAATAAGAACGTAGACAAGAATGGCGCGGATTTTATTATCTATACCAAGGTGAGAAGATGGCGTCGTTACCTTTTGAGAATGGCTCCTGAGGATTTCATAGCTATCAACCGATTGTGTCGTGATATTCGTTGGGCTTCCCATCTTCGTCCGTTCGACATTGCGCCCGCTTTGCGCAAGCCTTGGCATTATGTGAAGGCTCTTTATCATTGTTGGCCTTCTCTCTATATGGCTTTGCGTCATAAGGGTAAAACATTTCAAGAATACATTGATTCTCTGCATTTTAAGAATGCGTATCTTCGCAGTAGAATGTTACAGATTTATGGCGAAAATAACTTCTCTGCTTACGCTTTCTTGCTCATTATGGGGTGGTATCTGCGTAAAAATGCGGGTTATCCGATGGGTGGCTCTTTGGGAGTCGCAGAACGTATGCAGAAGAAATACGAGTCGCTCGGAGGCCAGTTCCTCTTCAAGAAGGAGGTTGAAGAAATATTAGTTGAAAATGGCAGAGCGAAGGGTGTGCGTCTGAAGGATGGAACGGTTATGGAGGCGGACTATGTGATCAGTGCTGCCGATGGCTATTCAACCTTGTATAATATGCTAAAGGGAAAGTTTAACTCAAAGAAAATTGAGCAGGCTTATAAAAACTGGCATCGTTTTTCCTCTATTGTACAGGTGTCTTTCGGTATCAATAAGAAGATTGAAACAGACTATCATATTCAGGTCGTTCTGGCACAAGGAGAGAAGATCGGCAGTACGACAATCTCTCATAGCTATCGTGTGCTGAATTACGACTTTGATTCGAGTATGGCTCCTGAAAACAAAACTGCGATTGTCTTTCGCTACGAGAGCCCGTATGAGTTGTGGGAGAATATGACGGACGAGGAGTATAAGACAGAAAAGCAGTTGATAGCCAAGGATGTCCGTCAGCTTTTAGAGAAACATTATCCTGGCAGCTCAGAACTTATTGAGGTTACGGATGTCGCTACACCTCGCACAACGATTCGCTATACCGGTGCGTGGAAAGGTGCTTATGAAGGCTTTTTGCCGACACCTAAAAATGTGATTGAACAATTAGACCAGAAACTGCCTAATTTGGATCATTTCTACATGGCAGGGCAATGGTTGTTTCCTGGGGGAGGAATACCTCCGTCTGTTGAATCTGGCAAATGGGCGATTCAGTTGATTTGCAGAGACGAGAATGTTCGGTTTAGAGCGAAGCAAAAACATAACCTGTTTTGCAGAAAATAGGGAAACACAAGCTTTTTTCGAAATAGAAAGGAAGCGCACAGCGAAGTAATTAATGCGTTTCCTTTCTATTTTTTGTTAATGAAAGGTAGAACTAATGAACACCCAAAGCCGACAACGCAGTTGACGATAATCTCAACTAAATGGGCGAGGATGGCAAAAGTGCCAGCTTGCGTGGCGGTTACGCCATAGATCATCAATGCTTGGATAGTCATGAATTCGTAGGTTCCGATGCCTCCCTGCACGGGAACTACCATTCCTAAAGCTCCAAAAACGTATGTTACTAAACCTGCTTCCATGGAGAGTTGCTCTGTGAAATCGAACATCCAGAAACTACAATAGAGCATAAAAAAGTAGATGACGAAAATTAAAATTGAGTAGAATAAGAAGAGAGGTTTGTTTTTGACTTTTGTAAACGATTTAAGTCCATTCCAAATTCCCGTTCCCATTTCTTTTCCTTTTTGGAAGACTTTCCATGTTGATATTTTTTTCCAAAAGAAAACGACTCCTAATACGAACGCCAAGATAATGGTCCATATTATGGGGTTGGAGAAAATTCCAGAGATTTTATCCCAAACGTGAACATCTGAAAGGATATTTCTAAAAACTTCAAATTCGGCTATGACAGTGAAAAAGACAATGAGTAGGGTAACCAACATATCGAAGGCACGTTCTGTGATGACGGTTCCGAACAGTTCGCTCATCGGGATTTTTTCATATTTTTTGAGTACTCCACAACGTGCCACCTCACCAGCACGTGGAAATATATGGTTGACGAAATAGCCAAACATCACCGCACAAAAAGTGTTTTTCATGGCAGGTGTTTGTGCTACGGGTTCAATCAGCATGTTCCAACGCAACGCTCGCACCCAACTGCTCAGCAAACAAAGTAAGATTGGAACTACAACGTATCCCCATTTTGCAGAGTGAAAGATAGTTCGCATCTCGTTCAAATCCAATTGCTTGTAAACGAAATAGAAGACGAGAATGCCTAATCCTAACGAAATGACGATTTGTATAATATCTTTGCTTTTTAGTTTTTCCATGTTGTTGATTCTTTTGCGGTCGCAAAGGTAAACATTTCTTTGCTTTTGCAAATTGGTAAAATTTTTCTAACTTTGTCTTTGGCTAATGCGAGAACAGGAAAAGTTGCAAAAGTTCGAACGATATAGTAAAAAACGATAAAGCCGATGGAAGATGGAAGTCACGCCCAAGAAATTCTTAGGGCAGCATTTTTTGAAAGATCTGAATATTGCCCAAAACATCGCTGAAAGTTTGGAGGTGTCTGAGCCGACTAATGTGTTAGAAATCGGTCCAGGCATGGGTGTTTTGACACAATTCTTGTTGAAAAATCCACAGATAAACCTTAAAGTGGTGGAATTAGACCGAGAGTCGGTCGACTATCTGAATGAAAACTATCCTGAGTTGGATGGCAGAATACTTGCAGAGGACTTCCTGAAATCTGATTTGACGCACCTGTTTGAGGGTCAGTCTTTTAACTTAATAGGAAACTATCCTTATAATATTTCTAGCCAGATATTTTTCCGTGTGTTAGAATATCGAGACCGAATACCAGTCTGTTCTGGCATGATACAGAAGGAAGTAGCTGAGCGTATCGCAGCCAAACCTAATTGCAAAGCATACGGAATCCTAAGTGTGTTGCTTCAAGCATTCTATGATATAGAGTATTTGTTCACCGTTCACGAATATGTGTTTGACCCGCCTCCGAAGGTAAAGTCCGCAGTTATCCGTATGCGTCGTAACAGGGTGAGCCAACTTGAATGTGATGAGCAGTTATTCATAAAAGTAGTAAAAACCACCTTTAATCAACGACGGAAAATGTTGCGGAACACTCTCGCCAACCTATCCGTGCCTAAAGATTCTGCACTGATGCAAGAGCCTATTGCTACTAAGCGTCCTGAACAATTGAGTGTGGCAGACTTTGTGGCACTAACGAATCGAGTACAAGAAGAGTTAGCAAAAATTTAAAGGTATGCAGCAAAATATTCAACAGGTGCGGTTGTTCTATTTTGAGAATAATCGGCTGAAGATTGCAAAGGATATCGAAATTCTAAAAGAGATTCCTTTGAAAAATTTTGTTTGGATTGATTTGAACGATGTTGCTCCCGAAACGGAGTCGGAGTTGGAGCAGTTCCTGAAGATCTATATTCAGGAAGAAGAGGAAATAGAAGAGATTGAGATGTCTTCTCGTTACATAGAAACGGAAGATACTATGGTGGCGAACTCGAATTTCTTATTAGATACGTTCGAAAAAGAGCCTGTGTCTTTTATTTTGAAAAATGGAATTTTGGTTTCAGTTCGAGACAATTCAAATCTGAAATCATTCAATGAGACGGTCAAGAAAATGTTTGCTAATCCTCGAAATTATCCGACAGGTTATCATATATTCGTTGCTTTGTTAGAGACTCGGGTTGAGTATGATGCGGATATGATTGAGGCAGTAACAAGCGAGATTACAAAATTAAGTAAAACGCTCACCATTGCAGAGGATGTCGACGAAGATATGTTGTTGGAAATCAAAAATATGCAAGAACGTGTGATGCACCTTCGCGAGAACATTATCGACAAACAGCGAGTGGTCTCCAACGTCCTGAAGAGTGCGATGATGCCAAAAGACTTGAAACCTCGTTTGAGCATGGTTATCAAGGATATTAACTCTCTTATCGAGCATACTAAATTTGGCTTTGACCGTTTGGACTATCTACAAGATACATTCTTAGGTCTCGTAAATATCGAGCAGAATAAGATTATCAAGATATTTACGGTGGTGTCTGTTATCTTTTTGCCTCCGACGTTGATTGCGAGTATCTATGGTATGAACTTTAAATTTATGCCAGAATTGGATTGGTCATACGGATATTTGTTTTCAATATGCTTGATGGTTATCGCATCGGGTTTGACATTGTTCATATTTAAAAAGAAAAATTGGTTGTGAAAATATAGGGAATTATGGCTGAGACGAATTTTGTAGATTATGTTAAGATATATTGCCGATCTGGCAAAGGGGGAGCAGGTTCTGCTCACTTGCATCGTGAAAAATACACACCAAAGGGAGGACCCGATGGAGGTGACGGAGGTCGTGGAGGACACGTTATCCTTCGAGGTAACAAAAACTATTGGACGCTTATCCATTTGAAATACGAAAAGCATGTTTTGGCAGGCGACGGTGGTAGTGGAAGTTCAAGTCGAAGTTTTGGGGCGGATGGTGCAGATAAAGTGCTTGAAGTGCCATGCGGAACCGTTGTCTACGATGCAGAAACGGGTGAGTTTATCTGCGATGTCACGGAAGATGGTCAGGAGGTGATATTGTTGAAAGGCGGTCGCGGTGGTTTAGGAAACTGGCATTTCAAGTCGGCAACGAACCAAACGCCTCGCTATGCGCAGCCAGGAGAACCTGCTATTGAGAAGACTGTCATTATGGAGTTGAAGGTGTTGGCAGATGTTGGCTTAGTGGGATTCCCGAATGCGGGGAAGTCAACTTTGCTTTCTGTTGTCTCTGCAGCGAAGCCTAAGATTGCCAATTATCCATTTACAACCTTGGAACCCAATTTAGGTATTGTTGCTTATCGCGATCAGAAATCTTTTGCAATGGCGGATATTCCAGGAATTATAGAGGGAGCCAGTGAAGGTAAAGGAATTGGTTTGCGTTTCTTGCGCCATATAGAGAGAAATGCAATCCTTTTGTTCCTTGTCCCTGCCGATTCTGACGACATTGTTAAGGAGTATGAAATTCTACTGAATGAGTTGTCAAAGTACAATGAAGAATTATTGAAAAAACAACGTATTTTGGCGATTTCAAAGTGTGATATGATTGACGAAGAGTTGGAGGAAGAAATACGTCAGACATTGCCTACCGATGTGCCAGTTGCATTCTTCTCAAGTGTAACGGGAAATGGTTTAATGGAGCTTAAAGACTTGATATGGAATGAGTTGAGTAAAGATGTAGACCGACACATGACATTGACGCACCGTCCGATGGATCTTGACGAAGAGGATGATTTTAATGAAGATGAGATTGAAATCATAGGGGATGACGATATAGAGATGGAGTGGGACGACGAAGATTGAATGCCGTAAATATGTTTAGAAAGAGCAAAGAAGTTGTTCGATAGATGCACTTTGTTGAAAAAAATAATTGATTGAAAATCAGACGATTAGAAAAAGTATGTTGTAAAAACATATTAGGGGGGTAAAATTGTACATTTTGTTTTTATATTTGTAATGTTATTTGAAATTATTAAGGGAAATAACTAATTACTTAAATATAAAAACAAAATGGGAAAGAGAAAGTTTTTGGGATTGCTATGGGTTATTGTGGCATTTTTTTTAATATTGAACATGTCGTGTAAAAAAAGTTCGGATGAAGAAGAGGAGATTGAAACCTATGAAGTAACTGTCGTTAACAACTCTTCGAGTTCGTATGCTGTCTATATAGACGATAACTACCAAGAAACGTTGAAAGGTGGTCATTATGGAAAGTATAAGGTCTCGATACATGGTGTCCATTATGCTAGGGTTCTTCAAAAAACGGGATATACTTTATACCCATCTGAGTATAAAACTACGTTTGTTTATGGTGGGTCTGATATGTGGATTTAGGTAAATCAAGACATAAAAGCAATGAGGTTGAGCCTATTTTTGACGTTATTTGTCACGTTGTTTGCTAATTCTGTATTTGCGGTTGATATTATAGTAACAAAATCTGCAAAGAAGATTGATGCAAAGGTTTTGGAGGTGTCTTCGGATGAGATTAAGTATAAGAAGGTGACCAATCTTGATGGACCGACATATATTTTGAAAATTTCTGAAATTCAAACTATTGTCTATGATAATGGAGAGGTGGAAACTTTTAAAATAAAATGTCAAGAAAATAAAGAAGAGAAGTCGCAAAAAATTGTCAATAAACAGAGAAAGCCCCAAGAAAGTGTTGTTAAATATCAACCAACGCCACAACAAAGGGAACATGACGAGTTGGAGTTGCGTCGCATGATCTATAATCGTAGCAATATTGGTAGAATTCCCAATTTAAACTCAGCTTATAGTCTTCGTTATTTTGTTAATAGTTTTAATTATAATCAAGATGGTTTTCTTGAGTATAGGAAATTAGATGGCGTGAAATTATCAAATCATCAATATGCTGAGTATCTGAGGACTCGCTGCAGGCCGGCGTATGATAAGTATATAAGTGGCTGTAATTTAGCGTCTATTGGTTGTTGTTTGACTATTATGGGTGATTGTCTTCTGCTTTCAGGCGTAATATGTTTGGCAAGTTATACTCCAGTTGATGATGACAGCTATTATAGGGAGTTGGTGAAGTATGCATACGGAACAGCAGGAACTATTGTTGGATCTGTTTGTGCTATAGTGGGGCTTCCTTTATGGATTTCTGGTTCAGTGAGAAGAGGACGTTCAATCAAGATTTATAATGAAGAATGCGGTGGCAATGATACCTCATTTGAATATCGCATAGGCTATACTGGGAAAGGTGTAGGCTTGGCGTTGAATTTCTAAAATATTTGCGGTTATGAAGATAAGATTTCTGATTATTTTGTTAGTGGATTTCCTTAGCGTGAGCTTGTTTGCATCCGATATGATAGTAACTAAAGATGCAAGGAAGATTGACGCAAAAATTTTGGAAGTTTCTTCTTCTGAAATAAAATATAAGAAGATGAGCAATCCTAACGGGCCGACGTATGTTATGTCAGTGGCGGAAATTCAAACTGTTGTGTATGAGAATGGCGAAGTTGAAATATACGAGGAAAGAAAAGAAGAGGAAGTTGCAAAACCTGTGGAGAAAGCGGAAAATTACAATAGGGTGGCAGAAGTGAAGCCTCAAAATGAGACAACTCAAAAGCTGTCTGAAGAAAAAACAACGAAAGGCAAAGAAGATAACTCTGACAATGGAACGTCTCCAAAAAACTCTTCGATAGTAGAGATGAAAAATGATTATTATGGCTCAGATCCTGTCTATGAAAATGAGCGAATAAGAGTAGAAAAAACTTTGAAAACTAATGGGGATGTTCTTGGTTATAGAAGTTTGAATGGAAAACGATTAACTTCTGACGAATATATGAACTATTTAAGAAAACATTGTGTTCCTGCTTTAGAAACATATAGAAAAGGTAATAGATTTTTGGGTGCAGGAATTGCTATGATTGTTATGGGGGAAATGTTAGGAGTTGTATCATTAACTATTGATAATATTCCCGTTCTTGCAATTGGCTCTTTTATCGAGCTTGTAGGTATTCCGATGATAATTTGTGGTGCTAAGAAGCGAAGAAAATCATTAAAGGTTTATGAAAAAAATTGTATAAACAATGATGTTGCTTTTGAGTATAGAGTTGGCGTTACAGGAAAAGGTGTCGGGGTGTTGTTGAATTTTTAGGTAAAACCAATAGAAGCCCAACGGTTGAAAGCTCGTTGGGCTTCTTTTTTATTGTGCTTGAACAAAAGCGACATAGTAGATGGGAAGGTAGGTGATACTGTTTTGGGTCTTCACTTCTCGATTGTTTGAGAAAACAAAGGCTTGTTGAATATTGTAGTCTTTGTTCTCTATAAAGCGGTCTAATGCACTGTGAATCGTGTAATCTTTGCCTGATTTTACTTCTATAGGAAGAACGGAGAGATGTTCTTTATCGTCTATTAGATAGTCAACTTCACCGTTTTTTTTGTTGTCGTAGTAGAAGAGATTGAAACCGTGTGCTTTGAGTTCTTGCGCTACGATAGTCTCATATACCGAACCAAGGTTTATGCTATTGACATCCTCCATAATAGGCTTTATTTGCGTTCCAAAGAAGATGTTTGTTAGCAAGCCGACATCATTAATATAGAGTTTCAGAAGGTTTTTCCCACTATTCTCAATCAAAGGAAACGTAGGTTTGCTAATCGCTTTCACTTCTAACGCTATGCCCGCCGAGATGAGGTAGTCAAACTCTTCCTCATAGTCGTTCATCCTTTTCCCATCTTTCTGCTCTATGTCTTTGGCTACAATTCGTTTCTTTTTGTTTTCCAAATTAGAAGGAATCATGTCATATATCCGCTGAATCTTGAGGCGTGTATTATTTTGCTCATACCTCGCTGCGTCAGCTTTGTACAGTTGTTGTATGTCTGTTTGAATAGAACGAACTGTCGTGATGTTTTTACTCTCTACAAAGGTTTTTACAGCGTAGGGTAGTCCTCCGACTAAAAGGTATTTCTTGAAGAGATCCATGATTTTTGTATGGATGTTTGCTGGCATAGAAACTCTCTTCTCAAAGTTTTTTCTCAATGTGTCGATGACTAATTCTCCTACATTGTTGGCAATGAGAAATTCCTCAAAATCCATAGGATACATGTGCAGAATTCGTATTGAACCGATGGGCAGTGAGGAGGTTAATTTTAAGGTAATACCTAATTGAGAACCACTGGCAATAAATGTGTATCGATTGTCTTCTCTTAAAAACTTGAGCATTGTCAGAAGATGGTCGTATGCTTGTATTTCGTCTATGAAGATGAGAGTGTCCTTTTTCTCCTTCATCAGATGTCCATAGTCAATACTGAGTGCCAAATAGAAATCGTCTATTGTCTTTGCATTCTCAAAAGTCCGACTGCTCAACTTGTCGACCTCCATATTGATTTCAATGAAATTTTTGAAAAGTCGCTTTCCTACTTCTCGGATGATAAACGACTTTCCAATCTGTCTGGCACCATCAATAACGAGTATTCTATCATCGTCTGATTTTAAATGGCTAACAATCTGATTTTCAATCTTTCTAAATAGCATATCACACTTTTCCTATAATTTTATCCCTCCAAAAATACACTTTTCCTATAAATTTAATGTCTAAAAAATACACTTTTCCTATGATTTACACCTTTGAAAAATACACTTTTCCGAAAATTGGAACTTTGTGTGTTTATAGAATAGGCACAACAAAAAGAGGGGCGACAGAAACCTGCCACCCCTCCATATATAGAACTGATTAGATTCTATTAGAACTTGTTGTTCTCAGGACGCAATTTTCTAACAACTGCACCAGCGCGCCACATTTCGCTATCGCGAAGAGCAGCCAACTCTTTCTCTAAACCTTCACGGTAGTCTGGCTTAGAGTTTGCGTCGATAGAACGTTGAGCCTCTTCACCTGTAACTACTGAGTGGTAGAGTTTCTGCATAACTGGCTTGATAGCGTCGTGGAAAGGACCCATCCAGTCCAAAGCGCCACGTTGAGCGGTAGTTGAACAGTTTGCGTACATCCAGTCCATACCGTTTTCACCGAACAATGGGCCGAGAGATTGAGTCAACTCCTCAACTGTCTCGTTGAATGCCTCAGAAGGAGAGTGTCCGTTCTCACGCAATGTCTCGTATTGAGCCAAGAGCAATCCTTGGATAGCACCCATTAAAGAACCACGCTCTCCTGTCAAGTCTGATGTAGCCTCTTTCTTGAAAGTAGTTTCGAACAAGTATCCAGAACCAACACCGATACCCAGAGCGATTACTTTGTCCCAAGCGTGTCCTGAAGCGTCTTGGTAGATAGCGTATGAAGAGTTCAAACCACGGCCTTGAACGAACATACGACGAAGAGAAGTACCAGAACCCTTAGGAGCGATCATGATAACATCAACATCTTTTGGGGGAACGATGCCTGTGCGGTCATTCCAGTTGATAGCGAAACCATGAGAGAAGTATAAAGTCTTGCCTGGAGTCAAGTATTTCTTAACCATTGGCCAACACTCGATTTGTGCTGCGTCAGAAAGCAACAATTGGATAATGGTAGCCTTTGAGCAAGCCTCTTCGATTCCGAACAAAGTTTCACCAGGAACCCATCCGTCTGCCTTAGCTTTCTCGAAAGTCTTACCTGGACGCTGACCTACGATTACGTTAAAACCGTTGTCGCGCAAGTTCATTGATTGACCAGGACCTTGAACTCCATATCCGATAACTGCGATTGTCTCGTTTTTCAAGACCTCACGCGCTTTTTCTAACGGAAATTCTTCGCGGGTAACTACGTTTTCGATTACGCCGCCAAAATTCATTTCTGCCATTTTCTTTTATATTTAAAGTTTATTATAATCTTTAAAGCCACACTTACAAACCTGTATTCTTATCTGTTTGCTTCATGCCTGCTTATTAAATGGTTTGCAAAGATAATAAAAATGACTACAGAAACGGATAAAACGGAAAAGTTTTTTATGATAGCATTCTATGGTTAATTTACTTAGTCCATATTCTTGCGGAGGATTGGTTTTATCTGCAAAAGTAGTAGGTAAGCGACGTTCCAAAATATCCTAAGGTCTTATAATTTTGAGGTTTTTGCTTGTAGTACAGAGTAAGCCAGTCCCAGTGGCGCCATGCAAATCCTAATCCACCGCCTACTTCCGAATGCTTATTTTTGATGTAATACAAACCTAATCCACTGGCATAAAATTTGCTATATCCTGCGGTGCAGATGTTTACTTTGAGTTTGGCATACAGAGGTATGTGAAAACTATGTGAAGTCTCATTAATATCTATTCTACCATCATCATAGCAGTAGTGGAAAACAGAGATACCAGGTTTAGCGCCAAGAGCAAATTGAACTGGAGATCTGTAATTACCGATTTTTAAATTTACTCCCAAATTGTAGTATAGGGCAACTTGACGATTTGTTGTTGGCATCCAAGTATCGTTGTCGTCTTGAATTTTAAAATGCATTCCATAATCCAATATTTCAAGTCCAAATTGCACATAGCCACCATTGTCGCGGACACGGTTTTTGCGAACAATCTTCTCTGTTTGTTTTACATTTTTACGCACATTTTGTTCTCTTTGTTTTTGTGCCTTGTATTGTTCCCTATTTCTTCTCGCCAACTCGTCTGAAACCGTTTTGTGGTACTTGCTATAAGGATATTTAATTAGGAAATTCTTATACTGATAATCAAAGGTCAGATTCTTGTAATCTTCGTATTCAGCGCACTCGTCATATAAGAGCTTGTTTCTGTATTCAAGGGAATACTTACCTCCTGCGAGGTCAAAACAGGCCTTTGCGTTTGTAAGATTTCCCTGATTGTAATGTCTTACTCCCCACAATTCGTAAAATCTTCTTGTCGCCAGATCTTTGTATGAAGAGTTGGGATAAGTTTTAATGAAAGTCATCACTGTTTCAGGATTATTCGATGTTTTAGCGTAGTAGTTCCACGCATTTTGGGCTTTAATTTCTTCAATAGCGTTTCTTGCTTCGTACTCGTACGTCCTAAGTTTTGACTGCTGAATATAACGACTATAACCAGCTATGGAGTTTTCTTCTTTCGCTGATTTCCACAAAGAAGACTCGTCAATTCTGTTGATTCTCTCTTTTACATCTGAAATATACTTTCCATTAGGATACCGTTTAACATACTCTTTAAGTGCTGCTTTCGTTCCCTTTTGGCACGCTTCGTCATATTTCTGTTTTTCAGCGTTTACGCTTCCTGTTTTTGTCTGTGCTTGAAAGGGCTTCTTTGGGGTTGTCGTTTTATTGTTAGAACGTTGGTTACTACTTTTTTGCTTGGCAGTTGCTCCTTGACGTTTTTGTTGTTGCAACTCCTTTTGATATTCAAGAAGAGTTTGAGCATCAACGGTTGTGGAGATGCTCAAACAGAAAAATAGCATGATTGAAAATGTCAAAATTTTATACATCAAATCACTTAGTTTTGAGACATTGAACGAGTTCATTTTTGATGGACGTGATATTAGGATTTGAATTTTCCAACTCTTTTTCAATGGTTTTGATTTTCCTACCTAAGTAGTATGATTTATGAAATTTTTCTTTTGCTGTATACCTTTTGTAGAAATCCTCGTTTGCCAATTTTCCCTTTAATTTTGACAAATCATATGCAATTTTATTTTTTTTCATTTCATTCTCTACCTCAGTTAAAAAGGAAACTATAGCTCCAACATCTTGATGAAAATTTTTTAGAAGCTGTTCCTCTTTCTTGTATTCTTCTTTTAGGGACAAATCTGAGATAGCGTTAAACGCAGGTATGGCAACGCTATCAATACTCCATGCCTCGTATGGAATATACAAAAAGTTGAGAGCATTGGTTACCAGCATCTTGTTTGTTTTTTCTAACTTTTTTTTCGCCTCTGTTAACTTCTTATTTAGCGAAGATGTGTCAGATTTTAGTTTCTCTATTTCTGTTGACTTATTGGAGAGTCCATGACGAAGAGTAGTGATAATTTTTAAAGAATCTTCGAATTGCTTTTTTAAATCGCTGTTTTCCTTTTCCAAATTTTTATTCTCCTGCTGTAGCTCCCAATTAGATTGTCCATTTTTAGTAGATGTTTTTTTCTCTTGCGCCATCAACGCAAGAGAAAAAAATAGAAATAATATGCAAAATAATTTTCTCATCTTCTTAGTAATTGTAATTAGGATATTTTTTATCCGATAAACTCTCGTAATAATTCAAACCTTCATGGTAGTGGGTACGAGCTTGTTCCCATAAAACATCAACATCACGTTTTGATCCATAGAGTTTTTTTGCGTTCTTATCATATACTTCTATGATTGTTTGTATCTCAGGTACGAGCGTGTTATCGTAGTAGTCCTGCTTGTAATCTTTGAATTGAGCAAGTCTATTTATTGACGCACACACATAGTTATAGTGAGAGACTTCAATAGAGGCTGGCACACGCTTCAGACTATTGATCAAGTCTGAACAATTGGAAAGGTAATGGTCTTCAGCATATCCTTTAGCCTTGTTGATGGTTGAGCGTGCATCGTTGATGCTCGTAAAGTATGTCTTTCTACTTATTGCACAGGCTTGCTTGTAGTCTGAAATGATACCTCTTATCTTATTTAAAGATTCGATTGTTTCTTGATCCAACACTTGTGCATCACTAAAATTGCGAAGAGATTCTAAATAATTTGACTTTTCAAGCATATATCTATGGTCGTTAGTATTCCATTCTGATTCATAAAACTTTGCCATAGAATGTCTTATGAACAACGGTGCGTAGTGAGAACACAATTCAGAAAGATAACTGTTACCTTTACTTGAATCTACCTTTTCCTGCTCAACATAGAACCTTATTTTCCCCTCTATAGCGAAAAACAAGGAGTCCTCTTGTTCAGGAGTCTCAGCCCTGCTAAAAAGGTTGAGACTCTCGTCTAAACATCTTGAATATTGGTTGAACGTCTCTGTTGCCAACGGAGGTTCAACCTTTGTCTTTGCATATATCATAACGCTTAACACCGTTAATGAAATAGAAAAGAACAATATGAGAATTTTTACTATTGTTTTCATTTAGTCTTGATTATTTGTATTTTTACCACGACCTTCACCATTAGTAGAACCCTCCTGAGGTGATGATTCAGTATCACTTTCTGTGGAATCCATAGATTCATCACTGGGCTTGTTCTGGTTTTGCGCCTCGGAGATCTTTTTATTTAAAAAAACCTTGTATTCAGACAAACTGATTTCCTTCTTGCCACTTTCCTCAGTGTATTTATTCAAACGCTCAAGTACTATAGCCTCTTTATATTTTTTAAGTTTCTTAACAACCTCTTTGAGTTCAGAAAAATCTTTTTCATACTTCTCTACTTCATTAACGTCAAAAGTGTTTAGGGCATTCCAAAGTTTTTCATAATCGAGTTTTATGCAAGAGTCTTTTTCCATAGGTTGAGACAAGTAGGACTTCATTTTTTCCTTATTAGAAGGCGAATCTTCTTTTGTAGGAGCAGCACTATTAGTATTTCCTTTTTTTTCACTCGTCTCATTATTTGCAATTTTTTCAGCTCTTTCTTTTGGCGTAGAAATTTTCTCGAAAACATACCAACCTCCACAAAGCAAGAGAAGCAAGGCGAAGCAGGAGGCGAAACCGAGGGCGAAGAATTTGGCCATTAAATCATTTGCTTTCCCCTCATTACCGTTGTATTGCAACTTTGCATCTTCGTCATGTCCTACAACTTCATATCCCTTTATAGGTGAAGAATTGTAGTCTTCCGAGTCAGAATCAAAGGATAGTTTTCCGTTAGATGCATTCTCAACATCTATTTTGAGAACTTTAGGATATTTTCTCCGAGACAAGGTTACGATGACTCCGTTCTTATTGTAAGGTTCTTCCGCTTCGTTGTAACCCTCTGCAGAAACATTCACGTTAACAGTTTTTCCTAGGTCATCTTCTGGTATATCCACATATTCATCAAGTTGTTGACCCTTGATATGAATAGTGGCATCATCTATTGTTTTCCCTTTATCTGTTTTCACTGTGACCTCAGAACGAAGAATACGCCGTTTGATCTCCTCTTTTTCAATTTTAAGTTTTGAGATATCATCTTTATTTTCAACAGTAATAGTCCTTTTTATAGGGGCATAATGATCTTTTTCCCAAACTACCGTAATTACTGACCCCTTTATGTCTTCAATGTCTCGGTCAAACTCTTGAGAATCTCTAAGATAAGGAGTAAAACCATCCTGCTTCTTAGCCGAGGAAATGAGAATTACCTGCTTAGGCTCAAAATCGAGAGTTTTCCCTTTAGATAGTTTTATATCAAGGCGTTTATCCACAAGGAATAATCCCCTATACTTCCCATATTCCTTTTGGAAAAGATTCTCTCCAATCAGCTCATTAAGTTGATAAGTATCATTGTAGTATCTTAAAGCGTAAAGGCTTTCGTCCTTAGATTTAATTGATTCAGAAGCGGTAAAAAGAAGATTCTTTTCAGGATATTCTTTTTCGAAAACTTTAGTCAGAGTTTTTTCGTCTATATTATATTCACTTGAAATATTTTTCTCTACAGTTTTAAGAATATTTTCCATCTCCTCTGCAGACATTGTCACCCTACTTGGCACATAAATCCATGCTGCGGTATTGTCATGTTTTCTGCCGCTGCTTTGAGATCTTGCTTTTATGACGCAGAAAAGATAGCCAAGACTTCCCAGAAATCTTACAAGGTAAACTACTTTGCCACTTCCATCAAAGGACTCCAATTCTTTAATTGCGGAACGTGCGTCGGACGCATACTTAGTCCAATTCTCTTCTTTATTGATAGAAAAGCCTTCTTGCTCTCCATCATTTGTGTTCTTAATTATTAGTCCTAATTTCTTCATGATTTATCCTCTAAATAATCTTTCAAAAAATCCCATTTTGCCTCCGCGAGTACAAGCCGAACGATTCAGTATCAATCTAACCACATTTGAGGCAGGACGAGCATCAAACTTGCAATAATTCTGAAAACAAACATCTCCCAATGAGAATGCAATCTTTTCGACCTTTCCTCGGTTGATTTCATTGTCCTTACAAATCTGCTCTAACCCATTATAAAAACCACGATACTTATCTTCAATATACTTATTGAAAGTTTCCTTGTCCGCATTTTTCACTTTATCAGCCTTGGTAATCATAATGTAAACAGCGTCAGTATCTTTTTTGAAAATGCCTGTGTTTTTAATGTATGATACAGCACCGTCCAAATATGTTTTCTGTGGCAGACCTTCATATTTACGATCTTCCGCACCATACTCTATGACAAAAATGTGCATTTTTCGGTTGACGGATCGATTGTCGATGAGTACTCTGTTCATTGTGTCTAACATGACTCTTTCTTTTTCCGTCATTGTATCTCCAGCGTTTTCTTTATACATGCAGCGCATCAACTCTCCTGCCATGTCGATACAAGTTATGGGGTGAATCTTGTCGTCATTATCCACCAAATCGAAGCCCATTTCATAAAACGAATCCACAGCAGTACCTTCCATAAGTGCACCAACTTCACCATTTTGGAAAAGATTAATCAGTTTTGTCATATACCCATAACCTTGCGAATCAGTGTCAGGATCCATAGAATGGGCAACTGTACCACTTGCTGCCACACTAAGGATTGCACCCAAGGCACAACTCTTTCCAGAAGAAGGGATGCCCCAAAAATATATTTCGGTTGACTGCTTGTGAATCCTATCCAATCTCTCAGGAGTTGAGAAACTTTGCGGTTCTTCCCCCTCATACATCTTTTGAATAAATTTCTTATCGATGTTAATGTCCAACAAATCCTCTGCCGAAATAGTTCCTTGTTCAATAAGACGTTTTACGATACCTGCACTTAGCAAGTTGTGGTCTTCATCTATTTTATTTAGAAAGTCTTGTTTTGAGATTTTACCATCACCGATGAAATTCGTAATAACCTTAATAATGTTGTTGTCCTTTTGTTCAACGGTGAGTTTCCGATTTGTTTGGAATTGATAAATGTTTTTTACCAAGGTTTCGGAGTCAAATCCCATAATTTCTTCAAGCGTCAATGTCTCAATAAGTTTTTTTGCCTCCTTCACAAACTCGCTGTTTGGGTATTCCTTGACAAAAGCCTTTAGTGCGACAGAGTCTTTCTTGTTTACAGCATTCCATGCGTTGGATGCAACCTCCGTAAGTTCGTTTTCTTGTTGTTCCTGCTCCAACTGTGCCTTGAGGGCGCGAACATTGGGACGGAATTGTCCGTTAGGAAATTCTCGAAGGTAACGGTTCGCCGCCTCTATCGTGTTCTCTTTCTGCACCTTTGCCCATTCTTCGGCATCACCACCTTTCAACTTTTGCTCTACCTCGCGACGCACTGCGGCAGAGAACTCGCCATCAGTGTCATTGCAAAGCTCGTCGAAAGTAACGATGCCGTTTCTTATGTGGGCAACTAGTTCATCGACCGAATATTGACCGACATTTTCCAATATAGTTTCTTTGCTCAGCATATTTATTTATTATTTGGATTATCACCATATTTATTTCTTCCAGGCTCTCCCTTACCGAAGAGGAGAACAAAACCGTAGAATGGAATTAGCTGCCACCATCCACTATGGCCTCGATCGTGGCATCTTTTGCAACGTTGCGCCCAGATTATCCATTGCATAGGTATAAGTGTAAGTAGGATAAATAAATATCCCGCAGGTACGCCAGTTTTGATGAAACCAGTGGTTAATATATTCCAAAAGAAGACAAGTATCACTGTTCCAACATAACTGCCTCGACCGATTCGTCCCTTAAAGGAGAATAAACCATGTGACTCTTCTTCACCTGCTGAATCGTCTTCTGTTTGAGTAGGTTGAGAACTTGCGTTATCTGACGTAATCGCAGAATCGCTGTCATTCTCTGTAAGGAAATCCTCTGGTTCTGACACCTCCATAGTAGAAGAGACTTCTTGGTTATTGTAAGAAGAGGCAGGAATAGGGGAGTCTAAGATTTCTTTAACTCTATGCTTCAATAAGGGAGTAAACGCACCCTCAGTTTCCTTGCTTAGTTCGTACAAAGAAACCTCACCTGCCCTTACAGCTTCTGCAATTTCTTCAGGACTGTAATCTTGTATGTTTTTCAGTAATTGTTTTTTCTTAACCATATTCTTTATTGTTTAGAATGTTCCACTATAGATATCGTTGTTAGAACCACTTTGCTCTTCACCTTGACTGTCATCTTTATGTTTCTTTGCAGGTTTAAGATCAGAACTTCGTTTAAGAAATGGTATTAATGAGTAATATCCGTTAGTTTTGGTATATCTCTCTTGTAGGTAGTAGGGGAAGAGCAAAAACAGGAAGAGAATTATCCCTGTCCAAACAGTGTTTGCTTTTATCCCTGAAGGTTGTTTGTAGGAGTCTTGTAGCTTCTTGAGTTCCGCTTTTACTGCGCCACATGACGAATTATCCGCATCAAATGCCGTAGTGTTTTGAGGTTCATTGCTCAAGATGGGAGTTGAAACTTCCACAAGTTTTGTGTTCCAACTATCAATGGCATCGGAGATGTTTTTGATGTTCCCAATTAAAAAGACATTCCAAATGGAGGCTTCCTGGTTAGCACTTTCAATCCAATCCAAGGCTGATTTTTCTAAATCTATGGTGTTCTGCGACTTCAACTGAAGTTGTAGTGTTTCAAGGAAAATCTGTTTCATAGTTGCGTCATTGGTGCCAGTGAACCCCAACTTGCTGTAAGTCTCTGAGGCCTGTGAGGTCGCTTCCTCATCAGTTTGCTCTTCAACGGATTTGTCAAAGTTGTCAATGGCCTGTTGTAAAGAATTGTCATACGATGAGATTCTTTCGTCTGCATACTGGTCATAGTCATCGAACATTTGTTTTGATTTTGCGATTGTTGAAGAAAAACTTTGCTCAATGTTTTTCCTTTCGCTGAAGACCGTCCAAAAATGGTTGTAAGGAATCATTGCCCAAATAAAAACAAATGGACACAAACAAATCAAAATTCTCTCTATGACAATTGCTCTGTCAAAATTTTTGTCTGCACTTTTACATATTTGTGCGCCTATAAAAGTCATTAAAAGCACAATGTCGATAATGGCGACTTTGAAAAGGGCAGAACTGAAATTTCCACCGTTTTCGTAACAACTTCCCATAAAAACGATTATGCTTATGAATATCAATGCGATGATTGCGACGATATGTCCCCAAGAAAATTTAAGGGTTTTATTCCACGAATAAGTATTTTCTGACATGGCTACTAATTTTTTGGCAATAATTTTTCTAATTCTTTTATTTTCTCCTTATGTTCTTTTATTTCCTTTCGAATCTCGTCATAATCAGTATCACTGATATTTGACTGAGGCTCTTTCTCTACGATTGGTCTTGAATAATCATCACTTCCCCCCTTCCCATTTGGTACGGGCGGCATTGTGCGTTTAGAGGGTGTGCTAAAGTCGCCTCTCTTCACACACGCAAGGGCTTCGTCAACGAGTACCATAGGAGGAATGTTCCCATATACATCTGAACCTGATTTGTATAACACATTTTTGGCTTGTTCAACGGTCAAATCTTTTTTGATAGATTTCATAAGTGCGATGGTCCCCGTTATGATAGGTGCTGCCATACTCGTTCCGTCAAAAGAAGAAAAACTGCTTTTCGGGAATGAACTGTAGATGTCATTCCCAGGTGCAGAAATGTCCGAACATTCGCCATAATTGGTAAAATCTGTTTGATAGAGATTCTTGTCGACAGCAGTGACAGTTATAGATGATGTGCTTCTGTTTTCTGGAGGTATGCTTGACAGAATATTGTCGTTTCCTGCTGCAAACACCAATATGCTATTCTTCTTTGTCGCAAGAACTGATACTCTGTTCCAAAGTTTCTCAAGATTTTTGAAACGTTGCTCTGCAATCTCTTCTTGTTGCTCTTCGGGCAATGAGTTTAAACCGCTAAAATGCGGACCAACAGACAAGTTTACAACATCTGCATCGTGATGAATGGCGTACATCGTTCCCGAAACAAGTGCAGAAAGAGGACAACGGTTATTGTCAAACACTTGTATGGGAATCAAGACGCAATTGGGTGCAACACCAGAAGCCCCATTGTCATAATAATCTGCACAACCCACGGCAAGTCCTGCAACATGCGTCCCATGTCCAGACCCTTGACTCAGTTTGTTGTTTTGGGTGAACACATTGTAGGCATCCTCTATCCGACCACTGAACATTGGGTGACCGATTTCTATCCCGTCATCTACGATAGCAACTCTAATTTCAGGTGAACCTTTTGTCGTTTTCCATCCTTGTTGTAAACGAATTGCTTTCAAGTGCCAACCTGGATTCTCGGAAGGTCCACTCTCGTGTCCATTAATTTCATAAATCTCCTCATCAAACACTAAGAACCTTTGATTAGGAATCTTAGCGTTGAGACTTTCCCTTATGTCATCGCGTTCATCTTCAGGAACTTGGATTGTTAGGGATTTTACCTCTTTGTCAAATCCAATGATTGAGTATTCGTTATCTGGATAGACTCTTTTGAACTCTTGTGCTAATGCATCTATATCGCCGTCTTCCTCCTCCATAAACAAGAATAGACGATTTCCAATCACATCGGGTGTGCCTGGACGACGAACAATAGGTACGTCTTCACCTCCGTCGTCAATGATGGGTGCAACTATACCATCCGAATTTGGAAGCTTTCCGTCATCACCTGTAACTGGTTGAATCGTTCCATTGTCCTCAACAACCCGGCCATTAGGTGCTTTGACAGAATCAATGAGTCCTACTTCATCATTGCTTAGGATATGATCACATCCTACACAAGAGCGAAGGAAGAAAGATAACAGCCCAAGTATTAAAAGGAAGGTTAATAGCCATAACAGCCATTTCAGACACCCTTTTCCAGTTAGCCAAGTCCAAAACCTTTGATACCAAGGGAGTGGCTCATATTGTGCGACAAAGTTTTTGTCTCCGTCTATAAGCATATTGAGTGGTTCTACATTCCATCCTTTGAACGTATATCCTGGCTTTACGTTTACTTTTGGAATGTCTGAATCTGTCAATGTTGAGTTCTCTATTCTGTAGAATGTGTCTTGACCTTCAATTGTTCCATGCTTACCAGCATCAAAAGAGCATCTATAATACTCTGGCTCTTTCTGTTCTGGTTCATAGAGTTTCTCAGGGGCATCCTCTTTTTGCTCCACTGGCTCTTCTGATTCAATGGGAGGTGCAGGTTGTTCTACTTTGCTTACATCTTCTTTGTAGGTTGCCACAAAGCTCAAATCCGAATCTACGACCATTCCTAATGGTGAGGGCGACCATTCTTCGAATATCCATCCCTCGTCGGCACAAACGGAAGGAAAATCTCTTTGGGAAAGTATAAAGCCCTCAGAACGTAACATAGATTTATTAATGGCAGACACAAGATGACCATGATTTCCTGCATCAAACTTAATCTTGAACTTGCTGCTGAAATCGTATTCGTGAATCACAGAACCTACAACTTTGTGAATGCGAGTGTCTGGCGTCATACCCCATGCCACTACATATACCTTGTCGTCAGTGCAATAAATATGTTCGTCGTATATGTATCGAATTGCGCCAGCAAGAGTCATTAATTCCTCCCCATCGCACGCTTGGATAGCATTTCGAAATGCCTGAATGGTAGCGTCTTTAATCCCTTGGTATTTAGCCAATTCCGCACCCCCAAGACTTGTATATTTTCGAGGAGTTTCATTCCAACTATTGATATGCCAGCAGATTTGATCTTCCTCTTCTATATATTGAGGTGCCGCCAAGAAGTGCTGAAATTCGGGTGCGACAACCTTTTTGACAACGCTCAGCACGCTATCAAACCTTTTGTACAGAGGGTCATGACCTAAACCTTGAAAATCGGTAAAGTCTGAGACCTCAGTATAACATAGTTTTTGTTTCCCTTTGTATGTATATCCTTCCATAATCTGTATCCTATAATCTTAAAACTTATAAAGAAGCTCGCATTCGTCTATCAGCGATTTGACTCTTGCGTTCTCTTCGGGATCAACATGCGAAATGTCGCTTGCGTAGAGCAATCCTATAGTTACAAGGTTTTCCCAACGTTGAAAATTATCCCACAGAGGGAGCTTCATCAGTGTGTCTATACTGACATTGTCAATGTCTGTGGCATCGTCAAAAGCAGCAAGAGTCGTAAGTAATGACTGTGGTTTGCGCTGGGTTGCCCATGCTGAAGAATCTAAATTGACACTGATATGACATTTATTCGCCTTGGCTCTGATGGCATCTATATCACTGTCTTTCATGAAATTTCGTCCTACAGAACTAACGAAGTTGTTGAGTGTTAGTGAAGTATAGTCCGCAATTGCATTGGGTTGCTCATTAATGCTGAACACCTTACAGTATCTAGCAATTCTTTCTTCTATGACATCCTTTACATCCAATTTCTTTAGCAATGAAGTTAACATAAAGACAACCTCATCTGAATGAGGAAGCACAACCTCCAACTGCTTTACTTGCTGATGAAGATAGTCATACCAATACTCAATAATATGCTTGGTAACCACCCCTGCAACGGTTGTCAATGTTTTGGTTTCCGCAGAAATAACCTCTTCTACTGAACATCCTTTTTTCTTAAGGTCTTCTTCTATATGTTTAATGTCGCAATCGTAGTAATCACATAATTTTTGGATATTGACCTGGTTGTCATCGGCAACATCAATTCCAACAATCTTGCGCACGAAATTGATCATAGTGAAGTCCTTCGGTTCTTCTGTGTGGCAGATGATGATGTCGTATGCAATATTTCGCAAATCTTCAACGGGAATCATTAGCGAGTCAATGATTCTACCAAAAATCTCTGGTTGCTGACCAACAGAAAATGTCAAGGAACGTTTAATGTCACTAGCTATTTGTTTCGCTTTTACATTTTTTGCCTCGTTGTCATCGGGTTCAAAATAGACAGACAACGCTCTATTCATTTCTTGTTTTATCTTTTGCAATCCCATCAAGTATTTTTGTCGTCTTGCACCGTCAAGATAAGCCGAAATAGAATCCAAATTGCGAATGATGGCTTTAGAACCATCATTGTTTATCGTTGCGACATCATCCCATGTCTGAATAGGGTTTGCGAAGTGCTTCTTGACAAAATCGTTCCGTAGGAAACTATCCTTTAAATCATCAAAATATTCAGGATAGTCCGTGAAATGGTGAATTGATTTCTCTTCTGATTTTTGCTCACCATCACTGTAACCATCAAAAACATTATTTTTACCAGACCAGTAGAAGTCTCTCAAAGGATAAATATTTTGGAATGGGGTGGTGTGGAATTTATCGCTACCAATAGACCATTCGTCAAGCCAACGATTAGGTTTGATGATTTCAGGGAACACTGTGTCAAATCGATTCCAGTGAGAAGACAATCTGTCTTTGTTGGTTGTACTATCCGTTTTTGTACGCTCCAGATCTATGTTGAACTTTGTGGCAATAAAAAACAAAGGGGCAATCCCATTCGTATTTACCAACATCTTTGCACGATCTTCTGGAGTAACACCGATATTGTTTTCTATCCAGTTATTCACGGTATCGCCAATCGTTGCTTCTGCCTTTTGATTGTTGTGGTGGCAAAACAAAACACTGCTAATTTTCAAAGATCGCGAATATTTATTGAACAGGTATGCAACCTTTCCTCTTCGCAATACCTTTGGCAGTACTGTGTGTATATCTGCCTCTTTAAATTTTTCTCTGGATCTTGCGCCTGGAAAATCGAGCAGATCGATCTTTTCCAAAAATTTCCTTTCTTTTGCTAATGAAGCGGGAATTTCAAAGGTTAGTTCCGCTATAAGCGCAGATAGGTTTCCTTTATTGAAATCGTGTGCAATCACATTTCCTTTTACATCATACACATTTGTATAAATAATGTCATTGCCAGTATCCGCTTTTATTCCACACACTGTGTCAAGCCAGTCTATCTTCAACAATGTTCCTTTCTCTCTAAGAACGGCATCAAATGGCACATACACTTCTGTGTTGAAATCCAATTTTTTGTATTCTTGGATCAACACACTAAAAAGATGACTGATCTCTGTATTTCTATTCCAAAGAAGACTGAAAATATCAACCCATTTGTCGTATGTAACATACTGAATAACAGGGGAAACAATCTTGTAAAAATTTGACTGAATAATACCTGATGCAGCATTGCCTATAACATCACGGATGTATTCATGGATATCTTTGATGTCATCTTCTGCAATTTTACTATGTTGTACGACACGGGCATTCCACAGACCGCTCATTTGCTCCAAATAGTTGTTGATTTCATCATATTTCAAAACATTGTCTGGATTAATCTTGATGTCGTTATAGTAGGAGTCGGTTAACAACAGAATAATATCAACAACTGAAAGATTACGGACTTTGACATAGTCCTTCATTGGATTTCCATCTTTTTGTAGTGTAAATCTTGTGATGACTCCCGTTGACTCCACTTGGGCGTTATTTCCTCCGCTGGGGTTTATGTCGTCAATAAAGCTATACGATTTGCCTGCGTTTGTTATTACGAACGGTTCGTTAGGAGATGATAACAAACTACTCATCAAATAGGATTTCCCTACCTGACTCTCTCCGTATGCCGCAGCAGAACAATTCTCATCAAGTGCATTGTAAATCCTTTTTAGTTTGCGTCGAAATTCCTTGAAAACATCGTATGGGAAAGAATCCTTCTTATACTCTTTCGCCCACTGGATGCTCTTTCCAACCAATTCTATATGCTGTTTTATGTCTGCTATCATATTCTTGAAAGATTAAAAATCAAATTCGCCAGAATCCAACCAATACCGCTCGTCCACACCTAAACTTTGAATGTGAATTTCAAGATTGCCGTCCATCACATCATTGCCATTTTTGTCTACAATGGCCGTAATCGTTAGATTCTCCTTATCGTCAGCATCTCTATCAATCGTGATTTTGAAAGGCATTCTTTTCTTTAGAACATCAACTGCCTCGGTAACCAACGCTATCACTTTAGCGTCTGTTAGACATTCGTTGTTCTCTAACAATGCTCGCTTCCGAATCTTGTCAGCCATCTTGTATCGATTGAAATCAATTGAATATAAGGCTCTGCAAGGATAGGTGTCTATACCTAACTGCCTAACAGTCAATGTTTCGGGAACACTGCTTACCATCAAATCGCCTCTGTTTTTCTCTGGTGTAATGAAATACTCAATCGGTTGTCCCTCGCGAGAAGCCTCAATATAGTTAATCGTGGATTTTAAATTCTTCTTCAACAGATCAAGGTTGATGATGAATTTATTGAGGTTCGAAAACTCTGATGCATAATGTCCAATCACACCTCCCATCGCAACAATGGTTTTAGCATTCTTGATATATCCAGTGTTTTCGCTGAAAGGAAACCAATCTCCAACATAATAGTCATTGAGAACAATAAGCCTATTAGGGGACACGGCGTAATACTTTAGGAAAATATCTCTTATCACTGGCAATGAGGCTGGACGACCCGAAAGTAAAATGACATCGCAAGCGTAAGAGAACATAATTGTTGCTACCTTTTTAAGTAATGGCTCAAACTCTTTTCTTACGACCGATTCAACGTCTTCTCTATTGAACCGCCAAACCAATTTCGTCACATCAATGCCCAATCTTTCTTTGAATTCTTCAATTACAGTCTCGTTTGGAGTACATTCTACAAACACATCCTCATATTTCACGTTGCAATCCTTACTATTTTGCTTGAGCAACTCCAAGAAATGACACATCAACGGAACAGAATACTGATTATTAAAGTTCTTACGAAGGATCCTATCTGCAACAGTTTGACCACAATAATCCTTACCAAAGAAATTTTTTATCTTTTGCCTGTACTCAGGGAAAGATAAATTGCTCAATTCTTTTCTAAATGCACTCTCGTCATCCAATAACATCACATTCTTTATCATTGCGTAAAGAACATCATCTCCAGCGAAATAGAAACTATCATAAAATCTCGGATCAGGGGTTATAGTGGTAACATCACCTTTTATATATGAGTATTTACTAATCATAAGGTCGCTTGTTCCTGCTCCTATATCCAAAGATCCTACAGTTATTGATGGCTGAGCTTCTCCTTCCTCAACCTTTCCATAAAGATTGAAGAACTCATTGCTACATCCCTTGTATTTATGACCTACTTCACCGTACATATAGACGAGTTGAGAGCAGGTCGCTTCATCATAGTACCAACATCCATCATCATCCTTCATTGACTTTACTGTGGGTATTACTTCTACTGATTTTCCTGGATTCTCATTATCTGCAGGATTGTCATAATTGGAGTTTTCCAATAATATCACCGCATCTTTAGCACATTGAACTAATGCTTCTCGCTCTACTTTTGACATTGCAGTAGGACAAGTTACGATAATGCGCTGTATCTTGCGAGGCATCGCTGGTTTGCCAAATCCATATTTGTTTGATCGATGATCCTCTCCGTTCACTTGCGTTCGAGCCTGCACCAACATCTCCAAAAAAGAAAATGTCATTAGCGATCGACGTGAGTAATGATATGTGTTTCCACTCTCACCCATAGGATCAACTATACCATCTCGTTTCAGTTGGTTGGTAATACCACGAAGATTGAGAATGTGATCGTCCTTTTCGCCTTTCAATACAAGAAATTTCCACTCTTCTTTATTCGGACGCCAGTCCCATAAGTAACGCTTCGGACTTGAATAGGTTGACAATGATTCTGTATCGTCCGTATCGTTGGTCGCAAGATGTATCAATGTGTTTGCTTCTTTTCCAAGACGCACCAAACTTGGATAAACAAATTGTCGACTATCCTTGATGTTGAAATCTCCAAAATTGACTTTTCGGAACGCTAACCGCATATCAAATGGCTCTTTATGCTTATTGATTCTCATCCCATCATTGTCCTCATACAGCAAATTTGTATAATCAGTCAATTCCAATTGTCTGACTTGATTAAAGTTGGAATTGTCTTCAATAAGTAACGCCGTTGTCCTTGAATTACCAATATCAATAACCATATCAACGTCTTTTACCTCAACATCAATATCCTTGTATATTTTGATATGTGGCAATAGCTTTTTTTGTGCAAGGTAATTAATGAGAAGAGTGTATGTTGCGATATACGACATTCTTCTAACATTCGTACCTTTTATCTGAGATACCTTTTGTAAATTAGGGTGAACCAAATGAAAAAGATATTCATCTACATAACTCCACTTCTTGCCAGATGTGCAGTAATCCATTAAATAGAACTCATTGCTACACAGTTCAAAGTCCATATCGCCCCTAAACTTATCGGGGAACACAGGGCATTCGTCATATTCATCAGTAACCTCGTACTTAGTTCGTGTGTCAAACGCTATAACGGCATCATAATACTTGATACTTTTCTCTTCGTATCTTGGAACTAACTTTAGTCTTGCCCAGTTTAGAGGTCCGAACTTAAATCTTTTGGGTGTTTTTTTGAAAAAATAGGGTAAAGGCAACCAAACATTCTCAAAAGTAGAAAGTACGCAATCTCTGTCGGAAAAGGTTATATTAAATATCTCACCTTTAACACCTTGACAGTTAGTGTCATCAATGCGCAAAGGCATAATGCCTTCGTTTTTGAGCTCTGTTACGTCTATTTCTGTTGTCGCATCCGACAAATATCCGCTTTTATAAAGTTTGTGCTTATTGTAGTATATGCAAGAATCTTCTGTCCTTAGTTCATAAACAGGATCTAATATCCACTCTCCATTGGCGGTATCATACCATTCATGATACCACATTTTGAAATTTTCTTGAGTGTTGATATTTAATGGGACTGTAATAACGTGAATCCCACTATTTGCTATGAAAGAGTGCTCGTTCTGCATTTACTTATGCTCTATGTTTTTATGACCGAACGCTCTCCCTAATCGGTAGTTGGTATTTCGTAAATGATAATAAAAAAAAGCGTGGAGAACTTACCTGTCGTCCGTTCCACACACTGAGGCTCTCGCATTGCCTATCAAAGTTGAACAGACAACGTCAGAG
>CAVFXQ010000004.1:0-101573 GCA_963626555.1 Clostridiales bacterium
AACTGATGATGGCGTCCGCCTCCGCAGACCTCCGCCGCCAGATGGATGTCGAGGAAGAGTTCTTTTCCGAAATTGACACCCGAGACGCTAAATTGAAAGCGTTGGGAAAGAAGGTGGATGAGCAGAAACAAGCGTTGGAGCTAAAAGACAAAAAGTTAGACGAGCAAAGTCAGAAATTGAACGAGCAGAATCAAAAATTGAACGAGCAGAATCAAATGATTCGCTCCATGGCGCAATCGATGCAACAGGCAGGAATGTCGGTCGAGGAGATTGCGAAAGTTATGAAAGTGAATGTGGAGCAGTTAAAGACAAACTTGCCATAGGACCCGCCCTTGGGGGGACGGGTCCCCACCCCTTGTTAAAGATCCTGGACCAAACGGACGGACCTACCGTAGTCCCGATTGGTGCCGTAGTTCGAAAGCACGCCCGTAGAGTTGAAGCGGAACACGTAAGCGTTGTACGAGCCGTTAGCAGAAGACGACCAATAGTAGCCGTACGAACCAACATTGTACATCGACGTTCCACCTCGGCCGCCACCGCAAGGAAGCGCCACAACGCCCACATCTTCGAGTCTCTTGAATTCCTCTGCTGTATAATAATTGACATCATACTGTTTACATTCAAATGTTGAATTGTTTATCTGTACCACCTTCATACCAGAAGGTGCGACAAATCTTTCAGGCAACAATAGAAAGCACAACATACCTGCTACTTTTCCCATCGTCCAAGCATTATTATTGAAAAGGTACTGCCACTCATTCGCAGTTAACGTTCTCCAAAGTCCCGGTTTGTTGCCACCATTTGAGATAGCATTGTAAACTCCCCAATCTGCATTCTTACACACTCCTGTCAAGTCATTTGTTGAATTTTTACCAGGATAGTAATCAGAGCTATTCTGCGATGTTGACCACGGTTGGTAGGAGATAGCACCACTATTCCACCCACTAGTACCCCAACCGAAAAGGTCTATCCAACCCTCGTTTTTAATTTTTGATGAGCCAACCACCTCCCATTGGTTTTCGGCAAAGCGCCAAGTCCCTTGCAGCGTCAACTTGTCTGCGGTGTCATACACACCTATATTACGATTAAACTGCAAATTTCCCATTGAAAAATGAACTTTCCGTTGGTTTGAAACAGCAAAAGAACCACACAAAGTGCGATTCTGAACCTTCCTTTTCGTTGCATTTTCAAGTGGATTCTCCTTTTTCCACTTCTTTATAAACTCTTCTACCGTCATGTTCTTTTATTTCTCGTTTGTTTTAGATTTTTCTCTTACTTCTCCAGTATTCGCATCTTTAAAACTACTGTTTTCTACTTCCTTACGCATGTCTTCTATCTGGTCGTGACAAGTTTTACTGATGCTTTGAGTGTTTTTTATCACGTCCAACAAAACATCTTTTGTCATATTCTTTTTGCCGTCAATGAAGCACTCCTCCACAGCCTCATTGACTACAGATTCAATATCCGCACCACTATAGCCATCGGTTTTCTTCACCACCTCACTAAAATCCTTAATTTTTCCATCCTGCTTATGCTTCTTCAAGTGGATTTTGAAGATTTCTTCACGCTCCTTTCCCTTCGGAAGGTCAACATAGAAAATCTCATCAAAACGACCTTTACGTTTCAATTCTGGTGGCAAATGGCTAGCACTGTTAGCCGTAGCCACCACGTAGACACTACTTGTTTTCTCCTGCATCCAAGAGAGGAAATAACCGAACATACGGCGCAAGAGTCCGCTATCCGAAGCTCCTGAGCCGTCTGCACCCGAAAATGCTTTCTCTATCTCATCAATCCAAAGCACACACGGAGCTGCTGCCTCAGCAATCTTGATGGCGGCACGCATACGTTCCTCACTCTCGCCCACATATTTCCCCATCAAGCTTCCCATATCAAACTTCAGCAATGGAGCATTCAACTTCTGAGCAGCCACCTTAGCACATAGAGATTTTCCACACCCCGGCATACCAAGCAAAAAGACCCCTTTGGGAGTATCCACGCCAAACTCGTGTGCCTTGCCCAAATCATCAAAGACTTTCTTTTTGCGGTCAAGATATTTGATTAATTCCTGCAATCCACCGATTTTTGCATCTTTATCAACATCCACCAAATCAAGTAAACCAGACTTCTTTACAATGGATTTTTTCTGATCAAGTAGCATCTCCTCGTCTTCATCATCCAACTTTCCATCTCGGCTCAACGCTATATCCAACATTCTGTCTACTTGAAAGAAAGAAAGACCTTTCAGCGACGGCATCAACTTACTACGCAACGCACCACTAAGATTCTTTTTGTCGTTACCGTTCACCTCATAATGTTCGTCTATCAAAGCATTGATTTCATCATCGTTAGGCAACGGAATCTCCACATACGATACAAACTCTTTCAATTCTTTAGGTACACAGATAACCGAAGATACAATGATAACCGTAGTGTTAAAGTTATCGTCATACAATTTTCTTGTGGCAATCAATTGGAGAATATTCTTTATTTCGGGAAGTTCAATAAAATCCTGAATCTCACGAAGAACAATGTAACGCAAACGCTTTAAGTCGTTTGAGTATTCATTTTGCAAAAACTCATGCAACGACTGCTGCACAGAACCGAACTTCCCCTTACCAAAGAAACCAGTACATCCCATACCTGGGTTCCATTCGGAAACTTCTTGCTCCAAGACATTATTTTTGTCAATTATATATGCGATATATGCGTCTGCACGCATAAAATCATACTCATTTATGTAGATAATCGGTGCATTAACATCCACCAATTTCTGAAATTGTGATATAACTTTCTCGTTCATCGCATTATTGTTTTTTCAGACAAATTAAGGCTCCTACTGAAGAATCCTTTTTCAAATAATCTACGGCTGACTGATATTTCAAGTTCGCAGCAAACTGCATGCACTCGCCGCCAACCTTGGAGTTATTTTTTCCTTTGAATTTTTCTAATAACAACCGAGCAATGACAAAAGCGTATTGTGCCTCCTGCTTCTTCCAAAACATATCAGATACAACATCAAAAAATTGATTACAATCCACCCAGTCAGAATGCTCACTCCACAATTCAATGCACCTTTTAAAATCAGATTCCGCTCCGCTCTCCTTCAATGACTTCAGACAATAGTCAAACCATAGTCCGAAATTTTTCTTCGTTGGATAATGATCATACAGAAATTTACACCCATCGGCACCTTGTGCAATCATCTCCTTTTGTGGTCCATCCTTGGCAAGATAGTCAATCGCTGGCTTATAGTTCAATTCAACCGCTTTCTTCAAACAAGAAATACCCACCTGCTGATTTTCACCTTTTGTCAGTTTTTCAATCAACAATTTGGCTACTACAAACAGGTGTTCAACCTTTTTCTCTTTCCAATATAAATCGGAGGCGACATCAAACACCTGAGTACACTCTACCCAATCTGAATGTTTTTCATAAAGCGACAAACAACAATCCGTATCCCCTTCTGACTTACACAATTCAAAATATTTGCTGACAGTCTGTTTCGTAGGATGATCTTCATAGACTTTCTTGCAATCTTTTGCATTCTTGCAGAGATACTCTAATAAATACTTCAGATTATTGTCATTTTCTGAAGAATATTTTCTCCACCATATTTTAAGGACATCGTGCAGATTGCAGACCTCTATTCCTTCAAAATCTGGTTTGAAAAAAACAGTTAATAAGTCAAGATAAGTCTCATCCGTCAACTCTATCTTCTCCGAGTTTTTCTCCGAAATTCGTTTGAAATCAATAGAAAGTTCAGTCTCTTCTTTTCGCTCCAACCACTTGTTCATACGGCTATCCGTCTTTCCGAGCAATGGAAGAAAATCCTTTGCTTGAAAATTCCTTCGAAGCGTATCTATATCTGCGCACTCCACCCCACCAACATTGATACTGATGGCGACAGGCTTCGCCTTTGTTCTGTATCTTAGTTTCATAGCATATTATTTTATGCGAATGAAAATCCAGTAGCCATTTGACTTTCTGAGTGTGATTGCGCAAACTCCGCTATCTTTTCCACTCCTTTTCTCACCCAAACTCCTAATTTCGGACCAATCGTCTTGGTAGCAGCACGAATAATCGGTGCTGAGATGATGATGGCAGGTAAACATTGAGAGGCTATCCAAGTGTTAGCCACATCGCCTACTCCATTACAAAGAACGGCAACGGCTTTCTCTACCCGAACTCCTAACTTTGCAATTTCTGACTCAACAACTACCTCAGAGGCCTCTAAACTTGTGAGTTTTCCACTGCCCACCTGAGTCTCTACTTTTAGTATCGTAAATGCCGTTTCTGCCTCCGAAGCAACTGCCTCCGAAAGAGTGGATTTTTTTGACGAAGACTCATTTGAATCAAACAACCCTAATTTAGCAACCGCTGCAATGGCAGCTGCTGCAAATATTTTCTTCATCTTACTCTCCGAGGCATCGCTGCTTTTCGTTTTCAAGGCACGGTCTAACGCATCATACGCTTTCTGTGACACTTTTGGTGACTCTTCAGAAACTAACGACTTTGACTGCACATTCACCGTTTGTCCAATTCTCAACGAGGCTGTTGCACGAACGTAGGCATCCACCCTCTTTGAAAAATAGTTACTTCCTTCAGACGTGTCTACCGTTTTGCTTTCCGTATAATTATTCCAATTTTTTAAGAGTACTTCTCTATTTCGCAATCTCATAATCTTTTTCCTTATTCGTTTGTCTATTGTGAGCCTTGTCCGTATTCATCCCCTCTTGACCTAAATCTTGCGCATTATCCAATAGTTCGTTGCCCATCAAATTCACAACATCATCAGCAAATTTCTTTCTCTCCTCGGGTTTTAGATTTTCTGTTTCACTCTTGAACTTCCGCATAAACCACTCTTTTACTGTACGACCTTTCTTTTTTGACTCCCGAATCTCATTCAAATTCTCGGTATAGCCATCTATCAACTTCGCTGATTCCTTATAATCATCATACGCTTTCTGATACTCCTCTTGCGACAACCCCATCTCCTTATACACCTCTGCTACCACTTCATCCACATCCTTGTCAGGATTATCCTCTACTCGCTCTAATATCAATGCGAGGATCTCTTCTTGAGTCTTCACCATATTTTTCTACTTGTTTGTTATTTGTTTTGTTTTATCTTACAAAAGACCATCTCTAACAACAGACCATCTTAACGTGTCTTCCAAAGGTATATAGAAAACATTTTACCCCCCCCCGATTAACATTCTTTAACATTAATTCGAGTAAAATAAATCCTTCAACTTTCGCAGCATCTATCTGTGAAGTTCATCAATTACATAATTATAGAACCTTATTATTTTTTAAAACAAGCAAAAACCGCAATCATTTTGTAATATCTAACAAAACAATATCGCTACAAGTAAAATTTTGAGTTTTTTCAAACTGTTGATTTTGAATTTTTCGTCCATACTGCTAATATTGCAGTGTAAGCCTAACGAAAGGGTTACAAAACTGAGTATTAACTAAAAAAATAAAATTTATGTTAACAGCAATCATCACATTCATCTGTTATTCAATCTTTTACCACATTTGGAAAGCCATAACAAGTGGTTCTTAATTGGGCATAACTCAGAAAGCGAAAAAAAATAAAGTTTGTTGAAAGCAAACAAGTATAAATCTTTAAATTCATTCACAGTATGGTGTCACTTATCATTTACATTATCATCTCCATTCTTTGCGGTGAGGGATCTTAAACAATTTACAAAAAGCATTCAAACATGCTATTATGAAAAGAAAAGCCTCTGACTAGGCCAGGGCTTTTCTTTAAAAAAATTATTCTTTGTGAATTAGACAAGATTTCTTTCTACGCAGGCTCCACCCAGTCACCATTGTCCTTTATCAACTGAACCAAACGCTCCACTGCATCTTCTTCTGGAATATTATGTTCCACTGGTGTTTGTCCTTTGTAGAGGGTCACTTTTCCTCGTCCCGCTCCTACATAGCCATAGTCGGCATCCGCCATTTCACCAGGACCATTGACAATGCAACCCATCACACCTATCTTCAAACCTTTTAAATGAATTGTACGCTCCTTGATCTTCGCAATGGTCTTCTCCAAATTAAAAAGGGTTCGTCCGCAACTTGGACATGAAATGTACTCTGTTTTCGAGAATCTTGTCCTTGCACCTTGTAAAATAGCAAACATCAACGACGTCACTTCCTTTTGATCTATCTGAGGTGCTTCAATCCAAATTCCATCTGCCAATCCATCTATGAAAAATTGACCAAAGTCTGCTGCCGCTTTAATGCGCAACTCCTCTAAATCACTTTCCTCGTCATAGCGACGACGAATAATGACAGGGTTTTTCAATCCTAAATCCATCATTTTATGAATGAACTCCCGCTGCCCATTGATACCATCTCGTTTATTGGGGTATCCATAAGCATCCAAAACGATGATGGTATGCTCATCTAAGAATGACAAATCATGTATTTCATGCAAATCGTGAATAGTTGCGATTGCAAATTTCACACGATCTTTATAGTCACCAAAGAGAATAGGAATGGTCGCTATCGGCACGACAGGGCAAGCATTTCCATCGCGTGTCAACATTCCATTTTTATCAAGGGAATAATCGGCAGGCGTTCCTTCCTGGTTGGCTATCACCACGGGGACATGGTCGCCACCGATAATTTCGACTGCTCTCGTATTTCTTCTTTTATATGAATATGGGCTAAAGAATCTGGATGTTTTAAAAATCTTCTCATCCGGATTGGTACGCACACCCGCCGTGGAAGTAATGTAGTCAACCAATTTTCGTGCCACTGGAATTTCATTTTCAGGTGCTTCACTAAGAGAGACGCGGATAGTGTCTCCGATTCCGTCTTGCAACAAAGCGCCAATTCCCAAAGCAGATTTCACTCTTCCATCCTCGCCATCTCCTGCCTCTGTAACGCCCAAATGAAGCGGAAACTTCATGTTTTCCTTCTTCATCGTATCTACCAACAAACGAACAGTCTCCACCATAATCACCGTGTTCGATGCTTTTATTGATATGACGATAGCATAGAAATTATATGCCACGCAGAGCCTCAAAAACTCCATACACGACTCCACCATTCCCTGTGGCGTGTCTCCATATTTTGAAAGGATTCTATCAGACAATGATCCATGATTCACGCCAATACGAATAGCCGTTCCATGTTCCTTGCAAATATCTAACAGAGGATAGAGTTTCTCTTTGATTTTCTCAATTTCCTGCTGATACTCTTCCTTGGTATAATCAAATCGTTGTTGTGTATGTACTCTATCAACAAAATTTCCAGGGTTGATACGCACCTTCTCAACGTATTGCGCCGCTGTGAAAGCAGCCTGCGGATTAAAATGAATGTCTGCCACCAAAGGCACTTTTGAACCTTGCCGATTCAACTCCTCACGTATATTTTTGAGATTGGTAGCCTCCTTTACTCCTTGCGCAGTAAATCTCACCAACTCCCCTCCTGCGTCCTCAATACGTAATGCTTGTGCCACACTTCCTTCCGTGTCATTGGTGTCTGTGTTTGCCATCGACTGTATTCTAATGGGATTATCCCCACCAATACCAATTCGTCCAACCTCAACAGGAATAGTGTTTCTTCGATTGTATAAGAACAACGCAGAGGTTTCATCCTCTAACTGATAATTTCCTATTTTTATCACATTTTTCTTCATAATCTATCTATTAGCGCATAAGCAAAGTTAATGCTTAATCAATCATTTACAAAGAAAAAAGAAGGCTGACCGTAAAGGCCAACCTTCCTTCATTAAAAACGATTATGGAAAATAAAACTATTTGTTTTCTGTTGCAACCGTCTCACTCTTAGATTCCTTCTTAAACTTTTTCAAGCAAAGATAAGCAACCGGAGTAGCAATAAACCATGATGAATAAGTTCCCACGATTACACCAATCAACATTGCAAAGATGAATCCACGGATTGTTTCACCTCCGAAGAAGAAGATAACAATCAAAACAACTAACGTACTCATTGAGGTACTGAACGTACGGCTCAAAGTTGAATTTAACGCAGAATTGATTGTACCCCTTATTTCCGCTTTTGGATGCAACCCGACATTCTCACGAATACGGTCAAAAATAACCACCTTGTCGTTAATAGAGTAACCGATCACCGTCAAGATAGCAGCGATAAACGATTGGTCTATCTCCATTGAGAATGGCATAATGTTCTGCAAAAGCGAGAACAAGCCAAAGATGAACAATGTATCATGTGTCAATGCAACAACCGCACCAATACTAAAGGATATATTGCGGAAACGAATCAAAATGTAAAGTCCAATAGCAATGAGAGAAATCAAAACCGCCCACACTGCAGATGTCTTAATATCGTCCGCCATAGTTGGTCCTACCTTTTGTGAACTTTGCAAACCGAATGTTGAAGTATCGTCTGCTTTCGAAATTCGAACAGATCCATTGTCTACAACATAACGTTTTACAAACATCTCCTCTGTCACATTCTCGTTAAGTAGACTCTTAACACCGTTGTAGATAAGCCCCTCAACTTGAGCATCTATACTCTGATCTGTTTCGTTAATCTTATAGTTGGTTGTGATACGAACCTGACTTGGATCTCCGATTGTAATGACAGAAACACCACTCTCCTCAAAAGCACCTTGCAACATATCCGCAACCTCAACCGTTGAGACTGGTTTCTCGAAACGAACAATGTAGTTACGACCACCAGAAAAGTCAACACCCTTCTTCATTCCATTGATGCCCAACGAAATCAAACCAATAACAAGCAACGCTCCCGAAATTCCGAAGAAAATATTCTTCTTAGCGATGAAGTCAATCTTCGTATTTTGGAACCAGTTCTCCGTTATCTTCGTAATGAACTTCAAATTATCATACTTACCCTCTTTCGTCAACAACCACTCGAAAATCAGACGAGAGATGAATACTGCAGTAAAGAACGAACAGAAGATACCGATAATCAACGTAGTGGCAAATCCCTTAATAGGACCTGTACCGAATACGAACAGGATGAATCCAGTCAAGACTGTTGTTACGTTAGAATCGATAATTGCACTCAACGCATTGCTATAGCCTTCGTTCAACGCACGTTTAATTGGCTTTCCTGTGCGAAGTTCCTCTCTGATACGTTCATAAATCAACACGTTGGCATCAACCGCCATACCGAGAGTCAAAACGATACCTGCGATACCAGGCAATGTTAATACCGCCTTGAAAGAAGCCAGCACACTGAAGATAAAGAATACATTACAGAGCAAAGCAATATCGGCAACGATTCCTGGCACCATTCCATAGTAGAAAATCATGTATGCCAAGACCATTACGAACGCAACGATGAACGAAATCATACCTGCGGTGATTGCTTCCTGACCCAAAGATGGACCAACAACATCCTCTTGAACGATATGCGCTGGAGCCGGCATCTTACCAGACTTCAAAACATTAGCCAAGTCTTTTGCTTCCTGAACATCAAAACGACCAGATATTTCAGAACGACCACCCGTAATCTCATCATTAACACGAGGATAAGAGTAGACATAGCCGTCAAGGACAATAGCAACACATTTGCCAATATTTTCCTTTGTTAAACGAGCCCAAGCCTGCGCGCCCTCTTGATTCATCTCCATGCTTACTGTCGAAGCTGAAGAATATTGTGCGAAGTCAGCACGAGCGTCTGTTATGACAGAACCTGTCAAAGGAGCTTTCCCATCTCTCTTTTTGCAGTTAATAGCAATCAACTCAAACCAATTTCCTGCGTTATCAATAGACTTTACAGACCATTTTGGTTGCAAACCATTAGGGAGCAATCTCTTCTCTTTAGCTAATCGGAAATATTCAGAAACTTTGGCTGTATCCTTTGCATGCACATAGCCGATAAGTGGACCTACGCCAACTCGACCAGACTGAGCATCTACGTTCATCTGCATAATTGAGAACAAAGGGTTCTCCTTAGCCCAATTTTGTGCTTCTTGACTCGCCTGCGTAGTGTCAGCATTATTCGTTGCCATCAAACTATCAAGAGCAGTTTTAGCCTCAACCACTTGAACCGTCGTGTCTGCAACAACGTCTTGACTGTTGTTTCCGACCTTTGAAAGGTCTCTTGCCATATTATTGACGGCGACCATTGCGTTATAAATCTCTCCAAACTCAAAAGTCTCCCAAAACTCCAAATCTGCCGTTCCTTGAAGAAGTTTACGAACACGCTCTGGCTCTTTGACGCCTGGCATCTCTATCAAGATACGACCTGCGATATCCAATTTTTGGATGTTAGGTTGAACAACGCCAAAACGGTCGATACGAGAACGAAGCACGTTGAAAGAGTTGTCGATTGCGGCTGCAACCTCTTCTTTCAATACTTTTACTACGTCAGCATCAGACGAAGCGGCGTTCACTTTGTCCCTCAACTCGTAAGTTGAGAAAACCGAAGCTAACGGCTCACCTGGATTGGCCTCTTTAAATGATTCTGCGAATAGGTCTACGAAATCACGTTGATTTGTCAACTGCTTCTCCTTTGCCAATTTCATAGCCTTACCGAACGACTCAGTATCGCTCTGCGTACCAGCCAAGGACTTCAAAATGTCGGCAACCGAAACCTCCATCACCACATTCATACCACCCTTGAGGTCCAAACCTAAGTTCAACTCGTTCTCGCGACACTCTTTCAAAGTGTAACAACCGAGCCAAACTTTTTCTCCCGACAATGAATCAAGGTAAGCCTGGCACTCTGGCGTCCCCTCTCCATACAACTTTTCTGCTTTATTGTTGTAATAAGCAGATACAAGGCTGAACGAAAGATAGAAGAGACAGATAACCGCAAAGGCTACTGCAATCAACTTAACAAATCCCTTGTTTTGCATTTCTTTAATTGGTTAATTATTAATGGTTTATATTTTTTGCTTCAAAGAGTTTATTCCAAAGAACTTGCAAAGATAGCATTTTTTTACTTTTATTCACATAGATAAGACAAAAAAAGGAAAGCCTAATAGGCGTTATCTCTAACTTTCTAATAGGCTTTCCTCTAAACACAATTTTACGTTTTCTCCGTATTTTCTACCTCTTTATCACCTTATACATCCAATCACCAACACGTACCATATACATACCTGCAGGATAACATGATGTGGCAATCTGTGCTTTTCCTTCTGCCATCATTTGATGAACCAAAACGCCTTGGGCATTATAAACGTAAACCTCTTGTGGTTCCTGTCCTGCCTCGACATAGAGAATGTCCGAGAAAAGGGTCGGGTAAACATTAACCGTCATGTCTACTGGTGTCGGGGTTTCAGAATCTTCTATAACAACACCTTGTCCGCCATAAGTCTTTACCGTTCCGTCATATAGGACGAACAATGACGTTGAAACAGCTTTTGACTCGCACCCTTCGTTATCGGTTACTTTCAACCACACCTTCTGCCCTCCTTGTTGGTAATAATAACATACAGGAGACAGAAGATAGGATGTGAGTTCATACTCATCCCCATAATTATATGAACCGCCCCTACGATTGTAAAATGAAACAGAGGTAAGTATTCCCCACTCCACCTTGCAATCGGCGACATCAGCATCATCTGCTATGTTATACTCCACCCTTGTTCCTGGAGCGATAAACACCTCGTCTGTCGTGCTTGGATATTCAATGCCGTTGACAGTAAACGTGAAATCTACGTTATAGAACTTAGGTTCGACACGAACAAGTCGAGACGTTTCAGACTTCGTACGAATATCAAGACGGGTAATCTTCACCACAAACGTGTCTTTGACAGATTTGAACGAGGCAACGCCATTCGTAAATTTCAATCCATTCTCAACCATAGATTTGTCTACAGAGGTCAACTCCAACCTTGAGAATGCATCAGAATTGTCCACTTCGTACGAATAATAATAGTTAGAACGATCCAACATTGTTAAATTCACCCACTCAGTCGAACACTCAGACTGTTCAATTCTAAACTCTTCATCTAAAATGACAGGCAGATCTATTGTGTAGACTGTGAAGACGTGTGAGGTATCGTTTGTTGCACACTCGCTATATGCAATCGCACGATAGTAGACACAACCTGAATTATCCTCTATTTGGATAGAAGAACTATCTTGCACACCATTCTGTTCATATTCGAACATTGTCGTCCAAGTGGTCATGTCGCGACTATATTCCCACTTCACGAGATTTGTATTGTATGAATGAACCTTCAAATCAACAACCATCTTCTGATTGCGTTGCAAATAGTAATCTTTCGACATGAGTTCAAGTTCGTCAAAATACTCTTGCGGTTGTATCGTAGCAATCTTGCTGATAACAGGTTTGTCCATCACATCAATCTCCACCTCATTGCTATATGAGATATAGTTGTCAGAACGCTTTGTAACACGACGGTACCAAGTCTTCACATTGATGAATTTCGGCGTATAGTCTTTCTCGCTCGCATTTTTGTCTGTGATAGTCATGAACTCAGAGACATACTCATTCTTGTACTGCCAGAAATAAGTAAACTCTTCTGATTCATCTCCACCAGCGACATTGGTTGCACGCAAAGTCGGCATTGTATCCGCTTTCGTACAAACAACCGCATTGCCATCAAGATAGATTCGTCCGCCATAGATTGGCTTCACACCGAAAGGTACAAAGCACTTGCCTATTTTCTGTAGGGTGAGAGCAGAATCCTTATAAGTTTCAGCCGTATATGGAAGAATATTAGTTCCGTATGCGAGTTCAGGCAATTCGCCATCCCCCTCAATAGTAAAGTCCATATTCTTATTACCTACATACAATGTCACTTCCGACTCTCCATTCTCCTTTTGCGTTGTCGTGATACTCATACGGTATTCATCCACATAATTCACGCCAACAGCAGGATGTCCATAGATGGTAACTGGTTCTGACTCAATCTTATCACATCCATTTGAGGTAACACGTTTCACCATAAAGGTGTCATCGTGAGCAATTTCAAGACAAACCGAATCCTTAGCCGACAGATCCGTCCAAGTAGTGCCATCCTCTGAGAGATACCAAGTGTAACTATAGTTAATAGGTTCAAAGCCATTCTCTACAGGCGCATAGCCATTAATTGAGACTACTGTTCCGTTGCAAGGCGTCGTTTCCGATGCTTTCAGTTCGTTCTTATCTGCGTCGAATGGAGCAGCATTGCGTATCGTACGCACAAGCGTATCTTCAGCGTAATAGCACTGTTTAGATATGTTCAATTCCTCATTATACGCCACAATATAAGTTGCGAAAACAAAATCTTTCTCTTGCTCCTCAAACCCTTCATGCCAGAAATTCTTAGCCATCACGTCAAAGTCTTTTCCCTTCAACAAATCTGCTTTTGCATCAGATGGGCTGAATTGAGACTTCTCCACCATAACCACTTTCTCTTGACTATAGGTGTAGTTTGTTGCAGGATCAACGAGCAAAACTCTTTCTCCATCAACATTTACTTTAAACTTCTGATTTGCACAACCATGGTCTTCAAATGAAAGATCCATCATTGGCTCTACGCGCTTCAACACCTCTACCTTGATTGGATCAGTAGCATGTTCATCACACATATCTGAGACCAAACGGCGGAAGTAGGTTGTTGTCTTCAAGTTAGAAGTTGAGTACGACGCTTCCTTAGCATTATCATCGTTCTTCCACTCTTCTCCATCATACGAGAATTGCCATTGGTATGAGCGAGTTCCGACACCTCCTGTCGCTTCTTTCGCCTCGATCGTCAAATCAGAATTGAAGCAGAGAGGCTCTGTCAAAAGTGAAATCTCTGGCTGCGACAACACTGGCATTGAATCTAAGTTGAAAAAGAGAATCTCTGACTTACAACCTGACAGAATATCAGATCCCTGAATACCATACTGCGTAACATTATACTCGTTGTTTCTGCAAAGATTCTTCTTGTAGATACCCGTCTCTTCCCACGTCTGCTGATCATTATCCATGACAAACCAACGATAGGTGTAGTCCGACTGATTTTCAGCTATAACAGTAACCGTATCAGAAGAACAAGTCGTCTTTTCTTGACGAACAGAAGGTTTCTCTGCCGTGCGATAGAGTGTAAACACGAATGGTTCGCTATAGACATCACCGCAAGCCTCATCAGCATAGTGGACACGCACATAGAAGGTGTTATCCTCGTCTGTATTGTAGACTATCTTAGTAAGTTGCTCTGCGGTGCGGAAGATTGTTCCAGACATGTATGAAAGATCCATCACCGTTATGTAGTTCTTACCATCCAAAGAGACCTCCCAACCATACTTGTAAGCATAGCCGTATGAACCAGACATTCCGCCTTTTGGTAAAGTAGTTACGATATTTGGCAAAATGTCAGTCTGACAAAAATGGGTTCTCTTGTCATCCTCAAAAGACAAAATGCCTGGGGTTAAATCGTCAAAGTAAGAGAGATAAACGGTGTCTGAGTAGACTGTTCGTCCAAACTCGTTGGTTGCCAAACGTCTGAAGTAAGTACTCTCTCCTTGTACAACTTCGTTGACCGCATCTGCCGATAGCTCATCTTCAGTTGCACCCTCAACTATCTTCCACGATTTCTCCGAAGATGGGTTCGTCGCATATTGCCATGAGTAAGAGAAGAAGCCCGTACTACCCGAAGCACGTTTCTCACTTTTAATGCCGTAGAACGAAGTTCCCTTGCAAACCTTCTGGTCTGAAGATATTTTTCCTCCGTTGCTCTTACGATAGATAGTCAACGGAACTTGCGTCAGCTCGCTTTCGCAGACACCATCGCCCAACTGTAGGAACAATTTGGACATCATAGAGACATTCGTCAATGTCAAACCATTCTTGCGACCTAAAGTGTCATTAGCCAAATCGTCAGAGAACCAGTTCCATACCTCGTAGTAGTTTGGCGTATTATAGACAACACGGATATTGTCTCCTTCTTCCGCACCTTCTGGGGTGATGACAAACAATGAATCGTCAATCTGACCCAACGAACTTACCACCTGTGGCACTGGTGTAGTTGAGATGGATGAACAACCATCACTCAATGTAAAGCGAATAGATGTAGAGTCTTTCACCTCATCCAATGCATATTGTTTTTGGTAAGTGTTCAAGTCAAAGTTGCCGACACGGATAGACTGCCAATTTGCATTCTTAGCCGCATTGTTAGTGGTATAAAGACCATTTACACGCTCCCACTGCCAGGTCAATGAGTTTCCGTAAAGACTTGCACCCAAAGAGTCGCTATACCAAGCATTCTCCACATTTTCAGGAACTGTCAATTTAATGTTCTCCCCCTCATCGCCATAACAATAGAGTTTTTTATCCACAGAAAGCGTTCCTGCCAATCCATCTATCTCTTTATCATTGATAGACTGAAGCGTTGGTATCACATTGACTTCCAACTTGTTAGACAATATAGACTTCGTTATTTGCTTTTCTAATGTATATGAATAATAAGAAGTCTTCGTTACTCGCTGAACAAAGAATGTTTTAACCTTACCATCTGTATTCACAAAGTTCACTTTACAGGTATCTAAACTGATAGACTGTGTAGTAACCTTGTTGCCATATTGATCTTTGATTGGCGTATAAGTACCATTCACAGTTGGTGAATATTCCCATACAAAAGAAAGATTTTCACCTGTTGGCTCTTCCAGATCATAAACCTTACCTGTCAATTGCCCACTACATACCCAGGCAAGACCTTCGTAGTCTTCCCAAGCGATAACACCACCTGTCAAAGCACGGCGGACAGAGACATTCAACATTGTATCGTTCGTACTCAAACAACCCAAACTATTCATCTTATGAGCGAAGAACACTGTCTCATCTTTCAAAGGCTCAGAGACAAATCGGTCTGATAAACCGCCCTTGATTGTGTCAAGTACAATGTACCCTGTCTCGTCAAAGAAGACATAACGGCTGTTCTCCTCATTTCCGACAAAGACTGCGGTTGTTCCATTATCCACGACATCCGTACCCTTGATTTCACCAGAGCCAAGAACCACTTCATCGCCTACGCTAAACATAGCGTATGTTGACGTTGTGTCTGAAATACCACACAAATCTGTAGCGACACGGCGGAAGAATGTGTTCTCATAGATTCGATACTCATTCTTCTTCGGACGATAAGAGGCTCCAGAATAACCGCTGACCTTTGTCCATGGACCATCTGGACCTTCAGTCGACTTAATCCAAGTGTAGGTGTACCGACCATCCTTGGTAGCCATACCACCCGATGCCAAAGCCGTACTTGAGATTTCTGGCAATCCACCATAACAGATTTCTTTCTCGCCATAAGCGATAGAACCAGCATAGACAGAAGAGTAAATCAACGGTCCACGGACTATCATACTTCTTGCCGCAGTACCTGGGTAATCTGGACTTGACACCTCAGCATACATGTAGAGTGTCTCCTTCTGCTTATAAATCCAATTCAAAACAAAAATTGGAAAATCACCGTGCGGAATCGTATCGAAGGTGCAACCCCACTCCTTAGCCAACTGAGGCGTTAGAAGCGCAGCATCCTTCATACTTTCATACCTATAATACCAGTTAACATCTGCCAACTTTTCTCTGTTTCCACCTTCGTATGTGAGATAGAAAGAGGTGTTATCTGTTACAAATTTCGCACAAGCAGTATCGTTAGTGTTCGAGGCTGCGATAGTTTGCACTCGCAACTGATCATAAACAGTGAATGTGTAAGGAATCGTATCAGAGACACAACCCTCTTTTGATACCTTATATACATTCAACGTATGATCGCCCGCTTTATAGAAACTCTTCACCTCTCCCTCCGTCTTGTTCGGAATATAATCATCCGTATAATGGAAAGTGACACGATTCTTCTCTAAACCCGTAGCAACCTTATCCTCTGTGTAATACCACATATAGGTATGCGTTCCATCTAATGGAGCGCCCAAGGTTATAGTTTTCAAAGTGTCGTGATAATATACAATGACATCTGAAAGGACTCTGATATCAGATGCCTTGATTTCTCCGCCATTATTGACATCCACACGAACCACATTTGACGAAACAACTTCATCTTCACACATATCAGTTGCCACACAACGGAACAACGTCGTTTTCTCAAAGGTATTCTTATAAATCAACTCTTTGGTAGTCGTACCATTCGCATATTCGTCTTCCGCTACATTCTTCCACGACTTATTGTCGGTTGACATCTGCCACTGATACCTTCCTCCGATACCTGCAGAACCTAAATACTTGGCAACCACCTTCACTTGCTCATTGCGACAGATCGAATAACTCTCCGCACCATAAACAAGCCCTGGCGTTTGTTTTTTATATCCAGCCACAAGAATTTCGTTAGACATTGTTTTCACCGAAACACCTGCACTCGTCTTATAGGTCAATTCACACGCATAGTAATAATCGTCTGACATCGGCGTAACTATCAGATTTTCACTTATTTCACCATTCAAAACAGACCAAGATAATGCATCTGATCGACGTCGTTTCCAACGGAAAGAGACGTTGTCATCACTCTCCTTCAACTCTTTTCCATTATAAAGAGGAAGATTGTCAAAATCAAAGACAACATTATCTTTTGAACATACACGAACCGTATCATAGAACTCATTGTTAGCTTTTATCTCCAACTTTCCACTAAAGCCCGACTCAATAGAAATGCTACCACAATATGGCTTTGAGACACATGTTGAATTTGATGTCTTCACAGACCGAGTCATACAATAAGAAACAGTTCCAGAACCATTCTCAGCAACCGACTTCGCAATCTGATACTGGTAATTTGTGTATTTTGATGCAATCTTCTCTTTCTTCAACTCACCCTCCAAATAGAATGAAACAGTTGCATTGTCTGAAAGAAGATGCGCTACAGAATCAGTTACGGTAACCGTCTGAAGGAACTCATCATCTTGATAAACATCCATTGAGAACTCCGCTGGTTGCACAGAAATTTTCTCCTTCTGAATCGTCAAATCAGGCACCACTGAGATGGTAACTACTCCCAATTTAAGTGAATAAGATGTACAATGTTTATCCGTTGCATAAAGAGAATAAGACGTTGTCTCATTCAAATCCTTCACTGTACATATAGGAGTTTCGGCAACCAATACGTTGCTTGTTTCTTTGCCTTCATCAATATTACGATACCACGCATAATCATAGCCACGACCAGAACCACCAGTGAGAGCGGTCTCCTCAAAAGCCAAAGTTACCTCTCCACCATAACAAACCACATCCGAAGAGGCTTCAGGATAACCATTCTTATTCAAATCTGGACGTGTCGACACATATACAGTATCCGACACCTCATCACAATCATTCGTGTAACGCGTCGTACGAACGAACGCCACCGAAACGCCTCCCCTCGTCAACGTGTACGAAAGTTGCCTCTCCGTATTTTCTATCGTAGTCATCGCTCCTGTTGCATCCACAATACCCCACGAGTAAGCGACTCCCGATGGATAGACCTGACGATTGTCTTTTATTAAGATTGTTGAGTTTTTACAAACAACATATTTACCATTTACTTTCTCTACACTCTCGCCAACAACCACTAATTCGTTCTTTATCAACTTGTCTTTGATGTCCAACTGCTTGACATTAACAATCCTTTCATCAGAACATGTATTCAATGATTTAACCACCTTGAAATTCAAACCCGACGAACCTGGTTTCTCACTAATCCTATATTCTAATCTTCTGTCTTCTGTCGTTTTCCCATTTGGCGCAACAATCGTATAATCATAATCATCCGACCAACTTGAAATATCCACAAAGATTGTCTTGCCTACTACACCACAACCCTCAACTCTGAATTCTGGCACTGTCAAATTCTCGCCAGGAATTGCTGAAATCTTGTTAGATGACGTTATCGTCTCATTACAGAACATTCCTTTTGCCGTCAAGTAAACTTTCTCTTTAACAGGTCCAAAAGAAGGAATGGCAGACTTATACAAGACAGAATCTTTTGCATTGGAAACAAAATATTGAACTGACTCAATCGCAGGTCGACCACTCTGTTGAATACTGTCGTTGTTTGACACGAAATTGAAATTCAAGGTCGAACCATAACACACATTCCAAGGGTCGCGATGAAGTTCATAGCGCTTCTCCTTGCTTGACTTCGCAGAAATAGACAACTCTGGTGTTGTGAATGCACGCACACAAATAGACTGGCTATAGCTGTCAACACTCGTCTTACTCGTTGAAGAAACCACATGACGACGAAAATAATAGTCAACTCCTTTGTTTACCGTCACCACACCTGGGTCTAAACATACAGACATCGTATTCGGAGAAATCTGTCTCCACGAACCATTCAGACTCGTCTTTAACTCCCATATATATTTTGTATCTCCATTTGAAAATCCTCCTGTAATGGTGTCTCCAACAAAAGCAGGAGACGAACTACCAGCACAGACATATACGGTGCGCATCGTGTCGTCTTCAATTATCTGATTTGTAGCATCTTTCAAATAGATTTTGTTCTCTATAGGACGACATAGAGAGAAATTCAAATAGATGGGGTTACTTTCACACTGCAATGCGGAACGATCTCTCTTCACAATATAGATATCACCTAAAGCAGATTGTTTAACTTTCTCTGCCATAATGATTTCCGTATTACGAGACGTACTAAGTCGCAACTCTTTCACACTATCGTTTCCCTCTGGAGATACCAAATAATAGTTATATCTGCTTTTTTCAGGATCTACCACAGAGACAAGAACTTGCTTACCATCAACAGACTCTACCATCAAGGACTTTCCGTATTCGTAGGTGTCCGCATTCGTGAATGAGAAAGATTCTACCTCTAAAGTAGGATTTTCCTTAGCTATCTTTTTAGTATTCAATTTAACAGAATTCTCACAACCATCTTTCACTACTAAAGTGTAGTAGCAAGTCGACTTCATCATATTCTTATGATAAATCACTGTATCAGCATCTTTCAAAGAATCCTTTGTCTCCTCATCCTCCCAATACCAGTTGTAAGTAAAATCATTTTCTTTGCCAGAAAGCGATTTAGAGCAATATTTAAAATTTTTCGTAGGAGTGAATGAGACTTCAATCTTGCCCGCCCCATTATCAGTATCAAAATACGAATCCATACATGCCGTCTCATCTTTCGAGATAGAGAAATTACTTCTCTGGATAGCAGCGTATGGCTCATACTCCACATACGTCTGAGCAGGACCCATCACAACCTCATCATGACATACCTCCGCAGCATAGATAGGAGACAACGGAAACTTACCCATTCTCAATCGCTGACGGAAATAAGTCTTCTTTGTGATGAACTTCTTCTGAATCTTCAAGTCCGCACCACTAAACTCCGCCATACGCACACCATCTTCATCTGCGATGGTATCATTTTTCATAAAATCATACCAGCGAGTGTCATCCTCGCGACGATATTGCCACTCGTAGATGGGGTCGTAATCAGAGACGTTATACGAAAGTTTTTTGAATCCAGAAATCCTATTTATGGCAGCAGCCTTACCCCTTATCAACAAAGTCCCTTCTCCTTGGCAAAACTTAACAACACTTTGATCGTCAGAGTTTCGCAAGGGGTCAATCATCAATGAAGGAACACAAACAAAATACAATCTATTTGATTTGCATCGAAGGGAAACACCTTCCTCCACCGTTTTATTGTATCGACGATTTGTATAAATGTCAGAATTTTCCGACATTGAAGTAATTTTTGAGATAGGCACTTCCATATCAAAAGAAGTGTCGTTGTAAATATTGGTCGAAATCGGCCAATATATTCCATTACCATCTAAAATAATATTCTCAGATAATCTTCCACTTCCATTAAATCTACATGGCTCCTCAACATTCTTTATCAATATATTTTTATTGGCTCTCTCCCAATACGCTTTATCCGAATAGATTGCAAAATGAGACACGTCACCTTGAGTCCACAAAGGAGTGCGTGTAGAGTCCACAGAAATTTTGTTTCCTAAACACTCATAAACATAGAGAACACCCGTATCTGTATAGGCATACTGATTAACGGAAGGAAACCATCGATCTGAAGCATTCTCATCAAACTCAACCCTTCCCTGATACGCCAATCGGAAATACACTTTTGTAAAACAGGCATCATTTGATATGCCTAAAACTTCATACAATTTATCTTTCGACAAAAGATAAGATTTAGGAATATCATTATCCTCAACGCTTAGAGAGTGACATCTATTTCCACCTATTGAAAATTCATCCTTAGATGCTCCCATCTGCGTCGGAGTTAGCGACACCCAATCTATCTCATTCAACGAGAACTGAAACAAAAGATTTGCCGATAATTTCTCTATCGACGCGTTATCAGTCCACCCCCAACTTCCAGAAGCCTTGAATTCTAAGTTACTCAACGTAAATTTGATATTTTCCGAATTCGCCCTGTCATGATACTTCTCACCAACCTTAAAAACGGGAGTTCTTGTCAATTTTATTCCAACAGTAGAAAAACCACTACAATGTTGGTTACTTCCGTAGAGGTTTTGCCCCAGAAACACTGCAAACAAGACAAGTATCTGCAACCATCTTGCTTTAACCACACTTTTCATTTAACGTAATTTTTATTATTTAAGAGTTATATTAACTTTTTTCCAATCACTCCAATAGCCATGAGAGTCTTTGCAACGCACCGCAATCGTGTGTACCCCTGAGGATTGAAAGGCATGTCGCACTCCGTTCAGCGTCGTGGTGATATACACACCGTCATAGGCACACATTTTAGTTGGGCAGTCGCTTTGACCAGACTCAAACTCATAACCTGCAGATCCAACTGTTACACCATCAAAGCAATATTCATACAACACAATATCATCTCCATCTGGGTCTGCCCCATCTTCTATTTCAATAAGTTTCTCCCAATCTGTCGTCAAATCAGACACCTTAATTTGCGGATCAGGTGCTTTATTTCCTTTCATATCTACATAGACATAGAAAAAGGACTTCACACCAATGGCATTCGTCAAAGTAATCGTATAGGTTACCTCAAGGTCGGCTGTCAACTCTCGCTTCGTCATTCCACTATAGCCCGCCACCCTGTAAAACGACAGATTGTACAACTGATTACCCACTGGATTCACCGTTACCCCCGCATAATAACCATCCAACTTGTAAATTCCCGTACTTGGATTGTAATTGTCTATGAACGGACGCAAGGCTTCCAAATTAGTGCCATACTCCGAATCAACGATATTAGTCACCTCAATATCATTCCACAACAAACCCTCATACGGATTTTCAAAACCAAACTTCAATGTTTTTCTCTCTCCCATTTTCAAAGAAATCCGGACATACCGAACATCCCCCGAATCTAATAGGGAGTCCCCCGAATAGACTGACACTATGGGCTTCTTGCCATGTTCATAGTAATAGTCGTCTCGCGTGTCGCACGAAGCACAAACAAACACCACGACTAATAGACACATTAGCCTGCTAATTAAATTCATTATGTAAAAATTTATATTTTTATTTATTATTAAAACATACTATTTATGAAAATTATACCTAAGAGCGAGAGTAAAATTAGGTTTTAAATACTGCGTGTCGTTGTTAAACATTGCATATTGCTGCGCTTTTAACACAAAAGAAAGAACAGAAACAGGCAAAAATTCAAATCCGACACCCACCTGGGGGCCAACAGAGAAATTTTTCGTTTTGTCTTGCAAGTCAAGACACTCCCAAACATCATAACTGACCGCAACACCACCGCCTACGTTTAGATAAAACCAACTGACAGGATTCCACACATTGAATTCTAAGCATGGCGACAACATTGGCAAAGAAAGAAACCTTGAGTTGCCGTACTCTCCTCGCTCCATGTCCGCCTCCACCGTCAACGACAATTTATTACTGAAGCAATAAGTATACGTCAAGCCAACATCTAATTTACTTTTCGTGCCTCTACCGCCTCTTATTCCAACAGACTGACACCCTTTCACATGGTTCAGTCCATCAACTCCTTCCGATTTCGCAAATACGAATATCAAACAAAAGGTAGCCAACAAAAACAACTTCCTCATTACTAATTTTATTTATAAAAAAACTTTCCAATACGCAATAAAAAACTCATCAACTAAACTATATGTAAAAACATTAAAAACGCAAGTTCCAAAAAACTTTGTCAAAAATGCCAAACGCAAGCCCACAATAAATTTTTGTCGGCGCAAAGATAGTGCTTTTATCTGATTTTTTGAGGATTCGTAGAGAAAATAATTAACAAGAAAGCTCCACATCATTTTATTATAACATTAATTTTTAAAAAAAACCAGATGATTAAAATCGTTTTTCTGTTTGTTTTAGGAGGCGTTTTTAAACTATACACTCATATCCGCCTACTAGGTCTGGACATAGAGGTTGTTGATTTTCTATTATTAGGCTGATCCATTTTTTTTTGTAACTTTGACTTGAGTTCTTGAAATAATTGGGAATATGAGCAGAAATAAATAGGTTTAGCAATTTTCGTTATGAAAAAAAAAGAAAAACAAGCTATACAGTTTATTAAAGGTGTTTCTCCTGGGTTATTTGGTCAAAAATACTCAAGCAGAGACTACAGATACGAAGACTCCTGGGGAAAGAATCAATTCAACAGTTCCTTTCCCGCTTCTCTTGTCGCTTATATGGGAAGCAAAAAAATCAACCCTATTTATATATGTACAAACAAAAGCAATAGAATTGTACACAAATACATTTCATCTACTGAACTTTTTGGCATAAATCCTCTAAGTGAAGACGCATATTATGATTATGAAGCAGGATATTATCCATACGAGCAATATTATACAGCAAGCAAGAAAGAGAAAATAGATCTTGTAATGATTAACAGAAAGACGAAGAGTCCAACAAGCGGATTAGAAGTCAAACTCACCACTCTTCCTGATAACACAACAAAGGATTTACAGGACATAGACTATGGAAGTGAAATAGTCGTTCGGTCTCCGACAATATTGTTTGTTGCTTGTAGTATATGCTCTTGCTACGATTCTTTCAAAGGTAAGAGTAAACTACATAATATGCTTAACACCATAGGGAAAGAAATTAAAGATTGGGGAGAAATACGTCAAGTATCACCTCATTACAATGCGATAAAAAATGCGGTTTTAACAGTATCAAGCGACTTGTTTAACAAGCAAGTTCCTTTAATCATGCAACCAATATGGAAAACAGATAAAGCATTTGCTATAAATGGAAAACTCACAAATCCATTTCTGAAATGTGCAGAATTAGAGAAGCCCCGAATAAGCAAATATGAAATCAAAAATATAATACTAGGTAATGGACAAAAATTACTGCGTCCCGAAAGAAGATTCGACGCATACCTTGTAAGTCACCCCGAATTGTTTATATAAATGAATGTTGTAGATTTATTTTGTGGTTGTGGAGGCTTAAGCCTTGGTTTTGAGAAAGCAGGAATGAATGTCATTGCAGCATTCGACAACTGGACGGATGCATTGTCTGTGTATCGGAATAATTTTTCGCACCCTGCAATATGTACTGATTTAAGACGAATAGAAGACTCCATCAAGATAATTCAACCATATAAACCAGATATGATTATAGGAGGTCCTCCGTGTCAAGACTTTTCTTCCGCTGGTAAAAGAGACGAAAATAATGGTAGAGGAGACCTTACTGTATGCTATGCAAAAATCGTATCAGAAATTAGACCAACATGGTTCGTTATGGAAAATGTAGAACGTATTTTAAAGACACAAAAGCTACAAGAAGCATTAAATATATTTAAATCAGCAGGTTACGGAGTTACATACTCTGTTCTCAATGTAGCGTTATGCGGTGTTCCTCAAAGAAGGAAACGTTTCGTAATGATTGGGAAAATAGGAGCAGAGGACGATTTTATGAAAGAAGAACTTTTAGAAAATTTATCAGACCATGAGATGAGTGTGGAAGAATACTTTGGAGACAAACTACAAATAAAGTATTACTACAGGCATCCTCGTAGTTACGCTCGCCGTGGAATTTTCAGCACATCAGAGCCAAGCGCCACAATAAGAGGCGTAAATAGACCTATGCCACAAGGATACTCGTTGCACACAGGAGATCCAGTAAGTTCTCTTGAAGGAATACGCCCGTTAACTTCAACTGAAAGGAGTATGATTCAAACCTTTCCTGAAGATTTCAATTTCAATGGAACAAAAACAAATATTGAACAAATGATAGGCAATGCAGTACCAGTAAATTTAGGATATTACATTGCTAAAGCCATCTTTAAATATATAGGAGATTCTATACATACGGAGAATACCCATAAAAAGCCACAAAAAAATCAAATTCTAATTAACTTTTAAATAGTTATCATAGAAATTGTTTGATGATATTTGCGTAACACAAATCCATATATCCAATGAAGTTAATATACAAATCCATACTCCTATTAACAACACTTCTCTTTTCGTCTGTTTTTCTTTCGGCTCAAAGCAAAAAAGAGATTGCTTCTTACGAACAAGCCGTGATTTTGATGAACCAGGGGAAATACAACGAGGCTGTTCCCATCTTGCGTAATCTAATTCGCAACAACAAGGAATACATTGATGCCTCGTGGACACTGTCCGACCTCTACGGTAAAATGTGCAATGACGAGAAACGTATCTCCACATTAGTCTACATCGCTCGTCCTAACATGCCTCGCTATGCCAACACACTTCTCCGTTTAGGTCAGGCATACCACCAGACTTGCAACTACGAAATGGCTTTAGAGACTTACAAGAAGATTCCGAAAGAAAGCACAACATTCTACAACCGTGCTGCCATCAAGATTAAAGAGTGTGAAGATGCAATGGAAATAATGCAACACCCCGTGCCTTTTGAATTCAAGAACATGGGCAACAACATCAATACAAAATTTGACGATTACTGGCCAAGTATCACTGCCGACGAACGCTATTTCTCTACAACAATCAAGTTGAATAAGTTACAAGGACAATCTGAGTTCGGACGAGGCATCCACGAAGACATCTACTTGAGCAAGAAAGAGAATGGTGTCTGGCAAAAAACACAAAACGTGGGAAATTCTATGAACACCATCGGCAATGAGGGCGCACAAAGTATCTCCTTGGATGGCCGATATATGTTCTTCGTAGCATGCGACCGACGCGAAGGCGCAGGTGGGTGTGATATCTACTATTCCATCCACGAAGGCGACAAATGGTCGCCCGCTATCAACGCAGGTAGTCCTCTCAACACCCGCTACTGGGAAACTTGTCCATCTCTCAGTCCGACAGGAGACGAACTTTATTTTGCAAGCAACCGCCCAGGTGGAGTCGGGAAGACGGATATTTGGAAATGCAAGGTTGAAGTACAACCCAACGGCTACCTCAAATTCTCAGAACCCGTCAACCTTGGCAAGACCATCAACACCGCAGAAGACGAACTATCTCCTTTCATCCACGCCGACAACCAAACGCTCTATTTCTCGTCGAAAGGTCGTAAAGGTATGGGAGGCTACGATATCTTCGTGTCGTACAAAAACGGAGACGGTTGGACTGAACCCAAAAACATGGGCTACCCTATCAACACCTGCCGTGAAGAAATCGGTTTTGTTGTCAACGCAGCAGGAGACAAAGCTTATTTCTCATCCGACGGTCAAGAGAAAAATGGTCAAGGACGAGACATCTACGAATTGAAACTGAGCGATGCCAACAACCGCCCGAAAAACAAGATGAAGTATGCCACAGGAAAGATCTTAGACGCCACTACGCACAAACCTATTCAAGCGACTATCGATGTCTTCAGTGTTGAAACAAACAAGATGGTGTTCCGTTCTGTATCTGATAAGGCGACAGGAGAATTCATCGCCTGTGTGCCTGAAAACGAGGAATATGGAGTAAATGTCAGCAAAAAAGGTTATATGTTCTATTCCGATAATTTTGCTGCTAAAGAGAACATAAAAATAGATAGCAAAGAGGGTAAGAATAATTTAGGATTAGATAAAATCGAAGTTGGCAAAAAAATGACGTTGAAAAACATTTTCTTCGACTTTGACAAAGCGACCCTCAAAAAGCAGTCGTACATAGAGCTTAACCATGTGGTAAAATTCATGAAAGAAAACCCTACAGTCCGCATACAACTATCGGGACATACAGACTCAAAGGGAAGCGCAGAATACAATATGACTCTTTCTGACAACCGCGCCAAAGCAGCCTTGGAGTACTTGGCAAGCAAAGGCGTACCAAGGCAACGAATGGAATACAAGGGTTACGGCAAGACACAACCTGTCGCCGACAACAAAACGGACGCAGGTCGCGCAGTCAACCGTAGAACGGAAATTCTCATCATTGGGAAATAGCGTGCAAGAAAAACTTCGCTAACTATTTGATAGCCGTCTCTACACGATTAACAGAGTTGATCGTTTTGTTCTTCATTAAATCCATGCAAAGGTTGTTCACATCTTCCACATCATGCACATATACCGTAACGTAGAGTTCAAACATACCATCTTTAGTATCAACATTCATCTTACTGATATTCATTGCATGTTCCTCTGTAATCGTTCGAATTATTTCGCATAAAACACCAACTCGGTCTGCTCCCTTCACCTCAATCGTCGCCGGGAAAGACAACATTTTGTGCGTCTCCCACACCGCAGATATGATACGCTCCCCATAGTTGGATTTCAGTTTCATCGCCACCGGACACTGTCTTTTATGAACGACTAACATTCCATCCTCTTCCATGAAGCCCAATATATCGTCTCCAGGAATAGGCAAGCAACAATCTGCTATTCGATAGGTGATTCCCGATTTATCCTCTGCCAATGTCAAAGTTTTCTTCGAATCTAATTTCTTTGTTCCAAAGAATGGCAATGACGTGCTTTGTCCGTTACGCTTGAATGTCAAGTTCCAATATTTCATCCAACGACTTTGCGACTTAAAGACGGTATTGGTCAACTCATCAAGTTTATACGTTCCCTTTCCTATCTTATAATAGAGTTCCTCTTTCTTCGTCTCCTTAAAATACTCCAAAACTTTTGAAATATTATCTGGACTCACCTTCTGCCCATTTTCTTGAAGATAAGTTTCTAAGTCATGTTCTCCCTTATTGATGAACGTCCTATATTCTCTTTTGAACAAAGCACGAATTTTACCCTTCGCACGCGCCGTCACGACATAGTTAATCCATTCTGGATCTGGTTCTTGCTTCTTTGATGTCAAAATCTCAACTTGGTCACCACTGTTCAACACATAACTCAAAGGAACCAATTTGTGATTTACCTTTGCGCCAATACAATGCAATCCCATATCCGTATGTAGGTAGAAGGCAAAATCCAACGCAGTGGCTCCCTGTGGAAGGGTTTTAATCTCACCAGTTGGAGTGAAAACGAATATTTCAGAAGCAAACAAGTTCAGCTTGAAAGTATCCAAGAAATCAATAGCATTGGGTTCGGGATTTTCAAGAAGTTCCTTGATTGTCTGCAGCCACCTTTCCAACTCCGAATCATCCTTTTCCCCTGTTTTATATTTCCAATGAGCGGCAAATCCTTTCTCTGCAATGTCATCCATTCGGCGACTACGAATTTGGACCTCAATCCACTGCCCGTTCAACCCCATTACGGTAACGTGCAAAGCCTCGTAGCCATTTGATTTTGGTGTGCTTATCCAGTCTCGGATACGATCTGGGTGAGGCTTATAAATGTCTGTTACCGCAGAGTAAATCTTCCAACAGCAGGCCTTTTCATCCTCACCTTCTGGCACGTCAAACACAATCCTCAACGCTAATATGTCATAGACCTCTTCGAATGGAATGTTTTTCTTCTGCATCTTTCTCCAGATAGAATAAACAGACTTCACACGATCTAATATCTCAAAGTGATATCCTAACGTCTCTAACTTTTTTCGTATAGGTGCAGAAAAATCTGCAAACAAAGTATCGCGTTCCTCCCTATCCTTCTCTAAAAGATTAGACAATTCTTCATATTTGTCGGGATGCTCGTACTTGAAACTCAAGTCTTCCAACTCAGTTTTGATAGTGTAGAGTCCCAAACGATTCGCCAAAGGAGCATAGATGTATTGCGTTTCTCCTGCAATTTTAAACTGTTTTGCGGGAGGCATCGAACTCAAAGTTCGCATGTTATGCAACCTATCTGCAATCTTTATCAAGACAACGCGAATATCTTCCGACATCGTCAACAAAAGCTTTCTGAAATTTTCTGCCTGCGCAGATGCCTCTTTCCCAAAAACACCGCCCGAAATCTTCGTCAAACCATCTACTATCTGAGCGATCTTCTTTCCGAACAGATTCTCTATATCTTCAACTGTATACTCGGTGTCTTCAACTACATCATGCAACAGAGCAGAACAGATGGAGGTTGAGCCTAAGCCAATTTCCTTAGCAACAATCGTTGCCACAGCAATAGGGTGCATAATATAAGGCTCACCCGACCGACGACGCACGCCTTGATGCGCCATAGAAGCAAAATTAAAGGCTCGTTCTATCAAATCAACCTTATTACGATGATTCGACGCCATATACACCTTGAGCAAATTTTGATACGCATCATTTATCATTTTCTGTTCTTCTTCTGTATGTAATTGCTCCTCAGCCATAGTCTTCTATTTTACTTTCTTTTTTTTGCGAACGCACTTTTAAATTTTGGTAACGCTCTATCTGATTTTCTTACTTTCAAAAGCACTAAAATACAAAAAAGCGAGATAACATACGCTATCTCGCTTTTAAAATATAATCTTATTTTTTTACACGAATCAACCTCCGATTAGTAGCTTACTCTGATGAACTTTCCATTCGCCTTAGCCCACGGAGTTCCTTCCTTATCTAAGTAAACATCCCAACCGTTTTTCTTCGCTAATGCGTAACCATCGCCATTGAATGTTGAAATGTAATCATACTCACACTCTGTGATAGGACCACCAAATTTATCTATCAAACCGAATTTTCCATTCTTCTTCACACAAGCAACACCGCCCTGGAAATCTTTCGCATCTTCAAATTCAAACTCAGTTACAGCATTTCCCTCCTTGTCAATGTAAGCGTATGCAGTCTTACCGTTTTCCAACTTTTTAGAAACTGCAACCAACCCCTCTTTGAACCAAGAAACCGTCTGATAATCACAAGGAATCACCTCATTTCCATTCACGTCAATAAATCCATATTTGTAGTATTCACTCTGAACAGCAGCCAATCCCTCGCTGAAAGCCTTTGCATCGCTATACACGACATCGTTCATTTTCTCGCCATTCTTATTCAAGAAAAAAGCAGAGTTTTCAGCATCCTTAACAACGGCATAACCGTAACTATAGTTAGATGCCGAGATATATTTCAAAGGAACGATTTCTTTACCAGACTCGTTCACAAATCCGTATTTTCCGCCGACTGACACACGAGCCATTCCTTCTGAAAAATCTGCTCCCCAATCGTATTTAGCCTTAACAACCAAGTCTCCTGATTTGTCGGTGTAACCATATTTGTTCTTTCTCAAAACACGAACTGGTGCAGGCCACTTCTTGTTCATTTCAGACTTAGCCTGAGATGCGTAGTAACCCGAAGGATAGTCGTAGATGAATTGTTGGTAAGCCTCTTTTGTATTCTTCTTTTGAACCTCTTGAAATACCTTCAACTCGTCTGCCTTTACAGTCTTTTGTGTTTCAACGTCGGCTGCACGGCGAGCAGCTGCCTCCTTCATAACGACCTCACGATCTTTTGCGGCTTGTTTGGCTGCCTCTTCCTTAGCCTCATTAGCCTCTTTAAGAGCAATCGCTTGCTCGTAGTTGGCTTTTCTGGCAGAATCCAAACGAATAGAAACCTCATCGTTCATGGAAGTCATCAATGAGTATCCATGATCTTTAATCACTTGCGAAGCAAAATAAGCCTTGCAAGCCTTTTGAGTCTCTATGTCATTGCCCAATGCATACTGAACACGCGCTCTCATAAATTCGATACGAGCGTTAGTCTTTCCCAATTTAGCCTCAGCTTTCTCCAATAACTTGAGAACTGCGTTATAGTCGCCCGAATCATACTTTTCAATGGCTGAATAATAATAGTCTCTCGCCTGTTTATCCTCTGGAGTAACCTCGTATGCAGATGCGTTCAAAGTTGAAAACGCCAATCCGCAGGCCAATATATATATATAACTTTTTTTCATCTGATTTCTTATACTTGAAATAAATCGTATCTAAATTAGTAGCAGTCTCTGAATTACTCGTCTTGACAAACGCGGAAGCCAATTTTTCCGCTCTTGTATTTTGCAGAAACTTTTTCAGTTGAAGTGATAACACTGTTTGATGCGTCGTCTGCCCAAGAACCACCCTTCACGAAACGAGTGTCCTTGTCGTATTGGTCGACCACCCACTCACTGACATTTCCCGTCATATCATAAAGGCCCAATTCGTTCGGTGTTTTCGTTCCAACCTCGTGGGTAGCCTCGTTTGAGTTGTAAACACACCACGCAACATCTGGCAAGTTGTTACCACCCGCATATTCAGTAGAAACACCCTTTGCACCACCCTTAGCGGCATATTCCCACTCCTCCAAGCGAGGCAAACGGTAATTCATACCTGTCTCTTTGTTCAAAGCTGCAATGTAGGCTTGCGCATCATCCCAACTAACATTCTCAACTGGAGTGTTTGGTCCTCCCTTGAATTGGAACGGACGAGTTCCCATCACACGCATCCATTGTGCATGAGTAATCTCCATCTTACTCATATAGAAAGATTTCAAACTACCCCTACCCTCAACATAAATCAACTCCAAATCTCCTACATTTCTGTTTGTCTTATAATCTGTGAACTTCTTGATTTTTTCAACACGAGCAATAGGGTAAACCAAATCAGGAGCAGCTTTAGCAGCAACATTATAATAAGCGGATGCCTCAGTCCATTTTTGTTCATTATAAAGACGATCACCCTCTGCAACAGCGTTCATCCAAATATCCGTTGGACGAGAAGTTGTCATCCAGAAAATAGGGCTGTCAGAACCAACCGCAGGAGAATACTTACGATTTGAGAAATAAGCATCTACAGATTTCTCATTATTTCCTGCCTTCCTATATTTTTCAGCGTTCTCACGACGAGTATACTCATCTGAGATGTAATCAAAATTCTCATTGCTCCACTTAAAAGTCGCCGTTACATTGACAACCTCGATACGAGATGACAACGAGAAGATTTTTCTCAATCTGAAACTGAATCCTCTCTCTGTGTTAGCCAACTTACCGACAGTGATATGGTCTGCCTCGAAAGCCTTAGACAAAGAAGCATCTGTAATCACCGTGCCTGGTTTCTCTTTCGTTTGTTTACCCACAACGACATTAGTGAAATCGGTCTTCCAATTCATCTTTATAGGAGAGATTGGAGCAACAGACTGACCTGCCTTTTCAACATAAGGAACAGCCACACTTGTCATAGCCGAAGCAATGTAACATTTTGAATTTTCAGAATAGAAAAGAATCGTGTAAGTAAAGACCGCAGAATCGGGAACTAACAAGTCGAAACGCTGTTTTAAATCTTCATAACTCTTTAAATTGTTGTAATTAACAGTTTTTTTGTTTACTGTAAACACATTGTTTCTTGTCCACGAAACATTTGCGAAACAATAGGGGTCTCCCATCACAATCTTGTAGGTGTAGTCTAACTTGTACTTATCAAGCGGATAAGCATTTTTCCCTGCGGTATACTTCACCTGACCATCGCATGACCCAGATAAACTCGTATATTGTCCTTGACCGAACATCATCGCAACGGACGTCAAGATAGACAACAACGTCAAATAAAATCTTTTCATGAATTTTTATGTTTTTATCTTATTTTATTTACTTCCTTTGTTTCACATAGTTATTAACAACTGCCTCTACTTTCAGTCTTTCGGCAAAGGCAAATTTAATAAAATTTTGCTTTTCAAAGGTGATTTGGCAATAAAAAACACAACTTATTAACAATCCCATGTTGAAAACACTCCCTTATTTTATCTACGAAATATTCCATTGTTAATAAGTTATCTTCGTGATAGTTACATTTATTTTTCAATTCTCTTACTTTTGTGTAATATATTGTTTATTCTACTAAGATTGTGAACTTATGAATTTGGACTCTTCTCCATACGAAGAATCAGACAGTGAGAAAGAACTTGTTGCTCATTTTGAGAGACAAGTGAAAGACGGCACTCCTTGTTTCTACGATGAGGATGACTACATTATCTTGTTTGACCATTACATTGACAGCGACGACATTTCGCCATGCGAGGAGGTATTAAAATGGGCTGACATTCAATATCCTAATTCCGTCACAATAACAGACTGCCACGCACGTTATCTGGCGGCAAAAGGCGACTTTGATGAAGCAGAAGCCATTATCGACAAAGCTCTATTAATCGACAGCAATGACGTTGATCTTCTCATCACAAAGGGGAAACTGCTTTTAATAAGGCATAATTTCAAAGAGGCAGACCAAATATTCAATAGTCTTTGCGACAACCACGATGATCCTTTTCTCTATGGTACGCTTGTCGACATAGGCAACGCCTATAATCAGATGAAACGGAAGGATAAAGCGACACAAATCTACGAACATGCAATCAAGTTGACAGAAGAGAACTGCGAAGCTGCCTTTGAGTTAGCCCAGATATACGCAGAAGAACCAGAAAAGTTGGAGGAAGCAGCAAGGCTATTAGAAAAAGTATTAGACAAAAAACCGTATTCTGCGCATGCTTGGCTCACACTCGGTGGCGTTTATGACGACCTACAGAAATACGAAAAGGCGGTTGAATCCTTTGACTATGCCTACACGATAGACCCACAATGCTACAAAGCCTTATTTTTGAAAGGAAATAGTTTAATCAACTGCAACGAATATAAAGAAGCATTGGCGGCATTCGAAGAATATTCAGATTTAGAAGAGGAAGACTCTAACCTCTGCATCTGTATTGGCGAATGTTATGAGGGATTAGGGCGCAGAGACGACGCTGATAGTAAATACCGACGTGCTGTCTACATAGACCAATCAAATACGAGAGCAATGGTTCATCTGGCATTACTCCACACTGACGAAGATCCTGATTTTGCATTGAGGTGGATTCATCTGGCGCAGGACTACGACAAAGACAATGCAGAACTATGGCATTTGGAAGGAGACATTCAATATAAAGCGGCTGTTCAATGCCCTGCATACAGGACAGATCATATCGCATGGGCTGAAAAAAGCTATAAGAAAGCAATCAAAATGGATCCTCAGAACCCATTACCAATGGTTTCTATAGGAATTCTTTTTTACGACGACGGAGACTATGAATCCGCCCTCTACTACTTAGAGCAAGCCTACAAACTCTCTGCAGAGGTGAACGAGTTGAGTTTATTTCTCGCACTCACCTACTACCAACTGAACGATAAAGAGCAGACCAAAAAATTCTTAAAGTTGGCTGTCAAAAGCAATCCAGATTCATGGGATACATTCACTGATTTCTGCCCTAAAGCCAAAGAAGACCCCGAACTCAATATGTTCCGTAATAATTAAAAAATTTGATTAAATCACACTTAATTTACAAGAGAATAGCAAGAGACATCAAAATGACAAAATCATTGAAAATCAGTATCTTGTTCGTAATCACATTATGTTCGTTCACGGCATGCCACGTTGGAGAACACGATTACTTATACACTGTCATCAACAACGAGGAAGTGCCTATCGTGCTTCACTACAAGACGCTGAAAGACACGGCGAAAGTGGATACACTACAAATGGGGGAAGAGCTAACTATCGCGCAACGCTATGGAGTTAAAAGCGAAGAGGTGTGGGATGTGGAGACGAGTGTCTCTCTTTACAAAATAGAAACTTTGTTTATCTATTCTCTTGACTCAACAAGATCATCTGAAGAACTCTGCTACCGCAAACATTGGATGGGACCAGAGACAAAAGACGGGAAAGGAGTATACAAACTGCCTGTCGACAAGAATGTTCTTCTTATGACAATGCAGAAAGGGTATGTATACAAGGTAGTCAGTCCTTTTGAAGATTCTCTTCGTATAACCGCCAACCTGAAAGACCATACGCTGAAAGTTGACACTATCATTACACAAAGGCAAAGTATCGTCTTAGGTGAGACAAACATTTTTAGTTACGACGAAAGCTATGCCGAAACAGAAAAATATAAAACGCAAAAAATCACTGGATTACGAAGTGTTACTCTTCGTCATGGCACAGACTACAAAAATCTTAACCTCACAAAAGACACAGCCTACTTTAAGACAGAGAAAGACACTTGTTATCTTATCGTAACAGAAAACATGTTTGCTTCAACAACGAAAAAATAACATAAAATGAAAAAATTCGGTCTAATCGGAAAAACTTTAAAACATTCATTTTCAAAGACTTTCTTCACTGATAAATTTCAGAAAGAGAATATAAACGCCCAATACGAGCTTTACGAGTTGGACACAGTCGGCAAAGTGGAAGAATTGGTTAAAGACCCCGACTTAATCGGACTCAACGTAACCATCCCCTACAAGGAGGAGATTATCCCATATTTGAACGATATTGACCCCACCGCAAAAGCTATTGGCGCAGTCAACACTATCAAGATCAGCCACAACGATGGGAAAACAACATTGAAAGGCTACAACACAGATCTAATTGGTTTCTCAGACACACTGAAGCTTCATCTCAAGCCATACCACAAAAAGGCTCTCATTTTGGGTACGGGAGGTGCCTCAAAAGCTGTTCTCTTCGCACTTAAACAACTCAATATCAAAACTACCTACGTTTCGCGTACGCCACACGAAGGAGCTTTAACTTACCAAGACCTCGACGAAAAAGTGATGGAAGAATACCTTCTCATCGTCAACTGTTCTCCTGTTGGCATGTTTCCACATGTTGACGAAGCACCTAATATTCCATACGATCTACTAACAGACAAACATTACCTCTACGATTTGGTTTACAACCCACTTCACACGCAATTTTGCCAAAAGGGAGAAGAAAAAGGCGCAGTCACGAAAAACGGGTTGGAGATGTTGTACGGTCAAGCCATCGCATCGTGGAAAATCTGGAATGACATTAAATAAACAATTCATTAACGTCTTATCAGCGTGAAGTGACCAGTATACTGTTCATCTAACACTCCAACGTTAATAACATACCAATAGTCGGAGGATGGCATCGCCCTTCCTCCATATATGCCATCCCATCCCTCTATTTCCGCTCCGAGATAGGAGGCGAGCAATTTACCCCAACGATCGTAGATATTCACTACAGCTTTTGGATAGGCTTCCGCAAGAGGAGTAACCACCCAAATGTCATTCACCCCATCGCCATTAGGGGTAAAGAAATCAGGAATGTAGATGGAAGGCGGTACAATCTTGAAGTTGAACGACGAGGTGCAACCATTTCCATCTTCCACTGTAATTTTATGCGTGCCGTAAGCGATTTCTTCAAAGAGAATGTCGCTCGTCTGAGCATCTTTATCATCATCCAACCAATAGAGCATCGTTCCGTAGCCTGTACCTGATTTCACCTGCACCACACGATCGCGAATACCGACAGAATCCATAGAAAGAATTTCGGGGATTGGCACGACCACTGCCTCATAGTGGTCTGTTGCAGCACAAGTGCCTCGTGTCATCTTCACCTCGTATGTGGTTGTGGCACTTGGTGTTACCACAATGTCTGCGTTTTCGCCAACAGACACTCCATCGACCGTCCAAACGTATGCGTCAGCACCGTATGTTGAGGCGGAAATATGCACGGAACTTCCCTCACACACTGGCGCAGTTCCAGTAATCTCGCCCTTCAATGGTTCGTCAACTTTTACGGTTATTTGGTATTGCTTCGTTGTGTTGCAAGTCTCATTTGAAGCCGTCAAACTATAGGTGGACGTAGACTGATGTCCGCTGCCTGTCTTGTATTTTGGCATCACGGTGATGCTTTCTCCCTGCAAACCACTTTGGATGGTGGCGTCGTCATTCCAAACGATAGTCGTACCCTCTGGCAATACGTTTGACACAGACAAGTCAATTGTCTCTCCTGCGCAAACAATGGGTGTCTCGGGAAGTGTCAAAGCAATATTAGGAGCAGATTTCACATTCAATGTTCCTGCAGATATTTTTGACACACAACCTCTTCTGTTGACCATTGCTTCATACGAGCCACTGTCTGCCACCTTCACAGAAGCAATATTCAATGTCTCGTCCGTCTGCATCGGAATGACCACACCATCTTTCTTCCACATTATCGTGTATGGAATCGAATTAGTTGGTTGAATATCAAGTTCTGCGTGGAATTCTTCTTTTTCACAAATATCTAATTCTGAAGCGTTGCTTGTTACACTCACCTCTGCATTTTTAATGGAGAAAGAGACTTTCGTCGGACATCCATTTGTGAACGACAACGTATACTCTCCTTCTTGACCGATATTGAATGGAGAAACGTTACTATCCATATCTGTTGGTCCCGTCAATTCATAGTCGGACTCTCCTTCATAGTTGGGTGTAACTATCACATTTTCACCACAATAATAATAGACATCAGTAGTTAAATCGTTTTTATAGATTTTTGTTGGAAATTCCTGATTGGTTGGGTCTGAAAGAGTGAGTGTACCCACTACAGGTCCCGAGCCAAGGGTTACCGTCAACGCTTTCTCCTTCACACATTTACCTGCCGTTACCGTCAAATTGTATTTGTAGATATCGCCATAGTTTCCTTCTGTGAATTTACGAGTTTCAAAGACAGCAGAGTTACCTGTATCGCCATCGCCACTCCAATTATATGTGATAGAAGAAACGTTGGATTGGGTTTTAACCTCAAGGGTTGCCGTTCGGTCGGGACAAGTCTCTACATTTTCAGCGACGATGTCCAACGTGTCTATCACCACTTGGATAGGTTGGATTTCCGACATACACATTTCGCCAGAAGCAACCTTTGCATTATACGAACTTTGAACATAGTATGTACCTGATTCTGCCACTGAAGTAGAGCTCAACGACTTGTTTCCATTTTCATCGCTAAAGAAAGTGGTTGTATACGTCATTTCTGGCACTTCGTTTGTTATAGATGAGGTTGGCTTCAAATCCACAAGTTCAGAGCAAACCTCCTCTGGGTCGGTTATGGATAGAACAGGTGTAGGATAAACAGTAACCTTAATCTCTACAGGAGTACTAACAGCTTTTGTCTGTTCATCTCGCTGAGCCACCCAGTAGGAGGTTGTAGTTACCCCATTCGCCAACACTTCCGCATTTCCAGACAGTGGGTAGGTGTCGCCCTCCCACTCTGCTGCCACAAGCGTGTTGGTAGGCTTGTTCGTGCCATACCACAACAAGGTGTATTGCTCAGCAGTCTTTGTACCTTTGGGTTGTTTTTCGGCGGTCAAATTTGCCAACGGTTCACCCTCACAATAAGCAACATCCTGCACAATAGGCGACAGTGCCTCACTAGATTTCACCGTAAGAGTATATTCCACATCACAAGCCGTAGGGGCGGCGTCAAAATTATCGTGAATGAAAACTGTATACTCTATTCCTTCTTCTGTAACATTTTCATAGTTAACAGTGAGTGGCGGCGCAGTGTTCTTTGTTGCTGTCATCACTGTTGATGCTCCAGCGATAGCAGTCCCCGCCTCAACCGACGAACCTTTATACCAAGAAACTGTATAATCATAGTAATCGTCTCCACTCTCTTTCACTCCGTGTATGGGATTCTTGAGGGAAATTGTTGTTATTCCAACTTCCTTGCTCAACTCTATAACATTCTTCACAGGGTCAAAATAACCGCCATCAACGGCAAAGACATTTGCATCTGGCTCCGTGCATCTATCGCAGTTTAATCCTGCTTCCAAACATTTTATGCATACTGAAATATTACGGCAGGGCGATAAGGCATTCACTTTCAACTCTTCTGGGTCATTGAGCGTTTCAGACTTTCCCACCACCACTCTAAAGTAGACTTCTTCAGCCTCTCCACTCTTTATCTTCGCAAAAGAAGGATGATCGGCAGGATTTTTAATCTGAAATTTAGGAGTGGTAAGTATGGACGCACCTGCGTCGTCGGTCAACGAAATCCAGTTCACTTTTTCCGCATCCGTCACTCTCGGATCGTCGTAGGTGTATTGGAACATATAACTCATTGTCTCTCCGAAAAATTTGGAAGAAGCAGATGAAGTTTCGCACACTAAAGTAAGCAAATCATCTGTGCAGAGGTCTGTCAAATCTTGCGAGCCTTCCAATTCATATCCGATATTAATGTCTGGAGGCAAACACACACGGAATGTGATATCGTCAATGGCAAAGTCGCCACGTTTTCCATCTTCGTAGTCATCTTCTTTGCTCACGATTCGCATTGTTGCGCAGCCTTCCGTACCCGCAGGCAAGGTGAATGTCTCGCCATACCACTCCCAAGCTGGTCCTGTCAATTTCTTGTCCCCACTTGAGTAAAGCTCTTTTCCACTCTCATCAATCAACTCAACAGACAATGTTCCAACAGACGTCTTCGTGTTACTATTGATGGCAGAAACCGCCGCACCAAAGGTCACCTCTTTCCCAGGACACAATCCGCATACAGTCTGCTCATACAGCGATTTTCCTTTCCAACCATCCGATTTGATATCAATCATTAAGAAACCGCCCTCCGCATTTTCGTCATGCGAAATCAGTTTCTTTGAATACGGGTCTTTTGTACCAATGGCATAGCCCTCATTTTTGATATTCTTGTTGTATTTCACCTTCACGGCGGCACCATTATTCTTCAGATCAGACACACAATAGCCAAACGAACCATTTAGTAGATCTTTTGCATCAACAGTTTGCTGTTCGCCATTCAAATCGGTATAAGTGTATTGATTTCCCTCAAACGAACCGAAATCATCAAAGAAGACATCGACCATCGCCATTGGGTTGCCCTCCGCATCTTTGCAGCAATCATTCACCGTCAACTCGTAGACATCGCTCAACGAAGGATCACAACCTGCTATTGTTACTGCCACTTGTATCTTGTATGTACCTGCATTAGGGGCTTCAAAACTGAACGTGCTACCTGTTCCTGTTGCTCCAGTAACTGACTCCATCCATTGATAGGTCGTTCCCTCTGGATATGTGTTTTTCAAACCAACCAAAATTGGCATTGATGGGCAAGGATAGCCCGAATAGGAGATTTCAGGCTTCAATTCGCTCTCCACACGGACATTGTCAAATCCAAGCGGCACATTGCTCATCCCCTCGGTTCTTCCTATATAAAAGGTGATATTACCATTTTCATCAGCAACACCGCTATAAGAGAACGTAGTGAGCTGACCAGGTTGTATTTCAGCTGTTTCTCCCCCTTCCAAAGCACCATTGCCATTCAAATTTGTAGATATTTTATAAAGCAAACCGTCACCTTCTTCTCCATTCCATTTTTTTTGTTGAACATCATACTTCGCACCAAAAATATTGATCTCACCCTCGGTAAGTCCCTTCGTTGCTGCGAAAGTAGCCAACGATGTATAATCTAACAAATTACAAACATCCACAGAAAAAGTAACGTTGGCTCCTGGAGTCAAACCTTTAGCGGTATAAGCGAAAACATACGAATTTTCGGCACTTGTACCAAAATTCACCAACATAGGCGAACCACTTCCCTTACCCAAAATCGGACTAATCAGTTTTGGATTGGACACAATTGCAGAGTAGCCCACCTTGTTCTTCGCCACATCGCCCGACACCGAATCGGCTTGCCATGCCTCTAAAGTGATCATCTTACCGGGCACTGTCAGTCCATACGAGGCAATACCCGTCTGAATTGCATCTGATGGCGAAGCATAGAAAGTACAGCCAGACCCACTCAACGCTTCAATTTTATCGTCCAGGTCGCTACTAAACCACCCTTTTTCATCGTTTGTCAAATTGATATCACACAATGTGGATGACACATCAAAATCCGTCGAACCAACCACACAAGGAGCCGCAGATAGCCTTGCCATAGCCAACCCAACAATCAGCAACATTCCAAATTTTCTCATTTTGGGGAATAAGTCTACTTATAACGGTTTTATACTACACGTAACAATATGCATTTCAGGTTTCAAAAACTCTATAACACACATAGTTACAATCCGCTAATTTAATGTTTTTATGATAAAGTGTAACATATAACGGCAAACAAATTTCAAATTTAACATTTTACGACAAAGTGCATAACACAACCTAATGCATCTCCAAAAGCGCAAACAAACGAGAAAAAATTCTGCACCTTTAAGAGCGCAGAATTATGACGTTCTATACTCTATGAACTTGATTAGCCAATAAATCAGCGTGCAAACATTGCACTGAGTCCGAACTTGAAGTAAGATGGATCCATTGCGTAGCCTCGCATATAGAGGTAGTTGTATTTGTTCATCCAAAGAGCGTTGAAGTGGTTGTATGCCACATAAAAACGTACACGCTTCAACTGAAAATTGAGGAATGCATCCATATAGACATAGTCTCCATACTTTGTATAATTGCTACTGTTGGCATCTTGAACAAAAAATTGACCCGTCGCAGGCATATAGTTTGGCGCATTATAAGCACTATTCCACCGCATGTCCACACCAATAGCAATATTCAAAACCTTAAACAATTTGTCGAAACGAAGATAGGCAGACGAGAACCAGGAGAGTGTTGGCAAAGGAAGAACCTTAGCCTCGCTCGTCTGTTGAAAAGTCAACTCATTATCCCAATGCAAATGCCAAATTCTCGCTCGTTCTTTAGCGGTAAGCGTCAAAATCTGTAGATTTTGATCGTATTGCTGAGGCAATGCATTTTTATTCCAATAGACATAGTTATTCAAATTTCTGAAATCGGCCGAAATTTTCAAACCTAACCCATCATAGAACGCAAAAGTAGGGAACGACAAGAATCCATTGACAGTAAAATCTTGTTTGTTTTCAAAATCATTGCTCCACTTGATATGGTTAGAGAAATAGTAATCTTCATAGAAGTCGGGACAATAACGCTCAAACTTTGCAGAAGCACCAATTTCAACAGGTTGCTTACCCCAATTAGCGCGGCTGTCCAATTTTCCACCCACCTCGAATGATGATGCCGTTTTCTTCTCGTCCAAGAAATAATATTCGCCATAAAATTGATAAGTGAAGACAGGTCCTTGGTGTTTAGAAAGAATGGCTCCGACTCCAAATTTGTTTCTATGAATCGTGTTATAGGCAGGGTTCATCGTATAGCCCAACGAGTCGTTATGAGGAGTCACCTCTCCCGTTGCTAACGACATGTTTTCATCCAAATAGGTGTATTTGTTGGTCGTTAAAGAAGCGTAGGCTGCAAAACCGAACTTCATCAAAGTGTTATATTCCTCGTTGAGGGAAATTCCGATCGTCTGCTTTGTTTGGAAAAAGCGTGAAGAATCGCACGACGAAACCGTGTTGTAGTTTTTCGCATCACTCAGATTATAACTATGATAAAAGCTATCCACTGAAAAGCCACCAGAAATAGCAGCCCTCTCATAAAAGCGTCTCCAATCACTTTCACTACTGAACTTGTAGATAATGGATGTTACAGGTATTATTTCAGTAGTTGTTGAATCGGGCGTAACTTGCACTTCTTTCTCAACGCCAAAATTGTATCGATAGTTGAACGACGCATTCCAATTGCGCACCTTCGTCCAATCATTATCCGTGAAATAAACAGGTATTGTAGTAGATTCCATATTACCCGTATTCTTAGGGTCTGTTATGTTTTCGTCTTCTGTGAAACCGCCACTTTCATAACTCTCATAGCCATTGAATGAGACAGATGCTCCAAACTGGCTATGGAATCCATCGTAACTCATAAAATAACCTGCGTTGTAGTTTTTGGTAGACTCAGACGAATAGAATCCGTATGCCTTCGTCCAATCCCCATAGAGTCCGAAGTTAAATCTTTTATTGACATTGACAGTGAAAAGTCCATCTAAACGACGAGCATCTCTATTATTTTTCGTACCACTATAATAATTGATGTATGAAAAGGGAACCTTCGTGTTAAAGTAGGTGATATCTTCCGATGCCCGATAGTAAATTTGATACGGTTGAAAGAAGATGAAATCAGTTTTTTGTTTTCTGTCGACAAAGATAGCCGACTGAGCAGGCGAACCCATATTGCCTAAAGTCTGTAAAGCGATCGTCTTTTTGTAGGCAGGATTGTTGACATAGAAATTTGTCATTGAGGAGTCTATTTCCACATCTTCTTTGAATGCCAATGGTCCTTTATAGTTCCAAGTGAAAATGGTTCTGGGACTGACAGTTACCTTTTCCAAGCTATCCGCAGAGGCCACACTATCAACTGCAACCGTCAAAGAGTCTGCATTATTTATATCCTTTTTTCTTGCCAAAACAGGCAAAACAAAAAGCAAAGAGACTAATATCAGAAGGAAATTTCTCATCGGCTGCAAAGTTAGCAAAAGGGAGCGACTTATTAAATTTTTTCTTCGTCGTATCGGTAACTCAGAGACGCACATGCGGCAAATATCGCCCCTATCATCGCAAAAAGCATATCTTTCTGTGTATCAAAGAAATCCCCCTGAGATGCGACGAAACTATCTGCGAAGTCGCCCGACACCATTACAGTAGCATACTCAAACAGCTCGTAGAAAGCACTGATAGCCATAGAGACGCTGATGCAAAGAAAGACTTGCATAGTACTTCTCTTCACTATCTTTTTTGTTATCAACATCTCTTTGCAAGCCAAGTATGGCGTAACCCCTTGCATAAAATGACCCAATTTATCGTAGTTGTTACGTTCCCAATCGAAGGTTTGTCCCAACCAATCCGTTGGATTGAAGAAAGGGACTTCTGAATAGGTAAAGATGCCCCCGATTGTGAGGACTATGATTTCTATTGCGAAAATGAAATTCAGTAAACGAGAGAAATGAACACCACGATCCAAGAGAATGAAAATGGCAACAAAGCCAATATAGGCAGGCAACACCTCCATGAACCACACGACAACATCCTTTGCAACGAACGCAGAGAGCGTAACCAACCAAAAAAGCAGAATATATGCGTATAAAGACTTCCTTTTTTTTATCCGATCCACAATATTCATATCATTTTACTTTTTAACACCTATTAGACTCTATCTTTTTGACTTATAGAACAAGGTTGTTTTATTAGAATCTTGAAAAACACGTTGAGAAAAACTGATTGCATCCTCGGGTGTAACCTTGTTGTATACATCTGTTTGCTTGAACAAATCATTAGCATCACCCAACAATTCATGATAAGCGAGGTCGGAGGCGAGGTCGGTTCGCGAGAAATAGTCTCCCATAATCTGAACCTCGTGCTTATTACGCAGTTTTTGAGTTTCGTATTCAGAAATCCTCTCGTTCTTCAACTCGTATACCAACTCGTCAAAAGCCTCGTCGGCGATGGAGGGAGTTGTTCCATCTGCAAATTTTCCAGAGAAATAAAAAACGCCTGCCTCAATCAAAGACGATATGTAAGCATTGGCTCCCGTAAAAATCTTCTTTTCATGTACTAAACGCTGAATGACACGAGACGATTTGCCATTTGCCAAGACATCAGACACGAAGTCGGACACTGCATAATCACTCGTTTTTCGTCCTCCAATATGATATGCTCGAAAATAGTAAGAGACAGGAACATCTCGCTCCACTTCAACATATTTAGACTCTGTCTGAATGGGTACAGGAGGAATACATCGTACTGCAATTTTTCGACGAGGAATGCCCCCATAATATTTCTCAACTAATCGTTTTGTTTCATCTAAAGATATATTGCCGACGACAGACAAAATGGCATTGTTTGGCGCATAATGAGCGTAGAAAAATGTTTTAACATCCTCTAAAGTAGCCTCCTTGATATGTTCCAATTTCAAACCGATGCTAGGCCACCCATACGGATGGTCTAGCCCATAGACAGCACGCGCCAACTCATGATGGATATCGCCATAAGGTTGGTTGATACAACGCTCTTTAAACTCCTCACAGACAACTTGACGTTGCACTTCCAGACTTTTAGGAGAGAAGAGCAACCCTTTCATCCTATCTGCCTCCATGTAGAAAGCAGTCTCAACGTTGTTAGAGGGGATTATAACGTAATAATTGGTATAATCAATACAAGTGAACGCGTTATTCTCACCACTGGCAAGTTGTATTGGCTCGTCATAATTTGGTTCTGCTGGCGTGCCTCCAAACATAAGATGCTCAAACAGATGAGCGAAACCAGTTTTGTCTACCCTTTCATCCTTCGAACCCACATCATAGAGCGTGTTGACTACCACTAATGAGGTGGTTTTATCCTCCTTATGCACCACCCTCAAGCCATTTTCGAGCGTGAACTTGTTTATCACCTGTTCTGTCATCTGTCCACCATCACTTTTGTTTCACATACAACTGTCCTGTAGAAAAACGTCTTACCACTACGATTGTTCCTTCTTCCACATAACCACCATTTTCAGACACAGCATTGTATACATCATCGCCGATTTTCACTTTTCCAGACGGACAAAGCACGGTTACTGTTATACCTTCCTGTCCTACCAATGAATTTTCAACCTTTTCCACCTCTGTGTTATCATCTAAAGATGTATTCAAAGCGATATTTTTAAATATACCATCTTTTCCAATCTTAGTTGACAAATAGTAGACAAGGATACCGGAACCTATCAACGCCAACAACACCGTCAGAAGAGCGATAGAAGCCTCATACGCAGAAACAGTCTTGAAAGAGAACCAGTCGTTCGGCAACAAACATAAAATAAATCCTGCGACAACAAAGACTATTCCCAAGATACCCGTGATGCCGAACCCTGGGATCAAGAATATCTCAACTAATACGAGCCCGACACCCAACAAAATAAGGAGTCCTTCCCAAATATCAGCCAAACCGTCAATATAGAGCGGTGCAAAATAGAGGATGGCGGCAACAATAGAAACAGCCAATGCGAAACCGATGCCAGGCGATTGCATTTCGAAATAAATTCCGCCAATGATTAACATAATCAAGACACCATGCAAAACAGGATTCATCAACCAACCTTTGATATCGTCCCAAGCAGTTGCCTCGTACGAAGATAGTTGATAATCAGGCTCATGCAAAGCGTTTACTATGATTTCGTCAATACTTTCATAAATACCTTCACAATACCCATATTGCACAGCATCGTTCGCCGTAAACGTAAGGATTTTCGTAGAATCGACCACGCCAGGCACCACCACGCTCTCGTCGACCATAGCCTCGGCAATCTTAGGATCTCTTCGCCATTTTTCTATTGTATCGCCATTTACGACAACCCGCACCTTTCCTTGTGATTCAGCCGTTGAGCGAATAATTGAACGCATATAGCTTTGATACTTATCGGGGGCTTTCGAGCCATCCCCGTTCACCACCGTGGCTGCACCAATATTAGCACCTTGACGCATATAAATGCTATCGCACGCAATCGAGATAAGAGCTCCCGCACTCGCGGCGTTATTGTCAATAAAAACATATACAGGCTTTTTATAGTTGAGTATAGCCGTCCGCATAGAGTCTGCATAATCTACTGCTCCACCATATGTGTTGAGGTGCAAGAAAACAGCATCCACCTGATTTTCAGAGGCCTCTTCTAACCCATTTTTCAAATACTGCCAAGACGTCGCACTAATTTCCTTGAAAACTCTTATCTCATAATAAGATTTGCTCGCCCAACATTGAAGGAAGAGGGCGCAACAAAAAAACAAGAGACAAACAATCTTTCGTCTTATCATAAAAAATCAATCAATTATATTCTTTTACCACCCCAAAATTAGGTAAAAAGAGTGAAAAAAACTTAATTTGCGAAACCTTATATTACAACCGAAAGATAAATAAAAGAAAATATTTTGAATATGAAAAGAAAATTACTTACCGCGATGTTAGCTGTCTGCGGCGGTCTATGTGCCAACGCAGCAGCGTCATACGACTTCGAGGATGGAACTTTGACGTGGAACCAAGGGTGGGGAAACGAGTCGTCCGCGATTGTTAGCAATCCATACAAATGTGGGAACACGAGCGACTATTGTCTTCACATCGTGACCACGGGCTATGGAATGTTGGGTTATTGGAATGAAGACGACCTCTCAGCCAACTACGTTGCCATAGACGTGTTTAGCATGACTGACTGCACTATGAGAGTCTACTGCTCTGGAATTGAAGCAGACAGATATTACACCATTGAAAAAGGAAAATGGCAAACTGTTTTCGTTGACTATAAAGATGCTTCTAAATCAGGTGCAAGCTCCATTTTGGAGTTCTGTCAGTCTGGTGAAACAGGAGAACTCTATGTTGACAATGTCCGCGTAGTCTCAAGCAAGACCGGAGCCGTTTCCTGCACAGAAGCCTACACCGCTGAAGAGTGCAAGAACATCGCAGACTTCACTTTCGGACAATTGGCTATGGGTGGCGGTGGATTTGTTCCTGGCGTTATCGCCCAAGGAAACACAAAAATCGCACGCACCGACGTGGGTGGCGCCTACAAGTGGAACTACAGCAGTTCTAAGTGGGAACCCATCACCAACTTCATTTCAGAAGACAACAAGGGTTTATACAGTATCGAAGGTATTGCCATTGACCCTCAGAACGAGAACAACATCTATCTGTTGGCTGGAAACCAATACTTCAGTTCGCAAAAGACAGCGATTTTGTGTTCTAAAGACGGTGGAAAAACTTTCACTACCTCAGACATCACAAACATTGCCGTCGTACACGGTAACGGCGACGGAAGAAACTGTGGAGAACGTATCGCAGTAGACCCCAACAACAGCAACATCATCTACTCTGGAGCAAGAGCTAAGACTCCACTCATCTGTAGTACCGATGGTGGTGCAAACTGGGACGTTGTTTCTTCATTCCCTTCTTCTGCATTTTCAAACTCTATCAACTGGCCAAGTTGGGAAAGCAAATCCGTAAACACAACAGCCGACGAGAATGGTACGACAGCCGTTGTATTTGACGGCTCAAGTGTTAGCGGTGGCAAGACACAACGTATCTTCGTAGGTATTTCAAGCCTCAACACAGCCAACGTCTATGTGTCAGAGGATGGAGGTTCTTCTTGGTCTACTATCAGTTCGTTGCCAACCAACCTCATTCCTTGCAGAATGAAGATGGACAAGAACGGCAACTTACTCATTGCCTACTCAGACAAGAAAGCTTACGGAAGCAATGGTGCTATCTACCGTTACAATCCAAATACGAAGACTGCCGAGAATATCTCGCCTGCTACTGGATACGCATTCGGTGACGTTGCCGTTTCACCTAACGACGCCAACAAACTCGTTGTCTCAACCAACAGCACATGGGTGCCACAAGCCTGGGAGAACGGTTCGTCAGCCAACGGAGACATCATCTGGGTTTCTACCGATGGTGGTAAGAACTGGACAAACTTAAACGGCAAGTTCACGCTTAAGAGCAATGGCGTAACCTGGATCTCTGGATATGCACTCCACTGGTGTGGAACAGTCTGCATCGATCCTACTACCGAAAAAGTATCTTTCGGTTCTGGAAACGGTATCTTCTCTTGCGATGATATCTGGACTGCAAGCGACAACTACACATTCTACTTCGATGTGAAAGGTATTGAAGAGACAGTTCCATTAGACGCTGTCAGCATTCCATGCGGTGGGGACTTCCTCTCTGTAATCGGAGACTACACCGGATTCATCCACAAGGATCTCTCTACCTACCCTGCAATCCACGACCCTGCGCCTGGAACAACGGGAGGTATCAACTACTACAGTGGCGACCACAACATCCAAATGCGTGTTGCCAACTCTGGCTTCTACATCACCACAACTGGCGCAACAGGTTGGAAGAAGACCGCCGCAAACACCTCTTACTCATATAGCAACCAATATTGCTCAGGATGCGACCCTTACCCATCTAACGAGGGTAAATGTGCAATCACTAAGAAAGCAGACGGAACAACGCGCTATTTTGTGATTCCAGGACCAGGAGAAAGCGGAATCTTCTATTCCGACAACGAAGGCGCTTCTTGGACGAAAGTTTCTGGCACAGACAAGGCTACTCATATCCAAGTTGACCCTGAAAATGATGAATTCGTATATGCAGGAGGCAAACAATACTTCTACAAAAGTTCTGACTATGGTACAACCTTCTCTTCACAATCATTGTCTAACGGCGACTACGGACGTATCACGGTAGTCAACGGCGTTGAAGGATTGATCTATGCACCAGGCGGAACCAACGGTTTGTATGTTTCAGTTGACAATGGTGAAAAATTCACTAAAGTTGAAAATGTAACAAGTTGTGATGCTGTCGGCGCAGGTGTCGGCAAAGATGGCAAGGGCTACGTTCTCTACATCTACGGAGTGGTTTATGGTTGTACTGCAGGAATCTACTTCTCTGAAGACGAAGGTGCTACATGGACACGTGCAACTAAAGACAACCAACAGTTCGGTGGACCAGGAAACGGACAGTTCATCTTAGGAGATTGGAACACATACGGACGTGTTTATATGAGTTCAATCGGTATGGGTATCATCTACGGAGAATATGCCAACAAGGCGGCTACCACCGCAAGTTTCTGCGACGGAACGAATGTCAACGAGGCACAAGCAGAGAAGTCGATAGTCATCACCCCTAACCCATTCTCTGAAACAGCAACACTCTACGGTGAAGGCGACTACACCATCACCAATATGCTCGGAGCAGTTGTAGAAGAAGGAATCGCCAACGGAACTACTGAAATCGGAGCTAACCTCAGCAATGGCGTATATGTAGTTCTCTTCAACGGAAGCGCAACAAAACTCATCAAGAAATAAACAATAATATTTCTTTCAGATAACAAGAAGAGAGAGTCGTGAAAATGGCTCTCTCTTTTTTTTCGTCTTAACTTTTTGTCTAATTCAAAGAAAAACAAAAACAGCCACAACCTATAGCAGTTTTGAAATTCGTATCTTTGCCCCAAACTGTAAAGTTATGAGGCAACTCCATGTATACGTCAACGACACCTTTGCCGGCACACTGACCGAGGCAAAGCCAGGAAGAGACTACACCTTTGCCTACGATGAAGCGTATTTAGCTTCCAACGGTCCAGACATTTCCGTAACGCTTCCCAAACGTGCAGATCCATACACGTCAAAGACGCTTTTCCCATTCTTCTGCAACAACCTGCCTGAAGGAGCGAATAGAAGAATGATCTGCCGATATGAAAAAATCGACGAGCAAGACCTCTTCAGCCTTCTCGTAATTATGGCAGACCAAGATTGCATCGGAGCCGTCCAAGTAAGAAAGATCAAGAATGACAGAAAATAATTACATATTAGATTTTGATTTGGAGGAGTTTAACGATGTGTCAAACATTGTCAAAACGATGAAACGCATCTCTGTTTCGGGTGTGCAGGAGAAATTCCCCACCATCATAGAAAACGGCAAGGTACGCCTTGCGCATAGAGACGAGCGTTCTACCCACATCCTAAAACCCGCACCTTGGGATCGCACCCTATGCGCACGGAATCAGATACCTGCCAATGAATATTTAACTATGCAAATCGCCGATCAAGTCTACGGAATTGCAACCGCCTCATACGGACTATGCCTTACCCCTTCAAAAAAGCATGTATTCATCACTCGTAGGTTTGATATTCTTCCAAATGGTTCTAAACTTTTGATGGAAGATTTCGCCACTATTATCGGACGAGATGAAGCCAGTGATGGCGTTTGGTTCAAATACATGGGGTCTTACGAAGACATTGCCAGAGCAATACGAAAGCACGTTGCAGAATGGAAAGAGGATTTAGAAAGATTCTTCAACCTCGTGTTGTTCAACTACATCTATGGAAACGGAGATGCACACACGAAGAACTTCTCACTAATCAAGTACGGAGATAAATTCAGACTGGCTCCTGCATACGACCTGCTCAACACGCATATTCATATAGACGATGATGACTTCGCACTCAGCGAAGGCTTGTCGCCCAACATCGAACCCAGCGATGTTATGGACAAAACAGGTCACCCTTGCCGTTTAGATTTCTATCGCTTCGGTCGGATTATTGGAATACAAGAGCCAAGCCTCAACGAGATTCTTGACAATTTTACCGTTCTATCTGCAACGGTTAAACACCTAATATCCAATAGTTACCTCAACGAGAAGATGAAACGTTCCTACCTCCGTGTGGTGAAAGAACGAATCAGTCGGTTTGCGAGAGTGGCAGAAAATTAAAGTTTTCTGCTCTAAATCCATCAAGATTTTCATTTAATTTAAAGAATAGTTAAAATCAATACAGGCTGTGGCAGTTTTAAGATTACACCTCCCGACCATTTTGTTGACCTCAACAAAATGGTCGCCTTTGTTTCTACTTCCGCAAACCTCATCAAAACACGATAGTCCACTTTTGCACAAAAAAGTAGACTGTCAGTACACTAAATCGCCTTGAAAAGTAGACTGTAGGTAGACCAGTCTACTCAAAAAGTAGACTGTCAGCACAAAAAGTAGACTGTCTAAGAGCTTTACTTTTGAAATAATTCTCACTTTTTCCTACTTTTGCCAAAACGTCTACAATATCAACTCTTTGGAAATTTTTCCAAAAGAGTAAAAGCATAGTAACACTTCACATACCAATCACAACATCATTAACATGAGGCAACCCATTGACATAAAAAACCTATCAAAGTACAAGGAGAATAACCGAATAGAGGCCAAAAGAGCCAAAGGAGGTGTTCCCAATAGTATGTGGGAAACATATTCTGCTTTCGCAAATACAGATGGTGGCATAAAATTCTCCCCGACCATTTTGTTGACCTCAACAAAATGGTCGCCAGCGTTTCTACTGTTACACAAACCATATCAAATCACGATATCTTTGCGTAAAAAAAAGAAACATTTGCTATATATAAAACTCTGAATATCAATAAACAACGCTATTATCTCTATTCCCCGACCATTTTGTTGGGTCCAACAAAATGGTCGCCCCCTCCTCCTTTTAATCTCTCGCCTTCCATACTACTATTTCTTCTCCTTCCTCTACCTCAAACTCCTCGGGTTCTTTAGAGCTTGTTTATTATACTCAACTTCAACTCTATTCGCGTTTTTCTCTTTATCTTTCGTATCTTTGTAGAAGTAAGGGGAAAAAGACAACAAGTATTTTTTTCTGAAAGATAGTTCTGTGTTGTGAATGTCGACAACAATGAAGTTTTATAAAAAACGGAATGGCAATAAAACAATATAAATTTGTTGACTTATTTGCTGGCATAGGAGGATTTCACACTGCTATGCATAGTGTGGGTGCAAAGTGTGTTTTTGCAAGCGAATGGGACAAATATGCTCGTACATCGTACGAAGAAAACTACAAAAGTATCGAACCTTCTCTATTTGAAAAAAAAGAAGACGGGACTTACTTGTATTTCAATGAAGATATTACGCAAGCAGACCCTAAAGACATTCCTGATTTTGAGGTTTGTTGCGGAGGTTTCCCCTGTCAACCTTTTTCCACAGCTGGGCTTAAACGAGGATTTGATGATACAAGAGGCACTCTTTTTTTCAACATAGCCAACATTGTAAAATACAAGATAGACAATGGTTGTCCCCCAAAAGTTTTATTCTTAGAAAATGTTCGTGGACTAAGAAGCCATGACAACGGAAACACTCTAAAAGTCATACTAGCCACTTTAGAAGAGTTGGGGTATAGGGTTTCTTATGCAATCTTAAATGCCAAATATTTTGGAGTTCCGCAAAACAGAGAACGAATTTTCATCATTGCGTGGTACAAAAAACTAATAAATGTAGATGAGTTCAAATTCCCTTATGGCATAGACTCTAATGGAGAAACGATATACGAAAAAATTAGAGTTAAAACAGAGGCAATGCCAACTAAAATTTCTGAAATACTTGAACCCGACGAATTTGTAAACGATTTCACCATATCTGACAGATTGTGGGCGGGACACCAAGCTCGTAAAAAACGAAATATGGAAAATGGGAAAGGATTTGGATATAGAAAATTTAATGAAAATAGCACATATTGTAGTACAATATCTGCAAGATATTGGAAAGACGGAAGCGAAATCTTGATCGACCAAGAAGAAAAAGGTCAAAATCCACGAACCCTAACGCCTGTAGAGGCAGGGCGACTACAAGGATATCGGGTTTTAGGACACGGTTGGAAATATCCTGAATATGCAAACAATTCAAACTATAATGGTACCAACATAGAATTCAAGATTGTTGTATCAAAAAAAGAAGCTTACCACCAATTTGGCAACAGTGTTGCTGTTCCCGTAATTAAACGACTTGCGCAAGAGATTGTCAAACAACTATTAAGCATATAAAACATGGAAAAACTCAAAGACTTACAGAAATTAGCGACCTTGGCTTCTGACCGTTTCAATCTGTATAGTGGTTTAGACTTTGTGCTACCTCAAATATTTAAGGATAAAGTAACCGAAATTAATAGCAATTCCATCGTTTATAACAAATATTCTGCAATTATAGAAACGAAAGGGAATCAGCATGGGAAACTAAACATTTTCTTGCCCAATCAATGGTTTTATATAGCTTCCTATTTTACGGAACTATATAATGAACTTCAGAGATATAAGAAATTCGCTCTTCAAATTACTACAAAAGAACGATTAAAAGATTTAGATGGCAAAAAACTAAACGATAATGAAAATTCCTCTCTAAATAGTTTGGGAATAGACGACAGTTCGAAAGCCTTTTTAAAAAAATTCATTACAGATTATAAATGGTGGGGCGGTGGGAAAACAATTGATAGAGGAGATTTTTTTGTTTCCCCAATTTTGAACTGTGCAGGCTTAGTGAATGCTTCTCAAACATTCATCACAGACTTATGCGCATTTTTAGCAGATAAACAAGAATTAGTCAAAGCAATTCTTGAAAAAGGAGAAACTGATAATGTTAATGTAATAACATACAAAAACACAATTGAAGAATCCTTTATAGACTCTTCTTTCCGCCCCTACCTCGCCGCCCTCAAATCCAAGCCGTTTCTGCTGCTTGCGGGCATCTCTGGCACGGGGAAAAGCCGTATCGTGAGAGAGCTGGCGCGCGCTTGCTGGGACACAGATTCTGACGAATACCGCAAACAGAAGCCGAGAAACTTCGAAATGGTGCAGGTCAAACCCAACTGGCACGACTCCTACGAACTATTCGGGTATGTGAGCCGCGTGAGCGGTAAACCAGTCTTCGTTGTGGGCGACTTTCTCAGATTCGTGGCCCGCGCTTGGGCTGAACCCGAAATCCCCTATTTCCTCTGCTTAGACGAGATGAACCTCGCTCCCGTAGAGCAATATTTCGCCGAGTTCCTCAGCGTCATCGAGTCGCGAAAATGCAACAACGGCGTCGTTACAACCGACCCTATCCTCCGAAAGGATGACACAGAATGGTTCTTCGACCTCACCGCCTCCATCGCCCCCAACGAAGAAGTGAGAGAACGCTTCAAAAACGAGGGTATCTGTCTGCCGCAAAACCTTATCGTCGTCGGCACCGTCAACATGGACGAGACCACCTTCTCGTTCTCGCGCAAAGTATTAGACCGCGCCATGACCATCGAAATGAACGAGGTTGACCTCCACGGAGGTCTCTCTTCTCGCCACGAACGTATAGGCAAATTAGGTGCCGCCGAGCTCATCGGCACCGCCGTAGAGGGTGTGGACGTCTACGAGGCAAACAAAGAGGTATGCGACATCGCCCTCAACTACCTACAGGCGGTCAACGACGTGTTGAACGGCACTCCCTTCAAAATAGCCTACCGCACCCGCAACGAGTTCCTACTCTATGTGGTCAACAACCTGCCCTACAACAAAGACGCTGAGGGCAACGAACTGCCTCAAGGCTTCGTCATCGCCCGCGCCCTCGACGAAATCACGAACATGAAAATCCTCTCGCGCATCGAAGGCGACGAGACGAAGGTGAGCGACAGACTGCTCAACGCACTCCGCGACACCATCTCAAACGGACTAAAAGACATCACAGACGAAGAACACCCCATCAAGTCAATCAGCATAGCCAAACTCAGCGAGATGCAGAGCCGTCTTAGCTCTTCTGGCTACACTAATTTCTGGAGTTAAAAAATCCAACTATCCATGGAGTTGCTGACCATCACCCACACAGACTTCACGATGAGCATTGAATGCGCCAAATTCAATGCCATTTGGGAGAAAGCCGTGCGTAACATCGGCGAGCCAAAACTGCTCTCTCGTTATGCATGGACAGAAGGTGTCGTGTCGGTGGAGTGCCACACCAATGGAGAGCCTCAACAGATACAGAACGGAGAACAAGCCCCCGCCATCTTTTTCGACAATGCAGACTACCCCCTTTGGGTAGAGTTTGCCGAGAACGTTAAAGATGCGCAGTTCAACTCAGAACTGCAAGAGGTCAACGACAAGTTTTCGTTCCGCCGAGGCATCCTTGCTGGGTTTCTCAACTATGGCAACGAAATCGGCAGAAGCGAGATCAACATCCTCTACACCACCAAAGAGAACGAAAAACGCCGTTTCGCCTTCTCGTTCGAGGTGCTAAGCACGAAACTCGACTATCACGAGCATTGGCGTTGCATCCTCGAAGACATAGAGGCGGAATACCGCATGCTCTCGCTCGACTATCTGCGCCGCACCTTCCACGGCTTCAGTCCCGACCCCAACGGCGAGGCGCAAGAACTCATCTGGTGGAGCGTCTTCGACAGCGAGCAAGAGAAGTTCATCAACGCTTGCAAAGTCATCATTGACCGTCCTCGCCACCGTCTGCACGGCTACGAGAGCCACCGTCGCGCCGACCGCCTCACCGTCATTCCACAAAAAGTGGAGAACGAACTATCCGAACACAGAAAAAGAGACAACCACCTCTACCGCATAGAAGAGCAACTGCAGACCAACGACACGTTGGAAAACCGTTTTCTGAAATTCGCCTTGTCTCAAATCACAAAGAAATACGAAGAACTGAAAGAGAAAATAGAGAGTCTCAACACCATCTCTCAAACGAAGAAAGACGAGTTTGCGGAGACACTCAAAACCTTGCAACGCTTAGAGCGAAACCCATTCTTCCGCACGGTGGGCAATTTCAAGGGACTAAACCAAGAGAGCCTCGTATTGCAAAAAGCCACGGGCTACAGTCAGGTATACCGCACATGGAACCTTCTCCGCCGTGGCTACTCCCTCTACGACGGACTTTTCCGCCTACAGACAAAAGACATTGCCACCCTCTACGAGATATGGTGCTTCATTGAGGTGAGCCACATCGTGAAAGAGCAACTGCAAGATGTTGAGGTAGACCACCGCAACCGCATGGAACTGAGCGGTCTCTTCACTTGGGAGCTTGGCAAGGGAGAACACTCGCGCATCCTCTTCAAGAAAGACAACGTACAGCTGGCAGAACTCGTCTACAACCCTAAAAATACGGATAAAGAGGACGACAACACAGGGTTGGACGGTTTAGTGTCGCCCACCGTACCTCAGAAGCCCGACATTGTGCTTCAACTCACCAAAAACGACCTGAGAGAGGGATTGAAGATGACCTACCTCTTTGATGCCAAATATCGCATAGACGGACGACAAAACGGAGTCGACACGCCTCCCAACGATGCCATCAACCAGATGCACCGCTACCGAGATGCCATCTATTTCAATGACTACGAGGAAGAAGCGTTGAAAAAGGAGGTCATCGGAGGCTATATTCTCTTTCCAGGCGATGGAGAAACCACAGATGTACAATTATCCAAATTCTACAAAACCATCAGTGAGGTGAACATTGGCGCATTTCCCCTCCGCCCCAAAGACAAGCACAACCGCCTACTCTTAGAGCAGTTCATCGCACAACTCATTGAAGAGAAAAGCCACGAGACCATCGCCCACGTCATTCCACAAAAAGGCGCGTTCGTCGAAGTGGGCAACCGCGTCCTCGTCGGCTTGGTGGGCGACAACAACCGAGGCAATGCGGCGAAAAGCAAATTTCTCGACAGCACCGCAACACTCTACTATACAGGCAACAAATTTCCAACCACCATCGCCCTTCAGAACCTCCATTTTTTCATGCCATATATCAAGGGGAAAGGCATTCGCGACGTCTACGAAATCACCCGAATACGCACTATTTCTGCCAAAGAAGCCAAACAATTAGACGGAGAAGAAGGAGAAAACAACATTCGTCTCGCATTCACAATCCACTTTATCCGACAACAATTCACTGACTATCAAAACATTGACACAAGCAAAATGGCTTTCAACACATTTATAGACACTACATTTGAAGAGTTGAAAGATTATTTGGCTTTCAAATAAATTCAAAAAAAACTCATTCTTACGATAGAAATTCTTAACTTTGCAAAGGAATTTACTGTGTTTTGCCAATCAAGAAACAAGTTTGTTCGCGAATTTTTTAGTAAAATCAAGTACACTTAAGATGGAGTACAATACGAAATTAAAAAGTTTGTCGCTTCCAGAATATGGGAGGAACATTCAAAACATGGTCAACTACTGCATGACAATAGAAGACCGCACCGAAAGAACAGCAGCCGCCTATTCGATCATCAAGGCTATGGAAACGCTCTTCCCCCACATACATGAGTTGAGCAACTACAAACAGACTTTGTGGGATCATCTCGCCATCATGTCCAACTTCACGTTGGATGTAGACTATCCTTGCGAGATCATCAAAAAAGACAAACTCAAAGTGAAGCCAGGCAAGGTCGAATACTCTTCGCCCAAGCGCATCCACTTCATGCACTATGGGAAGCTGATCCACGGCATGATAGAAAAAGCCTGCGAACTACCCTACGGAGAAGAACGAAACCTTCTCGAACTAAGAATCGCCAACTACATGAAGCGTAGCTATTACACCTTCAACAAAGACGGGGCAGACGACAGCAAAATCCTCAATGATTTGAGCTTGCTCTCTCATGGCGAAATCCGTTTGATGGAGCGTGGAGTCAAATTAGTGGAGTGCAAAGCCAACATTCCAAACACATCTACAGGCAAGAAGAAAAAGAAAAAATAGTTCTCACAATGGCAAAATTTCTGATTGAAGGAGGGCATTCGCTCAAAGGCGACATCTACCCACAAGGAGCCAAAAATGAGGCGTTGGAAGTCATCTGCGCCACTCTGCTCACCGCTGAAGAGGTAGTCATTAAAAACGTACCCAACATTCTCGATGTCAACAATCTCATCCGATTGCTGAAAGACATGGGCGTGACAGTCGAAAACTTAGGTGGCGGAACATTCTCCTTCAAAGCAGACAATGTCAATCTGGACTTTTTAGACACACCACAGTTCTATAAGCAATGCGCTGCGTTGCGTGGCTCGGTGATGCTCGTAGGGCCGCTCGTGGCACGCTTCGGTGTTGCCGTCGTACCTAAACCAGGAGGCGACAAAATCGGCCGACGGAGATTAGACACCCATTTCATCGGAATACAGAAATTAGGTGCTATCTTCTGCTACGACCCCGACTTGCAGCTCTATCGCATCCACGCCAACAATCTGAAGGGACTCTATATGCTGTTGGACGAAGCTTCCGTAACAGGAACAGCCAACATCGTAATGACAGCCGTCCTCGCCGAGGGCGAAACCACCATCTACAACGCCGCCTGCGAGCCTTACATACAGCAACTTTGCAAGATGCTCAATAAGATGGGGGCGAAAATCACAGGCATCGGCTCTAATCTGCTCCACATTCAAGGAGTGAAAGAGTTGCATGGGTGCGCTGAGCATGCCATTCTGCCCGACATGATTGAAATCGGCAGTTTCATTGGAATGGCCGCTATGACCAACTCCGAAATCACTATCAAAAACGTCTGCTACGACGAGTTGGGAATGATACCCGACTGTTTCCGCAAGTTAGGCATTCAATTGGAGCGCATTAACGACGACATCTACATTCCGAAACAAGAGAAATACACCATCGACACATTCATGGACGGTTCGATCATGACCTTCGCCGATGCGCCATGGCCAGGACTCACACCAGACTTGCTCAGTGTCTTCCTCGTCGTTGCCACCCAGGCAAGAGGCAGTGTGCTAATCCACCAAAAAATGTTCGAAAGCCGACTTTTCTTCGTGGACAAGCTGATAGACATGGGAGCGCAGATTATTCTTTGCGACCCCCATCGTGCCACCGTCATCGGACTTGCCAAGGAGACTCAACTCAGAGCCTCAAAAATGTCCTCGCCCGACATTCGCGCGGGCATTGCCCTTTTAATCGCCGCTATGAGTGCCAAAGGCACCAGCACCATCAGCAACATTGAGCAGATTGACCGAGGATATGAGAATATAGACGGCCGTCTCAACGCCATCGGGGCTAAGATTATGAGAGTGGAATAGAAGAGGTTCTATCTTCACACCTATAGAAGGACACATTCAAAATCTCATAAAACTATGGACTACAACAAAAATGACACATATAAGCACATTCATTTTGCAGTGATGGCAATAGAAAGCGGAGCTAAAAAATTAGGAGTTTCGGGCAAAGAAATGCACGATCGACTACAAAAGCAAGGCTTGATCCATAGACGCTTGATCAAACGTTACAACGAACTGCATACCCAAAGCCTTGATTGGGTAGCGGATGATATTAGTGAAACTCTTCTGAATTGGGAGGCAGAAAAATGATTACATTATATCACGGTTCATACATTTCTGTTCCAAGTCCACAAGTAAAATTCGGGAGAGAAAGATAACTATGCGAGACACAGTTCTTTGGCGAAAAATAAGCCGTATAATCTTGATGTTAGCAGATGCTCTGCATATCAACGCAGAGCAAGCCCTCGACCTTTTCTACTCCACGAAAGTCTACCAACAGCTAATTGACCCCAAATATGGTCTTCAACTGATGAGCGACGGCTATATTTTGGAAGATTTACTAAATGAAATAGAAAGTAGACAAACTGACATCAATGAGCGAACACAACCCCAATAGCAAAAACACAACCATTCCATTTCCTCACCACGACGAGATAAAATTCAAATTCATTGACTTGTTCGCTGGAATTGGTGGCTTCCGTTTAGCATGTCAAAACTTAGGCGGAGAGTGCGTTTTCTCATCAGAATGGGACAAAGACGCTCAGAAAACGTATGCTTACAACTTTGGAGAAACCCCCTACGGCGACATTACTTTGGAAGAGACAAAACAGGCGATTCCAGAGAATTTTGACTTGCTTTGCGGTGGTTTCCCTTGCCAAGCATTCTCCATTGCAGGCTACAGACGAGGCTTCGAAGACACACGAGGAACACTATTCTTCGACGTGGCAGAAATTATACGAAGGAGAAGACCAAAGGCAGTTTACTTGGAAAATGTTAAAAATTTGAAAGCTCACGACAACGGAAATACGTTTAAGATTATCAAAGGAACACTCGAAGAATTAGGCTACTTCGTTTATGACAACGTAATGAGTCCTGACAAATATGCTAATATTCCTCAAAATAGAGAACGTATCTTCATTGTCGCATTTGACAAAAATCAAGTTTTCAACTATCTCGACTTTCAATATCCAGAGAAAGAACCTCTTACGAAAACCATCCACGACTGCATCGACAACACCGTGTCCGACCCTAAATTCTTCTACACAGAGAAGATGAAACATTACGACGAGTTGGTCCGCGAGATTAAGTCTAAAGACTCTATCTATCAGTGGCGCAGGGTCTACGTTCGTGAAAACAAGAGTGGCGTCTGCCCTACCCTCACTGCCAATATGGGTACTGGAGGCCACAATGTTCCTCTTATTTTGACAGACAAGGGCATCAGAAAATTAACCCCAAAAGAGTGCCTCAACTTTCAAGGCTACCCCGAAGGCTACACTTTCCCAAAAATGATATCTACCTCAGCCTGTTATAAACAAGCAGGTAATTCGGTTGCAGTTCCTCTAATTCAAAAAGTTTGCCAACAAATATGTATGATAATCTTGAAGAGATAAATTCTTCAAAATTCTCTTCTCCAGCTCCTCCTACGTAAATTTTGAAACATTTAGCGAGGAAGAAGAGTAAAACCAGCCAGCCATCAAATCCCCCTCTTTCAATTCGTTTATTTTCATAAAATTTATTAATTTTGCGTTTCCATTTATACCTTGGCGTTTTTAGTCTTTTGTTAGACCTTGCCAAACGTGTAAAAAGGGCTATTACATAAATGTAGAAACGAAAAAAGTTAAGAATAAAGAAACATGAACAATCGAGTTGTCATCACAGGTTTGGGCATATACTCATGTCTTGGTAAGTCGTTAGACGAAGTAAAAGAGTCTCTATACTATGGAAAATCAGGCATCATCTTTGACCCTGCAAGAAAAGAAATGGGATTTCGTTCTGCGCTTACTTCCAAAATAGACATTCCAGATTTGAAGAAGGAACTTTCAAGAAGTCAACGTGCTTTTATGCCAGAAGAGGCTAAATACGCTTACGTTGCCACTGTTGAGGCTTTGAAAAACGCTGGCATTGACATGGACTACTTGGAGAAGAACGAGGTTGGTTTGCTCTACGGTAACGATAGCACTGCCGACGCCGTTGTTAAAGCAGTCGACACCATGCGTGAGAAAAAAGACACTACTTTGGTGGGATCTGGCGCCATCTTCCAATCAATGAACTCTACCGTAACGATGAACCTCGGTTGTATTTTCAAACTTCGTGGTATCAACTTGACCGTCTCGGGTGCATGCGCAAGTAGCTCACACGCCATTGGACTAGGCTCTCTCCTTATCAAATGGGGATTACAAGACTGCATCGTCTGCGGTGGAGCTCAAGAGGTCAATCCTTACTCTATCGGTAGTTTCGACGGCATCAGCGCATTCTCAACTCGCGAAAGCGACCCTACAAAAGCCTCTCGTCCATTCGACCGCGACCGCGACGGATTGGTTCCTGGCGGGGGTGCCGCTACTGTCATCATTGAAAGCTACGAACACGCCGTTAAACGTGGCGCACCTATCTTAGCGGAAGTAATCGGTTACGGATTCTCTTCTAACGGAGACCACATGTCGAACCCTAATGTTGAAGGTCCAACTCGCTCTCTCGAAATGTGTTTGCGCGAGGCTGGTGTCGACGCTAAGTCAATCGGCTACGTCAACGCTCACGCAACTTCTACCCCTGTAGGCGACCGTCAAGAGGCTAAGGCTATCTACAACGTGTTTGGAGATTACAAGGTAGAGGTAGCCTCAACAAAGGCAATGACAGGCCACGAGATGTGGATGGCGGGTGCCAGCGAGGTTGTCTATTCAATGCTGATGATGCAAAACGATTTCATCGCGCCTAACATCAACTTTGAAAATCCAGACGAAGACTCTGCCAAGCTGAACATTCCAGCACAGAGAGTGGAAAAGAAGTTTGACTCTTTCTTGTCTAACTCTTTTGGCTTCGGAGGCACAAACTCTACACTCATCGTCAGAAAATTCGTGAAATAAATCACTGGTTTTCTTGAATTTATCATTAATAAACTCATAAAAAGAACGAATGGACAAAGATCAATTCATCAAAGAATTTAACGACCTACTCGCAGAGGAGTTTGAAGTGGAAGTATCTAATATCAAACCAGAATCTTCTGTGAAAATCGCACTCGCTCTTGACAGTCTCAGTCTGATCGACCTTGTTGCCGTCATTGAAAACGTCTATAAGGTAAAGATTTCAGGTCCCGAGATGATGAACATCAAAAAAGTATCTGACTTATACGACTATGTTTACGAACATATTGAAAAATAACTGTTCGTAAGCAAAGTTTCAATCAACTATCAATCAAGAAGTTACATTTATGTGTAATATTAAACCCTTATACAAAGGAGAAGGGATTAAGGAACTGATTCCGCAAAGAGCGCCCATTATGATGGTGGACACGTTCTATAGAGCTGATGAAACAGACTGCGAGACGGGGTTGACAGTGCTATGCGACAATATTTTTTGCGAGAATGGTGAACTTATGGAGCCAGGTATGATTGAGCATGTCGCTCAGTCTGCCTCTGCCCACGCAGGATATAAAGAGAAGTTGAAAGGAACGGAAGTACCCCCAGTAGGCTACATCGGAGAAATCAAAAAATTCAAATTGGTCCGTCGTCCTAAAGTAGGAGAAGAAATGCGCACCTTTATCCACACCGTTTCAGAGGTGATGAACGTTTCTCTCATCAAGACAGAAACCAAGGTGGGAGAAGAGAGTATCGCCACCTGCCAAATGAAAATTTTCATCAGAGAATAAGATGAAAGAGCAGACTGCTACAAAACTGACCTCTCAAACGGAAGTTAAAATTCGCTTTTCGGAAGTAGACTCTATCCATGTCGTATGGCACGGCAACTATGTTCGCTTTATGGAAGACGGAAGAGAAGACTTCGGCGAGAAGTTTGGTTTAGAATATCTCTACATGTTCCGATGTGGCTATACCGCCCCTATCGTTGATGTCAAGATGCAGTTCAAGCAGAGCATAACCGTCGGAGAAAGCGTCATTGTTGAGACGACCTACCGCCCTTGTCGCTCGGCGAAACTCATATTCGACTACACCATCTATCGAAAATCCGATATGGCAGTAGCCCTCACGGGAGAAACCACGCAAGTGTTTATGGACACTAAAGGCGAACTCCAACTACAAAACCCAAACTTTTTCCAACAATGGAAAGAAAAATGGGGTTTCTAAACATTCAAAATGTTCTGTAAATAACAAACTGATGTTAAACGGAAACTTTTTTACAATACAGGAAACCATCCAGAAAGAGGATGCCACGCAATATCTCACGCATCTCAACCCTAATCATGAGATTTACAACGGACATTTTCCAGAAGATCCAATTTGCCCGGGGGTATGCAATGTTCAAACAATCCGTGAGTGTGCGGAGTTGGAAACAGGCAAGAAACTGAGAATTGACACGATACAGGTGTGCCGTTTCGCCGCACTTATCACGCCTACCAACAGTCCAGACCTACTCATCACCCTCAAATTAGAGGAGAAAGACGGAAATTATTCTGCTGTTGCACAAATCACCTCGCCCGACGAGACAACACTCTACCTAGAATACAAAGGCACCTACAGTGTTGAATGCTAAACATTGTAAAAACACAAGCAACAATGAAAGTACACGAAAGCGAGCGATTCTCACAAACGTCGTTCGTTTTTGACAATTAATATCAATATGAATATCTTTACGGTTCCAATTTATAACTTCTTTCAGAAGCACAAGATTCTCTTTTGGGCGGTGTTGATACTCAGCACGCTCTTTTTCGTTTTTTTCGGAACGAAGATTGAATATGAAGAGGATGTTACAAAACTTCTTCCTGCCACTGAAGACGAGGACAACAGCACGGGTGTCGTGTTTGAAAACCTCAAAGTGAAAGACAAGATGTTCTTGGTTTTCAAACCCAAAAACGACTCGGTCAATGTTGAGCGCGTTTCCGCTGCAATTGACACGTTTATGGATAAATTACTGTCCAACGAAGTAGCTGTCAGCATGCTTGATGATCCTTTATATCGAGTAGACCCTTCTATGCTGAAAGGTGGAATCACAGAGTTGTACGACCATATTCCGACCTTTGTAGACAGTGCCGACTATGCTTTAATTGACTCAATGACCACAACGGAAGCTATCAACCGACAGATGCAAGAGAATCTTATGACACTCTACTCACCTGCAGGTTCTATGATGTTAGGTGTCATACAGAAAGACCCTTTGGCTCTCCGCAACGTCTTTATGAGCAAAGCATCATCTATCAAAGATGGTATTGGCTCCACCTACTCTATCATCGACAAACATTTTTTCTCGCAAGACAGCCTGATAGCAGTGGCTTGGCTCTCACCTAACTTCATCACTTTCAACTCAAAACTCAGCAGCAAACTGATCAATGAAATTGACAAAGAAATAGCAAACTATAGCGAGATCTTCCCAGACATCGACGTTTACTACCATGGTGCCGCGCCACAAAGCATGTTCAACTCAAAACAAGTGAAACACGACTTGACGACAACGCTCACCATCTCGCTGCTTATCATCTTCTCAATATTTTTAATCTGCTACCGAAGTCCGTCGATGATTCTTCAAATGGTGTTGCCAATCGCCTACGGATTTTTCTTCGCACTCACAGTCATCTTTTTCATAAAAGGGAAAATTTCATTACTCGCTTTAGGTATCGGAGCAATTGTATTGGGAGTGGCACTGAGTTACTGTTTACATATCATAATCCATCAAAAATATGTGAACGACCCAGTCCAAATGCTTAAAGAACAGACGATACCCGTCATTTTAGGCAGTCTTACCACTATCGGAGCATTTATCAGCTTGCTCTTCACCCGCGCCGAGTTGCTACAAGATTTCGGAATCTTTGCCTCTTTGGCATTAGTGGGAACAACTTTCTTCTGCCTTATTTTCTTGCCTCATCTTTTTGGAAAGAAAAAAAGCAATCCATCACCTAAAGCGATGGAACTCATACACAAATTCAACACCTATCCATTCGAGCGCAAGACATTACTCATTGGTGGAATCTTAGCTGTCAGCGTTGTCTGCTTCATCACATCCAACTATGTGAAATTCGACGCAGACCTCAAACACATCAGCCACTACGAGCCACGTGTGCTTGAGTCGCAGAAAATTTTGTCAGATCATACCACAAAAGAATACCAGACGGTCTATTTCGCCTCTACGTCAGAGAACTTAGACACAGCACTCTACTACAACCGCCAAATGGCCACCCTATTTGAGGCGTTGGAAGACTTAGGAAAGATAGGTCCATTTAGTTGTTCCAATGACAAAATTTTCTTGCTTCAATCCGAACAAGAAAAGCGCATTCAAGAATGGTATGCTTACTGGACACCTGAAAAAGTAAAACAAGTATGCAACGACATGGATGCTGCCGCCGTAGCTTGTGGGTTCTCCCCAGATTCACTCTACGCTTTCCGCAACCTTATCGAGAAACACGACTATAAACCATTCTCTCTCTACGACAGCAACGCATTGCCCAACGCCGTAAAATGCAACTTGATTGAGTACACAGATGGAAAATACCTCGTTTTCGCACCTGTTCAAATCAAAAACGAGATGCGTAAAGAGGTGTGCGACGAGGTAACATCACATCGACACATTGTTGTGATTGACCCATTCTATTACACAAGCGACATGTTGAAACTCATCCATAACGATTTCAACATCACTTTGGGAATCTCCTCTGTGTTCGTATTTATCGTACTTTTGATTGCCTATAAGAGCATCGTTTTAGCCCTCATTTCATTCTTACCAATGACTATCAGCTGGTACATCGTTTTGGGAGTGATGGCTCTCTTCGGCATTGAGTTCAACCTCATCAATATCATCATATCATCTCTAATTTATGGTGTCGGTGTCGACTATAGCATCTTCGTAATGGACGGACTTTTGTCCGACTATCGCACAAAGAAAAATCTTTTAGTGTTCCACAAAACAGCCATTGCGTTCTCCGCAATGACATTGATCATTACAGTAACCTCGTTGCTTTTCGCAAAACACCCTTCTATTCATTCAATCGGAATATCGACGCTCATCGGCATGAGCTCCGCAGTGTTGATATCCTATTCGCTTCAGCCATTCCTTTTCTACTGGCTCATCAAGAGACAAGCCGCCAAAGGACAATCGCCAGTAACCATCTTCAACATTCTCCACGGCAACATCTATTTCAACCGTCATGTTACCATGTCAAACAAACAACAAATCCGTAACATTTTCGAATACAAAGGATATGAGGTGGAGGCAACCGTGAAGAAAGAGTTGAAAGCGACCCATAACTACAGAATCTTCAACACGCTCTTCCCTATTCCAGAACCTTCAGAATGGAAGATGCTCGATTTCTACTGCGGATACGGATGCATGTCATATTGGTTTCATATCAACACGAAGAACCTCGTCGTTACTGGCTACGACAGCAATCAATATGCAGTCGACATTGCCAGCAATTGCTATTCAAAAGATCAAAGAGTGAAATTCACCACTAACGACGAAATTCTCAACGCCACCTACGACATTGTAGCAATCAACGATGTCAACAGTGAACAAATAGAGAGACTCAATATTTGCATAGCATCATCAAAACACCTGATTATCAAGAAAGAAATTGCATCAAAAATAGAGAGTCTGTGTTCAAATCTTTCTAAATTCAAATTAGAAAACACAGACGACGTTTATCAATTATACACAAAAATCGGATAGTGACAGAATGAAATACGATGTAGTGATAGTAGGTGCTGGCTTAGGCGGTTTGGAATGTGGTCTCACTCTTGCCAAAAACGGACTGAGCGTATGCGTGTTGGAGCAACAACCTGTGTTAGGCGGTTGTCTTCAAATCTTCAAACGTAAAAAATGCACCTTCGATACCGGATTTCATTATATCGGAGGATTAGGAGAAGGGCAGCACCTCAACCGCCTCTTTCACTATTTCGGACTAATGGATTTGCCGTGGCATAAATTAGACGAAGACTGTTTCGACGAAGTAATCTTTCACGGAAAAAGCTACGCCTTTGCCAATGGTTACGAACATTTTGTGGAAACACTTTCAAAAGACTTTCCTCATCAAAGAGAAAACTTGAAGAGATATGTGAATACACTCAGCGAGATTGGCAAAAACATATTCAGAAGTTTCGAACCTCGTTCCGCGGAAGATTTCTATCAAGCAGAACCCTTCACCACTACTGCGTATGAATTCCTAAAGGAAACCATCACCGACCCTGTCTTGCGCAATGTCCTTGCGGGTACATCTCTGAAAATGGAACTTCACAAAGAACTTCCACTCTACATCTTCGCACAAATCAACGATTCATTCATCCAAAGTGCTTGGAGAATAGAAGGCGGAGGTATGCAGATAGCGGAAAAATTGGCAGAGAACATAGCCAACTTGAATGGAGTCGTAAAGAAAAACGCCAAGGTAGACGAACTCATAGAAGAAGGAGAAACTATCACAAGAGCGAAACTGAGCAATGGAGAAGAAATAGAAGGCAAATGGTTCATCTCCAACATACACCCCGCCGCCACCTTGCAATTAGTCAAGAATAGCAAGAAAATAAAAAACATCTACAAACGCAGAATCAACAACATACCGAACACATTCGGAATGTTCACCGCCAACATACAACTGAAGAAAGACTCTATCCCCTACCTCAACAGAAACCAATATATCTACGAAACAGACGATCTTTGGAATTTCGGGGAGTACAAGGGTTCAGAAAAAGCAAATGTAGTGTTGGTGAGTTACCAATATCCCAAAGATGGGAGGAATACTACCGACAATATAGATCTGCTCACTCCAATGAATTGGCAGGAAGTAGAGCAATGGAAAGACACATCATTAATGCGCCGTGGGGCAGACTATGAGCAGTTCAAACAAAAAAAAGCAGAAGAATGTCTGCAATTAGCGGGGAAACAAATACCTGGACTATGCGATAGTGTGGAAAATCTCTACACCAGCACGCCATTGACCTACCAATACTATACCAACACAATGCAAGGCAGTGCCTACGGAATGCTAAAAGACCGTAGCAAACTGGCCTATACGATGCTGACACCAAAGACACCGATTGCAAACCTCCTTTTGACAGGTCAAAACCTCAATCTTCACGGCATCTTAGGCGTTTCTATGACATCTTTCTTCACATGCGCCGAAATCATCGGCATGGAAAAAATCCGAAAAGACATAGGATTGGAATAGCAAAAGTTACCAACAATCCAAGAACACTAAAAAAGGGTAAACAAAACGAAAGCAAACCCAACTGATAACTGCACTAATACGACGTTTTCCATAACAATTTTCTTTTTTATTTGGAGTATTGGAAAAAACTTTTTTTTACTTTTGCAATACGAGTGGGGGCGTTCTACCCTCCCGACAAACTTCTAAAGAATTATATTGTTCATTATATAGATAAATTATGGCTAAAGAAAAGAAATTCATCACTTGTGATGGAAATGAAGCAGCTGCACATATTTCATATATGTTCAGCGAGTGTGCCTGTATCTACCCTATCACGCCATCTTCAACAATGGCTGAGCATGTAGACGAATGGGCTGCACAAGGTCGCAAGAACATCTTCGGAGAGACAGTATCTGTAACCGAAATGCAGTCTGAGGCAGGTGCAGCAGGTGCAGTTCACGGTGCGATCCAAGCAGGAGCGTTGACCTCCACCTACACAGCATCTCAAGGACTCCTTTTGATGATTCCAAACATGTACAAAATTGCTGCAGAGAAAATGCCAGCTGTTTTCCATGTTTCTGCTCGTACCATCGCATCTCATTCATTATGTATCTTCGGAGACCATCAAGATGTCTACGCATGCCGTCAGACTGGCTTCGCAATGCTCGCCGAAGGTTCTGTACAAGAGGTTATGGATCTCGCTGGTGTAGCTCACTTGTCTACTATCAAATCACAAGTTCCTTTCCTCAATTTCTTCGACGGATTCCGTACTTCTCACGAAATCCAGAAAATTGAAAAATTAGACAACGAAGACCTCGCTGACCTTATCGACAAAGATAAACTCGCAGAGTTCCGTTCTCGCGCCCTCAACCCTAACAAACCTGTTATGCGTGGTATGGCCGAGAATCCAGACACCTTCTTTACTCACCGTGAGTCTTGCAACTCAATGTACGACGCAGTTCCAGCTATCGTCGAGAACTACATGAAAGAGATTTCTAAGATCACTGGACGTAACTATGGCTTGTTTGACTACTACGGAGCAGCAGATGCAGACCGCGTCATCATCGCTATGGGTTCTGTTACCGAGTGTATCCGTGAGGTTATCGACTTCCTCGCTAAGAAAGGCGAGAAGGTTGGTTTGGTTGCAGTTCACTTGTATCGTCCATTCTCTACAAAACATTTGCTCGCCGCAGTTCCTAAATCTGCTAAGGTAATCACTGTTTTGGATAGGACAAAGGAGCCTGGCGCAAACGGAGAGCCTCTCTACTTGGATGTTCGCGAGGCATTCTACGAGGAGAAGAACGCTCCAGTTATCGTAGGCGGTCGTTATGGCTTAGGTTCAAACGATACCACTCCTGCCCAGATTCTTTCTGTATACGAGAATATGTCTCTCCCAACTCCAAAGAACCACTTCACTGTTGGTATCGTAGACGACGTTACCTTCACTTCTCTTCCAAAGAAGGAGGAAATCGCAGTTGGTGGAACTGGAATGTTCGAGGCTAAATTCTACGGTTTGGGAGCCGACGGTACTGTTGGCGCAAACAAGAACTCAGTAAAGATCATCGGAGACAACACTAATAAGCACTGTCAAGCATACTTCTCTTACGACTCTAAGAAGTCTGGAGGATTCACTTGCTCTCACTTGCGTTTCGGAGACTCTCCAATTCGTTCAACCTACTTGGTGAACACGCCAAACTTCGTAGCTTGCCACGTTCAAGCATACCTTCACATGTACGATGTAACTCGCGGTCTTCAGAAGAATGGTACATTCTTGTTGAACACCATCTGGGAAGGTGAAGAGTTGGCAAAGAACTTGCCTAATAAGGTAAAGGCTTACTTCGCTAAAAACAATATCAAAGTTTACTATATCAACGCAACTAAGATTGCTCAAGAGATTGGATTAGGCAACAGAACTAATACGATTCTCCAATCTGCATTCTTCCGCATTACAGAGGTTATTCCTGTAGACTTGGCTGTTGAGCAAATGAAGAAATTCATCGTTAAGTCTTACGGAAAGAAGGGTGAAGATGTAGTCAACAAGAACTATGCCGCTGTTGATCGTGGTGGCGAATACAAAGAATTGCCTGTTGACGCAGCGTGGGCTAACTTAGAGCCAGACGCAGTTAAACCAAACAACGACCCTGAGTTCATCAACAAAATTGTTCGTCCTATCAACGCACAAAACGGCGACTTGCTCACTGTTTCAGCATTCAAGGGCATTGAAGACGGTGAATGGCAGGCTGGTACTGCAGCATACGAGAAACGTGGAGTGTCAGCATTCGTTCCTCTTTGGAATGCAGCAGACTGTGTACAATGTAACAAGTGTGCATTCGTTTGTCCTCACGCATGTATCCGTCCAATCGTCATGACCGACGAAGAGGCTAAGGGTATGAACGGTGAGATGATTGAGATGAAAGCTCCAGCCGCTATGAAAGGTATGAAGTTCCGTATGCAGGTAGGTGTTCTCGACTGTCTCGGTTGTGGAAACTGTGTTGACGTTTGTATGGGTAACAACCCAGAGAAAGGCAAAAACGCCCTCAAGATGGTTGCGTTTGACCCTGAATCAGCAGAGACCGCAACGGAAACCGCAAATTGGGAATACGCAGTTAAGAATGTAACCTCTAAGCAAGATTTAATTGACGTCACTTCTAATCCTAAAAACTCACAGTTTGCTCAACCTTTGTTTGAGTTCTCTGGCGCATGTTCAGGATGTGGTGAGACTCCATACGTTAAGTTGATTTCTCAATTGTTTGGAGATCGTGAAATCGTAGCTAACGCAACAGGATGTTCTTCAATCTACTCTGGTTCAATTCCATCAACTCCTTACACTACCAATGCTAAAGGTCAAGGTCCAGCATGGGCTAACTCTTTGTTCGAGGATTTCTGCGAGTTCGGTCTCGGAATGGAATTGGCAAACGAGAAGATGCGTGAGCGCATTGAGAGAGTAATGAAGGATGCTATTGATGCTGACTGCACGCCAGCAGAGGCAAAAGAGTTGTTCGCACAATGGATTGAGAACAAGGACGATGCTGCTAAGACGAAAGAGCTGTACGATAAGATCGTTCCAGTAGTAGAGGCAGGCAAGAAGAACGGATGCAACCACTGCAAGCAGTTGAGCGAATTGGAAGGTTATCTCATCAAGCGTTCACAATGGATTATCGGTGGAGATGGTGCTTCATACGATATCGGATACGGAGGACTCGACCATGTTATCGCTTCTGGCAAGAACGTTAACATCTTGGTATTGGATACTGAGGTTTACTCAAACACTGGAGGTCAATCTTCTAAGGCAACTCCACTCGGAGCAATCGCCAAGTTTGCCGCTTCTGGAAAACGTGTCCGCAAGAAAGACTTAGGTATGATTGCGACCACATACGGTTACGTTTATGTTGCGCAAATCGCTATGGGAGCAGACCAAGCACAATGTTTAAAGGCAATCAAAGAAGCTGAAGCATACAACGGACCATCGTTGATCATCGCATACGCACCATGTATCAATCATGGTTTGAAAGCTGGTATGGGTAAGGCACAGGCAGAAGAAGCCAAGGCCGTAGCCTGCGGTTACTGGCACTTGTGGCGTTTCAATCCAGAATTAGAGGCACAAGGCAAGAACCCATTCTCTTTGGATTCAAAAGAGCCAGACTACTCTAAGTTCCAAGATTTCTTGAAGGGAGAAGTTCGTTACTTATCAGTAATGAAACAATTCCCTAACGAGGCACAAGAGTTGTTTAATGCCTCTGAGGAAATGGCTAAGAAACGTTACCAATCATACGTTCGTATGACTAAGATGGAATATTAATCAACACTGATTAACTATCATTAAAAAGAGGGAGAAGCGAAAGTTTCTTCCTCTTTTGCTTATCTTAAATTATTCGGCAGAAAAAAAACATAAACTTTTATCGCAAAAAAAGAACTTATAAAATTTGTCAAATTAAAAAGAAGTGGTATCTTTGTACCGCAATTAAGAAATGCACTACGAGAAGTGTAAAAATGATTGAAATGAGGAATTAATTTCCATAATGCGAAAATAGCTCAGTTGGTAGAGCACAACCTTGCCAAGGTTGGGGTCGCGGGTTCGAGTCCCGTTTTTCGCTCCAAAAAAGATTGGCAAGTCCAAGAAGCTTAGGTGGTGGAATTGGTAGACACGCTACTTTGAGGGGGTAGTGCCGGTTACGGCGTGTGAGTTCGAATCTCATCTTGAGCACTTTTTAGTGTATTTTTAATAGGTAATCATTAGGTAAATTATGTTGAAGAGATATTTGTATTTAATAATCTCTTTTTCGTTGTTTTTATGCTATTCGTGCAAGAAAGACGGAGATGAGACAGGCGACCCGAGTGAAATAGTGGACGATACCCATGTAAAAGTTGACAGTCGCTATGGAATTACAGCAATCTGTCCAAAAGGAGAATGGACTAACCAATATAACGACACTTGTCCGGAAGAAAGTCGGGATTACTACAAAGACTATCTTTTCAATCGTGTTACATTAGCGTACAAAGGAGACACCGTAAGCCAGAAAAATGGTACTGTTTTCTTTCCTACAGCAATCTACTTGATGAGGTTTCACTATGTTCCAACCTCACAAAGCGATGCAGATAATTTCATGTTAGGATACAAGGAGACATGCTTCAACGCACTCGAAGATGTTTACTATATAGCAGATAGCATCACTGATTTTGAGACGACATCGCTGAACGGCTATGAAGCAAAATATTTCACTGCAAAAATGGGCTTACGTGTTGCTTCTGGAACGCAGGAAATCTACTTAATGTACGAAAACGGAAGGGTTTACGGAGTGAACCTTAGCTATCTTGACTCTTTCTCAACCAAAGTCGGAATTGAGAATGCGAGAAGCATACTGAAAACAATTTCCATTGTTGAATAAAAAACACTCTAAGAATTTGAATAATGAGGCCACAAGTTCAGACTTGTGGCTTTTTTTCGTTGGATTATGAAAATCATTCAGATTCAGTTGAATGGTCTTTGAAGAGTTGTGTTAACAACAACCATTTCCAAACTGGTACCACCTCAATTATCCTACCCTCCACATTTATCGTTCTTTCATCATCCATAGTAACAATGATTCCGCTGTACTCGGAGAAAGCAGACAAGAACCGTAACAAGCCACCAACCTCACGGTCGTATGTATCGCCTTCAATTAAATCATAGGTCACTTGAATAGCTAGCTTCTTAGAAGGAATACAAAAATCTATTTCAACATTTTTACTATAATAGTATAAGAGTGTCTCCTCTTCTGTATTTCGGTAAAGTCGATTTAAATGAATTGCAACAATATTTTCCAACAATTTCGTCTCCCCTTGATATAAAAAGAGGTTTAGAAGTCCATTGTCTGCCATATAACGTTTCAGAGTAGTAGCCTGTTCGGTAAAAGAAGAAGCAAAATTTGGAACAGAGAAATACAAAAAAGCATCCTGCATAAAACCTAAATAGTCTTTCAGAACGGGCAGACTAACCGAGTCGCCCGTTGACTTGACAATATTTTGTAGTCTGGTTTGAGAAGTCGGTTGCATTACACTATCAGCCAATTTTTTACAAAGGAGACGAAAGACTCTTGCATTTCTGATATTATTACGTTCAACGATATCACCCACAAGAATCTTTTGGTAAAGCGAATTTAAATATTCTCGTTTATCCACCTGTTCGAACGACTCCGCAATTCCCCCCTCGTAAAAGTATTTGTCAAACAAATTGGCTATTTTTGACTTCGTTTTCAAATCATACTCCCAATTTTTTGATATTGTGACACGATGATAAACAAGGTATTCATAAAACGAGAATGGGAATACTTCACGAGGAATATATCTTCCACCAAGAGAAGAAAAAATTTCCCTACTTAGCATTTTAGCATTACTTCCTGTTATCATCACACGATACTTAGAGTCCGCCAACCGTCTAGCAAAGAATTCCCAACCCTCAATGTTTTGAATTTCATCCAAATAAACAATGGGTTGCATCTCTGGATAGAGTTCATAATAGGACTCAAGAATAACACCTAATTCCTCAGCTTTTATATTCAATAGGCGCTCATCTTCGAAATTAATATAAAGAATACCCTCCTCTTTTGTTTTTTTACTATGGATTCTTTCCTGAATATCTTGGTACAATAAATACGACTTTCCAGCACGTCGTAAGCCTAAAAGTACATAATTAGACGTATCACCAAACAAAACATTCCGACGAATCAAGGGATAAGTCGGAATGGCTTTTTGCTTTTCTATGATGATATTTTTGATGATTCGCTTATCCATTCTGCGCTACTTGAAAATATACCTTGCAAATATAGCACAAATAGCAAAACTATAGTTTAATAAAAATATCGATTATCCAAAAATATAATTTATAGTCAATGATATTATTCAAACATTACGACATACGATTCAAATAATCTTCATATCCGAAGCGTTTCAACTCAATTAGTTCATTGTCTTGCGTCCAAAGCATCAGCGATGGATGGGTTACTCCATTGAACATTGTCGTTTTTACAGTCGTATAATGAATCATATCCATCAACACAATTTGCTCCCCTACCTGCAATTCATGATCGAAATGCCAATCTCCAATAAAATCACCAGAGAGACAACTATTTCCACCCATACGATAGGTAAAAGTGCCATTTTCTTTGGCAGTTAAAATGGATGGTTGATAGGGCATTTCCAAACAGTCGGGCATGTGGCATGCAAACGAGACGTTCAAAATTGCCGTTTTAATTCCGTGATTCTCAACTATATCCACGATTTTTGCCACTAATTCCCCTGTCTGCCAAGCAAAAGCGCTTCCTGGCTCCATAATTACTTTCAACCATGGATAACGATTGCGGAATGCCAGCAACACAGATACCAAATGTTCCGTATTGTAGTCTGATCGAGTCATCAAATGCCCTCCACCAAAATTAATCCACTTAATTTGATTAAAATATTTTGAGAACTTCTCTTCAACTATTTTTAATGTTTTTTCCAAATCATACGAGCTTGACTCACACAACGTATGAAAATGCAATCCCTCTATTCCTTCTGGCAAACGGTCTCCCAATTTATCCACAGTAACTCCTAAACGAGATCCTGGCGCACACGGATTGTACAAATCCGTCTCAACATCAGAAAATTCGGGGTTCACTCTTAAACCGCAAGAAATGTAGTGATCAAATGCTTTGGTCCGCTCATAGAAATGTTCAAACTGAGTTAGTGAATTGAATGTGATATGGCTACTGCATGCTGCGATGGTTTTAAATTCCTCGTCTGTATACGCAGGAGAATAGGTATGTGCCAGATTGCCCATCTTCTCATACGCCAAACGAGCCTCAGAAAGAGAACTTGCAGTCGAATAAGAAATGTATTCCCTTACTATCGGAAACACTTTCCATAAAGCAAAAGCCTTGAATGCCAAAATTATCTCAACGCCTGCACGATCTTTCACAGACTTTATCAAACTAAGATTTCTACGAAGACGAACCTCATCGACCACATACGCAGGAGAAGGCACTTTTGAATAGTCAATCATTGTTCAAATGGTTTTAAAGTAAAATACATAAAGTGAGAAAACCGAGGCGAGACTATTCATCCCCACCTCGGTTTCCTTTCATTTCATATTTTATTGTTATTTCTCAACACATAACGCATTGTTCAATGCTACGATTGCAGCAGAGTAGTCCCTACGCTCAATGACGAACTGCATGTTTACCTGACGCAAAGACTGTGCGAAACACTCGATATTAATGTTATTGTCACACAATGTCTTAGCGGCCTTGTACAAGAAACCAGGGTGAGCGATGTTCGTTCCCATACAACATACGATTGCAACTTCTTTCACCTCTACCTGATAGAATTTCTCAGACAATTCCTTGATTAAACCTTTAGCCTTAGGCTTGTCCCAAATAACCATTGTAATACTATTCGCGTTGGTTGATTTCAAGATATAGCTGACCCCATGTTTCTCGAACACCTGCATAATGCGAAGGTCAAACCCGACCTCACCGACCATCATTGGATCGTGTACTTCAACTGCCAAAACCTTATCTGTTCCCGAGATGATTTCAATACGCGGTTTTTCTGCCACATAGTTTTTCGAAATCAGAGTTCCTGGGTGATTGGGTTCAAAAGTATTCTTGATACGTATATTGATACCTGCCATTTCCAAAGGTTTAGAAGCTTTAGGATGAATTGCCTCCATACCAACATCCGCCAATTGGTCTGCCACCATAAAGTTAGTCATACCGACTATGATAGAATTCTCTTTACCTACCAGTTTAGGGTCTGCCGAAGAGAGGTGGAACTCCTTATGAATAACTGCCTCGTCAGCATGTACATCAACAGCAATTTTTGAGAAAGTAACCTCAGAATAACCACGGTCGAACGCACGCATAATACCCTCCGTTCCCTTTGTGTAACCCGTTGCCACACAAAGTGTCTTTGAAAAGTCAATTCCATCAAACGCTTTGTGGATACGCTCGTCGATCGTCAACGCCTCAGAATCATCAAAACCGCAAAGATCAATAAATGTAGCATTTATTCCATTATTATTAATGATATTGACTGAGTTAAACGCTGAATGAGCCTCACCGATAGACGAAAGTATCTCGCGAGCCGCCAAATAAAGGTCTTTCCTATCTACATAACCAGAAGCGACCACGCTATGCATCGCTCTCAAATAGTTCTTGGCACGCTCGATACGATTGATGATAAACTCATCAGCCACCTTTTGATCAAGCTTAATTTCCTCATAATTTCTGTTGAGAGCAATTAATTTCTGGCAAAGTTCATCTAAAGCACCCTCATAATTATCATCGTTAAGAAACTTCACATAAATGCCAGGTTCGCCGGTTTTCTTGTGTTCCAGCAACCAGTTTGTCACATTATTATACGCAGAAACAACGAAAATACGGTTGTACATATTTTCGTCTGTATGATTACCAATGATAATGTTGTTCAAGACATCCTTGAACTGCGACATGGAGGTTCCTCCGATTTTCTCTACTGTTAGCATATCTTCGAGACTATTTTTACTTATTTTGAATTTCAATTTGCAAATTTAGCATACAAAATTGTTGTTTCTCTGCTGATTATAGAAAAAGTTTATGAAAAACAAAAAGTAAATCAAACACTACAAGTATAAAGCACAAAATAAAAAAAGGACATCCAATAGGACATCCTTTTGAGCCTCTTGTCGGATTCGAACCAACGACCCCGAGATTACAAATCACGTGCTCTGGCCAACTGAGCTAAAGAGGCAGGTGGGCAAGCTTACTACATCGCACCGCTACAACCGACGTACCCTTGCTGCGGTCAAGCCCTGGGGGATTAGAAGGGAGCTGGTCGTATAGGACTTACCCGAGCGCAAAGATACCACTTTTTTCTTAATCACAAATATTTTTTGATTATTTTTCATTATTATTTCCAATACTACTATAACAATCTAAAACTCAACTATTTACATATTCTTACTTTTCTTTCTTATAAAAATCATAATTTTTCAGAACCCTCAAAGCGCATTGTGTTTACGTCTTTTTTAACAAAAAAGCTAAGATCTTTACATTAAAAGCATCCCTTGAAAGTAATATTTTCTTCAATTTTTATATCTGTCTACCGCATAGAATGTTTGTAAAATAAGTAACTTTGCAGCCAAGCGCAAAGGGTGTGTTCACAGAAGCCACCAAAGCAGAAAAAAATTAAAAGATTAGCAACAATTCTTCTTCAGGATTGGTAATTAGGATGGCAGAAAAGAAAGAAAACATGGTATCATTCGCGATGCGTGCGGGGCTTATTCTTGGTGTCGCATCGTCCATATTCAACATTGCAAGTTGGGTTGTTCCAGTTTTATTTATGCAAACCGTTTTCTCGCTACTGACGTTCTTCTCTTTTTTCTTTTGCATCATTCATTTCACGAAACTGTATGACCAGCAGATTTTAAATAGCGAGATAACCTACTTCAAAGCTTTGTTTTTCGGTTGGTACACAGTATTTTTCGGTGCAATGGTTTTTGCAGTAGCTATATACTTCTTCTTCAAAGCTTGTCCAGATGTTTTCCAAAGACTTATAGCGGAAGTAATTGATTTTTTCAAAGTAGCAGGAGAAAGTTCAAAAGAGAATGGAGAGCAAGCCCGACTGATAATCCGTCAAGTAGAAGCCATCCAACCCAAAGACTTGGTATTTTCCGTCCTTTGGGGATATTCATGCATGGGATTTGTTGCGGTAGTATTTACGTCCATTTTCTTCCGAAAGAAGAAGTCCCTGAATAGTTAATTGATTAGGAAAAACCATTAAATAGATTATGGATATAACAATAATCGTTCCATTATACAATGAAGAAGAGTCTCTTCCCGAACTCTACGCATGGATTAAAAGAGTCATGACGGACCACAATTTCTCATACGAAGTGATTTTCGTCAACGATGGAAGCACTGACAAATCGTGGAATGTCATTGAAGATTTAGGTGCGAATAACGCTGAGGTCAAGGGAATAAAATTTCGGAGAAACTACGGAAAGTCCGCCGCACTCTATTGTGGATTTGAAAGAGCGCAAGGCGATGTCGTCATCACAATGGATGCAGACCTCCAAGACTCTCCAGACGAGATTCCAGAATTGTACAAAATGATTAAAGAGGACGGTTACGACTTAGTTTCAGGATGGAAGAAAAAGAGATACGACTCAAAGCTGATGAAAAATCTGCCATCTAAATTGTTCAATGCCACTACTCGTCTGATTTCTGGCATTAAACTGCACGATTTCAACTGCGGACTGAAAGCCTATAGGAAAGAAGTGATTAAGAGCATTGAGGTGTATGGCGAGATGCATAGGTATATACCTTATCTATCCAAGAACGCAGGATTCGACAAAATCGGAGAAAAAGTTGTTATCCACCAGGCCCGTAAATATGGCGAATCAAAATTCGGATTAAACCGCTTCGTAAACGGCTATTTGGATTTGATGACTCTTTGGTTTCTTTCCACATTCGGCAAAAAACCAATGCATTTCTTCGGTGTTGTAGGTTCGATAATGTTCTTGATTGGATTCATTGCAATCTGCATCGTGGGATGGCACAAATTGTCGTGCATTCTCAATGGGACTCCAGCACCTTTAGTCACCGACAGTCCTTATTTCTACATTTCCCTCACTATGATGTTGTTAGGCACGCAACTGTTTTTGTCTGGATTTCTCGGAGAAATGGTCGCCAGAAATTCATCAGACAGAAACAATTATATTTTAGAGAAGACCCTTCATTTAGACTAAAATTTAATCTGACAACAAGACTTTCATACTATTGAATACCAACAATTTGTTCATAAACTCATAAAAATAATAAAGCGAATATGGGTACATTCCTTTTAGAACTTGCAAAACTGACGATTCCTGGGCTTTTAGTTTTGATTGCCACATACTATATTCTCAACAATATTCTCAAGAATGAGGAACGCAACCGCCGTTATGCTTTACGAAGAGAGACAGCTAAGACGTTAAATCCTATTCGTCTCACAGCCTACGAGCGATTGGCTCTTTTTTTAGAGCGTATCGAACCTTCATCGCTGATACTTCGCGTAAATCAGGGAGGAATGACAGCCAAAGACCTTCATATATCATTACTGACCAGCATCAGGGAGGAGTTCGACCACAATGTAACGCAGCAAATCTATGTCAGCAACGACGTTTGGTCGGTTACCAAGAATGCGAAAGAGAGTATTGTCCAATTGGTGAACACCTGCGCAGACAATGTACCAGACGAGTTGCCTTCTGTTGAATTAGCGAAAATTATCATTGAACGCTATGGAGCGATAGAACAAACCCCCGTTGATGTGGCTCTCACCATCCTCAAAAATGAGGTAAAAGCATTCTATTAACATTCATCCAGAAACAAAAAGAACGGAGACGATATGAATCTATTAGAATTGGTTGAAAAACGTTTTTCTGCACGTTCTTTCATGGACAAAGAAGTAGAACAGAAGAAATTAGACTATATATTAGAGGTGGCAAGATTAGCTCCCTCCGCCTGCAACATTCAGCCGTGGGCTTTTTTAGTGATTAAGAGCAAGGAGGCTTGTGAAGACCTTCGCAGTTGTTATGATCGAGAATGGTTTAAGACAGCACCTATGTATATCGTGGTGTGTGGCAATCACCAAACCTCATGGAAAAGAAAATATGATGAGAAAGACCATTGCGACATCGACGTTGCCATAGCTGCAGAGCATATTGCTTTAGCAGTCGAAGAAGAAGGATTAGGCGCATGCTGGGTGTGCAATTTTGACCCTGAGCGATGCAAAAAAGTATTAAAGCTGCCCCAAGGCATTGAGCCAATTGTCATTCTTCCGATAGGTTATGTCGCACCCGATTTCAAGATGACGGAGACGGAGAAGAAGAGAAAATCAAAGGAAGAAGTGGTTTTATACCTATAAACGAGAATATCGCATAGCATAGTGAGCAAAAGAAATTCAACATACAAAACAAAAAAAATTGACATTTTCAAGCCTATAGGAGTAGTGGTTGCTTACATCATTGCGGCAATGACGTTTTCATCTTGTGTGAATAACCATTGCAATGAGGATATGTACACACCACTCAACCTTGCCTTTTTCTCAGAAATAGACACTGCACAACAAGTGGCTCCGCTATTTTTGACATTTCAAGGCATTGGAGTCGACTCGGTCCTCTATGCGAGCGGAACAACAAACATCAATCTTCCACTCAATAGTGAATCCAACGAAGTGAACTACGAAGTGTTGATGACCTTTTCTGCTTCAACACAAACCGTGCTTGTAGCGGACAGCACCCAACCATTTTTCTCAGTCAAAAGACAAAACTCGTATGGTATGACGCTAACCGACAGCATCCCAACCTGCTATTATTCATTGGACGGCACAAAGTATTATCGATTGCTGACAGGTAGCGACTATCTTTTCTACTTTGAAGAAGGAAATCCATTAGTGCTTTTAACGAAAGATGCCCCATACGTTTACTTTCAGAATCCCACAAAGGACACTTTAAATATCAAATACAACAAATCGTTGGAGTTTGTCTCCGCAGAGTGTGGTTGCAAAAACACATACGAAATCACGCAAGCCACGTTTAAACGAGGAGGTGTAGCGAGCATACAAATAAACAATCCAAACGTCAATAGCGAAAGCAATGCGAAACACATCAACTTATATTTGGAGAACTATTAGCTTATTGCTATTTCTCTCTTGTGTTTCGTTTTCAGAGGCGAAACAGAGGCAGAAAGGCAAACCTGAAGCCACACTATACGGTATGACTGTAGGGATTGATTTGCTGAACCCACTTCTGCACGCTTTCAACCACGACCGTTTTGGAGTAAGCGCAGACCTCCAGTTTGACCTATGGCACTACCTCTACCCTACCGTTGTAGTTGGATATGACAGGTATGACGCATCGGATGAATATGCCTATCCGATAAAAGCAGAAAACAACACCTATAATGTAAACGGAATGTATTTCAAAATAGGGGCCTTGTACAATATTTGGAGAAAAGACTTTAAGAAACCGCTGAATCCAATCGGATATTTAGGCTTCAATTTTGGATGTTCGCCAAATTACAAGTATGAAATTACCAATTATCCGCTGTCTAATTACTACTGGAATTCAAATGATAAAAAGGTTTTCAGCAATAGCGGTAACACCTCCTCCGTTTGGGGAGAGTTTATATTTGGTGTGAAAGCTCCTGTCGTCAGAGGTTTATGCTTAGAGTTTCAAGCAATGTACAAATTCGCCCTGCACATCAAAGATCAAAGAGCTGGAGACAACATCGTACACCAGTCCTACTCACCTGGATTTGGAGACAAAGACTCAGGCAAGTGGGGATTCCGTTACACGATCAGCTATTTCATTCCGATGGTGAAGAAGAAAGTTGACCCATACGACTTAGACAATAGATAGTCTGATACAAATAAAGAAAGTAAATAAAATACATATCATAAAATAACTAAAGTGATGGTTGATTGTAATACCCTTAATCAGGCTGCGAATAACATCAGAATTTTAACCGCAGCTATGGTTGAAAAAGCAAAATCCGGACATCCAGGAGGCGCGATGGGAGGAGCAGACTTTATCAATGTACTCTACTCACAGTTCCTTACTTACGATCCTTCAGACCCCAACTGGATCAACAGAGACCGATTTTTCTTAGATCCTGGACACATGTCGCCTATGCTCTACTCAGTATTGTTATTGAGTGGCAAGTTGAATATGGACGACATCAAGTCATTCCGTCAATGGGGAAGTCGCACGCCAGGACACCCAGAAGTGAATTTTGAATTAGGTATTGAAAACACCTCTGGTCCATTAGGTCAAGGACATGCTATGGCAGTAGGAGCCGCTATTGCAGAGCGATTCTTATCGGCACGCTTTGGCGAATGGATGAGTCACAAAATCTATTCATTCGTATCGGACGGTAGTATCCAAGAGGAGATTTCACAAGGTGTGGGCCGTATTGCAGGTCACTTAGGATTACACAACCTCATTATGTTCTATGATGCCAACAACATCCAACTTTCCACTAAGGTGGACGAGGTTGACTCTGAGGACATCGCTTTAAAATACAAGGCTTGGAACTGGAACGTCATCTCTATCAATGGCAATGATCCACAAGAAATCTGCAACGCCTTGAAGGCTGCCAACGAAGAAAAAGAACGTCCTACAATGATTATCGGAAAAACGACAATGGGCATTGGAAGTTTGGCAGAAGACGGTTCTTCAATGGAATCAAAGGTGTCAACACACGGACAACCATTGTCTAAAGCTGGAGTTTGCATTCCAAAGACGATTAAGAACTTGGGGGGAAACCCTGACGATCCATTCGTCGTATTCCCAGAAGTTCAGAAATTATACGATAACAGGGGAAAAGAACTTTCAGAGATTGTTGCAAAGAAGAAAAAAGAGCAAGCAGAGTGGGCTGCAAAGAACCCAGAATTGGCTAAGAAATTAGAGAAATTCTTCAGTGGCAAAGCACCTGAGATTGACTACGCTGCCATTGAGCAGAAAGCCAACCAAGCGACTCGTGTCGGTTCTGCCACTGTTCTCAGCGTACTTGCAGAGCAGGTTGAGAACATGATTGTTGCCTCAGCCGATCTTTCCAATTCTGACAAGACAGACGGTTTCTTGAAGAAGACCCATCCAATAGTGAAAGGGGACTTCACCGGAGCATTCTTGAACGCAGGAGTATCAGAGTTGACGATGGCATGCATTATGAATGGTATCGTCCTCCATGGAGGTGTTTTCGCAGCCTGTGGTACATTCTTCGCATTTTCAGACTATATGAAGCCAGCCTATAGAATGTCAGCACTTATGCGTGTGCCTGTCATCTATGTATGGTCGCACGATGCCTTCCGTGTAGGTGAAGACGGACCGACCCACCAGCCCATCGAACAAGAGGCACAAGTACGCTTGCTTGAGCATGTGAAGAATCACAAGGGCAAGAACAGTATGCTTGTACTCCGTCCTGCAGATGTTCACGAGACGACTGTGGCTTGGAAGATGGCAATGGAGAACAGAGATACTCCGACAGGATTGATTCTTTCTCGCCAAAATGTCAACAACCTGCCAGTAGAAGAGGGAAAGACAGCCTACCAACAAGCATTAGGCGCAGAAAAGGGAGCCTATGTAGTGAAAGATTGCAAGGGCAAACCAGACATTATCTTGTTAGCAAATGGGTCCGAGGTTTCAACATTGTTCGAGGGAGCAAAACTTTTGGAGGAGAAAGAAAATTTAAACATCCGTATCGTGTCCGCTCCATCAGAAGGATTGTTCAGAGCACAAAGCAAAGAGTATCAAGACTCTGTGTTGATTCCAAACACCCCTATCTACGGAATGACCGCGGGTATGAGTATGACTATCCGAGACTTAGTTGGATTGGCAGGTTATGTACACGGACTCGACCACTTCGGTTACTCTGCTCCATACACAGTGTTGGATGAGAAGTTTGGCTATAATGGAGAAACTGTATACAATGAGGTTTGCGAATACTTGAAATTGAAATAAATCAAGATTATACAACAAAAAAGCGTGAGGAACAAAGTTCTTCACGCTTTTTTATATTGTTGGCAACCACTACGAAAGTCCTAACTCTTCCTTTAAATAAGCATATTGATAAGCAGGACTTTGAATATACAATCCGGTCTTTTCATTCAGCAAACTTTCATACAATTGAGAGTTGTAAACCTTTCCAAAGGCGTCAATCATACTCATTCCATAGTCCTCCATCAAATATGAAACGAGTTCTTCTATATCGTTATTGATAATAAACTTAAACTGAGTTCTCGTTATTCTCATATTACTCTATTCTTCTTAGATATTTAACAGACTTTTCTGTTCTAAAACAGAATTGACTATCTAAGTCGTGATAAGTTAGTCCTTTCACCAATTGACTAATATCAATCAAGTGACGCTCATAAAGGTTTAACTGAAGAACGACTCCATCATCTGCAATAGGACCAATTACAACATCATAATCATACAAATTGGGTTGTTTATTTCTTCTATTCATTAAAACGAATTCTGTCCATTCCGTGGAAACGGTTTCAAATACTTTCACTTTCAGCTCACCCGATTTCAATACCGAATCATCTATCTCATATTCTTGGACAATAGGAGAACCCTTCTTACTAAAATCGCACCGTCGCACCGCCATTTGAGAAGCTTGATTTTTTATATCTGTTAGATAAAATCCACGACCAAAATCTTTGTTGGGCTTACAAAGAGAAAGGACAATCTTCTCAAAATCTATATTTGTACCATGATATAGTATCATTATATTGTTCCTCCATTTTTTTTGCAATAAAGTCGCATATCCTTTATTGTATCTGCCAAAGGGAGAAGGTGTTCAGCCTCATAATGTTCGTCAATGAATTTCAAGGCATTATATTGACGAAGATAGTTATAAGCAATCCTAGGCGACATTCGATATCGCCTTCCAAACTCCACTATACAAAGGTTTAGATACCTGATTTTCTCCATCATTCTACCTCTTTTTCAGTAAAGATTACCACATTATCTTTGTCCGTCATATCAATGACACAATGGTTGTTCTCTTCTCGGATCACTGCAAGATTCACAGCCTTTCCATTACGAGGAGAGACACCGATCAAGGCCGACGCTTGTTCCTCATTGTCAGAGACAGTCAACGCATCGGCAACTCGTACTCCATTAATCTCCGCTCTGTCTTTATAGAATGTCAGAACCAAAGTATCATTTACAAAACTATGCGTGTAGAGATACGCCCACAAATCCGCATTGAGAGAATCAGATACCGCTATCGCCTCCTTATTCTCTTTATCATCATTGTTATTACACATCATCCAGATTAGGAGACCTAATAAAATCAGGAAAAATATCAAAAATGGGACTGAACGTTTCATTGTAATTTATTTTTTGTTAATCATCCTTTTACAAAGATAAAAGTATGATACCAAAGTGACGAAAAACCATTTCAAGAAAATTAGTTTCCTATTCAATTTCAGCGTACGCTATTGTTGTCGCCCCTTTGTGGAAACTTCCCAAAGCAACAATACCTTTGTAGACTCTTCCTTTTCTAATTGTTAAAGGATTTTCCACAACAGATAATGCAATCTTATCAAATAACTCATTTTCATTATGGAATGTTTTCACATAAAACATTCCTTTTTTTCCTATTTCAACATATCTATCATAAAAGCAACGAGTCAGCACCCCCATATTCATACGCAAATTGAGTTCAACGCATGGATGAACCAAAACAGCTTCAGATCCATCTACTTTGCCATTCACTAACATCATATCCACTCCAAAATAACCTTCATAAAACGGAGAAAGAGAAGTTGAAAAAAATTCAGAAAGAGTCTCTTTAAGTTTTAATATAACATCTACTGCATTTTTTAAACCTTTCTTCTCTAACTTCCTTTCAAAATCAGACTCTGGATACAGAAGATTCCCTTTGTACTTTCCATTTTCTGTCTCAAAAATAGAGCTTCCGAAATATTCAACAATTCCATTATGACTTTTAAATTCCAATGCAAAGTCCAATATTTTATCATACCATTTTTCAATCATCACGAACCCTTGTTGCTCTATAACATTTTTCGCCCATTTCAAATCATTGTCTTTGAATGTATCCTTTTCAATTCTCAGAATACCTTTACCACTGCTTGACCATGGCATTTTAAGTATGATAGTCTCTTCCCATTTTTCTCTAACTTTTAAAATCTCATCTACACTCTTCGCCACAATCGGATTTTTAAAATTATCAGGGAAAGTAAAGCTTTTTGATTGCAAATATTCCAAAATTTTTATGGTAAAATCACGCCCCGACAATTCTCGAATTTTATCACAATCGACCGACCATTGTCCCCTACCCATCGTCTGCCACCATTTTTTTAAAGTATGGTTGTAGCCCCACGGAACTAAAACATCATCAGCCTTTGACACCTTCTTATAATCAGATAACCGCATCATTCGGACAGAAACCATACCTCCAAATTTCTTTGTTAGAATGGCTTCTATCAAATCAATATTGAAATCATCTGGCACTAATATACAATCTCCATCCTCTGCATACCATACTGGAAGTATAGCCAAGTCTGATTTGAATTGTAAAATAGACTTCGGTTCATTATATTGTTTGTTTCCAATGGCCAATGCCATGTCCGTTTCGGGATTGAAATATAGGTAACGCATATATGTATTTTTTTACACTTCTTTCTGTGGGTTTTTACAAAACGACAAAATGCCACACTGCTCACACATTGGATTCCTCGCTGTGCAGACATACCTTCCATGAAGAAGCAACCAATGATGTGCCTTTGACAATATTTCCAAAGGAATGTATTTTCGAAGTTTTTTTTCCACATCAAAAGGTGTTTTATCTGTTGGAGTACAAAGTCCGACACGGTGAGACACTCTGAAAACATGAGTATCCACTGGCATAGCAGGTTGATTAAATACCGTTGCACACACCACATTGGCTGTTTTTCTTCCTACGCCTGGCAAGGTCTGTAGAAGTTCAAAATCATCTGGTACTATTCCATTAAAATCTTTCGTAAGTTTCTGCGCCATCGCCAACAAATGCTCCGCTTTTGCATTAGGATAAGAAACAGTTTGTATGAAAGAAAGCAATTCTTCGACACTACTCTGCGACATAATTTCTGGAGTTGGGAATCGCTCAAAGAGAGCTGGCGTCACCTGGTTGATGCGCTTGTCCGTACATTGAGCGGAGAGCATAACAGCGATCAAAGCCTCAAAGGGAGTGTTGAAATTAAGTTCACTTTTAGGGTTCGGCATACTATATTCGAACCAATCTATGATGCCCTTGTATCGTTCCGTTATTTTCATAGAAGGTCGGTTTTTTGAATAAACCAAAGCGAGCGAACTAAGGGTAGTCCGCTCGTCATAGTAAATATAGTCAATTAAAAAGGGAGATCGCTCGTTGAATCTACAGGTTGCGAATTCGCATTGAAAGGTTCTGGTGTCTTCATTCCGTTAGGCATTGAAGGAGAACCCACAGGAGACTGCGTCTGTTGAGTAGGCTGAGCGTATCCTGCTTGAGCAGGCATTACGCGCCATGCACGAATATCAGGAAACCATCGACCATTGTATTCATGAGCATCAATGTCCACACTAACCGTATACTCTCCTCCATTCTGAATGTTAAACTGGTCTACACTGTTGCCAAAAACATTGAAAACGACCTTGCGTGTGTAAGGAGAACCATTATCATTATACTCCAACACATAGTCTTGCGATTTCCAAGCCGTTCCTTTTGCACTTGTTCCTGATTTTAAAGGAAGCACTGCTATGATCTTACCTGTAAAGTCCATCTTTATTTTATTATCTTTTGAGTTTGCAAATGTATTAAATTTTTCTGAAGAAAGAGAAGTTAGAGAGATAACAAAGGTGCGACTTTTCATCGCACCTTGATTCATTATCTTATATGTCTTATATGATTTCTAAATCTTTCTCTGGAATCCAACCGACATTTCCATCTGCCATTTGGATTTCAACCCATCCATTAAGCGAACTTTTCACTTTCACCTTTGTCCCTTCGTGAAGAACAAAAAGATCTGTTCCACTCTCATCTGGCGAACCTTTTCCCGTCGTTGACGGAGCAAAAATAATAGCCGTATCATGTGATAGTTGCTCATCTTTTTGTCTCTTAGCATAGACTATTGAGACTATACAGATAACAGCAGTAAAAACACTCGCAAAGAAAGCAGTCTTGCGAAGAGAAATTATCTTTCCAAAGAAATAGAGAGCAATTCCACCTAAAGTCATCAAAAAGCAAATGATGGCAAGTCTTGACCAACCATTCGAACTAAAAATTCCTTGCAATGACCTATTCCACTCTGAGAGAAAGAATTTATCCAATTCTTCTATTTTGTCTGTCGTCTGCATTTTAGCCATCTCCAAATTGAAGCGTACATCTTCATTGTTGGGGTCTAACTTCAAGGCTCTCTCATAATTAAGGATAGCAGAGGCTATTTCACCTTGTTTATATTTGGCATTACCCAAGTTGTAATACAAAGCTGCAGAAAAGCCCTCTTCCTGTAATATGGAAGTGTAAAGACTATCTGCCTCGGCATATTTTTCTGCCGAATAAAGTTTGTTGGCTTCTGACATTCTTTTTGAATTAGCCGCCGACATATTCAATGAAAATAGCAAAGAAATTGCTATTGAAAATAGAATGGAAATATATCGTTTCATCTATTGAATTTTTTAACCTTTTAATAACGACTCTTGTTCTGTGCTATTTCTTTATTTGATCTTCCAGTGTACTAATAACATCAGCTGCCTTTTGATAGAGCTCATCCATTGCAGAAGAACTGTCCGATGATGGTGCGAATCGAGCGAACTCACATGTATTCAACACATCCATAAATTCTTTAACGACATCCTCAGAGACCTTGTGTTCTGTAAGCTGAGCCTCTATATTATCATTATTAAGTTCTGAAACTGGAATATTGAGTTTATCACTTGTATACCCCCACAACGATTTCAAAACCTCTTCATAAAATGCTTCAGACTCATTCTTTGACAAGTGTTGTTGAGCCTTTTTCAAGCGTTTTGTTGCTTGTTTATTAGCTCGCTTATTCTTCACAAGCGTAAGATTAGCATTCTCTTTCAACTGTTTTCTGTATAGAATAAAGAGAGTTGAGAAGATGCACAACGGGATTATAAACCATAGATAGAAACCTACAGTTCCAAAGAACGGCTTTTGTTCTTTATCTATCCCCGTGTCTTTCGCATTGATGAAGCGAATGTCTTTCCCCAAATATTTCACATCCTCTTTGTTGTTGTAGTTTGAAACGACTGGTGCATTTTCTGTTCCAGTACTTTCGCCCTTCTCTACCTTAATCGTATATGCTTCTGTTTTAAGAGTGATGTATTTCTTTGTTTTTGGATCAAAGAAAGAGAACGTCTTTGAAGGTATTTCGTAAGTCCCTGCATGGCGTGGGATTGCGAGATACTCAATTTCCTTCGAACCATTGACTCCACTCTTAGTAGCATTAATTTTTGTGTTTACTTTAGGGTCGTACACCTCAAAGTCGCTTGGGAAAACCACCTCTGGTTCTTTCGCATATTTAATGTTTCCAGAACCTGAAAGCTTGATTTTGAGCGTAATAGCATCATTGGTCTTGACCTCTGTTGAATTGATGGACGACTCCATTTTAAACGAACCCACAGCATTGTTGAAATCGGCAGGGCGTCCTTGCGTTGGCAAAGGTTTTACCTCTATTTTCGTCCCCTTTATGTTGACATCCTTCTTGACACGCTGCGTTGTACCAAAGAAATCATCCATATCCCAAAAACTATTGCTACGGCGTGTTGGTCTAACTTGAATTTCTGCCACGACCGTCATTTTTCCTGGCTCAATCTCTATTGTACCCGATTTTTGAGGGAATAGGACAGCCTTCTTTAAAATGTAAACATAGTAGCGTTGACCATTATACGTCTCAATACCTGCGTTTCTTTCTTCGTCCTTTACATCTATCTCTTGAGCAATAAAACCTTTGTATTCAGGCAGTTTGATATTATCAAGACCAGAAACGTTACCTTTGTGGTAAAGCTTGATAGTCGTGATAATCTGTTCTTGCTCGTAAACATTTTTCTTATCATATTCTGCAACACAGAAAAGGTCAGAATCTGAAATTCCAGTATTTGAGGACTGCACCTGCTGTCTTGAATTTGCAGAACTTTGTTGAGATCCGCTTTGTTGTGCCACAACTTTGATTGTCAAAGCATTAGACATAATCGTTTTACCATTCAAGGAAAAGCGCGCCGGTGAAATAGTGAACGTTCCCTCTTTACTTGGTGTCAAAACGTATGTATAGGCGACATTTTCTGTGGTACTCACAGACCCATTAATGATAGATACGGATTTGCCCGAACTAACACTCGGTCCCATCAAAACCGTAAAATTGCTCATGTCTGGAGCTTGAAAATCCTCTGGTTTAGCGTTCTGTATATCAAATTGTAGACGGAACTGCTGTCCCATAGCAACAGTTCCTGGTGCACTTGCCTTGAAAGTAACGTCTCCACCTGCCACTGCATAGACGCAAGAGAGCGTTAAAGTGATAAGAAATAATAAAGTTTTCTTCATTTTTGTTTCGTACTCAAATTCTGTGCAAAATTACAAAAAATTAGAATCAATGACACTTCTCAGCCAACAGGCTTACCAATCTTTGTCTGTTTGGAAGCGAGAATCTTGAGCCTCAACTTTACGTTTTTTCTGTTGGTCTTGCTCTTGTTGCTCCAATGCTTTCAGAATCTGTTCTGCATTGTCTTTCGACATTTGATCCTTATTTTGTTGTTGCTGTTCGTCTTTTTTCTCCTCTTGCTGTTGCTGCTGTTGTTGCTGTTGGTCATCTTTCTTGTCATCCTTCTTGTCGTCGTTGTTGTTCTGACCGCCATTACTTGGTGGTGTCATATTTTGAAGGATGTTAGCAACTTTCTTCTCATAGTCCTGCGCCATAGCAAGGTTGAAACGTGTGCTATCATTTTCTGGCGCACTTTTAAGCGACTCTTTATAGTCCTTGATTGGAGACTGAACTGTTTTCAGATTCTCTTGCAAAGACTGATAGAATTGTTGTTTTACTTGATTTACATCTTGCCCTGCAGCCTCAGCTTTCTCAATCATTTCATTGGTCATAATGATAGAGTCTAACGGAGTGAGACGCTTCATTCCCGCATTCCCTTTGTTATGATACATACTTGAGACAAGAGTCTTCTCCTCCTCAGAGGTAGTAGTCTTCAAAGTGGAATTGATGGCTTTTTTTAATGTCTTATCAGCCATTTCATACTTACCAATTCTATAGTCTGCATTGGCATTATTGTAGAGTGCTCCACTGCTTGTGGAGTCAATGTTCAATGCACCAACATACTTGATTTTTGCTTCGTCAAATTTTCCGTCCTCAAACTTCTCATTTCCACTATTGATATAGTCGCCTATCTGATAGAACGACAACTTGTCAGTATTTGAGAAAAACAAAATCAGCAAGATGAGCAAGACAGAACCTGCCACACTGATTGCAATTATTTCAGTTTTGTTCAAATCAATCTTTCCCATATTTGTCTCTATTCAAATAATTTGAAGTTCTTGAATAAACCGTTTTTACGCTCTAAAATAAAGATTTCAACAACGAGCAACACCAAAGCAACCCATGCAATCGGAGGAAACTGCTCATTATACTCAGAATAAACCTTTGACTCCACATCACTCTTCGAGATTTTATCCAACTCTGCTTGAATCACCTTCATCGCATTGTTGGTATTATCGGCTCGAACGTATGTGCCATTACCTGCCTGGGCAATCTCCATACACATATTCTCGTTCAATTTTGAAATGACCGTATTCCCTTGTTTATCCTTTCTGAATCCATTCGTACCTGGCACTGGGATCGGCGACCCTTCTGGCTTTCCAATACCAATCACGTTCACCTGAATGCCACGCTCTGCGATTTGTTTGGCTACACCTACAGCATCGTCCTCATGGTTTTCTCCGTCCGTAATTACGATAATCGCTTGTCCTCGGTCAACATTCTCTTCTGAAAATGAGCGACTTGCCATCTCTAACGCAGCACCAATAGCCGTACCTTGTTGTTTGATAATGTCTGGTTGAATGGATGAAATGAATATCTTAGCCGACGAATAGTCTGTCGTGATAGGCAACTGCGTGTATGGATGTCCAGCAAAGATAATCACACCGAACTTATCGTTATTGAGACCATCTAACAACTTGTAAAGCATACGCTTAGACTTTTCCAAGCGATTCGGCTGTACATCTTCGGCCAACATTGAATTGGAAATATCCAACGCCACCATCACCTCCAATCCTTTCTTCTTGACAGTCTCCAATTTTGATCCAAACTGTGGCCGCGCAACTACGAAAACAAGAGCTAAGAGAGCAACCAACGGAATGTAAAACTTTAAATGCTGTCTCGTACTTGATGCACCTGGCATCAAACCGTTAAGTAACTCTCTATCACCAAACTGCTCCAAACGCTTCTTTCTGCGCTCTCTTGCATACGCAAACAGTCCCAGCACAACTGGTATGAGTACCAACAGATATAAGTATTGCGGATTGGCAAATCTAAATAACATAATCAGTTCCTTTCATCTTTTTGATAATCAATCTACTACCTTCATCTTTCCTTCCTTGTTCTCACGTTATCTCACGGGATATGACGCAAAACAGTATTGCGAAGCAGTACCTCACAGAGCAAAAGCACAATGGCAGCAATGGCAAATGGGAAATATCTTTCGTCCTTCTTACTATATTCTGTAACCGAAATTTTCGTCTTTTCCAACTGATCTATCTCGCTATAAATGGCTTTAAGAGACTTATTATCAGTGGCACGGAAATACTTTCCATCTGTCTTTTGCGAGATTTCTTTCAACGTGGTTTCATCAATGTCTACTGGAACCATCTGGCGTTGGATTCCATACACGGTTTTAAAAGGATAGGGAGCTTGTCCTTTTGTTCCTACTCCAATCGTATAAACACGGATATTGTAGGCTTTTGCCAATTCCGCTGCGGTCAGTGGGTCAATTTCTCCTCTATTATTTGATCCATCTGTCAATAAAATAATGACCTTTGACTTTGCTTGGCTATCCTTGATTCGATTCACAGCATTGGCTAATCCCATTCCAATAGCCGTTCCATCCTCTTCAATCATCGTCTCCGAAATACCATTCATCAAACCAACAAGAGCAGGTTTGTCCGTTGTCAGCGGACTCTGAGTGAAACTTTCTCCTGCAAACACCACAATACCAATGTTGTCATTTGGACGAGAGGAGATAAACTCAACACCCACTGCCTTAGCAGCCTCTAAACGATTTGGCTTTAAGTCCTCCGCTATCATACTACCAGAGACATCCATCGCCATGATAATGTCTATTCCTTCCACATTCTTATTTGACCAACTATCCGACGATTGCGGACGAGCCAAAACAATTACCAACATAGAAATGGCGGCTAAACGTAGAACGAAAGGTACATGCAACAAATAGTATTTGTAACTCTTAGGTACACCTTGAAATGCGGATGTCGTTGAAATCTGCAAATTTGCCGTCAACCTTTTTCTCCGATAGACATACCAACCGATAAGAGGAATGAGCAACAACAATAAATACAGATAGTTAGGGTGAAGAAACGTAACATTATCTAATGTTGGCGCAGAGAGCGTATCAACAGACGTGTTATGTCCACCATTACTCTCAATCAGATAGGACGAGAATTTCAGTATTCCCAAAGCAAGGAGCATAACCGCTAACACAGTGACGATAAACATCCCATATTTAGCAATACCGTTATTTTTTTTATCAATATTATCCATAATGAATTAATTCTGAGATTGCAATGTCTTTTGTTCCCCCTCTTTATTTGAGGATGCAACAACAGGCTTCTCTTTCTTTTCTTCTTCAATAGGAATGATTTTGGTGTCATTCACAATCTTATACGCATTAAGTATGCTAAGCTCATTCTCCTCCTGAGAAGGTTCCTGCTTGGCGAACTTTACCATATCAGAAGTGAAGAAGATTTGCTTCATCTTATCCATCACAGGAGCAGCGTCTTGATTGTATTTCAAAGAGTCCAAAATCTCATCAGAGGTCATCTCTAAAGCCGATATTTTGAAGCGTTTTACGAAATACTCACGCAACGTGTCGGTGATATTCGTATAGTACTGTTTGGTGAATCCTTGTTTCCAAACCTTCTCCTCTTGAATCTCGTTCAATTCCTCCAAGGCAATCTCGTGTGGAAGTCGTGTGTCTTCTACTACGATTTCTTGATTTTCCGCTGCTTTCTTGCGTTTTATGTATTGATAAATGACATACCCCACCACAACAGCGCAAGCGACCATCACAAGAATAGAAAGGTAAAGGAACAAGCGAGTCCAATTGAATCCTGGATTGTAATTCTCCTCTATGTCAGTGATTTGCGCATGTTGGAAATCAGCTTCTATTGTCGACACATGCAAATAGAATTTCTGTGTTTCAAGTTCTTTCAATTTAGTCAAGAATTTGAAAGGGGGAATTTCGTATCTTCCTGTGTCGAAAGAAGTTACTAACAAATCCTGCTTTACTCTAATGCGTGTACCCGACTCTACTGTTGTGTCCAATTTTGATATGCCAAGTATTTCAACACCAGGCACTAAAGTGTCCGTTTCACTAATAACAGGGAAATGGACGGTGCTGTTCTGAGGTTGAACGACTTCTAAGAGAATATGTCTCTGTTCTCCAATCCGCATGGCGGCCGAGTCTATCGAAGCCTCAACCGTAACACTTTGCGAGAACAAAGAAAAATTTCCCACGAAGAAGAGTAATATAAGTAAAATATAACTCTTTGGATTTTTCATATTGTTGAATAATTGCTAAGCTCTTTGTTTGAAAAGTTTCATTAACGCCTTAACATAGTCGTCGTCTGTCGCAATTGAAATGGAATCAACTCCACTCTGATTGAAATACTGCTTCAGGGTTTCTTGACGCTCTCTCCAATGCTTCTCGTATGCTTGTCGCACTCGCTTGTCGGATGTGTCAACCCACAAATCCTCGTCGGTCTCCGCATCTTTCATTTTGATTAGTCCCACAGACGGCAAGGTTGTCTCTCGCTTATCAAAGATCTGAAGTGCGACAATGTCATGCTTCCTATTGGCAATGACAAGCGATTTTGAGAAATCTTGACTGATGAAATCGGAAATGACAAACGTAGTGCATCTTTTCTTGATGGCGTTGGTCAGATACTGTAAGGCTCCTTGTATGTCCGTTTTTTTACTTTGAGGTTGGAAACTTAGCAATTCGCGGATGATATAGAGGACATGTTTTTTCCCTTTTTGCGGAGGAATGAATTTTTCAATTTGGTCTGAAAAGAAAATCACACCGATTTTATCGTTGTTTTGAATAGCAGAAAAGGCAATTGTTGCGGCAATCTCTGCCATCATATCACGTTTGATCTGATGTGTCGTTCCAAACTCTCCGCTGGCTGAAACGTCAACAAGCAACATCATCGTCATCTCACGCTCCTCCTCAAAGACTTTTATATACGGCTTGTTGAAACGTGCGGTCACGTTCCAATCAATGTTGCGTACATCGTCTCCATATTGGTATTCGCGGACTTCAGAAAAGGTCATACCACGACCTTTAAAGGCGGTATGGTACTCTCCAGCGAATATATTCTTAGAGAGACCTCTCGTCTTTATCTCTATCTTCCGTACTTTCTTTAATATTTCTTCCGTATCCTTTATCATTGCTTTAAACTTTTAAATTGCATGAAAACAGATGCGAAAAACATTAAGGCACTTCGACGGCGTTGAGGATTTCGTTGACAATATCTTCCGAAGTCATATTGTTGGCTTCCGCCTCGTAGCTCAGGCCGACACGATGGCGAAGCACATCCATAGCGATTGCACGAACATCTTCTGGCTTCACCCAACCACGTCGTTTGATGAAAGCGTATGCACGGGCCGCCAACGCTAAATTGATAGATGCACGCGGAGAACCACCAAAAGAAATCATCTCTTTGAGGCGTTCCAATCCATATTGTTCAGGGAAACGTGTTGCGTTAACAATATCTACAATATACTTCTCAATTTTCTCGTCCATATAGACCTCTTGCACAACTTTTCTTGCCTCAAGAATGTCCTCAGGCTTCAAAACAGGAGTAATGGTCGTCTTCTCTTTCTGAATATTTTGACGGATAATCAATTTCTCCTCATCTGGTTTCGGATAGGTAATGTGAACTTTCAGCATGAAACGGTCTACCTGTGCCTCTGGCAATGGGTATGTACCCTCTTGCTCAATTGGGTTTTGTGTTGCCATAACAAGGAATGGCTTAGGCAACTGGAATGTCTCTTCTCCGATAGTTACCTGACGCTCTTGCATCGCCTCCAACAACGCACTCTGCACTTTAGCAGGCGCACGGTTGATCTCATCTGCCAAAACTAAATTGGCGAAAATCGGACCCTTCTTGATATTGAACTCTTCTGACTTCTGACTATAAATCATCGTACCAATGACATCCGCAGGAAGCAAGTCTGGCGTAAACTGAATACGTGCATATTTAGCATCAATTAGCTGTCCTAATGTTTTGATGGCTAACGTCTTAGCCAAACCAGGCACACCTTCCAAAAGAACATGTCCGTCTGCTAACAAACCAATCAACAAAGACTCCACCAAGTGCTTCTGCCCTACGATATTCTTGTCCATGCCCATAACAAGCATGTCTACGAATGAACTCTGACGTTCTATCTTCTCGTTCAATGCTTTAATATCAATCTGATCCATATTTCTCGCTTTTGTTTTATCCTTTATATTATGAATATATGAATTAAACTTTCGTTTTCCGACTCTCTTTTTTAGAACTTGACGAATTGGCTATTATTGTTTTTCTCCGTCTAACATTAACAATAATTAAGTGTCAAGTTCCCTTTTTAACTTTTTTTACTAACGACTATTTTTCGTTGAGCAAATGTTCTGCCACTTCGTTTGCTAGTCGCTTACACTTTTGGGAAGTTGGGTCAACATAGTCGCTACCCAAATCTGGCACTTTCAACTTCATACCAGCCTTTACTGCGTCTGGTCTTACAAGAACATCTGTATTGAAATAGTATATGTACACCCAGAAATTGAAGGCGTCTCCGTAAAGATTACGAGAGATTTGAGCCAAACGGCTACCTTCTTTCACCGTGTATAATTCTCTTATCACAACCGTTGATGGGAAATTGAGTTCTGGATGTTTCTCTTGCATAAACTTCACCAAATCTGGATCAAACTCGTGCGTGTTGAGCGGTGTCTTCTCTCCACTTTCCAAAGGTTGAATGTCTGTCGTACACTTCTCTGGTGTCTCATAGCAATCGATAGGCTCTTGTTGCTCTTCAAACTCATCTTCCTCCGTTGCTGGTGTTTCCGCTTGCTCTGTCTCATCGGTTGCGTTCTCATCAAAGAAAGTATCCACCTCTTTGGACTCTATTGGTTCGGCAACTTCTGTTTGCTCCGTCTCTCCACCCAATCCGAAAAGGTGATTATCCATCGCATATTTTACTCCAAACAGAACCGCCAAAACAAGGACAAGCATCAACAACAACCATAAGAACCATTTTTTATTTTTCTTTGGCTTTTCCTGTTTCTCGTCATCATCACCCTTATCTTCCTTTGTCTCAGGTTCTTCTGCTTCTTGAGGTTCTTCTTGAGGTTCCTCTACCTGCGCAGTCTGTTCCGTTTCCTGGGCTTCAGCCGTTTTCGTGCTTTCAAACTCCTTTTTATCGTCATTCAAATCCATACTTTTCTCGTTTTCGTTATCAATAGTTTTTTCTATGGTATTATTTTCTGATGTTTCAGTATTTTCGATCTCTTGCTCTGATTTATCATCCTCGTTCTCCTCAACCACCTCTGAAGAAGATTCAAACACAGATTCCGTGTTTACTAACTCATTTGAAGGCTCAATTGGCGTTTCCTCTTCAATAGTTGATGTCTGATTTTCATCAGATACAGCCTCAACGATTGGTTCTGAAGTCTCGTTTTGTTCTTCCGACATCATTTCACCGACAACAGGATCTGCGACTGTCGATGATTCTATTGTTTCTACAAACACTGAAGGCCCGTTCTCAGAAGAGGAATCTGCAAAAGCCTCCTCTACCTCCTCATTTTCGTCGTCTGGTTCTGGCGGATCAACAGGTCCGTCTTGACGGATGGTGTAGGTCAAAAGATGAGCGAAAGGCAGATTCACCTTATCTTTCACCTCTTTCGTTGGAGTGAAAGTTACCTTCTGATAGGCTGGAATAACGATCTCCTCTTTGGTACGCACATTGACACTTTTACGTTGTTCAACCTGCACTAATTTGAAAGTTCCGAATCCTGGAACTTTTACGATTCCATCACGTTTCAGAGCCTCTTCAATAACATCAAAAAGAGTGCGGATGAAGCCGTCTGTCGTCTTTTTCGAGACACCCGCCTCCTCAGAAATCTTTCCGTATAAATCTTGTAAACTTTTTTTTTCGTTCATATCGTAAGTCTACCGTTTACTGATTTAGTTTTTCCTTGAGTACTGCACTCATTTTAAAAGCCAATATTTGTTTAGGAGGGGACATCAAGCGATCTTTTGAGACGGGGTCGACGAAGATGCGTTCTTTCTTCCTTCTTGCCTCAAAAACGCCGAAGCCAGATACGGAAACCAAGTTGCCCTTGCATAACTCGTCGCCAATATTATTAGACAGCGCCAAGAAGAGAGCGTTCACCTCCTCACCACTGATTTGCAAACGATTCGCCATTTCTATGGTTAATTCCTTAGTGTTCAATCTTTTTAATTTTAATGTAATTAAACAAAAACTACCCACGAAATTAGTAAAAAAATTAAAAAGGTGCAAGAATAAATTTTTGAGGGATGAGGAGGAGATTTTTCGTATTCAATGCAGATGTTACCTTATTGTCGTTGTGATTTATTGGAAGGATTTGCTTGTTTGCTTATATTTGTAGCCAAAAATATCCTTACATACGGTGATTATGGTGTGCAGACAAGTTTCACGTTTCATTATCGCTTTATCCGCATTCATCCTTTTGAAGATGGGAACGGACGCATTGCGAGGCTGATGGTAAACTACATACTTTTGCGACTTGGTTGGCCGATGATAGTGGTGAGAAGTCGGAAGAAACAAGAATATTTGGAGGCGTTGCACAAAACGGAACTTGTGGTGGGCGTTATACCGTCTTTGGGCGCACATGCTACAATCAAGCAGATAGAACCCTTCTTCAAATATTTCAAGGAACTTGTGACGAAGGAGATTCAGGCGGATATTGATTTTGTGAGTCGCAAAGAAGAGAATCTTTGGTGGTATGATGGAGATGTTATATCGTCGCGAAGCAAGAATGTGCCACGCATACTTCGATTGATGCGAGAAAATCCAAGTATCACCTACAGAGAGTTGACGAAAGCACTGAAAATCAACATCTCGGCAGTCCAAAAACTAGTGAAACGAATGACAGGAAAAGGTTACATTGCTCGTTTTGAAGATGGTTTGTGGCGTGTGATTGCAACCTCGGCAGTATGAAATCGTTCTACTGAAAGTGGTGTGTTGCCTACCATAACAAAAGAAGATCATCTGAGTAAATAATTTCAAAAACAGCAATAAGGCAAAGTTCAAATTAAACCCCGATACCAACTAATTGTTAGCATCGGGGGTGTTTGTTGAGACAAAAATGTCTATGCGTAGATTTTCTGACCGACATAGATATCACGGGAAATCCCTTTCTCTGATTTGAAAACCATCTCTTTGGAATCTCCGTATCTGTCAATTTCATCCACTGTCAAAACATTGGGCTGTTTCTTTATTACCACATCGTAAAACGCACCACGGTCTCTGATACCTTGCTGAATAGTACTTGGACTAATAAGTTCAGCAATCGTTTCTATCACAGCACCGACGGCATATCCAGTGGCATATCCGACGGCATAAGAAAGTAGTAAAGTCGTTAAAAACATAGACTTTAATTTTTTTGGATTCTGACAATCTGTTGATTTTCATCAAACAACTTGGTTAATTCGTCACTTACAGACTCTGTGATTACAGCAATAACCTTACTAACATCACCTTTTTTGTTGACTGCAACAAGATATGACGTGTCGAAATCCTTTGCTTTGATTTCAAACATCATGTCATCCAAAATCTTTTTGAAAGCTTTGTCGGCTTTGTTTAAGTCGCCTACTGCTACCACTTCCTTAATTTCATTTTCCTCGTCAAATAATATCCGCGCTTGTGCTACTAAAGCTTCTTTTTCTAAAGCACCTTTAAATGCTTCAACCACAAATTTGATTTGTGACTTTTTAAAAAAATTTGAAAATTCCATATTTTTATTAAAATCATTGTATTCTTAAAATACCATTATTTTTAGCTGAAGCAACATCAAATGTATCTTTCAATGTAGTTTCCGCTTCTAAAAAGTCAATTTCTGCCACTGACCCATCATAATTTATTTTGACAACCAACAAGTCTGCATCATTATCGGGAAAGTCTATAAACATCTTGTTTAACTGCTCCAATGTTTCAGCACCTATACTATGTCTTTTATCAATTATGACAACTTCAAGATATGTCTTAAGGACTTCTTCTACATATTCTCTCAGTTTCGACCACCACCCTTTGATTTCACCCCAGGAAATTCTATTTATAATTACATTGTTTGGAATGAATCTCAGAATATTATTTTTCGCACTTCTGAAAAGAAGCTTTTTTATCTCTTTTTTTGAGACGTATTTCATTCTGCCCATTTACTGAATTCTTAAAATACCATTATTTTCAGCTGAAGCAACATCAAATGCATCTTGAGACATTGCTTTCGCTTTCAAATCCTCGGTCATACCCACCGAGCCATCTTGGTTTATTCCAACAGACAATTTATCAATATCGTCCAAGGAATTAACACGCGGATTCGTCTTCTTTATCGCTTCGTAAAATTCTCTACCCGCTTTTTGTCTTGGGTCAATTATGATAACCTCAAGAAATTCTCTCAGTTTCTCCCGAATATATCCTTTCAACTTTGACCACCAACCTTGTATTACTCCCCAAATTTTTGTTATGAGACGTCCAAGCCAATTGATGAAACTAGATACTTTATCTACTAACCATTCCCACATAAAAACACCCTCCTTATTTAATATTATTG
>CAVFXQ010000005.1:0-1282 GCA_963626555.1 Clostridiales bacterium
CCCTGGCGTGGACAAAGCCTTCCCAACACATTTCTTCCATTGGGCAGACTTCAACAATAGTGCCATCAACGACTGGCAGGAGGTGGTGCGCACGCTACTCGCCATCCCTATGGCTCACCAGATGATCGGCGACTATACCATCGCCGACGACAAAGACCAATCACTCAAAGTGCTGCGCAGTTACCAATTCTACGCCGTCAGCAAGTTATGCGACAAAGTTCATCAGACACATTGGGACGAAAAACACGACTGTCGAGGTGGCTACATCTGGCACACCACAGGTTCTGGCAAGACAATGACCTCTTTCAAGAGTGCGCAACTCATCGCCAACTCGGGCGACGCCGACAAGGTAGTCTTCCTACTCGACCGTGTCGAACTCTCCACCCAATCCTTAGAAGAGTATAAAGGATTCGCCGACGATGAAAAGACCATCCAAGACACATCCGACTCGCAAGTATTGATCAACAAACTTAAAAATGAGTATTCTGACTATAAAATGATAGTCACCTCCATCCAGAAGATGAGCAGAATCACTCAGCAGAGTGTTTCGGAAGCAGTGATGAACACCCTCCGCAAGAAACGCATCGTCTTCATCCTCGACGAATGCCACCGCTCCGTCTTCGGCGATATGCTGACGACCATCAAGACAAATTTCCCCAATGCACTGTTCTTCGGCTTCACAGGTACCCCCATCTTCACTGAAAATTCGAAAAAGGGCGATGTGACCACAGAAGACCTCTTCGGCGAGTGCCTCCACAAATACACTATCGCCAACGCCATTCCAGACGACAACGTGCTGGGCTTCGACCCCTACATGGTCTGCACTTTCAAGGAAGAAGAACTCCGCGAACACGTCGCTTTCCACAAAATAGACAAATATGTGAAGAAAGAGGAACTCGATTCCGTGCCAACCGAACGCGAAGAGTACCTTCAGCTGATAAAAGAAGACGAAAAGGCAGCCGAGATATACGACCGCTTTATGAAAGAGTTGGAAATGGCAGACACCTACAAGAAAGATGGTGAAACAATGCACGGAGTGGAGCATTTCTACGAAGATAAGTTCTACGAGAGCGACAAGCACCACATAGCGGTTGCGGAAGACGTCGCTCAAAGTAGAAGCCAACTGAGCAAGAACAATAAGTTCCACGCCATACTCGCCACGAAAAACATCCCCGAAGCCATCAAATACTACAAAATCTTCAAAGAGAAATATCCTGAGATAAACGTGGCAACCATCTTCGACGACAACATCGACAACAGCACCGACAGTTTTGGGAAAGGA
>CAVFXQ010000005.1:1292-77680 GCA_963626555.1 Clostridiales bacterium
TATAATCGAGAAGAATCCATTTTAGAGATGCTGGGCGACTATAACACGAAATATAACATGAATTTCGACTTGAAAGACTATGCCAAATACAAGAAAGACGTGGCGAAACGCTTGGCGCACAAAAATCCATACTTTGACATTGAGAAAGAACACGACAAACAGCTTGACCTCCTCATCGTCGTCTCTCAAATGCTCACAGGCTACGACTCGCAATGGGTCAACACACTCTATGTAGACAAGGTGATGAAATACGCCGACATCATACAAGCCTTCTCGCGCACCAACCGCCTCTTCAAAGGAGGAAAAAACGAGAAACCGTTCGGCACCATCAAATACTACACCTATCCCTTCACCATGAAGCAGAACATCGACGATGCCTTCAATCTGTATGTCGACCAAGATGTTAACTTCAACTGTGCATGCGTAGATAAACTACAGACGAACTTGGAGAACATCAACAAAAATTTCAAAGAGATAAAGGAGATCTTCGAAAATAACAACATCAAAAACTTTGAGAAACTGCCAGAGGGACACGAAGACAGAAACATGTGTGCCAAACTCATCGCAGAAATGACACACCTGCTCGAAGCCGCTAAACTGCAAGGCTTCACCTGGGATAAACAAAAATATCAGGTTCCCAACGAACCCGATTCTGACATTAAGCCAGCAATCGTCACCGTAGAACTCGCTGAAGAAACCTTCAAAACGCTACTCCAACGTTACCAAGAAATCTACAAAGGGAACAAAGACCGCAAAAACTCCGACTCCCAAAGCTATGAAGACGAAGAGGACGACTACATCGCCATAGACACCTTCGTGAGCGAGATAGGAACAGGTAAAATCAACGCCGACTATATCAACTCCAACTTCAAAAAATACCTCAAGATGCTACACGACGAAGGACCAGAAAGCGAACTAACGAAAAAAGCGTACGAAGTGTTCTGCAAATCTTACGCATCGCTCTCACAGCAAGACCAACGCACCGTACTCGTCATCTTGCATGATATCCAAAGTGGCGATTTAGACCCCAATAGTTTGGAAAACATCGGCAGATCCATCTACGACCTCATCTACGAGTATCAAGACCGAGAGTTGCGACAACAAGTTCAAATTTTCAGCGAGGCGACAGGCATCAACCAAGAGCAACTCACACAGATTATCCAAAGCCACCCAACAGAAGAAAACCTAAATGAATACGACCGCTTCGAGAAGCTACAAAACACTATCAACCTTGAAAAAGCAGGACTATTCTTGAAAACAGTTACTGGAAAAGATGTGAAACCTAATTTCATTGTAGCAAAAATCAGTAAAATCCTAAACTTCTTCATTCTCAACGCAGATGAAAGAAAGCAAACCATAGAGAAATGGACTTCTGCCCAACCAATAGAGACGCAACCTATACGCCAGTACGACCTCTCAGCAATGGCAGACAATTACACCATGGCAGCGGAGGAAGATAAAAATCGGGAATACGGGGGAAAACAATGACAAAACGCATTTTTGCAGTCAATTCACCGCAGAATCTCATAAATTCTGCGGTGGATTTATCGTAGTTTCTCAATATTTTTACTGTAAGTTTACAGCAAAATCTTCATAATTTGCAGTGTTTTCACCGCAAAAACATTAAAAAAGCACCTCCTCATCGACGAGATTCACAAATACGAGAACTGGGCGCAGGAGTTGAAGATGGCCTACGACAATCTGCCAGACCTCCACATCATCTTCACAGGCTCTTCCATCTTAGACATATATGAAGGTGTGGCAGACCTAAGCCGAAGAGTACTGCTCTTCAACATGCAAGGGCTATCCTTCCGCGAGTATCTCAACATGGAGCATGGGGCGAACGTACCAGTCTATACATTGCAACAAATTCTCAACCACGATGTGAGGTTGCCCGACAGCATTGAACACCCCCTCATGCCATTCGCCGAATACCTCCGCCACGGCTACTACCCCTTCTTCCACGACCCAGGCTACGAGTTGCGCCTCAACCAAATCGTCAGCATGACCTTGGAGACGGACATTCCTCAATACGCCAACTACACCGTCGCCGTATCGCGCAAACTGAAAGATTTGATGCAGGTGATTGCCGACAGCGTGCCGTTCAAGCCCAACCTCTCCACCCTAGCGACCGTCATCAAGGCAGACCGCAACAAACTACCCGACTATCTTGAACTGATGGACCGCGCAGGACTCATCGCACAACTCCGCGAACACACACAAGGAATACGCCGTTTGGGCAAAGTAGAGAAAATCTATTTAGACAATACGAACCTCGCCAACGCTCTCGCCTCTACAAATCCTGATATTGGCAACCTACGCGAAACTTTCTTCCTCAACCAAACCCGCGTAAACCACACGGTGAGCAGCTCGCCCATCTCTGATTTCTTAATCGAAGGCAAAACATTTGAGATTGGAGGAAGAAAGAAAAGACAAAAACAAATAGAAAGTGCTGACAAAGGCTACGTCGTAAAAGACGATATTGAGACAGGATTCGGCAATGTCGTTCCTCTTTGGATGTTCGGACTACAATATTAACCCCCTTTTCATCGTTCTATTTTAGACGGTTTGCTATAACAAAGAAAGATTATAAATTTGTGATTCACTATAAGAATTTTGTTTGGCTATATGGAATGCTCGGTGATTAAAAAATTAACAAAGCGATTTTTATCAAACTTCTTTGTTCTCTTCTGCGCTTTTTTGTGTATATCAACACTTGACTCTTGCAAAGATGAGTTCACATCCGACGCTTCCTACCGTCTCTCCTATTCTGTCGACACCCTCCGTTTTGACACCATCTTCTCGGAGGTGCTAACACCTACGCAAACCATCAAAATCTATAATCGCTCGGGAAAAGACATCCAAATAGAATCGTGCCAACTTCGCAATGAATATAACTGTTTTCAAATCAACCTCAACGGACGAAGCGGCACTAACTTCAGTCGCATCAATATTGAAGATGGCGACAGCCTATTCCTCTTCGTACAGTCTTACATTCCAGAAGGGGGGAAAGAGACACCTCTCTATGTAGACGGCATCATAACTTTCTCCTACAACGGCAACAACGACCAAATCGTATTGGCTGCCTTCGGTCAAGATGTGCATAAAATACGAAACAAATCCATCTCGGCAGATACCGTTTGGACGAACGATAAGCCCTACCTCATCTACGGCACACTCTCAGTTGACTCTACCGCCACCTTGACCATTCAAGAGGGCACTCGTCTCTATTTCCACAACGATGCAACCCTACTCGTCGACGGAACGCTCGTCTGTAATGGAACGCTATCCAATCCTATTACCTTTAGAGGAGACAGAACCGATAACATCACCCAAAGTACCTCCTACGACCAACTAAGCAACCAATGGGGCGGAATTGAACTGACAAGCAGCAGCACTGGCAATATCATCAACCATACCCTAATCAAAAATGGAAAATTCGGCATTTTAGTAGACTCTGCTGATGTTGATGCCCAAACAATCCGTCTCGTCATCGCTAATTCACAAATCCATAACGTGAACCAAAGCGGACTCAAGACGCATTGCGCCACCGTCTATGCCTACAACTCTCTTTTCACATGCGCAGGAAACGGTTGCATCGTCCTCCAAGGAGGAAAATACATTTTCAACCACTGCACCATCGCCAACTACACACGCGGTGCTGGACTTTACGCCTACGGTGTCGTCCTAGCCAACTCCCAACTCTATGACGACAAGACAGAAAACTTGCAATCGTCGTTCAACAACTGCATCATCTATGGTTCAAGTGCCAACGAAATCTATTTCAAACACGAGAAGTTAGACGAAACCTTCAAAATAGCCTTCCGCCACTGTCTGCTCAAATGCAAAACAATCCCTGAAGAACTGGCCAACGACTTCTGTTTCACATCGCCTATATGGAACGAATGGCCCGACTTCACCAAAGTCAACGTGAGCGAACGACTCTACGATTTCCATATTGACTCTCTCTCTCCCTGCAAATATAAAGGATTGCCTGCCGTATTGACACAATATCCTGAATGTCAGTTGGACAAAGACGAGAAAACGAGAGTTTCCGACTCTCTACCCGATATCGGAGCCTACCAATGGCAATCCAGCGTAACCGCAACTAATCCAACAGAAGGTAATTAACAAAATTCTATAAAACATCAAATCAATGAATAAATTCTACTTGTTTTGCATAGGTTTCTTATTACTAAATTCGTTAGCGGTAGAGGGTAAGACAGTCCGCATCGTGAGCTACAACTTGGAAAACCTCTTCGACTGCGAAAATGACCCCGACACCGACGATGATTCGTTCACTCCCGAGGGCGACCACCACTGGACATACGGAAAATATTGGGCGAAGGTAAACAATCTATCAAGAGCCATCACCGCAGCGGGTGAATGGGAGACTCCCATCCTCATCGGTTTATGTGAAGTGGAAAACGCAAAAGTAGTCGACGACCTACTACACAAGACACAACTGAAAAACGCCAAATATCAGTTCATACACAAAGACTCTCCCGATCGTCGTGGCGTTGACGTGGCTCTCGCCTATCTCCCTTCTGAATTTCGTCTGCTCAAAACAGACTTCATTCCTGTGAACATCATTAATGGGAAACCCACACGAGACATTCTGCATGCTACTGGCGAACTCTCCAACGGCGACACCCTCCACGTCTTTGTCAACCATTGGCCCTCACGCTACGGTGGCGAAATGGAGTCTCGTCCTAACCGTATGCTGGCAGCAGAAACCTTGCGCGACCAGACGGACAGCCTATTCTCTATTGGGAATACTAAAATCATCATTATGGGAGATTTCAACGACTACCCCGATGATGAGAGTTTAATCTACGGATTATGTGCGGTTTCCCCTTCAAAAATTCCTATATTTGAAGGGTCTTTTGACCAACTCTACAATCTGGCTTATCCAATTCATGAGGAGGGAAAAAAAGGCAGTCATAAATTCGGCGGTGAATGGGGTATGTTAGATCAGATAATCGTTTCAGCAACCCTCTTGGAGGAAGAAGAATCCACTTTCACAAGTCCACAAGGGTTGACTATCTGCGAAGCTCCGTTTCTATTCAAAGAGAGTGCCACTGGACCATCTCCAAAGCGTTCCTTCTTAGGAAATTTCTTTGCATACGGCTATAGCGACCACCTTCCCATCTACGTCGACATTTACCTAACAGAAAAAAAATAAACTATCTCCATTACATGTCCAAGAAATTCAACTATACACCACTTCTGCATATCATTATCTGGTTGCTTTATATCCTCTCTCCTTTAATTTTCTTCCACAGAAATGGAGATGCCGATATCATACACTACTCACGCCATTTCGTTATGGCTCTTTCTCTCATGCTCGTCTTCTACCTCAACTATTTCTGTTTCGTCAAACGATTCTTGCTAAAGAGTCTTCTGAGAGAATTTTTCGGAATCAACGCCATTGTAATCCTCTTATGTTGCGCCATGAATTTCGCATTTCATAATTGCACGGAACCCAAATTAGAGAAGGCGCGCGTAGAAAGAATGATTCGCACTCAAAAAGAGATTGAAGACCGAATGAAAGAGGGGTACACCCATCAAGAAGCAGTGCAAATGCGAATAAAAAGATTCAGAGGGAAAAAAATCGTGATGTGGGACTCGCTTCTGCGAATCTTAGCCTGTATATGTGTGATCGGTACGGCTGTGGCTCTAAAATCAATCCAAAATCTTTATGTGGCAGAAGAAAAACGCAAAGAAGAAAAAAGAGCCAAAACAGAAGCAGAACTCAAAAATCTGAAAAGCCAACTCAACCCCCATTTCCTTTTTAATACACTCAACAACATCTATGCCTTGATTGCGATCAGTCAGGAGAAATCGCAAGCCGCCGTTATAGACCTTAGCAAGATGCTGAGATATATTCTTTACGAAGCAGATGCAGAAGAGGTTGAAATTTCAAAAGAAATCAATTTCATAGAGAATTACATAAAACTAATGCGACTTCGTTTGAGTGATAAAGTCGAAGTAATAACACATTTTGATATAACACAAAACGAATCATTGCGTATTGCTCCGCTACTTTTTATTACATTTGTAGAAAATGCATTCAAGCATGGTATTTCAGTGAATGAACACTCTTTTGTGCATTTTTCCATCGTTGAGACAAGCCCACATACGATTGAGTGTATTTTGGAAAACAGTTGTTTCCCGAAAGATGGAAAGACAGACAAAAGCGGTTCTGGCATCGGATTGGAGAACCTAAAAAGGCGATTAGAACTCATTTATCCCAAAAGGTTTCAATTTTCTTGCGGCACTGAAAATCATGTCTATAAGTCAAGACTGACCATTGATTGCAGTCCGAAATGCTAAGTAAGAACTATTTTTAACACGAAAATAATTTATTGCGATGAACGAAAATAAGATAACAGTTGCCGTGGTCGATGATGAGCCATTGGCCTTAGGACTTTTGGAGAGTTATGTCAACCGCACTCCATTCTTGGAGTTGGTGGGCAAGTATGACAGTGCTTTGGAGGCTATGCAAGTGATTCCAACGAAGATGCCTCAGCTGATCTTCGTAGACATCCAGATGCCGAACCTCAACGGTTTAGAATTTTCTAAATTAGTGATGAACAGGACAAAAGTGATCTTCACTACCGCTTTCCAACAATACGCTGTCGACGGATACAAGGTCAACGCCTTAGACTACCTCTTGAAGCCTATTTCTTACGCCGACTTCGTTATGGCTGCCCAAAAAGCCTATGACTGGTATAACAATCCAGATAACACGGCTATTTCAGGAGGACAAAAAGCTAACGAAACAACAAAAGATAGCATCTTCATCAAATCAGACTACAAATTGCTTCAAATTGAAATGGAAAAGATCATTTACATTGAAGGTCTAAAAGATTATGTGAAGATTTTCGTTGAAGACCAATCATATCCTATCCTTTCGTTGATGAATATGAAGACTTTGGAGGCTATGTTGCCCTCCGATCGTTTCGCTCGCGTCCACCGCTCTTTCATCGTACAGCCTAAAAAAATCAAGGTCATTGAACGAAACAGAATCGTCTTCGGAAAAGAGTATATTCCAATTTCAGAAACCTACAAGGAATCGTTCCAAGAGTTCTTAAATCAACACGCTATCTTCATAACAATTCAAAGAAATGTCGATTAGGAACATACAACTTGCCGTCTCTCCTAAACAGGCCGCCGTTGAGGCTGAATTGAAAACGGAGATTAGCAAAAAAATCAACGTGAAAGTCGCCGCAATAGACTCTTACCAAATTATTAAGAAGTCTATTGATGCTAGAAAACGAGACGATATAAAAGTTAATCTGACTCTCAACGTATACACTAACGGAACACAACCTGATCCTATCGAGTATCCGTTCCACTATCAAGACGTGAGCAACGCCACTCCCGTCCTCATTGTGGGTGCGGGTCCAGCTGGTTTGTTCGCAGCCCTCCGTCTGATTGAGTTAGGCTTGAAACCTATCATCATCGAACGTGGCAAAAAAGTGGAAGACCGCAAAAAAGACATCGCTTTGCTCGACCGCAACCAAGGTCTGAACGTAGAATCAAACTATTGCTTCGGAGAAGGGGGCGCAGGTACTTTCTCCGACGGAAAACTTTTCTCCCGCTCCAAAAAGAAAGGCGACTATAGCAAGATTCTACTCCGTTTCCACCAACATGGAGCCCAAGACGCCATCCTCTACGAAGCGCATCCACATATCGGAACAGACAAACTGCCATCCGTCATCAAGAATATGCGTGCGACAATAGAGCAATACGGAGGAGAAATCCATTTTGAAACAAAACTCAAAAAGCTGCTCATTGAAGAGAAGCATATAAAAGGGATAGAAACCACAGAAGGGCAGACTTTTAAAGCGAACAATGTTATACTTGCCACAGGACACTCCGCAAGGGACGTCTACCAACTGTTGGATGAACAAGGCATCACTCTTGAAAGCAAAGGATTCGCCATGGGCGTGCGTGTTGAGCACCCACAAATGCTAATTGACCAAATCCAATATCACAGAAAAGACGGTCGTGGAGACTATCTGCCAAGTGCAACCTATAATCTTGTCACTCAAGTAGATAGCCGTGGAGTCTACTCCTTCTGTATGTGTCCAGGAGGCTTCATCGTGCCTGCCTCAACCAATGAGAAAGAGTGTGTCGTCAACGGAATGTCGCCTTCCAACCGAAATTCTAAATATGCTAACTCTGGCATCGTTGTAGAAATCCGCCCTGAAGATTTCACTGAAGGAGAACTATCTCAATACAAGAAATACGGCATCCTCGCAGGACTCAAATTTCAAGAAGACTACGAGCGTCTCTCCTACGAGAACGGAGACGGAGACAAAGCCATCGCCCCCGCACAACGACTGAAGGATTTCGTTCATAACACTTTATCTGAAGATTTACCCAAAACATCCTACTTTCCAGGTGTCAAATCGTCGGCAATCCACAAGTGGATGCCCCCCTTCATCTGCAAACGACTTCAACAAGGATTCAAATATTTTGACACGAAGATGCATGGGTTTCTGACCAACAACGCCATCATCATCGGTGTAGAATCAAGAACTTCTTCCCCTCTCCGCATTCCAAGGGATCCCGACACGCTCGAACATATCGAAATTAAGGGACTTTACCCTTGTGGAGAAGGAGCAGGCTACGCAGGTGGTATTACCTCCTCTGCCGTCGACGGCGAACGTTGTGCGGAACTCATCGCAAATAAGCAAGAATAAAATCAAGGAAACGAATGAATAATAACTTTGATTACACACAATACAAGCATTTCTTCTTTGTAGGTATAGGAGGCACAGGTATGAGTGCCATTGCCCAATACCTCAAAGGATTAGGAAAAGAAGTGTCTGGAAGCGACCGTCTTTTCAAACCTGAACAGAAAATGTTGATTCAAGAGCAGTTTGAGAAGATGGGTATTCAATGTTTCAACCAGGATGCCTCGGGTGTAACCTCCGACGTGGATGTTTTGGTGATTTCCACCGCCATTGAAGAAACAAATATTGAACTGCAGAAAGCGAAGAGCCTGAACATTCCTGTTGTGAAGCGTTCAGAATTGCTTGCTTCTATATCTCGCACCAAACGCACCATCGCCGTAGGTGGAACATCTGGAAAATCGACCACCACCGCTATGATTTTCCACATCTTAGAAGAGAACGGTGTTTCGCCTTCTTTGATGAGCGGAGCAGGTTTGACCACCTTGCAAGAGAAAGGATTGCCAGGCAATGCATGGGTGGGCAAGAGCGACTGGTTAGTCATAGAAGCAGACGAGTCTGACGGCTCAATCGTCAACTACACCTCCGAGATTGCACTACTGCTGAACATGGACCGCGACCATAAAGAGTATGACGAACTGACGGAACTTTTTAAGACTTTCCGTTCGCATACAACAGGTAGATTCATCACCAACCAGTCGCACCCTAAGAGCGCAGAGCTGTCAGTCAACCGTCAATACGATTTTGGAGTGGAGACAGATTGTGGCTATAATGGAACAGACTTCGTTCAAGACGGATTTTCGATTTCTTTCAAATGCAACAATATAGCATCCAAAATACCAGTCATTGGTCGCCACAACATGGAGAATGCGCTGGCTGCCATTGCTGCGAGCAATGCTGTCGGCGTATCAATAGAAGACGCAATTAAAGCATTGTCAAGCTACCGAGGCATCTACCGACGCACGCAATTGGTAGGCGAGAAAAACGGCATCACGGTGATAGACGATTTCGCCCACAATCCTGCCGAGGTGGTATGTGCGGTGAAAGCCTGTCAAACTGTTGGCAAACGAGTTTTCGCATGGTTTCAGCCCCACGGATTCGGTCCGCTGAAATTCATGCACAAGGAGTTGGAACGAGATGTCATTGCTGCACTTCGTCCCCAAGATCTCTTCCTTCTCTCCGATGTCTACTACGCAGGAGGTACCGTTACCAAGGAGGTAACCACCGCCGACGTAGTTGCCGAAATCAAGAAGCACAGCACCCAAGTGGCATATTTCGCCAACCGAGCAGACATGCTACCCTACCTCAAAACTAACTCAAAAGAGGGTGACATCATCTTGGTAATGGGCGCACGCGACACCACGTTATCAGCATTTGCAGAAGAGATATTGGAGAATTTGTAAAGATATTATGAGCGAAGACACCCTATTTGATACGGAAATACCATTTCAAGCTCCCAAAGATCCGAAGTTCACTTTTATAGATTTATTTGCAGGAATTGGAGGTTTTCGAATGGCTTTCCAAAATTTGGAAGGTGAATGTGTTTTTTCTTCAGAAATAGACGAAAAAGCACGAAAAACATATACTGCGAATTACGGAGATGTTCCATTAGGAGACATAACAAAAGAAGAGACAAAGAACAAAATACCCACTGATTTTGACATTTTGTGTGGAGGATTCCCCTGTCAAGCATTTTCCATGGCTGGGAAAAAGTTAGGTTTTAATGAAACAAGAGGGACATTGTTCTTTGATGTTGCGGAGATACTTCAGCGGTTTCAACCCAAAGCCTTCTTTCTTGAAAATGTAAAGGGGCTTACAATACACGACAAAGGGAAAACCTTCAAAACAATATTAAGCACATTAGACGAGGTTGGATACATAGTTCCAACACCACAAATTGTCAATGCAATGTATTTCGGAGTCCCACAACATAGAGAACGCGTCTATATTGTAGGATTTAGAAAGGACTTAGGTATCAAAAAAGAAGACTTTTCGTACCCTGCACAAAAAGAAATAACGAAGAAATGGATTGATGTCAGAGAAGAAAATCCCGTACCTGCGAAATATTATCTTTCTACCGCATGTATGGACACGCTTATAAGACATAAGGCAAGACATGCGGCAAAAGGAAACGGATTTGGTTACGACATTATTCCTGACGATGGCATCGCGCATGCATTAGTTGTTGGAGGAATGGGACGTGAAAGCAACCTTGTCATTGATTTTCGACAAACAGACCTTACTCCCACAACAAGGATAAAGGGAGAAGTGAATAAACAAGGATGGAGGAAAATGACACCACGCGAATGGGCCAGACTACAAGGATATCCAGACAACTTTAAAATTGTCGTGGCCGATGCCTCCGCCTACAAACAATTTGGAAACAGTGTCGCTGTTCCCGCAATTCAAGCAACAGCGGAACAACTACTGAAAACACTAAGGAGATATGAGCAGTAAAAGCAACGACCAAGGACGAGCTTACGAATACATTTGCCTGCATTCTTTGCAGGATGCAATAAGTTCATTTCGTAAATCACAAATAATACATAATAGCAGCTATGAAGTTGCAGAACACGCATGGAATATATTGGGCATTGCGGAAAAGGAACTATATACACTTAGTGCAAAGTCTACTATTGACACAATATTTGCATTAGAGCCAAATATCGTAGAAGCTGATAACGATACATTACATCTTTATATACAAAGTGATGAACATGGTGAAGAAGCAGATGTGCGTGATATCATTATTGAGAGAAAAGACATAGTTTGGGAGATAGGATTAAGCATTAAGCACAATCATTTGGCTGTTAAGCACAGCCGTTTAGCGAAAAGTTTAGATTTCGGAAAGAAATGGTATGGCATAAACTGTTCAGAAAAATATTGGAACGCAGTAAAGCCAACATTTGATTTTCTTGAAGATGAAAAAGCAAAAGGAACTCACTTTAGAGATTTAAGCTCTAAGGAAGATGATATTTATGTACCATTATTGAAAGCATTTATGCAAGAAGTAAAAACTCAAGTAGAGAATAATACAGAAATCCCTCGTAGACTTGTAGAATATTTACTCAGTAAATATGATTTTTATAAGATTATAAGTATAGACAATAAAAGAGTTACCACAATACAATCTTTCAATATGTATGGAACTCTAAACCAAACGAGTAAAACACAGAAACCATCATTAGAAGTTCCTATTATGGAGTTACCAACAACCTTACTTTATATGGATTTCAAGCCAAATAGTAAAACAACGATAATTATGAGCTTTGATAATGGTTGGCAATTCTCGTTCAGAATACATAACGCAAAAGATATAGTAGAACCTTCTTTGAAGTTCGACGTTCAGATAGTAGGCATGCCCCCTGCTATAAATATAACTTTTAACTGCAAGTGGTAATATGAATTTAATTAGTCTTTTTTCTGGTGCTGGTGGTCTTGACAAAGGATTCCACAATGCTGGTTTCCATACTGTAGTCGCCAATGAGTTTGACAAAAAGATATGCCCTACTTTTAAGGCTAATTTCCCCGACACAAAACTGATAGAGGGCGACATTAGAAATATACCTTCAGATGCTTTCCCCGACCATGTGGCAGGTATAATTGGTGGACCTCCTTGCCAGTCTTGGAGTGAAGCAGGTTCTTTGAAAGGAATAGAAGATGCTCGTGGACAATTGTTCTTTGAATATATCAGAATATTGCGTGACACCCAACCTCTGTTTTTTGTAGCAGAGAACGTGTCGGGCATGCTTGCTAAAAGACATGAAACTGCTGTTAGCGGATTTATGAAACTATTTGACGAAGCTGGATACGATGTCAATCTGAAAATGCTTAATGCCAACGACTATGATGTTCCAGAAGACAGAGACCGTGTTTTCTATATTGGTTTTCGTAAAGATTTGCACATAGACGATTATGAATATCCAAAACCACAAGAACATAAACCAACTTTGCGTGAGGCTATTTGGGATTTACAAGACACAGCCATACCAGCAAGAGAGAAGAACCATACAAACGGAAATTCCTGTATCGTTCCAAACAATGAATATTTCATAGGGGATTTCTCGCCAATTTTTATGTCTCGTAACCGCGTAAGATCATGGGACGAACCAGGGTTCACCGTTCAAGCAAGCGGAAGACAATGCCAACTTCATCCCCAAGCACCTAAAATGATAAAGGTGGAACAGAACTTACAAAAATTTGTTGAAGGAAAGGAACATTTATACAGAAGAATGACTGTAAGAGAAGTGGCTCGTATTCAGAGCTTCCCTGATGATTTTAAGTTCATATATGATGAGATAAATTATGGATATAAGATGATTGGAAATGCCGTTCCAGTTAATCTTGCATATCATGTGGCATTAAGTATAATTGAAACTTTGAAACGCCATAATATTGATATTATTCAATAATTCATCTGAAGTTTTAATTCAAAAAGGCCCACAAAAAAATTGCGAGCCTTTCCTTCAAAAGTTCCTATCGGAATATATGAGATTTGTCAAGGTGTCATCTCTATTCTAACTATTCATATCTACTGCATAGTAAACAACTTTGCCATTTGGCAATATTCCTGAAATGAAGAGTGCTTTCTCTTCACTGTCTTTGAGTTGCTTGACCGCTTTCTCCACATCAGCAGTAGTGGAGACATAACTATTGTTGACTCGAAGGATAATGCACCCCTTTGGAATTCCTGCTTGATGAAATTTTCCTCCCTTCGTAACTTCTTTCACCTGTAATCCATAATTGATGCCCAACGAACGTTTAGCAGAGTCTGAAAGTGGCACTAACTGCGCACCCAAAACCTTCGGATCATAACTCTTCACAACATCGGTGTCTCCTTGCATATTCTTGAGCGTTACAGTAAGCTCTTTCTCACTCTTATTTCTGTCTATCGTAATTTTCACTTTGTCGCCTGGACGGAATCGGCTGATTTTCTCCTGCAACTCTGCCACAGTCTTCACCTTCTGCCCATCTACCTTCGTGACAATATCTCCCACTTGAACGCCTGCCTCCTTGGCCGCACTCTTGTCGCCTACTGCCGCTACATACGCTCCCTCCATCGTGTCAAGCCCCTTCGACTTCGCAAAATCAGCATCTATGTCGTTTATCTGAATACCTAACAACGCACGCTGTACAACACCGAATTCCTTCAAATCCGCAACTACCTTACTCATTATTGAAGTAGGAATAGCAAAGGAATAACCAGAATAGGAACCTGTCTGCGAAGCGATGGCCGCATTGATGCCAACCAACTCTCCCTGCGTGTTGACAAGCGCTCCTCCACTATTCCCAGGATTGACAGCTGCATCTGTCTGTATGAACGACTCTATCTTCATATCTCCCGAGATAATATTGATGTTTCGAGCCTTTGCACTGACAATACCCGCCGTAACTGTAGAAGTAAGATTGAACGGATTACCAACGGCTAAAACCCACTCTCCCACCTTCAAATCATCTGAATTTCCAACAGGGATCGTTGGAAGATCGTCTGCATCTACTTTCAACAAAGCAAGGTCTGTAGTTGGGTCTGTCCCTACAATCTCCGCCTTAAACTGTCGTTTATCATTGAGTACGACACTCACCTGATTGCTTCCCTCTACAACATGATTATTTGTAACAATGTAGCCATCTTTCGTGAGGATAACCCCCGAACCAGAGGCTTGCTTCGTCTGCGGTTTCTGCGAATATTGTTCTCCAAAGAAATACTCAAGGAACGGATCATTCATTCGCGTCTGTTGCACTTCGTAGGTAGTCATAACGTGAACAACAGCATTGACAGACTGGTCGGCCGCATAGGTGAAATCTACCGGCTGACTATTGCGAGAATATGAAGAATACTGAGCAGGCGTCTGCGACGACTCTTTAATGATGACTTCCGTGTTTTTTCCATAATGACTGACGTAGAAGCAGGAGACGCCTGCTCCCACCACCGCTGCGGCTAAGACAAGACCGACAATTTTCATGCTTTTCATACTGTCTATATATAAAGGTTAATGTTTATCTTTTCAACGCAAAATTGTTACATTATGTATATTCTGCATACTTGCAATTGACATTTTTAGAAAGATTTAACTGTTGAATAAGGATTTTAACAATTGGTAAGATTCACCACTAAACACCTTTGCCCCACACATAAAACAGAGGAGTTCAATGCATTCACCGAACTCCTCTGTTTTTTGTCTAATGTAATGTCTTATTTTAGGAGAAAATCCATTTCCTCTTTAATCATTACAACACGACTACTTTATCATAAAACAATTTTCTTCATGACAATTTCAAAAGCAGCATCTAAACCGTTGACATTCTTTCCTCCTGCCTGTGCAAAGAAAGGCTGTCCTCCGCCACCACCTTGAATCTCTTTAGCAGCCTCTCGAACAATCTGCGTTGCGTTCAACCCTTTCGCTACAATAGAGTCTGAGAAAGCAACAGTCAACGATGGCTTACCCTCCCACTCTGCAGCAGATACAAACACTAAAGACTCATCTTTCAACTCGTTTCTCAAACGAAAAGCGACAGATTTAATGACATCTGCAGGTGCAGGTCTTCTTGTCGTGATAAAACGAACACCATTCTTCACCTCAGAATTGCGAATCAATTTTTCAACGCTTCTCTCCAACTTCTCTGCCATGAACGCCTCAACATCTTTCTTCATAGAAGCATTCTCTTCAATCAACTTCTTGATGGCTGCCACAATGTTCGGCGTGTTATTGAAGAAGGTACGCATATCACGAACCATATCCTGCTGCTCATTCATCATTTCCTCCACCTTCACTCCCGTAATGGCTTCTATACGACGTACTCCAGCCGCAACAGAACTCTCAGACAAAACACGTATCATTCCTATTTCGCCCGTAGCTTTAACGTGCGTACCACCACACAACTCCATCGATGGCCCGAACTTAATCATACGGACTGTATCTCCATATTTCTCACCAAACAAAGCAATCGCTCCTTTGTCTCTTGCTTCTTGGATAGACATATCACGGAACTCTTCCAACGGAATATTCTGACGAACCATGTAGTTAGCAAGCTGCTCCACCTTTCTAATCTCTTCATCAGTAACCTTCTGAAAATGGGAGAAATCAAAACGAAGCGCATCTGGCGACACAAACGAACCTTTCTGCTCAACGTGTGTACCCAAAACCTGACGGAGGGCATAGTCGAGCAAGTGAGTTGCTGTGTGGTTACAAGCGATTCGTTGGCGTCTATCTTTATCAATAACAGCATGGAATGCGAGCGTTACATCCTCTGGCATCGCTTGCATCAAATGTACTGTTAAATTGTTTTCTTTTTTTGTGTCCAACACCTCGTATTTCTTACCATCCGCCTCTATGAATCCAGTGTCGCCCAACTGACCACCCATCTCTGCGTAAAATGGGGTCTCATCAAACACAACCTGGAAAAACTCCTTATTCTTTTGTTTAATTTTTCTATAACGAAGGATGTTGACATCCGCTTCAAGGAAATCGTACCCGATGAACTTAGACTCTCCCTCATGCAACGTAACCCAGTCGCCTGTCTCAACAGAAGCAGCGTTACGAGCACGCTCTTTTTGTTTCTGCATCTCCACATTAAACTCCGCTTCGTTAATAGTCATTCCGTTTTCACGAAGAATTAACTCTGTCAAATCAAGAGGGAATCCGTATGTGTCATATAAAGTAAATCCGTCTACTCCAGAAATTTCTGTCTTACCCACGGCCTTCGTATCAGACATTACTTTATCTAAAAGGCGAATACCCAATTCCAACGTTCGCAAGAATGCCTCTTCTTCTTCCTTCATCACCTTCACAACCAAATTTTGTTGTGCAATCAATTCAGGATAAGCATCGCCCATCGTCTCAATCAAGACTGGCACCAATTTATACATGAAGGCCGCACGTTGTCCTAAGAACGTATAGCCGTAACGAACCGCACGACGAAGAATACGACGGATAACATAACCTGCCTTTGCATTTGAAGGCAACTGACCATCGGTGATGGAGAAAGCAATCGTACGAACATGGTCTGCAATCACACGCATAGCAATGTCCGTCTCCCTTTTCTTTCCATATTCTACATTGGCTATTTTTCCAATCTCCTTGATGATGGGTTGGAACACATCTGTGTCGTAGTTTGACTTTTTCCCTTGGAGAGCCATACAAAGACGCTCAAATCCCATACCAGTATCAACATGCTTTGCAGGAAGTGGTTCAAGCGAACCGTCTGCCTTACGATTAAACTGCATAAACACATTGTTCCAAATCTCAATCACTTGTGGGTTATCTTTGTTGACCAGCTCCACTCCTGGCACCTTCGCTCTCTCTTCATCATCACGAAGATCTATATGGATTTCAGAGCATGGACCACAAGGACCAGTCTCTCCCATTTCCCAAAAATTATCATGTTTATTTCCGTTGATGATTCGATCCTTTGGCAAAAACTGAGCCCAGATCGCAGCAGCCTCGTCATCACGTTCAAGATTGTCTTCCTTGCTACCTTCAAAAACAGTAGCATACAGACGATTAGGATCTATTTTAAGGACATCTACCAAATACTCCCAAGCCCAAGAAATCGCCTCCTTCTTGAAATAATCGCCAAAAGACCAATTACCTAACATCTCAAACATGGTATGGTGGTAGGTATCCAAACCAACCTCTTCCAAATCGTTGTGTTTGCCACTCACACGAAGGCACTTCTGCGAATCCGCGACACGTGGATATTTTCGTGGTTGGTTACCCAAAAATATGTCCTTGAACTGGTTCATACCAGCATTCGTGAACATCAATGTAGGGTCGTTTTTTACGACCATCGGCGCAGAAGGTACAATTGTATGCCCTTTTGAAGCGAAGAAATCGGTAAACGATTTGCGAATTTCCTTAGCTGTTAACATGTTAATACAAATTATTCAGAGCGCAAAATTAACATTTTTCCAAAAAATTTCCACAAAAAAACGCTATCTTTGCGAAGCAAAAGGAAACGAAATGTCTACTCTTATAAATCTTGTTTCGTAATGTCTAAGGCAAAATTTCAGTTCAACCCTAAAACGCTATCCTACGAACGGGTTGACAATACCATAAAGCATATATTTTCAAACTTTTTAGTTCACCTGATAAGCGGAATCCTCGTTGGCTTGGCTTTCTTCGTGATCTTCGCGCTTTTTATCCACTCTCCCCGCGAAAAGGAACTAAAAAGCCGCAACGCAGAGATAGAAGCTCAACTTCAATTAGTCAACACACAATTGGACGAGATTCAAGAAGTTTTGAGCGACATAGAACAGAGAGACAACCAATTATACCGCGTCGTAGTCCAAGCAGACCCTATCGCCAACAACATCCGGCGAACTTCTCGCTCTCAAGGGAAATATACAGAAATTAGAGAGAAAACGAACTCGGACATAGCTGCTTCAACCGCCGCTCTGATCGATGATGTTCGTCGCCGACTTTACATACAGTCTCTCTCTTTTGACGAGGTTACCAACCTTGTCAAAAACAAGGAGGAGATGTTGCTTTGCATTCCTGGAATCCAGCCTGTTAAAAATCAAGACCTTCGACGAATGGCATCTGGTTTTGGTATGCGCATCGACCCAGTCTACAAAACTCCTAAGTTTCACGCCGGCATGGATTTTTCTGGTGATATTGGAACAGAAATCTACGCAACAGGAAAGGGAACTATCGAGTTCAAAGGATGGATGCAAGGCTACGGAAACGCCGTCATCATCAATCATGGATATGGTTATAAAACGCTTTACGGACATCTAAATGGATTCGTAAAGAGTCAAAAAGTAGGGTCAAAAGTAAACCGTGGCGATGTAATTGCCTATATGGGCAACACAGGTAAATCCACTGGTCCGCACCTACACTATGAAGTGCATTACCGCGACAAAGTTACCGATCCAAGAAACTTCTACTATATAGACCTCTCTCCAGAAGAGTATGACGAGATGATCCAAATTACTTCTAACAATGGAAACGTGTACGACTGATCTCTTGTCTGCCTCTTATAAGTTATAATTGTGAAAGGTATATCATTATACACATATACTATATATGAAGTTTCTTACTGAAATTCCATTAAAAAAAGAGTTAGACATCAATCATAACCATAGGATCCTACTCTTGGGATCCTGTTTCACCGAAAATATTGGAAGAAAATTGGAGGCGTGCCATTTTGACGTTTCTTGCAATCCGTTAGGCATCCTGTTCAATCCCGTTTCAATACAGCAAACCATTGAACGAATTTTAGAAGATAGAGAAGTGACGAAAAATGAAGTTTTCGAAACAGACGGTGTATGGAACTCCTTTGATTTTCATAGCCAATTTGCGCAATGTTCTCTCTCTGAGTATATCTCTAATATCAACCAACAAATCAATTCGGCACACAAATTCATTCAAGATACAGACTTCGTTTTCATCACCTTAGGAACCGCATGGGTATATGAAGAAAAAGAGAGCAAGCATGTTGTCGCCAACTGCCACAAAGTTCCATCCACCCATTTTTCTCGAAAGCGAATTTCAGAGTCAGAATGCACAGAAAGATTGATGACAATTGCGAAACAGTTGAAAAACACAAATGGAAAAATGAATGTCATCTTTACGGTAAGTCCGATTCGCCATTGGAAAGACGGGGCACACGGCAACCAACTCAGCAAGTCTATTCTCTTATTGTCTGTCGACAACGTATGCCGTGAAATGCAAGGTTGCCACTATTTTCCATCCTACGAACTAATGTTAGACGAGTTGCGCGACTACCGTTTCTACGCAGAAGACCTACTCCACCCTAACGAACTCGCCCAAACATACATTTGGGAAAAGTTCGGAGACACCTATTTCAGTGAGGAGACAAAACAAATTAACAAAGAGGTACTCAACCTTGAACAGGCTCTCCACCATCGACCTATCAATCCCAAGAGCGAGAATTTCAAACGGTTTCAAGAAGAAACCCAAAATAGGAAAAAGATACTTGTGCAGAAATACCCATTTTTGCACTTTTAAACTAAATCTGACAAAAAACAAATAAGCTAATGTCCGCACCATATCAAGGCAAAAAAGTACTATTCCACACTTTAGGCTGCAAACTCAATTTTGCCGAGAGTTCCTCCATAGAGAAGCAACTCTTAGAAGAAGGGTTTTTGAAAACTGAAAAAGATGAAACCCCCGATGTCTGTATCATCAATACCTGCTCGGTTACCGAAGTGGCAGACCGTAAAGACAGACAAGCCATAAAACAGATTATCACCAAATATCCTAATGCCTTTATTGTTGTCATTGGTTGCTACGCACAATTGAAACCAGAAACGATTGAGAATATCGAAGGGGTCGACCTCATTTTGGGTATGCAGAACAAATTCGATATTTCAATGCATCTGCACAATCTGCAAAAGACAGGAGAAACTCAGATAGTACACACAGAGAGGAGCAGTATTGACAAATTCTTTCCTTCTTGCACACGAGGAGATAGGACACGCTATTGGCTCAAAGTGCAGGATGGCTGCGACAATTTCTGCACTTACTGCACCGTTCCTATCGCACGAGGGAAGAGTCGCAACGATACCGTTGAAAACACGGTCGCACAAGCGCAAAAAGCCGTTGATGCGGGAGCAAAAGAGATTGTCATCTCCGGCGTCAACATCGGAGATTTCGGAAAATCCACCGGAGAAAACTTTTTCCAGCTCATCCAAGGATTGGACGAGATCAAAGGCGATTTTCGCTATCGTATCTCCTCCATTGAACCCGATTTGCTGACTGACGAAATCATCCAATTCATATCAGTATCAAAACATTTCGTGCCTCACTTCCACATTCCGCTTCAATCGGGCTGCGACGAAGTGTTATCACTCATGCACCGACATTACAAAACACAACTCTTCTCTGAAAAAATTGCAACCATCAAACGCATGATGCCAGAAACATTCATTGGGATCGATGTCATTGTCGGAACAAACGGAGAAACAGAAGAGTATTTCAAGAAGACGAAAGCCTTTCTACAAAATTTAGATTTTGCTCAACTGCACGTTTTCAGTTATTCCGAACGCCCCAACACACAAGCCTTGCGCTTAGGACAGAAAGTATCACCTTCCGAAAAAAAACGGAGAAGCGAAATTCTCCACACCCTGTCGGAGGAGAAACGACTCATCTTCTATCAATCCCAAATCGGCAAAAAAAAGAAAGTCTTATGGGAAGGAAAGAAAAACGGCGGTATGATGCATGGTTTTACAGAGAACTATGTCTTAGTTGAGGCTCCATACAACGCAATGAAAGTTAACACAGTAGAAGACGTTGTGTTAGGTGTTTTTAACGAAGACAAAAGTGCTTTGAAAGGTAGCAATTAAAGATAGAAAGGCAATAAAACAATATGTTTTTAGCATTATTTAAGAGTTTTTTCTTTTGATGAAATAAGAGAAAGAAAAAAAATCGTACATTTGCAAAAAATTTAAAACCTAAAAAATTATTGGATATGTTACAACATTCAGTAGGAGACAACGCCGGTAAAATTTGGCGTCTTTTAAATGATAAGGGAGAGCTGACGTTCACACAGATCAAGAAAGAACTGAAAGGCAAAAACGAAGAACTCTATATGTCAATTGGTTGGTTGCTTCGTGAAAATGTAATCAGTTGCCGTGAAGAAGACGACAAATTATACTATAGTTCAAAATAACCATTCGTTATTTGGCGGTTGTAAAAAAAACAGAGGAGAGTTTCACTTAGTGAAGCCCTCCTCTCCTTTTTTCAAGCGTTGTTTTCACTTAGTTTCCAAATCTAAACCATAGACTTTTTACGTTATGAAAAATTCATTTAATATTCTCATTTAAATCTTTTTCTTAATAGTGTTTGTTTTCCTAAAAATCTAAATAAACATAAATCAAAATTATACTTTGTATGTTTGTTTTCAAGCCCTGTTTGTAAGTCTGTCTGTTTGTAAAACCTGTTTACTGTTTGTTACTCTTCCCTGTTTGTTACAAGTACAAAAGTAAGTCCACACTGCGAACTCTTTGTTCGTAAAAAATTAAATATTGAAAGAATTATTTTTTTTGAGAAGAACGAAGTGCCGCATACATTTTCGCCATCTCTTGAGCATGACGCTCAATTTCATCTTGAATGAATTGGGGAGACAAAACAATTAGACTTTCACCGCACGATGAGAGTTCTCGTATTAATTCATAGTTATACTTGCAGTCGATCGAAAAAAAAGAACCTTCCGCCTCCTTTAAAGAAGGGTATCGGTTTCGAAGTGTTTCTTCTTCCTGCTTAAGACTTCTCTGCGACTCGTGCAAAGGTTTCGTTCGCACATAGCAAGACTGCAAAGTGGATGCCCAAAAAACAATATGCTCAACAGGTTTTTCATCTCCTAAATTGGTTACGCCAACAATGTCTTCAAAATAAGCTTCCTTATCACCTATATATTCCACATACTCATAGGATGGCAAGGGAGTCAATGACTTGATTCGGTCTAAAGCGAAACAGACAAGACCTTCCTTCCCATACGGGACCCCAAAGACAAACCATCTTCGATTGTGTTCTTTCAAGAAAGTCGGAGAAATATGATATGTTTTGATATTTCCTATTTCAACGAATTTCTCATACTTCAGTTCTAAAACCACCTTGTGTGATATGGCAGAAAACACTTCCCCGATACGATTTGTATTCATCAGAGGATTTTTGTCTATCAATACAATCTTCTCTGGATACGACTCGTCTAAATCTTTCCTCATCTCCTCCAAAGCCTCAAATTCTGGTAGTCCGTCAAACTGACCGATCATCGTGAACAGCTGCGACATCAGATATTTTTCATCATCGGTCATCTCTTTTTTAAAGATAGAGAAAGTAGACGAAGGATAACGCAAACAACGTTTCTTAAAAAATTTTCCTGCGATATTTCTTGCATTTACAGAAACCCGCTCAATCGGGGCAATCGTCTCTTCAAGATAGGCAATATCCTTCTCCACGCAACGTCGTGTAACAGGTGATATTTCCATTCCTGCAAGACGCTTGTTCAGCTCTACGGTGAGGTCGTTTAACGAGTATTGATGATGTCTGTCACTCAGCAATTCATCCAATATTCGGTATCGAGTAAAGGCATTTTTGTTGTTAGGCATCTTGAGGAAAGACTATTTGCACACCTTCAAACCTTGTAAAGCGGAGGCACTGCTCGGCTGAATCAGCAAAGCCTGACTAAAGAGCTGACGTGCTTTTTCTATGTTTTTCAAGTAGTAATTATTCCAAGCGGAAAGTATCACTATATCATAGTCGAATGGATAATTAGCCTCAATCTTATTAAAATAAGGCGCAGCCTTTTCATATTCCCCCACGTTATAGAACATCAAACCACGGTAGTAATTGGCTTTACTATTGTTAGGATCTAATTTTAAAATCGCATCATATTGCGAGGCGACACGCTTCCATTCCTTCAATTTGGCTGCTGGCAAAACATAGCCAAAGCGAGCCTCTATCGAATTAGGACGCATCTGAATACTTTTTGCATAACGTAACATTGACGTTTTATATTCGCCCTTATTATAATAAAGCCACCCCAAACGCAGGTTTACCGCATAGGAGTCTTCTTTGAGATCCAATAAAACATCTATTCCATTTGAATAATCCTTAGACGACTCATACTCATAACTTTTTTGAAATGCAGCTGCTCTTTTCTGCACAGATAGCCCTCCTTGCGAATACGACATAAAAGACATCGCAAAAACGAAAATAGAAGTAGTCAAAATCCTCAAAAAATTTTGATTCCCTTTCCTTATATAACCATCTAAAAATTCCATTTTACACCCATTGACAAAAGATGATCGGAGACATCATCCTGAACTTCATAAAAATCATTGTCACTCACATTGACGGTCGAACTAACTCGCCGTGTCATTCTGTAAGTCAAATTAAACCTTAACTTTTCGGAAACCACAATATAAGCAGATAAAGAGGCTCGATACTTTGTGTTTTCATTAGTCAAAGATACAATATTTGCGTCAGAATCTTCATAACCTTTCTGATTACCTACTAAAAAAGATGCTTCTAACCATAAAAAACGAGTGGTTTTTACTCCAATAGTCTCTTCTATGATTGGAAAATTCTCCAATTTGTTTGAATTTGTGCGAATAAAGACATTAGAATTATTAAAATTTTCATCTCGAAACAAAACAAAAACCTTTGTCTTTAGATAGAAATCTAAATTCCCCACTGGCATCCAGAAAAACGAGGTTCCCAACTGAGCAACGTTGTAACTCCAATAACGCATATAGGAGGTTCGAAATGAGAAATCGAATTGATTGTAAGTCTTATGTATCGATAGACCCACTAAATAGTAAGGCTTCGTAATCTCTTCTACAGAAGAGGTGTATTGAGATTGTATATTTCTATTTACATCCTCATTAGAAAGCTTCTCAGTGTCATTTTTTTCAAACCCCTCGCCCCAAAACTCACCCATGTCAGCAACAGTTGTATCAAGAACATAATGGGGCAAAGTCCTATTCATCATAATAAAACGTCCGAAAACTGAAATAGAAAAGTTTTTAGGCAATAAAAAGCAAGATTCCAACCCATACTCCACCCTTTTATTCTTCACATCGATAGAAAACTGTCGTTGCATAGTCTTCGCGCTTTCACCATTATTCCAAAACTCTGTATCCAGCTCTTCATTGACAGAAGCGACATCAAAATAAGAAGTGTAGGGAGAGTTTTGAAACTCAATCGTGTGCTTGAAGCGACAAATAGAACCCACATCATGCGAATAAGTGCCTCTCACCTCCCAGTATTCTCCTGCATCATAATAATTAGAAGATGAACAATTTACTGCTTTATGCGTTTTACTCGCTTCATGCGACCAAGCTCCTTCTATCAACAAAGCCCTTGGTGTCGAATATTGTTTCACTGGACTTCTACGATTGAGCCATTGCGATACATCATAAAAGAGTTTTGTACTTTGCGAATCATTCGAATTCTCTGCATAGATTTTTGATAAATGCTCATACGCTTTTGCATAATTTTTCATTTCAACCCAGGATTGCGCTATCCAAAACTCCTTCTGCAGGGCATTCTCGGCTGAATCCAACAATGTTACATCATCCAATAAAAAATCATCTGTATTTCCTTTTGAATTCTCATAAATAAAGCTATCTCTCGTTTGAGAGTATCCTAAAGCAGAAAACATGAAAAAAAACAACAAAAAAAATGGAGTGAGCTTTTGTTTAGCGCACTTACATTCAAACTCCTGCAATTTTTTCAAACTCATATATCCCTTTTTACTTGATGTCCAATTGAATACTCCATTCCAGATTTTCACTTTTCTTCTTTTCTGAGACCACTATTTTTCGCACTTTCCCATCTTGCGCAAACGTCAAAAAATCAAAAGACCGCGTTACATATTTAAAAGTTTTTTTTTCGCAATGCGACCTGAAGACAGACCCATCACTCATTGCCTTGAACTTATAATCCATAAACGTGAAATAGGGAGCGAGGAAATCCTGCAGCAACCCCATCCAACCGAATGGCTTCAGAGTAAGTGGCACTGCTTCTTCCAATTCATATTTTTCAGATAAGAAAAGAACCCTATAATTAGAAAGAAAGAAATAGAAAAGATTAGATTTTTGAGTGCCGACATAACGTTGGAAACAAAAATCTCCATTTCTAAGCGAGAACCACGCCTTCGCTTTCGTCTCCCAACAATAAAGAAGCGTGTAGCCATACTCTGTACATACTTGCCACGTTTCCTCACCATAAACATCGGAAACTGCCGTCATACACATTCCAACACGCAGATTATAGTTCTGCGCTATTTGTTCGTCTCGAACGAAATTCATCACTACCTCATTTTCATCCGGGATTCCGACTAAACAAGGGAAATTTGAAAATTCACCACGACACAAGTAATTTGACAAGGGATAAGAGAAAGTAGGCGCACCAACGTATGCCTCCGTCTGAAATTGGAAATGCAGATGCGGATATGGAGACAAACCAGAGTTACCACACAAACCCAACAAATCGCCCATACGAACGTCATCCCCTAACCTGCAGCGAATAGAACCTTTTTGCAAATGTGCGACAATAGAGTACAATTCGTCTGTATGCTTTAAAACCACATAATTTCCCCAATTTTCCACCTGATTTTTCACTCCTATCTCATTGTCTTCCACCTCATTACAAACAGCGACAACCTCACCATTACCAACGGCAACGACTGGCTTACCAAAACAATAATAATCCTTGACATTCAGACCTTCTCCTTTGTACTGTCTGCCATCATACTCTATAATGAAATCCCAAGCATGCTGCCAAAGACCTTTGTGTGTATAAGCCCCATTATATCCTTGAGAAACCTTCCATTCTCCCATAAAAGGAAGACCGAACGGCAAATAATATAGATAGTCGAACCGTTTGACATTCACTAAGTTATAGTAGACGTTTTCTTCTGGCGTAGCCTCAACGAAAAAAGAAAAATAAGGCGGATTTTTTTTAGATGTTCTGTTTTTCAACGTAAACAGAAAAAGTAAACAAACCACGCAGAAAGCCAAAGAATAGGTCGGCAGCATAAAGTAGGAAAGCAACCGATGAGAAGAATAGACTACAAGAAATTGAGGTGGAACTAAAAGTAGTATCCACAAAAGTGTAGCCTTAGATGAGACAAGATAACAACCACCCACCGCCATTGCCGTAAAAATGAAATTAAATCCAAAATAGACAAAAGGAACGTGGAACATCTCGAAGTTAAACACCTCATACACGAAATAGGCAAACAAAAAGCCTACCAATGACATTGTGGCAGATATACGAGAGAACAATAGCAACGAAATCGCCAACAATAGACCTGTGAAGTAGTTTGCTTGAAAAAAAATATATCCTAAACTGGTGAAGAAAAGAAGCAGCGGTCGTGGCAAATTCTGCCAAAACGGAAGGTTGGAAATCTGTTCCACCCAAGTAAACGGGTTGTTCTGCATCTGTAAGAAATCAAATCCTGCTTCGCAAGCCTCAAACTGTTGGAAAACCAGCAAAACAAGCCATAGACACAGCAAAAATGGTATGCAAAGAGATGGTAATCCATACTTTTGGAACATCGTCTCTATAGAAACCGTCAGCAGCAAAACCACCACAGAGACAGCAAAAACCAACGATATCAACGTCGCATTGTAAGGGAACAACGCACCTAACGCATTTCCTACCAAGACAGCATTAAACCCATAGAGACCAATTTGCGTTTTATAGCGGTTGAGTTCTAATGAGATAGCAAAAGCATTGACTAACATACAGCAGAACAAGCCACACAGCCCCTGCGAAGGGTAAAACATCGTCAAACAAAGCAAAAAGACACCTAGCCAACCGCTCCGCGAAAAGAAAATCGCAGCATAACTATTGGCTATACTCTGAAGGAAAAAAACGACCTCATCCTTCAATCCCTCTTTTTCTATCTTCGTTTCTACATCCATCCGCTTCTATTCTTCTTCTAATCGGACAATATCCTCAAATGTCTCAGATTTCCGCAAAATGGAGACATGCCCATCACGACCCACCATCACAACAGCCGGACGATAGGTAATAAACTGCATCCACTGCGTTACATTATACGCTCCCACATAATGGATTAGCAAAAGTCGTCCTCTGCTCAACGGAGGCAAAGCCACTCGCTCTCTGATCACATCGATATTCATACATAGCGGTCCTGTAAGATATGCTTCTTCTACATAATGAGAACTTCTTCCTACAACAGAAACCTTATGATTATACCAATAGGAGGTGAAAAGAAGATTGACACCCGCATCTATCACTATATTTGCTCTTCCATCTGGTAAACGTTTGTTTGCCAACACTGTAGTAGCCAAATAACCTGCATCGTCAATGAGTGCACGGCCCGTCTCCAACACCAACATCGGACGATGAGTCAACTCGTCTTTCATTAATACAGTTGTAATTGCTTCTGCATATTCATCAAACGAAGGCGCTAAATCCTCCCCATTCACATACGAACCTTTTAACGAATTACGAGATGCAAATCCTCCTCCTAAATCAATGTATTTCAACGGATTATTATACTCTTTTTCTATCTTGATAGCCAAATTCATCATTTTCTCGGCAGACTTTGCGTAGGCAGCCACAGAGAGAACGAACGTGCCAATGTGACAATGAATGCCCTGCAATGAAACATGTTCATTAGACAAGACTAATTTAATGGCGTTCCAAGCCTCTCCATTCTCATAATTGAATCCAAAACGATCCCAGTGAGGATAAACACCTGCATCTAAATTAATACGAATACCAACTGAAGCCACTTTTTTTTCTGCCTTGGCAATCTCTACCAAACGATAAAATTCTAACAGATTATCAATGTGTATCAATGAGTTATGACGAACAGCCGATTTCAAATCTTCATCACTTTTTGATGGACCATTGAAAATGATATGCGTCGGATCACACCCGTTCATTAATGCCTTCTGATATTCAAAACCAGAAACGACCTCCGCCCAACTTCCTTCTTCATGAAATATCTTGCAGATCTTCGACAAGTAATTAGTCTTATACGACCACGCAAAAGTGACTGACGGATAACGAGTTTTAAATGCCCTTTGCGCATTCCGAATATTACTGCGCACCTGCTCCTCCGAAAAGATGAATAACGGAGAACCATACTGAGCCACCATACTTTCTACGTCAACCCCATCTATATCTGTCTTCACAGAAACGACGGAAGCGTTGCCCGACTTTCCTGGCATCGTCGGAATAATAGGAGATGCCATTGGTCGATTGTACGGTTTCCTTCTATCTATCTGGTTATCATCATTATTTTCCATTTCATTTTCTGTCTGAACCATTTTTATCTCTCCTTTCTGATTGCTTCTCTCCTCTAACTGCGAAAGAACCATATTCATCATGATCAACTATCATATCCCATGAATAACGAACAAACATCTTACCAACATCATAGGTGTTACATGGTTCTATCTGCTCATTCATAGACATTTGCACAACTTGTTTTGGAATATTCTGACCGACAGCCGTCGCCAAATATACCCAAGCTGGAAATCGAGGATTTACTTCTATCAGGTAAAAAATGCCATCATCCCCTTTCATCAACTCCAACTCAAACGGACCTCTCCATAAAGTTTCTTGCACGAAATCGGAAGCGAAAGATCGCAAATTCTCATCTTCAACAGAGATACCCGACCAAGCTTTCCCTTTTTCCGTAACATACATTTTTCGCATCGCTACCATCGCCAATAAATGCCCTTTCCCGTCACCATTACCAACAATATTAAACTCAGAGCCTGGCACGAACTGCTGCACTATCACAGGGTATCCCCATTTCATCGCTATATGATTGAAATAACTCTCTGCCTGTGCATAATTATATGCCACATACGCTTCATAATAACGACCTTTCACCACAACTGGATATTGAAATCCAGATGGTAAATTCAACGTATAATCTATGTATTCTTGAAAAGAATGGCAAGTAAGGTATCGCGGAACACTTATTTTCATACATTTCGCCAACAGACTCAACTTATCCTTTTGGCGCAAATCAAATTGTGCTGCCGTAGGCAAAACCATACGAATACCAATCGCACGAAGCTGCGCTGATAGCTGAATGAAAGGGAAAAGCTCCGCATCTAAATTAGGAACCAAGACGTCAATATGTTCTTGACTCTGTATGTAAAGAAGACGATTATACATCGCCTCTTCTCCCTCCGATGGATATGGTAATAAATAAGAAGAGTCTACTACATCGTCCATATAAGCGCCAGGCTCCAACGAGCCATAACATAAGCCGATGATACGAACATCGAATTGAAATGCTTCACGAAGACTACGAGCCACTGGAACACCAGGACCAGGATTGTCCACTGCGTTCATGCCAGTCACAGCTATCGTCAGTTTTTTTTTCTCTTCCATATCCAACACATTCTGCCGAATCTTTTTCAACATCTGATTTGTTCTAATCCTCTATAATTCCTTTCCTACTTAAATAAAAAAAGAAATCGGACAAGTCGGAATATATGATTGAACGGTTCTCTACTTGATAATTTTCCATAATATAGTTGGTCAAGCATTCCATGTCTCTTTCCTCATCTTCAAGAAGCCTCAACAAGTCTACTGCTATAGCATTCAACGTGAAGCTCTCCCCCGTCTTTCTATTGAAGACATAACCATCGTTGCTGACTACACTATTTTTCGCCAATTTCATACTTTTCCCTTTTCTAAAAGAAACAAATCCCTTAACAAAAATAAAATTCAATTGCTATGGAAAATACAAATTCTATGAAAGGAGAAGATATTTAAACGATTATTACATACTATAATTTTTTTCTGTTCTTGTACTCTGTCGGTGTTACGCCATATTTTTGTTTGAAGCAGCGACTGAAATAGCGAGAATCCGACATTCCAATCATGTATGTAATTTGTGTCATCGAAAGGTTGCCTTCATCTATCAATTTCGCTGCATGCGCCAAACGTGTCTCTCGAATAAACTCCGTCGGAGTCATTCCGACAAGAGCCTTCACCTTAGACATTAAGTGCCAACGACTGATTTTGAGCATCGCTTCAACATCGTCTGCCGAGAAATCAACATTGCCCATATTGGCTTCAATCACATCCATAAATCGTCGCATCAGTTTGTCGTCCGATTTTTCCAACCCCGGCGTTACCACTACATTCTCGTCCTCTTCTTTAACTTCCTGCGTTTGTGATTGAGTTGATTGAGCAGTTAACGATTTTTCTCCAGGCTCATCCATTATTCCAAGTAACTCACTGCGATATTTATCTTGCCATCTTCTTCGTTCATCTAAAATATTCTTGATACGAACCTCTAAATAATCCATACTGAAAGGCTTCGTAATATAGTCATTCGCACCAATTTTCATACATTCAATCTTGCTCTGCAAATCCGTTTTTGCCGTCAACAGAATAATCGGAATATGGGATGTGCTTTCTTCCGACCTTAATTTTCTCGTCATCTCAATTCCATCCATTACCGGCATCATTACATCCGTCAAGATGAAATTTGGCAACTCTTGAATGGCACATTCTAAACCTATTTTTCCATTCTCCGCCTCTATCACCTTAAACTGTTTGCTCAAAACATTTCTTAAGAAATCTCTCATTTGATCATTATCCTCAACAATCAAAATTGAAAGTTTCTCTTTTCGCACGCTAATATCCGAAGAAGTAGTCTCTACCGATGTTGCCTCCTCCACATCAGATTCAACCACTTCTATTTTCTCACCAAAATGCTCGTTTCCTGGACGAATCGTTACAATAAACTTTGACCCTTTTCCGACCTCACTCTCCACTTCAATGGTCGCCTTATGCATATCAACAATCTCTTTCACCAACGACAAACCAATACCCGTACCACTCTGCTTAGTAAGGGAATAATCTTGCAAAGTAACATATCGTTCAAAGATAGTCGGAAGTTTATCCTTTTCCATTCCACAACCCTCATCCGAAACAGTGATTACACCATAATCATTCTGCACAGATATGTTGACAGAGACACGTTTTCCCTCTGGCGTAAATTTGAATGCATTGGACAGAAGGTTGAACATCACCATATCCATTTTATCTTTGTCAATCCAAAACATCGCTGCATTCGTGTGGTCTTCAATTGAGAAAAATATATGCCGATTTTCTGCCACACGCAAAAAATTGGAACTGCAAGAAGAGATGAACGCTCCCAAATTGGTCTTCTGAACCCTCAGCCGCATCTTGTTACTCTGAATCTTTCTAAAATCTAAGATCTGATTCATCATTCGCAACATACGATTGGCATTCGTTCGCACCACCTCCAACTGTTGACGGTCTTCCTCGTTGACACTGCCATGCTCCAACACATTCTCCAACGGAGCACTGATTAAGGTAAGCGGAGTTCGAAGCTCGTGCGATATATCTGTGAAGAATTGCAATTTAGAGTCGGAAATTTCCTTGTCTGTGCGTATTTTCACCCGCATATTATAGAGATAAATCAAAACGCCAACAACAAAACATAGAACCAACAAATACATTAGATATGCCCAACCCGTCTGCCAAAAAGTTGGTTCCACAACAATCTTTATTGATCGTTCATTCTCACACCAAATTCCTTCGCTGTTGGTCGATTTTACAACGAAACGATACTCTCCATTCGGAAGATTCGTGTATGAGGCAAGTCGCTGCGCCCCCACATAATTCCACTCCGTTTCAAACGGCTCTAACTTGTAGGCATATCGTATATTGTCAGGGAATCGAAAATCTAATGCAGCATATTCTACTGAAAAGACAGATTGATTGGGTTTCAACGTTATCTCTTTCAAGTAATTGATATCTTCATACTCATTTGAATTTCCCTTTTGGTACTCTTTGTTAAACAAAAGGAACCGTGTGAATACAATGTTCGGACTATAATCGTCAGTTACAATGTCGGTCGGAGAGAATGAATAAAAGCCTCTACTTGTAGAAGCCACCAAGTCGCCCGAATAACGACGAATCAAGGCTCTCCCTGCAAAGACATCGGCTCGAAATCCTCTAAACTGACCAAAAGACTCTGTAGTAAATTGTACAGGATCAAACTTAACTATCGATTCTTCCGTCAAAATCCACAAATTTCGCTGAGAGTCGTCCGTGATACCCAACAACAAATCCGAGGGGAACGAGGAATTCTGCCTGCTAAAAGAAAGGAATGATGGTGTCTGAAACAAAACGAACCCATTACTATCATCCAACTTGAAGAGTCCTCCACCATACGAAGCCAACCATATATTATTTTTCTGGTCTTGAAATATATCATAGATACAACTATTGGTCAAAGTGGTATTTTCTGTGTTATAGAAAAGGAAACGAACCTGCTCGGGCGACTCAAAATCAGTGGAAAGCAACATCAATCCTTCACTTGACCCTACCCAAAGATTACCCAAATGGTCTTCCATCAGGGCGTGAGACTGTTCTACGGTTGGAGGATAAAGGTCTTTAAAGTCGTTTTCTTTATGAATAAAACGATAGCCATTCGGTGTCTCTTGCAGATAGTGTAAGCCACCATTGAGCGCAGTCAACCACAAATGTCCTTTTGAATCCTCCAATATATCGGTAAACTGATAGGACAATGGAGTGTAGCGTTCGGAAACAGGCGTACAATTCGTCACCTTGAACTTTAAAACAGAAATAGGCTCCAATCGTATGACGGAACATTGAGTTGCCAACCAAACCCTACCCTCTCTATCTTGATACATCACGGATACGACGCAAAAATTTGAAGGATTCTTACTGACATTTCCATTCTCGTCAATAAAACCGATAAGATTTTCTTTCTCATCATACAAGCGAAGACAACCATCTTTTGTTGCTACCCAAAGCCTTCGCTCATTGTCTTCCATTACCGACGAAATATCATTGCTTCTTCGTTGGTCGCTCTCCTTATTGCATATCGTCTGTCGGAACGATTCATTGAACGACACAATTTTCTCAATTCCCGCATTATGCGTCGTACTCCACAAAACTCCCATAGTGTCGCGAAGCACCATCAGATCATCCTCCTTGTTGGAAGAATGAGATTTTTCCTCCTTTATCACCTTGTCATTGGAGAGATTTAAAACAAAACGGAGTCCTTTTGCAGTCTCCACTGCGTATGAAGCGACATCCACACGACCTACCGAAATCAAATCTTCCTCCGTTGGCAAGGTTATATTCGTCTCCCTCCTATGGGTTTTGTCATATTTATGTATCTCACCATTTGAACAGGCAAAAATCAGCTCGTTTTCCGTTTCCAGCATCTCGTAGACAGAACGATTACGCGTACCAAACATCTTATAATAGACCATTGTACTATCCCCATCGTCAATCGTCCAAACCCCATAATCACTCAAGACCCATAACCGATTATTAGAATCTCGCACTACATCACGCACGTCACATCCATTCTGCCGATCCGAAGACTCACAGTATCTCTTCAACCGTACATTCGATGTAGAATCAATCATAATACGAATCGCACCTTCTGCATTCGCACCCATCAACCATATCTCGTTCTCTGTAATCTGTCGCCATCGAACAGTCATAAAATAGTTCTGCCCTTTATTCTCCTCTGCGGATGGATACAAGGAGAACCCCTCCGTCTTCGGATCAAAACGCAAAACCTGACCGATATCGTTCAACAACCATAAACAGCCACTCCCATCTATTTTCAAAGAAAGAAATTGGTTACTCACACTTCTCCTCAACTCTTTCGAACTGGCTTTGAAATTTTTAAATTCATATCCGTCAAATCGACTCAATCCATCCTTCGACACCAACCACAGAAAGCCCTCCGCATCCTTCAGCATATCCTTGACAGAATTCTGCGATAATCCATCTTGCACTGTATATGTACTCGTATGAGTCGACCACTGAGCATTCGCACATACAATTCCCATTTGTATGCACAAATACAATAGTAATACTTTCATTTGCAGTATCCTGCTCCTCATACGAGACATCTTACTATTCATACTCTTCAACTACCATCTCTTTAAAATGCCCTGTTCCAATCGTATGCAACTGATTGTCTGTACTGTCCGCATAGATGAAATAGGTAGACATTTCAGGATGCTTAGAAGCAACAGCCATTGCACTATCCAACCCCATCACCATAAACGCTGTGGCATACGCATCTGCTGACATACAATCGGGCATAATCACTGTTGCACTCAACAAGGAATGGTTGACAGGCCAACCTGTGGCAGGATCAATGGTATGCGAGATCTTTATTCCATCAACATGATAGAATCGACGATAATTACCAGAAGTGGCCATTCCGCAATCTGTCAACCTGATAACTGCCTGCATATCTGGTTGGTCAACCGAATTGCCCTCGTATGGTTTCGTAACCCCGATCGACCATTCTTCGCCTTTCTTATTCAATCCCCTCACAACAATCTCACCCCCTACTTCAACCATGAAATTCTCAGACCCACACGTTTTCAGATAATTCGCCACACAATCCGAAGAAAACCCTTTTGCTATGGCAGAAGCATCCAACATCGTCTTGGCATTCTCTTTCACAATCTTACCATCTACTAAATGCAATTTTTGGAAACCGACTGTCGTCATTATGGAATCAATCATTCCTTCCGTAATAGAATCGCTACGTTCAAAACCAAATCCCCATAGGTTCACCAACGGCGCAACAGTCATATCAAAAGCACCATTTGTTTCATTAGAAACATACTGTGCCGTTTGATAAACTTTTATGAATAGGGAATCTAATGTTACTGAATCCACATTTTGATTAATCTTCGAAATTGTCGAAGTCGATACATAGACAGACAATGAATTATTAATCGCTGCAAAAACAGAATCTAATCCAGCCAATGTCACCTCACCGTTCTTACCCTCAGAATACGTTATGTGGTAATAAGTACCAAATATTTCTCCTTGCACACTTTTATATTCTACACCTGTTTTCCCTACGTTTCTACCACAAGAAGCGAAGCACAAAACTATCAACAGAACTACAATGCATTTATTTTGTTTCATACGACACTATTATTTCAATATAGACTCATAAAAGTTACATTCTATACAGACTTAGAAATGCAACATCATCACCGCAACAACCCGATGGTTCTTCACCCAATGAGTATTTTCAACAGTTGAATAAAACAAATCCTTAGAGTCTTCCCATTTTCCATACGATGTCGCCGTCATTTCATATTCCACACCAAACGAAAAATGTTTTAAGTTATAACACAACATCGGCGAGATTCTATAGGCTCCTGCAATATTGTTATACCCAAACATATATACCTCTGACGATACATCGGGTAACAATAAACGATGGTCTATCCCGAAATTCTTCATATACCCACCGAAAACACCCACTTGCCACTTTGTTCCATAAACCAAATTCAACCACGAAGTCCACGTTTTGACATCGTAGTAGTAACGAGCACCACTCAGCTTATCATCAATTTCGGCATATCCACTCAACAATAGCAAGTGCGACATATTTCCCCCATATATAGATTTCGCTCTGACTCTAAACTTTCCATTCGGCGTAATATACTGGAGATAGGCATTCCAAGCCATTGACATAAATGTTCTATCGGTGATATAGGTGCAGGTGTTATCAGCAGACAACTCATAATCTCGTGGCTTAAGGGTCGTCATCTCCGCACCGACACCAAATAAGAAGCCGGCATTCTTCAATTCTAATCCTAAATAGGCTTCCGGCACCTTAGCATTCGTCTGATACTTCGGACTACTTCCGTCTGGTCCGACAGAGGCATACTGAAACTGATAAATCGCCGAAGCAAAAACTCTAAACTCCGTACCTCTATTGCCAAACGTCTTTGCATCTATGCGTATCTGCGGACTTCGATTAAAAGGCTGAAACGGACTACCCGTTGCCAAACTTTGCACCTCAGGCACAACTGTTCCAAACATCGGATGCCATGTCTGTCCCGCTAAGAAAGACCATTTTTCCCAATCCATCTTCACAAAGGCTTGACGAATACGAAGCATCGTCGTACTTCCCGAATAGCCAGCGAAATCTGTCTCCACTTGAGCCATCAACTGAGATTTAAGAATAGGAATATTAGAATATACTTTCACCCCTATTCGCGTCGCAATACTTAAAAATCGAGACGATGAAACATCATTCAAATCCTCTCCTAATGCATTCAAATCTCTGTCTTTCGGAATCACATAGAATAATCCAGACGCAGTTTCAAAATTCTCACGCGAGTCGTAATAGAAATCATTCCGAACAAAACCGTAGGGTACAATCTTCACTGCCTTCGTATTTACCTCAAAAGGGTGTTCCTTATCCCAAATCTTTGTTTTTGTGTTCTCTCCACCTTTAAGAGAGTCAACTAAAACTGAAGAGTCGGTTGCCTGCGCATTACTATAACCAGACAACGAACAAATGCTAATCACGCAGCCGAAGAGAAAAGTTTTTCTCATAAAAAAACATTAATTGACAAAATAAACAATTAGTCGCAAAGTTATAAAAATTAAAGACTTGTTAAAAAAACAGCTTTCACACATTTACCTTAAAGTCTTGAATTTATAATTCGTTCATAAGTCATGCGCCAAACTCAAAGTCTAACCACTGATTTTACTTACCTTTGTAATATGCAAAGACAATATACGACGTTTTGCAACCTCTAAGGAATACAAACATTTCTTGAAATAAAAAATAACATATTTACATTTTATGCAAACAATCCAATATCAAAAAGGTAAGTTCTGTACGCTACCGATTCTAAGTATCAAGGATGAAGGTAAGGTTTCATTCTTTATCGTAAATGCCAATGGCTTTGATTATGCTATAAAGATGTTTGAATTTCAGCGGACGAACGAAAAAGCAAGATCTCTATCAGAGCTTCCTTGTATGGTGAAGGACATCCACGGTGATGAGATCGTTTTTGTCCAAAACATCGCTGAAATGACCAAAGAAATATATCCCAATGGACATATATTCACTTTCATAATCACAAAATCAACGCCATCGCCTTTCCAAAATGTGCTATATTACGAGGTTTGGGATCAAGACAACGGTGTTCCATTTCGAATTAAATGTAAAGAAAAACTTAAAATTCATCAACCGATAGAATGTAAAATATCAAGACCCTCACAAAACAAAATCATTCTTGAGCCACAAAAAAATAACGTCTCCATTGCGGTCCAAAGTTGTATTTCCCTTCATGAGCTTCTATCCAATTGCAATATAAACGAAAATCTCGCCCATTACATAGCACTAACATTTTACTCTCTTCAGAATTTCGACGAAGCTCGCAAATACTTGAAACAAGGGAATCCTTTTTGGGTTATCAAAGCACTTTTATCTGTTCCTGATGCCGAAAGTTGGACAAATATTAATAAATCCGACATTCCCTCTATTTTAGAAGTTTACAAAAACATCTGCCTTTACATAATTGAAGACTCCGACTATCTGAATCAATTCGAGATAAAAAAGAGATCTTTTCAAAATAACATTGAGGATAAAATTTGGATGGCAGAAATAAGTTCCAAATGCATCAACCTGATTACACAAAACAAACATAAAGAAGAGATTGACCTCATTTTCAAGAAAATACAAACATCTGGACACCTCTACAATTTCAAAGAGAAAATTTGGACCCTCATCACCATCCTTATGATGGATCCTCAAATTTTAGACGAGAAAATCGACGATATTCTAAACATTATAGAAAACCAAGATAGGACAAAAAGAGATAGCTACATCAATCAAATCTTCCGTAGTATGCTCGAAGTCTATATCAACAGAAACAGAAGTAAGACAAACCGCTTAGCTGCCGTCGAAAACGACCAAAGCGTGCAGTTGCTTAACAAAATGATTCGCTCTATCTCCTACTTCATTCTTCTTTCCGACAAAAACAATGATGAAGACAACTGCCAACTCTTCAAGGCTATGCTCTTCCACTATTTAGCCTTCATTCGAGGGAAAGACGCACTCGGGAACACAAAAAAAACATTGGAGCTGTCCGAATCCCTAATTGAACGCGCCTTCACTACTCTTTTGGAGCCAGAAGACGACATACAAGAAATTGCATGGGGCAAAAATTTCTACAAAACAGAAATGTTAGCCTACCAACTCACCTCTTCAAAACCTAAAAGCATCACTTACTCTGCAAAATCTTTCATCACAGAAAATACGAGGTTCTCTGTCAGCCCTAATGGAATCACACTTTCCAGAACCATCACCACAGGGAAAGAGAGAAATGTCCTCCCTCCTAATGTCTTTGATTGGCGTAATATACAAATATTTCTGGAATCTGCTAATAAATATAGCATTGATAAAAAATCAAAATTCAAAACATGGCAAGTTTTTTGGGATAATGTTGAAGCCGCTCTCTTTGCTCCTAAAGAGGCAATCAACAAATCTACTATCAAAAAAAGACTTCCTGACGTAGGCGAAGATACTACCATCCGAATTCTCTATAAGGATAGCGATAACGAACACCCTTACCGTTTCTATTGCAAAATTGAACATCCCGAACATGAGGGATATGGTTGGATTGACTCTTACCAAAAAGGGGGCTCCATCGGACTCTTCCACTACAACCCAGATTTGGATTCCGACTCTTTCAACAATGATGGCAAGCCAATGCTTCTCAATGTTCGTGTCAACTCTCTGAGTAGTCCTAACGATGAATACAGAACTTGTACTTTTGATGCCCTTTCTAAGATAGACAACTGCGTCCAGGAGAATGTCAACTACAACGAAACTTTTAACTGTAAGATAATTTTCGAGACCGAAAGCAAAGGGACTTTCCTCGCTATCACAGAATTCGGGTTTGGTGTATTTTTATCCGAAGAAACAAAGGAAGAAGATGTCCAACTTCAAGTGAACTTCAGCGTAAAAGTCCGCATAGAAAACGTCTCTAATCCAGCTAAAATACAAGGTATTGTCATTGGTTATGCTGACGAAGAGGTTGACATTAAATACGCAGCTGAATCGTTATTGGCAACCTACTGCAACGACAACCTTTACGAAGAAACGCCAGAGGAGTTGGAAGAGGAGGCTATGGCTGTGGCAGAAGAACAGTTTGATGAGGAAAGTATCCGTGAAATTGTCAACATATTCGCCCACAAGGCTGTATTAGAAGAAAATAATATCATCGCCTACTCATTCCTCTCTCTCGCCCGCATCCTCGCCCGTATGATTGAAAATGACGATTTGAAAGATTATATCGACTTAAACAGAAAGACAGTCTCTATCCGCGAATTCTACAAGGAAAACGGAAAAGTTGAAGAGAGCGAAATTGAAAACATCTGCAAAAAATACGAGGACATTGCAGAGCAGTCTCCTTACCCAATGCAACGTCTCGCAGAAATTCGTATCGTCAACTGGTTTGGCAAACAAGAGAAAAACGATATGCTATGGAGCATTATCAACAATCAAGAGTGTAATCCAATATTGAAGAAATTAGCTCGCTTGGCTCTCTCTTATAATATGTCTGAAGGATTTGGATTCCAAAATCAGGAACAAATCATAAACAACAAAATGAAGAGCCTGCTGAACATCAATGTTGATCTTCCTAAAATCTACTCGTTTGGAGAAGAAGACCAACTCACCGAGTTTAAAACTTCTATCGTATACCCTCCAGAAAATGGTATGAAACCAGACATAGATCGTCAAACTTACAACATAATGAAAGTAATCTGTGGTATGGCCAACGCCTACGGGGGTACTCTCTACTTAGGTGTCTTCAATACGGGTACGGCCAAAGGATTGGAAGAAGACTTAACTTTTTTCAGCAATAGCAAAGACAAATTTGACCTTTACGTTCGCAATCAAATTTTTCAAGCATTCGGCCATGAGCTCAGCTTCGCTATTCAAATAGAACACCCGGAAGCTGGCGAACATTTTGTCTATGCTATCAAAGTGCCTGCCAGCCAAACTCCCATTCGACTTCTTGCACGAGATAGCAATTCAAACTATGGCTATTTCCTACGAGAAGGCACTTCAACCTACGCCATCGACCCTAATGAATTAGCTCATATAATGGAGAACAGAGACTTCAACTACTACAATGTAAAAGCATCCAACATCAATAGCATCAACTTAGAGGAGTCTGCAAAGGAGGAAGTAACAACCACAGCGACACAAAAAAATACGTCCCAGCCGATCATTTCTGAACAAATCTCAACCAGCCTCATCCGTCGTAATATAACAAACAAATGGATAGAAGGATTCGGAGAAGACACTATTGGTTACCTCCGCATCCTGTCTGAAAGCGAGTGGGAGCTACTTGACGATGTCAAATGGGAAGAAGGTTTGCTTACACTCGCCATCCACGAGGACGAAGAAGATGGCTTCATAATTGTCGTCTACAACAACGGTAAAATCAACAAAATTCAAACTACGCAGTTACTGAAAAAAGAAAAAGGAGAACCATTTAAAGTATTTGCCGAAAAGCCATTCTTTGTCTCTCCGTTAAAAAAAGACGACGCTCTCCTCTCTGTCTACGAAGACGAAAAGGGGAAACGATGTATGCGAATAGACTCTTTGAATGAAATTCATGATAGTAGCACTTCTTCGGCAGGAGCCACGCTCTCCGATTTGAAATTTTCAAAAGTCTGCTACTGCGACATCATCAACGCAGAAAACATCAGACTTTTCAGAAAATGGGTTAACTTAGGTAGAAAAACACTTGGAATCCAACTTCTTGACATCTCTGGAGGAAAAGCCATTGAAGAATTAAACAAAATCGGCATTAACACAGAATGGACTGAATAGCAACACCTCTAACTCGTATTTACGCAGATATAACTATTTAATTTTCAGATAGTTATATCAATAGTAAAATATTTCAAACTTTTATCACCTTATTATTTTGCAAATATTAAATAAAGCATTACCTTTGCGCTCGCAATCAGGAAATACACTGATTGTTACGGAATGGCTCCGTAGCTCAACTGTATAGAGCATTTGACTACGGATCAAAAGGTTGTGGGTTAGAATCCCGCCGGGGTCACTAAGGAAGTCCAAGTTGCGAAAGCAATTTGGACTTCTTTCATATTGCATATTTTATCAATAGTGCTAAAAAGCAATTTTTTCGCTATACTCAGCAATCAACGTAACGTAATTAAACAAATAAAGGAAGTACGATATAACAAAAAAAAGAGAATAGTTTGAAAAACCTCACCATTCTCTCTATAATGTCTCCGTATATTCTCGTTATTCTGCCAAATTCAATCGAATTAAGAAATAACCACATACGGGTTTTCCATCTTTCTGAGCAGGATTCAATTTCGGGAATTTCCCAATCGTCGTAACAACGTCATCGGTAATCGCAGGCGACACCTCTTTCACTACCTCCGTATTTACAACTGCGCCATCTGCGGCAACAATCAACCGTAACATCATACGTTGCGCCGAAAAAACCGTTATCTTACCCCTATTCTTCATGTTGTCATTCAAAAAAGCGTACATGGCGTTGACACCTCCTGGATAGGAGACTTGCACATCAGGGGAACTCCAGACCGTATCACACATCGCTATATGCTCTACAACATTAAACGGAGCAGACTGCTCTTTCTGAGCATAAACCGAACTTACAAATGCAAATATCAAAACACAGAAAAATTCTATTCTTTTCATATTCTTCTAATTTAATTGTATCTACCTCATCTGATTTATCAACTGCACCGTATGACACGCAACTACCCCTGCCGTTTCCGTTCGTAATCGACTCTCTCCTAAAGAAATCGGAACATACCCTGCATTTAATGCTTTGCATACTTCCTCTTCACTGAAATCACCCTCTGGTCCAATCAAGACAACAACGTCTCGCCCAGCTTGATATTCTTTACACAAAACACGCTTATCTTGCTCATAACAATGCGCAATATAACAGTCCGCTTCTTTATGATTTTTTAAGAAATCCTTGAATGAAGTCATCTCGTTCAGAGTAGGCAGGAAAGCCTTTTTCGACTGTTTCATTGCCGAAACAAGAATCTTCTCCAATCGATCTCGCTTTACTACTTTTCGCTCTGAATGATCACACAGCAATGGTGTGATCTCGCCAACACCAATCTCTGTAACCTTCTCTGCAAACCACTCCAACCGATCCATATTCTTCGTTGGAGCAATGGCAATATGTATATGCACTGGCTGAGGATGATAATTCTCTTCTTTAGAGAGAATCCTCACCTCACAATGCTTTGGATGTGGAAAAACAATTTCTGCCGTATAATATCCGCCTTGACCATCAACCAACTCTATTTGATCTCCTTCAACCAATCGAAGAACTTTCACAGCATGCTGCGACTCCTCCTCCGACAGTCGATTGTCAATGTCAATATTTGGAGCATAAAAAATCATCCTTCCAACAATCTTATAAAATTACAGATTTTTAATCTTTGTAAATAGCCTTCTTTCCTGCCAATAAGGTGTTTTTCAACAACGAACAAATAGTCATTGGTCCGACACCACCAGGAACTGGCGTGATAAAACTACACTTAGGAGCAACATTTTCAAAATCAACATCTCCCGTCAACTTAAAGCCACTCTTAGTCTTATCTGAAGGCACACGAGTTGTTCCGACATCAATAATAACAACACCATCTTTCACCATATCTGCAGTCAAGAATTTTGGAGATCCCAACGCAGCAATGATAATGTCTGCCTGTAAAGTAATCTCCTTCAAATTCTTCGTGCGACTATGACAAACGGTAACCGTTGCATCTCCTGGATATGCTTTCTGCATCATCAAGGTGGCAACAGGCTTTCCTACTATATTACTTCTTCCAATAACGACACAGTGCTTACCCGCTGTCTCAATCTTGTATCGCTTAAGCAACTCCATAATTCCGGAAGGCGTCGCAGAAACAAACGAAGGTAAACCAATCGAAGTTCTTCCTACATTGATAGGATGGAAACCGTCCACATCCTTGCGATAATCAATCGCCTCTATCACTTTCTGCTCCGAAATATGCTTTGGCAAAGGCAATTGAACGATGAAGCCATCAACATCGTCGTCATTGTTCAGTTTTTCAATTTCTTTCAAAAGAGCCTCTTCTGTGATGTCAGCCTCAAAAGCCAATTTCGTTGATTTAAAACCTACCTGCTCACAAGACTTAACCTTATGGGCAACGTATGTCTCGCTACCTCCATCATGCCCTACAATAATCACAGCCAAATGAGGCGTTTTGCCACCATTGGCTTTTATTTGCTTAACTTCTTCTGCAATCTCCAATTTCACCTGATCGGCTATTGCTTTTCCATCTATCAACTCCATATACAATTATTTTCTCTTTCCAATACCAAATTTCAAATTGCGCGGTCCACCTTGGGTTACCATCTTCATCATCTTGCGCGTCTCCTCAAATTGCTTCAAAAGACGATTTACCTCTTGAATATTTGTACCACTTCCTTTTGCAATTCGCATACGACGACTGCTATCCAAGATGCCAGGATTTTTACGCTCCTCTGGAGTCATTGAGTAGATGATTGCCTCTATTCCCTTGAACGCGCTATCGTCAATTTCTACGTCCTTTAGAGCTTTTCCAACACCAGGAATCATTGAAGCTAAATCCTTCAAATTACCCATCTTCTTTATTTGGTGGATCTGAGACAAGAAGTCATTAAAATCAAACTGGTTCTTTGCTATCTTCTTCTGAAGCTTTTTAGCCTCTTCCTCGTCATATTGTTCCTGCGCACGCTCCACAAGGGTTACGATATCACCCATTCCAAGGATACGATCTGCCATACGTTGTGGATGGAACACGTCTATCGCTTCCATCTTTTCACCTGTACCGACAAACTTTATCGGCTTGTTGACAACAGAACGAATAGACAAAGCAGCACCACCACGAGTGTCTCCATCCAACTTCGTCAATACAACTCCATTGAAGTCCAAACGGTCGTTAAACTCTTTCGCCGTATTTACCGCATCTTGACCTGTCATTGAATCGACAACGAACAAAATTTCATTCGGCTTAATTGCTTCTTTGATTGCCGCAATCTCGTTCATCATCTGCTCATCAACAGCCAAACGACCCGCAGTATCTATGATGACAACATCATTTCCTTTTGCTTTCGCTTGCGCAATCGCATTTTGCGCTATCTGTACAGGATTCTTGTTTCCTTCCTCCGTGTAAATATCAACGGTTATCTGTTCTGCCAACACACGCAACTGCTCTATCGCAGCAGGACGATACACGTCGCAAGCCACCAACAGCGGTTTCTTATTCTTTTTTGTCTTTAACAAGTTCGCCAACTTTCCTGTAAAGGTCGTCTTACCAGAACCTTGCAAACCCGACATTAAAATAACGGTAGGTTTTCCAGAAAGATCAATATCAGTTGCTGTTCCTCCCATCAACTCAGCCAATTCGTCATGTACGATCTTTACCATCAACTGACTCGGCTTTACTGCCGTCAAAACATTCTGCCCCAACGCTTTTTCCTTCACCATATCCGTGAAGTTCTTTGCTACTTTATAGTTGACATCGGCATCTAACAATGCCTTACGAACGTCCTTCAACGTCTCAGCGACATTGATTTCTGTTATCTTTCCTTCTCCTTTTAATATTTTAAAAGATCTTTCTAATCTTTCTCCTAAACTTTCAAACATATACCTTTAGTATTGGCTTTTATTTTTCTAATTTATTTCATCTAACAACTGATTCAATTTCTCACATTCACAGACTCCAATTTGAAATCAGCAGCATTTTTCAACCATTCGTTTCTCCTCTTATCAACTTTCTTCATAAAAGCGTCCAATTCGTCCTTATAAGTCCTATGAAGGTAACGAAAGAACACTACTCTATCTTCCACCTGACGAATCCTTGCAACATTCCACTCTAATGTAAATGTTCTTCCTCCCTGCACATTGCCTTGCACATATTCAATCCACAACTCACCTTCTTTCAAGGGTTCTATTTTATTGAAACTGAAAACAATGTTCTGCTCTTTCTGAAGACTCAACTTCGTCATCAGCTGATTCTCTTCTTTCTCAACCTCTGCTCCTTTAGGGGTACATTCAACAATGACTTTACTTTCAAAGCGAACCATACTTTCGTCCTTCTTCAAGAACTCCTCTAAATATCTACCCGACTTCGTTTTAGACGACCAACGCAAAAGATAGTCGTCTTCCTCCAAAGAGATTTTTTGTAGCCCCAAATAATCCGTCTGACAGAAAATAGGGAAACAGTCCAGTAATAGTACCGAGGAAACGATCAACAAAAGACGAAGAACTTTCATACGCTCGCTGATAGTAAAAGACTTACGACTGATGAACATGAACATCCATCTGAGGGAAAGGTATATTGATTCCCTCTTTAGTAAACACTTTGTAGACCTCCTCGTTCATCTTGAAGAAGATATTCCAATAGTTTACAGGATCACACCATACACGAACAACTATGTTCACTGAACTTGCATCCAATTTGGACAATGCGATAAATGGCTCGTATCCTGCTTCATTCTGGATAATCTGAGGATTCTCGTTGATGATTCTAATTAAGGTTGCCTTTGCTTTATCGTAGTCATCTCCGTATGCGATGCCGAACTCAAAATCAACCCGACGACGTGGTTCTTTAGAATAGTTTGTTACAACACTCGTAGAAAGATTTCCGTTAGGAACAATCACCATCTTGTTATCGTTGGTTAGTATCAAAGTGTTAAAAATCTGAATTTCCTTGACTGTTCCCGTGATACCCGTAACCTCCAAAAAATCACCAACTTTAAATGGACGGAATAACAGGATCATCACTCCACCTGCAAAATTTTGCAAAGTTCCGCTCAACGCCATACCAATGGCAACACCTGCAGAGGCAAACAAGGCAACGAACGACGACGTTTCAATACCAAGGATACCAATAACGACAATAATCAAAATGAAGTTCAAAACAATGCTTGTGAGACTCTTCAAAAAAGTCGACAAACTGGCATCTACATTTCTTTTCTCTAACGTACGAACAACTACTTTGTTCAACTTACGAACTATCCAACGGAGAATGAAATAGACGACAATCGCCAATAATATCCGAGACGCCAATCCCATCGACATCTCAATACCTTTTTGGAGCATCGTCTCAATCGCTGTTGAATAATCACCATTCGCCAAAGCCTCTTTTGTCTGTGCAGCCATAATAGAATCATGCTGCGCTACTTGCAAAGAATCTAACATTGTATTTTAAGTATTTTTATTTTAAACATTTAGGTGCGACGAACTATAAAAAAACGCCGATACCAAATACAAAAATAAAGCCTTTAAAAATAATATTCAAACTTTTTTCTTTTTCTCTATTTTGCCTCTTCACACTTTTTAAATGTATATTTGCTAATTACTTAATTACAGTTAATTTTTATGGACATTCTTAACGCAGGAAATTTTTCCATTTTTCTTTGGATCATGACAGGAATCGCTGTCATTGTTTTTATTGCACTCTATTTTGTTGACGCTGGTTACGGTATAATGTACAATAAAAAATGGGGAGTAACAGTCAATAATCGATTGGGTTGGATACTGATGGAAGCTCCCGTTTTCATCGTGATGTGCCTTTGTTGGTGGTTCTCCGAACGCACTTTTCAAGCAGCACCATTGGTGATGTTTCTCATCTTCCAAACCCACTATTTCCAACGCTCTTTCATCTTTCCTTTACTGTTCAAGACAAAGAGTAGAATGCCTATCTCTATTATGCTGATGGGAGTGGTTTTCAACACTTTAAATGGATTAATGCAGGGTGGATGGATTTTTCATTTTTCGCCTGCCAACTACTATACGAATGATTGGTTCCTCACTCCTCAATTTTTTGTTGGAACCATTATCTTCTTTATAGGTATGTCCATAAACCTACATTCCGACTACATAGTAAGGCACCTTCGTAAACCTGGTGACCACAATCACTATCTGCCCAAAGGTGGTTTTTATAACTATGTTACATCTGCCAACTATTTCGGAGAGTTGACCGAATGGCTAGGATGGGCTATCCTCACATGGTCATGGGCAGGAGCAGTCTTTTTCATTTGGACTTTTGCAAATCTCGTTCCACGCGCCAATACAATCCACAAAAAATACCGTGTGATGTTTCCTGAGATGGCGAATCTCAAGCTAAAAAGAGTAATTCCTTTCATCTATTAATGAAACATTCTTACTCAATATCTTAATATTAAAAATTTTCACCATAAGATAAAAATGTCAACATTATTCACCCCTGGGAAAATCGGTCCGCTGACATTGCGCAACCGAACCATTAGATCCGCAGCCTTCGAGGGCATGTGTCCGAACAACGCACCATCTGAGATGCTTTACAATTACCACGTCTCCGTCGCTCATGGAGGTATCGGTATGACTACATTAGCGTACGCATCCGTTGAACAAAGTGGATTGTCATTTCCTCACCAACTTTGGCTGAAGAAAGAAAATATAGAGGGATTACGCAAAATTACAGATGCTATCCACAAGGAAGGCGCCGCGGTTAGTATCCAAATCGGACACTGTGGAAACATGTCGCACCGCGCTATCTGTGGCTGTACTCCTATCTCAGCCTCAACTGGATTCAATCTTTACTCGCCTACATTTGTACGTGGCATGAGGAAAGACGAAATCGAGCATGTGGCAAAATCGTTCGGTGAGGGCGTGAACCTTGCTCGTGAAGCAGGATTCGATGCCGTGGAATTGCATGCCGGACATGGTTATCTGATAAGCCAATTTCTATCCCCATCAACCAACCACCGACATGACGAATACGGAGGCTCATTGGAGAATCGCATGCGCTTTATGAAAATGTCAATGGACAGCGTGATGAGTGCAGCAAAAGACGATATGGCTATTTTGGTGAAGATGAACATGCGCGACTGCTGCCGACATGGTATGGAACTTGACGAAAGCATAGAGGTGGCAAAGACCTTAGAACAATGCGGCGCACACGCTTTGGTGCTAAGCAGCGGTTTTGTCAGCAGCGCGCCAATGAACGTGATGCGTGGTGCAATGCCCCTCCGCACAATGTCCTACTACATGAAAGGTCTGCTGATGCCTATCTTGGCACGTATCGGAGGAAAGTTTATGGTGCCAAGCGTGCCATTCAAGGAAGCCTATTTCTTAGAAGATGCCTTGAAATTTCGAGCCGCAGTGAAGATGCCGTTGTGCTACATTGGAGGTTTGATTTCAAGAGATAAAATTGACGAAGTTTTGGATGATGGTTTCGAATTTGTAGCAATGGCACGCGCCGTTTTAAACGACCCAGAGTTCGTCAACAAGATGAAAGAGGACGAACACTACCGTGTCAGCTGCGACCACTCCAACTACTGCATTGGTCGAATGTACTCTCGTGAAATGGCATGTCTGAAATGCATTCAACGAGAAGGGAAAGAAACTATCCCTCAAAGTCTGTTGAATGAAATTGAGAAAAATAGAGAGAAAGGGTACTGAGCATCAGAACTTAGAGCTTAGAACTTAGAGTTTAGATTTAAAGAAGAGTGAAGAGACAAATGGATGCGGAAGAATTTAATTTTTTACAAAATTGTTTTACTAATACGAAGAATTTTGCCATCTTCCGTTTCCCTAATGAGAAAATCTTAAGAATAATCAAAGCAGAAAATTCTATTCTATTACGAAAGATAGAAGATCTTCAAAACTATTCTTCTTCATTTATTTTTGCTCCATTCTCTAAGAAGAATAAACCTATAATCGTCTTACAATCAAAAGATTATAGGGAGATTAACATAAAAACAGAGCAAGATCTTTCTAAAATTAAAAAGTCTTACTCTACCATGGAGAAACCTGTTTCACCTTCGTATACTAATGATTTTCATCGTTTTCATACCGGGGTGAAACAACGATTTCAAAAGTTAGTATTAGCACGTTCAGAGGAAATAAGAAAGTCTATAGATGCGATACAACTTTTTATAGAAGCCTGTCGGATTCATTCCAATGCAATGGTCTATCTGTTCAAATCCGAAGAGACAGGCGTATGGTTAGGGGCAACCCCAGAAATACTTTTAGAGGGAACAAACGGAGAAATGCACACCATAGCGTTGGCTGGCACAATGAGAAAAGACTGCACGGAAGAGCAACTACAGTGGAATGATAAGAATAGACATGAGCAAGCCATCGTTACAGACTACTTACGAAAAAAAATACAAAAATTTGCTCCGATTTTATCAGAGAAGGGTCCTTACACCTATGGGAATTCCCATCTTGCACACTTGCGCACCGACCTCTATTTTCAAGTTTTACCAGAACAAATTCCTGGAGTGATAGAGGAGCTACACCCTACACCTGCCGTCTGCGGCATACCCAAAGAGGAAGCTATTGATTTCATTCTCAACAATGAAAGTAAAACCAGAACCTACTATGCTGGCTTCTTAGGTTGGTATGATCCACAGAAAGAAACAAGACTCTACGTCAACCTTCGGTGTATGCGATGGATAGACACTCAGACCGTCCAATTAATAGCTGGAGGAGGGATTCTACCCGAATCGACCTTAGAGCAAGAATGGAAAGAGACGGAAGCTAAGATGGAAACACTGCGAGGATTATGGGAATTTTGAAAAAAGGCAGGTCTATTTTTATTTTAACAAACAAAAAATACTATCTTAGCGAAGACGAGAGATTAGCAATATTTCTTAATTGTGGATAAAAAGTTGCGAAAAACTATGTGTAAAACTACTACCATTTACAACCGCCGCTATTTAGGCAATAAATACAAACTGTTACCTTTCATAAAATCCGTTGCCGAAGAAAATTGTCAGAATGCAGAAATAGTCGCAGATTTGTTTGCGGGGACAGGGGCAGTCGCATCTTCTTTTCAAAACAAACAACTGATAACCAATGACATACTATATAGCAATTATATCTGCAATTTAGCATGGTTCAGTTCAGAAGAGTATAATGCAAATAAAATCAACAATATAATTTCCGACTTTAACCGGATAGACACAGATGAAGACAACTATATGTCCGAAACATTTGCTGACACATTCTTCAGTCGAAAAGACTGTCAAAAAATTGGAACTATACGAGAAGAAATTGATTTAATGACAGATAGACAGTTTATCAGCGATAGAGAACGTGCGATTCTTATATCCTCATTACTTTATGCAATGGACAAAATTGCAAAAACCTGCGGCCACTACGATGCCTACCGGAAAGGGGTAGAATTCGATACACATTTAGAATTAGCAGTTCCTATTGTCTTCACAAACAATAACATCAACAATAAGTGTTTCAATGAAGATATCAACCAAATAGCTTCTAAAATCAAGGCTGATTTAGTGTACTTAGACCCACCATACAATTCAAGACAATATTGCGATGCCTACCATGTTTTGGAAAATGTAGCCAAATGGAAGAAGCCAAAGGTTGAAGGTATTGCAAGAAAAATGAATCGAGATCACTTAAAAAGCGACTACTGCACGCAAAAAGCGACTAACGCATTTGACAATCTTATAAAAAAAATTGATGCTAAGTATATATTATTGTCATACAACAACATGGAGAAGAAAGGAAATGACAGGTCTAACGCAAAAATTTCAGATAATGACATCAAACGTATTTTGTCAAACAAAGGAGAACTGAAAATCTTTGAAAAAGAATACAAAGCATTTTCCACTGGTCTTTCAAACATAAAAGATAACAAAGAAAGATTATTTTTGTGTTGCGTTAATAAATGAGAATAACAGGATATGCTGTCAACCAAACCAAATATACAGAAACTGCTTTCCTTGATGCTTGCCCACAACGTCCGCGACATAGTTATCTGTCCTGGATCTCGAAATATGCCTCTGGCTCAGTCTTTCGCAAACATTAAGGAGTTTCACTGCCACCCCATTACAGACGAGAGAAGCGCAGGATTCGTCGCAATCGGTCTATCCGTTGCCTCTAACAAACCTGTGGCTGTATGCGTCACCTCAGGTTCAGCTCTTCTCAACCTTGCTTCCGCCGTTTCGGAAGCATTCTACCAACAAGTACCATTACTCGTCATTTCAGCAGATCGTCCCTTCGCTTGGATAGGACAATTGGATGGTCAGACTTTACCTCAAGCCAATGTTTTTGGCAGCCTCGTTCGTAAAACTGTTTCGTTGCCAGAACCTATAGATGAAACTGAAGCTTGGCTCTGCAACCGTCTGATCAACGAAGCTCTTTTAGAACTCAACCATCATGTCAAAGGTCCAGTCCACATCAACATTCCCATTACAGAACCATTTTTCGACTGCTCGGCTACCACACTACCCATCGAGCGTGTCATCCGTAGAAATGAACCTTACATAGAAAAGTGGAGAAAAAAGGAAAAGCCTATCATCCTCATTGGACAAACAAACTTCGCCGAGGCTCAAATCATTAAAGAATTGTCAAATAGACTACATTGTCCAGTATTTTGCGAGACACTTTCAAATATTATTTGTAATGATATAATAGATGAATTTGATATCATTCTAAATTATTTTAATCAAGACAAAGAACTCATAAAAAAACTCCAACCTGACCTTGTGGTTTATGTCGGAGGTCATATTGTATCAAAACGCTTCAAGAAATGGATTCGTCAAGTAAAACCAGAAGTGTGGCGCATAGATCCATTAGGGGAATGCTCTGACACTTTTCAAAACGTGACGAATATCATTGAGTTACAAGCAATTGACTTTCTAAGAACGCTTCATTGTTGTGAGGGGCATCTTCTCTACAAGCAAACGTGGACGAGCTATAACGAGAAAGCAAGAAAAGCTTTAAATAATATTTCACTACCTTTTTCATCTCTTCACATCATCCAACAACTAAGCAAACAACATTCTAATTTTCAGAATATTGTATTAGCCAATAGCAGTACACTTCGCCATACGCAACTCTTCTTGAATGGAGATATTTCAGAAAATCTTTTCCAAAGTAAAATCTTCTGCAATAGAGGTGTAAACGGCATAGATGGTTCACTATCCGCAGCTGTTGGCATTGCACTTGCCCACCCTGACGAACTAACCCTTCTTATTATCGGAGATCTTAGTTTCTTCTATGATATGAATGCGCTATGGAATACCTATCTTCCTAATAATCTGAGAATTGCATTGCTAAACAACAAGGGTGGCGAGATTTTCAGGAATCTTCCAGGACTGAAAGCGACAGACGAAGCCATTGAGTTTGTCTTTGCCAAACACGATACATCCGCTAAAGGATGGGTTGAGAGTGTAGGTGCCTCTTACTGTGTATCAAACGATAAAGAGAGTGCCAAACAATGTATTACACAATTGTACACAGAGCAAAAATGCACTGTTGCAGAATTCTTTATAAACGATGAAACAGAGGCTTACGATCTGATTTATCGCAATGAAAATCTTTTTTATCAAATAGAAATAATCAATAAACAAAAATATAATGAGCCGAAATTGGAATACTCTCAAGGAATACAAAGAGATACTTTTTGATTTTTATAACGGGATCGCCCGTATCACCATCAACCGCGAACGCTACCGCAACGCCTTTACTCCGACAACGACCGCCGAGATGAGTGATGCGTTGACTATCTGTCGCGAGAACCCAGACATCAACGTAATTGTCTTCACAGGGGCTGGCGACAAAGCTTTCTGCAGTGGAGGAGACATGCATGTCAAGGGACGCGGTGGCTATATTGACGAAAACGGATACCCACGACTCTCTGTGTTGGATGTACAGAAACAAATTCGCACAATTCCGAAACCAGTCATTGCAGCAGTCAATGGTTATGCTATCGGAGGCGGTCACGTCTTGCATGTGGTTTGTGATCTTACTATCGCTTCTGAAAATGCTATTTTCGGTCAGACTGGCCCTAAAGTGGGAAGTTTTGATGCAGGATTCGGCTCTTCCTATTTGGCACGCATTGTCGGACAGAAGAAAGCCCGCGAAATCTGGTTTCTATGTCGTCAATACAATGCACAAGAGGCTTTAGACATGGGATTGGTCAACACTGTAGTTCCTTTAGAAAAATTAGAGGACACCTATGTTGAATGGGCGGAAAAAATGATGGAATATTCGCCCCTCGCCCTCCGTATGATCAAACGAGGACTCAACGCAGAATTAGACGGACAGACTGGCATTCAAGAGTTCGCAGGTGATATGACCATGCTCTACTATTGCTTAGACGAAGCCCAAGAAGGAGGAAAAGCATTCTTAGAAAAACGCAAACCTGATTTTCAAAAATACCCAAAATTTCCAGGATGAATAAAAAAGATTTTTTAGATAGAAAGGTTCGTTTAGACGTTACTCCTTACACACTGAAGTTCAAACAACCAGCAGGTACTTCTCGTGGTGTCTACTCAGAACATCGTGTTTGGTTTATTTCCATTACAGACAAAAGAATGATTAACTATGGTATCGGTGAAGTAGCTCCCCTACCCGACCTAAGTCAGGAGTTAATCAATCATTCCGAAGACGAATTTGAACGAATTATTTGGAAATTCTGTAATGAGTTTAACGGAGAGATTCCGTATGACAAACTTCGTCCTTATCCGTCTATTCTTTTTGGTTTAGAAACCGCTATAAGGAACTTTGAAATGGGATTTAAAATGTGGGACACCCCTTTTTTCTGGGGAAAAGAGGGAATCACCATCAACGGGTTAGTTTGGATGGGAACATACGAGGAGATGAAAACACGACTTCAAGAGAAAATAGACGCAGAATTTCATTGCATCAAAATTAAAATCGGTGCAATTGACTTTGAGAAAGAATTTGAACTTCTATCTCTCATTCGCAAAGATTATTCTGCAGACAAAATCACGTTGAGAGTTGATGCAAATGGTGGTTTTTCTTCTGAAAATGCACTTTCCATATTAAAACAACTCGCTTCATTAGATATTCACTCAATTGAACAACCAATTAAAGCTGGTCAGACAGATCAAATGGCAGAACTCTGTCGCATCTCCCCTATCCCTATTGCTTTAGACGAGGAGTTGATTGGTGTGAACACACTTGAGGAGAAAAAAAAACTTTTAGAAACCATACGTCCTCAATACATCATTCTCAAACCTTCTCTGCATGGTGGTATCTATGGCTGCGAAGAATGGATTCAGATCGCTCAATCATTAGGCATTGACTATTGGATAACCTCCGCTTTGGAGTCAAATATCGGATTAATGGCTATCGCCCAATGGGCTGCCACACTCAACATCGCTGTTCCTCAAGGTTTAGGCACTGGCGAACTCTACACCAACAACATTGACCGTCCTCTGAAACTCAAAGGCGATAAACTTTGGATCAATGGTTTTTAGGTTGATTGTTTGCTATCCGATGAACTTTTTCACACATAAAATAAGAGTGAGCTTCTCCTATGAAACTCACTCTTTTGTGTTTCATAAACATTTCTAAATTTAGCGTCCTAACCTCTTCTTTTTCTTCTCTTTCTATCCTTGTCTTTCTTTTTCTTCTTATTCTTCTTAGAGACCTTCTTATCATCGTCCAACTGCTCCTCATCTACAATCCTAATTGTCGGTCCATCAAACTCTTTTACCAAAGGCTCTTCGGATGATCTATAATAGGAAACAAATTCGTATGGCTCACTTTCACTACGATACCGATTAACTGCGGTTACTGTAATCGTATAATGATCGTTAGACAAAAGTGTCTCTTTGTCAAAGACATATTGTGTATCTATTGTTTTCCCAACCAATCCATCAACCGATTCAAAATCACAACTCACCTCCTCAGGATAAGCATATACCAAATAATAGGAGATAACATCGCCCTCATCTGCCACTACTTTATCCCACCGCAAGGTGTCCCCATCCATTCTAAGATTAATCGGAGAAAATGCCTCGGGTGCCTCTCCTTTAACAGGAGTTATTGCAGGACATTGGAAAAAATCGTTCCTCAAACTATCCAATAGACCTTGCGGGTTTCGAAGAAAATAATGTGTACTATAGAACAATAATCCATCTATGTTAATTGATTCGTCATTATTAAATCGCATCTGACGCACCAACTCATTAGGAGTCTTCCAAGCTCTCGGGGAATTAACTTCTAATCCCGATGCATATAATCCAAAATACAAATGACAACTTGAAGGAATGTTTTCTCTCCACCAACGGGCTACTATCGCATAATCCGCACCTTTCTTGCCTATCTCCCAATAGAGTTGTGGTGCTATATAATCAATCCACCCTTCTTTTGCCCATAACAACACATCGGCATACAAATCATCATAATTAGTTATACCTGCTCTTGTCTTTGATCCTCGACTATCTTTCGATGCATTTCTCCAAACGCCAAACGGACTGATACCAAACTGGACCCAAGGCTTCGTCTCTTGCAACATCTCATGGATACGTTTCACCGTGTGATTGACATTGTCTCGCCGCCAATCGCCCTTATTCTTAAAACCTTTCGGATTCTTCTTAAAAGTCTCATCATCAGGGAAATCTTTCCCATTTACTGGATAAGGATAGAAATAATCATCCAAATGCAGAGCGTCTACGTCATACCGCAAAACAATGTCTTTCAACACCTGCAGTAAATGTTTTTCTGTTTCTTTCAGTCCTGGATTAAAATATATCTTGCCTCCGTATTGAACAAACAATTCTGGTTTTTTATAGTAAAGGTGTTCTTTTGACAACACCGCCTTTTCGTTGTTCGTGACACGATAAGGATTTATCCATGCATGAACTTCCATCCCACGTTTATGTGCCTCTTCTACCATAGTCTTTAACGGATCAAAATCGTTTTTGGGACACTCTCCTTGCTTACCAGTCAACCATTCCGACCAGGGCTCTATTTCCGATTTATACAAGGCATCCCCCGTCGGACGACATTGAAAAATCACTGTGTTGATGCCTTGACGATATAAAGAATCCAAAAGCAAGATTAACTCCTGCTTTTGGATTTCTGATTTATTTTCCTTTGTTGTAGGCCAATCAATATTGGCTACCGTCGCAATCCACGCACCTCTCATTTCTCTTTTTCCTTCAGAAAAAGACAAGTAAGGAATTAATGATATAACGACAAATAAAAAAGCTCTTCTCATGCACCCACAACTTCTTTTTTAACTCTTAATCTTTGTAACTATGCAACTTCTTAAAGATGAATTTTCCAGACTCCGTCAATATTTTTTGATCAAATGGATACATTTTTCCGTCGTTCCATTTCAAAGCTGCACATTCTCCACCTTCCGCACTATAACTCCAGTTACACCAACTAACCACCTGATGTCCATCGTTGTCTCCTGCAAATATCTTCAACCATTTGTCGGTCATCGCAGGACTGAAATTGGTCAACCCACTTGCATCCGTCGTACCAAACTCCGTAACGAATATCGGTAACGCCTTCAAGATACATGGTACACCCAAAGCAGAATCGCCATGCTGCATTGGTGTCATAAAATCCGCTCCCACACATCCAAATGTAGTGTCTATAGGAGTTCCATCATTGTGAGACGCAGCATAAAAATGGAAAGAATACATCAAATTATCATACACCTCACCATTAGGTTGTTGAGGCTCTTGTCCGATCACATCCTGTGGACGCTGACACCATTCTGGTGTTCCACATATACAAACAACATCTTTATCCTTCGCACGAATAATCTTCAACATGCTTTCACAATAAGGCTTTATGTGTCGTTTCCATGTAACACTTCCCTTACTCGAATTTGGCTCATTACACAACTCGTACAAAACATGTTTTTGATACTGAAAACGTTGTGAGCAATAAGTCCAAAAATCCGCCGCCAAATCAATTCCTGAAACAGGATGTTTACGATAGCGAACATTCTGTGGATTACCTGGATTCAAAACGTGCCAATCTATCAAACAATACATTCCATTCTCAGCACACCATTTCACAACATTCTCTAAATGTTTTGATCTATGGGTTGCGTTATATGCGTATCCTCCCTCCTCATCAACATATACAGCCAAACGGAAAACATTGCAATTCCAATCTTTTCTAAGAGACTTTATATTCTCCTCCGTAATGTTGGCGACACCAGACCACTGCATCCCATGCGAACTCATTCCTCTCAACTGCACAGGATTTCCTCTTTCGTCACACAAACGTCGAACCCCGTTCTCATCCGCTTTTACCTGTAGTTTTCCCCATTTCGCAACAGGTGAACCCTTAGGATACTCGTAAGGCATTAAGACCTCAACTTCTTTTGATTCTGGCGTTACTTTTCCGAATGGAGAAGACTTTTCTGATTTTACTTCTGTCTTCCCTTTTCCTTCACTTGATTTTTTATCTTTGTTTTCTGACGAACAACCAATCATCAACGACATCGCCAAAAACACATACGCAAATCTCATAGAAATAAACTTCTTAATCATTATATTTTCGTCTTTCAATTTATACTATAGGTTAGTAATATTTAGCAAGCGAATTTATAAATAATTCTAAAAAGAAACAACATTCATCTGATTGATTGTTTTTCTTATTCTGTTAGCGTCCCCAACCTGTTTTTTTCATTCTATGCATTGAATTCATTATCTTTATTTGTTTCTTAGTCAATTTTGACGAGGGATTTTTCGGATCAGACTTCAACGGTGCAGGAAGACACGCTGCCAACATTGCTGCTTCCGACCTCGTCAATTTCGACGCTGAATGTTTGTAATAATACTGTGATGCGGACTCAACTCCATAGATTCCATCTCCTAACTCCACGACATTTAGATAAATCTCCATAATCCGTTGCTTGCTGTTAAAAGTCTCCAACAGCAATGTCATATAGGCTTCTATAGCCTTACGAAACCACGAACGAGACGGCCATAAAAATACATTCTTTGCCGTTTGTTGCGAAATTGTACTCGCTCCATATAGCGTCTTCCCTTTTTCATTTAGTTTACGAGCTTTCTTTATCGCTTCAAAATCAAAACCATTATGGGCTAAAAACAAATTGTCCTCCGACGCTATCACCGCTGTAATCATCTGTGCTGATATTTTATCTATTGAAACCCATTCCTGATCCATCTTCATAGACTTACCATCTCGCCATTGCTCCACAACTCGAATTAACATCAAGGGCGTTACCCTCACCGAAACATAACGCAACGAAAAGGCACTAAAAACAGACAAAACGAGCAACGAAACTAACAGCCATAATACGCTTTTCCCGACTCTTCTAAAAATTTGTCGTAGCTTCATCTTCGAAATAAACATTAATTAGGGACAATTACAACAAATAATTATTTATCTGTAAATCTAACTTTTACAACTAATTTCTTAATAACACCTTCTCCAATTATCGGTGCATGCGCATCATCCGGCAAAAAAATGGCGAAAGAACCAATAGGAACAGAAACAACTGTGTCAAATCTATCGTCATAGAAAAACAAATCTTTTTCTGGATAACTTTCTGACAATTTTTCACAAGAGTTTCTATTCTTATACCCAATTCTCTCTTCTATCGTCAGTGGAATATGAATATCTAAAAACTGGTCATGTGCTTCTAATTTCGCACTCTCTACAGACCTTAAATTTTCTTCATTTACATTGATAATAAAGTCCTCATCTATCTTAATCTTTCCAACTCCATGAGTGAAATGCTTCATATCAATTTTGTTGATTTCTTCAATTACCTTCTCAAAACCACTGCACAAATCTTTGTACAATTTCAAGTTCTCTATCGTATCAAGTATCATTCTTTTTCAAAAGTTAACGAGAAGACGAGAACAATCATCTTGCTCTCGTCTTCTCTTTTATTCATTAATTAAAAACTTTCCTTTATAGTCTATCAAGCACTATACTATCTTGCACAGAATATCTCACGATATTTTGGCAACGGCCAAATATCGTCATCCACAACCAACTCTAACGCATCTATATGCTCTCGAATTTCTTCCATCGTAGGACGTACAGTTTTGTCATACGCAGCTGCTTTCACCTCTTCATTGGCAGAATTGTGATTGGCATTGTGACGTTCTTCAGTCATTCTCTTCACCAACTTCTTGATGGCCGTTACATGCGCAGAAATCTCACGAATCAAATCTTTCCGATCTTCCGCCAACACTTCGTATTCTTCAGCAGAAAATAGTTGCTTCAAACCACATAAATTCTCAATCAAACGATTTTGATAACTTACCGCTGTTGGAACAATATGGTTAATCGCCATATCTCCTAGAGTACGAGACTCAATCTGTACTTTTTTAGAAAATTTCTCATACTCAACCTCTACACGGCCGTGTATTTCAGCCTCTGAGAAAATACCCTCTCCCAAAAGCACCTCTTTAGATGCAGAATCTAAGTACTTTGAAATTGCTTCAGGAACACTTGTGATATTGGTCAAACCACGACGAGCAGCCTCTTTTTTCCACTCTTCTGAATATCCATCTCCATCAAAACGAACTGGTTTTGACTCTACTATTAATCTCTTCAAAACCTGGAAAATCGCCTCTTCTTTACCTTTGCCCTCATTAATCAACTTATCTACTTCTTGCTTGAATAGATTCAATTGATGCGCTACGGCTGAATCTAAAGCAATTATCGGAGCAGCACAGTTGGCTGAAGAACCTACAGCACGAAATTCAAAACGATTCCCCGTAAATGCAAACGGAGACGTTCTATTTCGATCCGTATTATCCAACATAATGTCTGGAATACGTGCAATTCCTAACTTTAATGCCGTCTTCTCTGCAGGTGTCATCTTATTGTCTCCTACTTGGTCTGCCAAATTGTCTAACATCAACGACAAACTCTTGCCTAAAAAGACGGAAAGAATTGCAGGAGGAGCCTCATTTGCCCCTAATCGATAAGTGTTGCTAGCACTCATTATAGATGCTCGAAGCAAATCCTGATGTTTATAAACTGCCATCATCACATTCACTAAAAAAGTGATAAATAACATATTACCTTTAGGATTCTTAGCAGGAGAAAGCAAATTTATTCCGGTATCAGTTGTCATTGACCAGTTATTGTGCTTACCTGATCCATTCACAGATGCAAATGGTTTTTCATGCAGCAACACTTGGAATGAGTGTCTGCGAGCGATTTTTTTCATCAAGTCCATCACCAACTGATTATGGTCGTTCGCCAAGTTGGCTTCTTCAAAGATTGGGGCGAACTCAAACTGATTTGGGGCAACTTCGTTGTGGCGTGTTTTCAAAGGTATTCCTAATTTATGGGACTCAAACTCCAAATCTCGCATAAACGACGTTACTCGTTCTGGTATAGAACCAAAATAATGGTCATCTAATTGTTGGTCTTTCGCTGAGGCATGCCCCATCAGCGTGCGTCCCGTCATACACAAATCAGGTCGTGCACTGAAAAGAGCTGAATCAACCAAAAAATACTCTTGCTCCCACCCCAAGTTCGTTTGAACCTTCGATATGTTCTTATCAAAATACTGGCAAACCGCAACCGCCGCCTTGTCCAACGCCGAAATGGCTTTCAACAACGGTGTTTTATAATCCAAAGCCTCTCCAGTATATGAAATAAAAATTGTTGGAATACAGAGCGTCGACCCAACAACAAATGCAGGAGAAGACAAGTCCCACGCAGTATACCCTCGCGCCTCAAACGTGTTTCTCAGACCTCCATTAGGAAATGACGAAGCATCTGGCTCTTGTTGTATCAACACCTTCCCTGAGAAATGCTCAATCACTTCACCATTGTCATCAAAGTCTACGAAACCATCGTGCTTCTCTGCCGTACCATCCGTCAAAGGCTGAAACCAGTGCGTGTAATGTGTTGCTCCTCTCTCACTCGCCCATCTACGCATTCCAGTTGCAATCTGGTCTGCTATGTTTCTGTCAAAAAGAACCCCCTTTTCAACAGCTGCGATAAAGGCCTTGTAAACATCCTTAGACAGATAATCTCTCATCTTGTCTTTGGTAAACACATTGATTGCGTAATAGTCGGATAGATTACCCAAAGGTTTTACTACCTTTAATGGCTTTCTATTATACAACTCTTTCAACGCACTAAATCTCATGATTGCCATAGCACGGACTTTTTAGTTTATTAAAAACGAAATTTTCTTTGCTCCCCCTTTTATTTTCAGGCTTGCGTTGCAAAATTAGCGATTTTAAAAAAAACACCCCCTATTTTCAAGGGGGTATTTTCTAAAATTATATCATTTTTTCTAAAAATGTCCACATTATGATTCCTGCCGTTACCGAAACGTTCAGAGAATGTTTTGTACCATATTGCGGAATCTCTATACACCCATCGGAAATATCAACTACTTTCTGGTCAACACCCTTCACTTCATTTCCTAAAACAACAGCATATTTTGTGTCCTTCTCTAATTTCAACTCGGGCAACTTCACACTTCCTTCTACTTGTTCTATAGAATATACATAATATCCTTGTTCTTTCAAATCCTTGACAGCCTGAACGGCATCGGCATAGGATTGCCAGTCAACTGACATTTCCGCTCCCAACGCTGTTTTGTGTATTTCAGGGTGCGGTGGCGTCGATGTGATTCCACACAAACATATCTTCTCAATTCTGAAGGCATCCGCTGTCCTAAACACAGAGCCTACATTATACATACTTCGCACATTGTCTAAAACTACCACTAATGGAAGCTTTTTCGCATTTTTATACTCTTCTGTCGTTATTCGATTTAATTCCGTTACCTCTAATTTTCTCATCACCTTCTTATTTTCCACATACTTTTATGCTTGAGACTCCAAAATTTTCTTCAGCTCTTTCATTCCCTCTGAAGCTCCTTTATTAATCATTGTCACCTTATGCGATGTATTCACAAACACTGGCTTCGGATCAACTATATAAACAGGAACATTCAAAGGAACGTAATTAATTAAAGACGCTGCTGGATATACATTTAAGGATGTACCTATTATCACAAAAATATCTGACTGAGACGCTATATTCATCGCTAACTCCATATTAGGAACTGCTTCACCAAACCATACGATATAGGGTCTTAACTGACCGCCATCGGGTGCTTTATCTCCTACATGTATTTCGCAGTTTTCATCTGTTAGCGTTAATGTTTTTTCTACATTTCTAACAGAACATACTTTCATTATTTCACCATGTAGATGAATGATGTTTTTACTTCCTGCTCGTTCATGCAAATCATCAATATTCTGCGTGATTATCTGAACCTCAAAGTTCTTCTCCAACTCAACCAAACCCACATGTCCATAGTTAGGCTGATGCGTATGATTCTCTCTTCGCATCTTATTGTAGAAATCAAGCACTAACTCGGGATTCCGCATAAAACCTTCTGGAGTACAAACATCTTCTACTCGATATTGATTCCACAATCCTCCAGCATCCCGAAATGTACTAATTCCACTCTCCGCACTAATTCCTGCACCTGTCAGAACAACTAATTTTTTCATCTCGGTCAACTAATATTTTCTTTCAAAGATTTCAGAATAGATAAAGGCACGACGAACCTCGTCCATATTCGTAATGTCAAGTGAAACATTCGTCGATTCTTCTTCCTCACTTTTCTTAGGGAAAGAGGATGGTTTGAATCCCGTAGAAGACACACCTTCTTCTGTATTCAGGACGCTCATTTTCGTTTCATATTTTTTTTGCTTTTCCCTTATCTGCGATCTTTTTAAATCTTCCTCTCGCTTTCTTCTTTTCTCCGTTTCAATCCGTTCTGCCTCTGTTCTTCGTTTGATTTCTTCTAATGCTTTCTGTATAGTTTCCTCCCGTGTTTCAGACTCATTTTGTTGTCTTGTCTCTACTGTCTGGGGACGATCGAAAACAATAGTTTTTGTACCATCAGGATTGATAATAACCCTTCGCCCTCTTTCTTGAGTCTCTGCCTCCTGCTCCTCTGTTTTTTTCTGCTCACGAGCCTGTTTTTCCGCATTCTTAGCCGATATAATCTTCGTAAGAATTGCAAGAACAATTATCACAAAATAAAACACGTTTCCTATTTCATCCATAACTACCTCTAAACTAATTAATACTGCACTAATATAGCGAAAAAAGCCTTTCTACAACCATTTCAGATGTAAAAAAGAGTTATAAATTTGCTCAGATTTCTCAAAGACACCGAATGGACACGATTTCTCAAGAAAAAAGAAGTTGGACGATGAGTCGCATCAAAGGGAAGGACACAAAACCCGAACTTATAGTGCGTAAATTTCTATATGCCAATGGTTATCGTTATCGGGTCAATGTCTCTACACTACCAGGGAAACCAGACATTGTTTTAAAGAAATACCGCACCGCAATCTTTATCCACGGTTGTTTTTGGCATGGTCATGAGTGCCTTAAAGGACGAATTCCTAAATCTCATCAAGAATTCTGGACCGCTAAATTTCAACGCAACCACGAACGAGACATTAGAGTCCGACAAGAACTAAAAAATTTAGGTTGGAACACACTCATCGTATGGGAATGTCAACTCAAACCTAAAGTTCAAGAACAAACATTCAACGAAATCCTCTATTGGCTCAACGAAGCTTATCTTCATATTTATAGGAAGAAAGACTAATCTTTTCTATTTGGACTTTTCTTCCTTCAAATAATCTTCCCAAACGACTTGACGAAGAAACCTTTCCTTTTTTTCCTTACTACTTTTTTGTTTGTAAGACTCCCTTTTTTCCAATTCGTCTTTCCAAAGATTGTGGTAGTAGCCACTATTCCATCGATTTACCAATTCTGCCGACCGATTGATATAAAATTCAGAAGGATCTTCCTCTTCTATCAAATACACCTTATTTTCTGAAGGAGAATAAACGGCAGCATGAATAGTCGTAAGCAACTCCACCTCTTCTTCCGTAAGTTCTGAATCTTGCATAGAAACTAACGGATACAGATATTCACATTGCACATCTCCATTTGAAAGGGTGTCCACCATCCTTAAAAACGAATATCCTCGATATCGGCTGTTCCTCGTTTTTACATAATGACGCTCAAAACGTAAATTATATCCTTCATAATCATACACATATCCACTGATTTTCTTCGGTGTATAGTACTTATACATTCTGCTTTTTATCTTCTTAGAATTGAAATCATAAACCGATATAAACCTCACTTTCGTACCAAAGTGAGTCTGTACCCAGGGCTGTGAATATACAGTACCTTTTCTTACACCTGCACCAAGCTGACGTGGAGACGGCAAGTCCATGATTTTTAAAAATCCTGTAAAAGTATCACCCTCCAATGACACTATCTTAGAAGGACAAACATTTTCCTTCCTCATCTTCTCATATTGGAATTCCGTATATTTTCTTCCTTTATTTTGTGCATTCACAACAAAAATTGCAACAGCATACATCAATACTACACAAAACAGTTTTTTCATCTTTCCTTGTATTATTTTTTCTCTTTTTTCTCACGTTTTGGAAACCACCCTTTTGCCACACGCTTCCTCTGTTCAAAGACCTCCAGAATACTCCAAAAACAAGAAAATGCAAAAACACCCCATAATATTGAACCTACCAACGCCTCACAACAAAGCGACATCAAGACTCCGAAGATTCCGCCAATAAGGAATGCCCACCATACCTTCACTCCAAAATAATACTCTCCTTTAATTACTAACGGATGAAATATTCCTATCATCAAAAATGTCAACAACCCCACTATTAATCCGTTTACATTGTACTCATTGATTATTTCATTCATACATCTCATTCTTTACAATAAATCATTTCAAATAGTTACCACAATCCTTTCCCTTCATTGTCCGAAAACCAATCTTGCAAAGCCTCCTGCAAAGTCCATTTGTATTCAAATTCAGTCTCGCTCATCCTTTTCCCTGAAACATTCGTTGATATCTGCAACTTTACGACTCTATCTCTGCAAATACCCATTGGAGCTCCCAACATTCCCAAAAGAATTGCAGTCGGCATAATCAAGAAATTCGGCAAATAAGGGACAAACGCATTTGTATGAGTGGCGGTTTTCATTGCATTAACAATCTGCTCCAAATGATAGGATGGTTCATAGCCACAATTGAAAAGTTGCTGATTTTCAGTTTTTTTTATACAAAAAAGAACAAAACGAACGAGGTCTTTAACGTAAATGCACGCTTTTATTGTATCTTTTCTTCCAGGATAAGCAAAACGATGTTTCCGTATCGCCCAATACATACGAGTGAAATTTCCATTTTCTCCTTTCCCAAAAACTACTCCTGGACGAAGCACAACCAACTTACGATAGGAAGCTCCTTTCTGCCATCCCTTAAATATTTCTTCAGAAACCAACTTCGAGATTCCGTATGGTGTATTGGGCATAGGTAAATCTTCCTCTTCTTTCATGCTCTCTGAAGTTCCGTAAACAGAAATACTTGACATAAACACAACCGTATGTATTCCGTACCGTTCAGCAAAATCTACAACATTTTCCGCCCCCCTTATATTAGTCTCAAAATACTCATAATCTTCATATCCAGGAGTTTGATGGATTGCGGCCAAATGTATCAAAATATCATCTTCTGACACAGATACAGGTAATTCATCAATTTTCTTCCTTACATCACAATATATGTATTCGGAAGAAATGTCAGACTCTTTTATTATCGGAGAATTATAGTTCTTTAGTCGCAAATGTTTTCCTTCCTGCTTTTCAATATCTAAATTGTAAATTTTTGAATCAGGATACTCCTCTTTAATCAAATTCGCAAGATGAACTCCAATAAAGCCAGATCCTCCAGTAATAAAAAAATTCATATCATTCTTTTTTGTAGTAACCCAAATCTTCCAACAATTGACGATTCCATTGACGCCGTTCCTTGTCGAAAATCCATCCCCACTTATTGAAATATTTAATCATATTCACAAGGTGAATACGCAACATTTTTCTGCTTTTATAGGATGCCGAACGATGTACATGCACAATCGTAACCTCCGGCCAAAACATAGTTCTGTAGTACTTATGCATCCTTCGAGTGATATCAATATCCTCTGGATACATAAAGAATCGCTCATCAAACAACCCTACTTGCTCAAGACATTTCATTCTAAAGAACATGAAACTGCCCATGTGATACGGCACGTTCATCGGTTGCTTATGGTCGTTAAACTCTAAACAATATCTATAGTTAAGTTTCTCTGTCCACTTTTTAGGCATAAATCGTCTGAAAAACAAAACTATTGGATCAGGCAATAGCCGGCAAACATACTGTAGATTTCCATTCGGGTATATCGTATTAGGTATCAACTGAGCGACATTCTCGTTTTCATCCATATACCCAATAATTCTATCAATCACCTGCTCACCAAACGAGACATCTGGATTGATAACTAAATGATAATCAACGCCTAACTGCATTGCTCTGCGAATTGCCATATTATGACCTGCTCCATATCCTAAATTTTTATCATTGAACGTATAATCTACATTCGTAAACTCAGAACATAACTCACGCAAATCATCTTTAGGCGAATTATCTATCACATAGATTAAACTCACATCATTGATAGTCAAAGAATTGAGACATTTTCTCAACTCCTCCTTGTCATTTTGGTATGTCACCACAGATGCGGTTACCCTTATTTTCATGGTGTGTATCAATCTACGCTTCTCTACAAGAAACGTCTTACGAGCGTTTTTTAGTATTCTTTTTGTTTAGTCAAAAGAAGGAGAAAGAAATCATATTCTTTCTCCCTCTCCTTCTATAGCATGCTTGAATTTAGCCACCGAAGTTGTCGTAACGAATCATATCGTCCTCGACTCCTAAACTATGAAGCAAATCAAGCACAGTCTTCGACATCATTGGAGGTCCACAGAGGTAGTACTCCACATCCTCTGGAGCTTCATGCTTGTTGAGGTAAGTGTTACCCATCACTGGAGCAACGAATCCTGGAGTGTATTTAACTCCTTGTGCATCTGCCTTCGGATCTGGACGGTCCAAAGCCAAATGGAAATGGAAGTTAGAAAATTCTTTTTCCAATTCCAAGAAATCTTCCAAGAAGAAAACCTCATCGATACCTCTTGCACCATAGAAATAGTGCATCTCACGGTCACGAGTGTTCAATGTCTTCAACATGTGCATAATCTGTGCGCGAAGAGGCGCCATTCCTGCTCCTCCTCCTACCCAAATCATCTCTCTCTTAGAGTCGAACACTGGGTGGAAATCACCATAAGGACCTGACATGGTTACCTTATCTCCTGGCTTCAAACTGAAAATATAAGTAGAAGCAATTCCACATGGTACATCTTGGAACCCAACTTGTGGTTTTGGTTTGAAAGGAGGAGTCGCAATACGAACCGTCAATGTGATTATATCTCCCTCGTCTGGGTAATTAGCCATTGAGTATGCACGAATAGTTGGCTCTGTGTTCTTTTGGTGTAATCCGAAGAGTCCGAATTTTTCCCAAGATGGAACATACAAATCACCAATCAAGGAACGATCAAAATCGTTGTAGTTGATATCGTATGCAGGAATTTTAATCTGAGCGTATGATCCTGGTAAGAAGTCCATGTGTTCTCCCTTAGGAAGAGCAACCTTAAACTCCTTGATGAAGCTAGCAACGTTTCTATTTCCAATAACGGTGCACTCCCATTCTTTAACACCCATAACAGATTCAGGAACTTTAATCTTCATATCGCCTTTCACCTTTGTTTGGCAACCCAAACGCCAGTGATTCTGTTGCTCTTTCCTTGAAAAATGACCTTTTTCTGAATCAAGGATTTCGCCTCCGCCTTCTAACACTTGACATTTACATTGTCCACAAGAACCTTTACCACCACAGGCAGAAGGCAAATGGACACCATTAACAGCCAAAGTGTTGAGTAACGACGAACCCGACTCTACCTCAACAACATTATCGTCATTAATAGTAATTTTCGCTGCTCCAGATGTAACCAAATACTTCTTGGCAACGAGAAGGAGTATTACAAGCGCCAATATAATGACGAGGAATACTACAATACTAGTTAAAATCAACGTTATATCCATTGTTTATACTCCTATTAAATTGTTAAACCAGAGAAGCACATAAATGCCATTGCCATCAAACCGACCGTGATAAAGGTGATACCCAAACCACGAAGAGGCGCAGGCACATTCGAATACTGAAGTCTTTCCCTAATCGCAGCCAACGCAACGATAGCCAAAGCCCATCCAATACCAGAACCTAATGCGTATGTCGCAGCATACCCAACATTCTCAAAATGTCTTTGCTGCATAAACAAACAAGCACCCATAATAGCACAGTTTACAGCAATCAACGGCAAGAAAATTCCTAACGATGCATATAGAGACGGACTGAATTTTTCAATCGCCATCTCCAAAATTTGCACAACACCTGCGATAACTGCGATGAAGAGGATAAAACTCAAGAAACTCAAGTCAACGCCCTTAACGATAGCATCTGGTGCCAAGACATAATTCTCTAACAGATAATTCAGAGGAACGGTTACGAGCAACACGAATGTTACGGATAATCCCAAACCCAAGGCCGTCTTGACATTCTTTGATACTGCTAAATAGGAACACATTCCCAAAAAATAGCAGAAAATCATATTGTCCACAAAGATGGACTTTACAAATAAACTTAAATATTCCATATTCTAATCTCTATTAGGAATTTTAATTGCTCTTCTCTTGAAGGTCTGGGTTCTTAGAACGTTGGAACCAAATGATACATGCCAAAAGAATCAAAGCCATTGGAGGCAAAACCATCAAACCATTGTTCATGTATCCGAAATCATACACGCATTGTGGAATGATGTGGAATCCTAACAATGTTCCAGATCCCAATATCTCACGGAAAACACCCACGATAACGAGAATCAACGCATAACCTAAACCATTACCAACTCCATCCAAGAACGACTCCCATGGTCCGTTTGACATTGCAAATGCTTCCAAACGTCCCATCAAAATACAGTTTGTAATGATCAAACCTACATAAACAGACAACTGTACGCTCACATCGTAAGCAAAAGCCTTCAAGATTTGACTAACGATTGTTACCAACGCTGCACAAACTACCAACTGTACGATGATACGTATACGATTCGGTATCGTGTTTCTTATTAACGAAATAACCAAGTTGGCAAATGCAACAATAACAGTCACTGACAGACCCATCACCAACGCAGGTTCTAATTTAGAGGTAACCGCCAAAGCAGAACAGATACCCAAAACCTGAACCGCAACCGGATTGTTCAATCCTAACGGACTCAAAAAAACTTCTTTGTTTTTCTTTGAAAATAATTCCATATCTGTTTCCTCCTTATTTTACTTCCGCAACTTGTGCTTTAACTGAATCAGCCACTTGCTTTACTACAGACACTAAAGAATCCTGAATTGCTGCCATTGAATCCTGAATTGCCATAGCTGCAGAATCAGCTACTGCCTCAACTTGAACTGGAGCGACCTCAGGCGCAATTTGTTTGAAGAACTTAGAATACTTTCCTAAGCAATCGTGCAACATATTGTCCACCCCTTTAGAAGTGATTGTACCACCAGTGATACCATCCACCTCATAATCGCTATTTGAAACTTTACCATTCTTCACTACAGAAATTCTAATCTCACCGTTCTCCTGCAAAAGTTTTCCTTCAAACTCTTTTTGGAAATTCGGCGTAGCAATTTCAGCACCCAATCCTGGAGTTTCTCCTTCATGCGAGAAATATGTTCCATAAATAGTCTTTTTGTCTGCGTTGAATGAGACATAACCCCAAACTGGACCCCAAAGACCTGCTCCATAAAGTGGAACAACATACTTTGTCTCTCCATTCACCTCACAGAGATAAAGAGGAAGTTCTTTTATATTATCTTCCTTGAGTTTCTTAGACTCTACATCAAAACCACCTGTTGTTGAAACTACCTTTCCTTCCAAATCTAAAAGTTGGTCTTCTTTAATGTACTTGTTATAAGCAGTCTCAACATCACCTTTCAACTCTTCCTCGGATACGTTCAAAGAAGTAAGAATTTGCTTCATTTTATCCAACTCAACATTCTTATCCTGCTTTTCTTTCAAGGAAGAAGAAACAAATGCCAAGAGGAATGCAACGATAATTACCATTACCGAAGCATATACGATAGTATAACCGTTACTATTTGTATTCATACTCTTCTATTTTTTAGCAACTCGACTTAATCTTCTCTTGATGTTTCTTTGTACGAAGCAATAGTCTATCAACGCAGCAAAAACATTCATCAACAAGATTGCCAACATCATACCCTCTGGGTAACCTGGGTTCAAGCAACGTACTACAATAGCAATGAATCCGATGAGGAATCCGAAAATGTACTTTCCACACTCTGTTCTTGGTGATGTAACAGGGTCTGTAGCCATAAAGACTGCACCGAAACAAAAACCACCTAAGAAAATATGCTCGTACCAAGGCAATTGCATCACTGAATTAGCTCCGATTGCGTTAAACATCAACGCAGTAGCAATACCTCCGACGAAAACCGACAACATTGTCTTCCAACTTGCGATGCCTGTCCACAAGAGAATAAACGCACCGATTGCAATAGCGATAACGCTTGTCTCACCAATCGATCCAGGATACAAACCGACGATCATATCCATAACCGACATGTTGCTTCCTACCGCATTGACAATAACATCCGCCGAACCCGAAGTTGCCACCTGACCAAGCGGTGTTGCACCTGTGAATCCGTCAACTAAAGCCTCGCTTTGTCCTAACCCGAAGAAATTGTTCAAGGAAATCCACACCGAATCTCCCGACATCTTAGTAGGATAAGCAAAGAACAAAAACGCACGAGTTACCAATGCAACATTAAATATGTTATAACCTGTTCCTCCGAATACCTCTTTGGCGAAGATAACCGCAAAAGCAGTAGCCACAGCCAAAATCCACAATGGACATTCTACAGGAACAATCATAGGAATTAGCATACCAGAAACAAGGAATCCTTCCTGAATCTCCTCATTCTTCCATTGAGCCACAACAAACTCAATTCCAAGTCCCACAACGTATGATACGACAATCTTTGGCAATACAGCCAAGAAACCATAGATGAAAGTTTCAATAAAAGAAGCCGTTTCGCCATGCACCAAGAAGTGCTGGTATCCCACGTTGTACATACCGAAAAGCAACGCAGGCAACAAAGCAATCACGACAATAGACATCGCACGTTTTGAGTCGATGCAGTCGTGAATGTGGCTTCCTCTCTTCGCTGTCGTATTCGGAACGAACAAGAAAGACTCAAATCCATCGAATACAGAGCGAAATGCGTGAAATTTTCCGTCCCCTTCAAAAGACGGCTTCACTTTGTCGAGAAAATTTCTTAACGCTTTCAATGTTATATTATTTTAGTTATTACACAATTTTAGACTTATGCCAACTCCTTACGAAGATAGTCCAATCCCTCGCGAACAATTCTTTGTGTCTCAATCTTAGATGTGCAGACAAACTCACACAAAGCGAAATCTTCCGGCGCAACTTCGTAAATTCCTAATTGCTCCATCTTATCAATATCCTTTGCCATGATTGCCTTCACGAGATACTCCGGATAAATGTCCATTGGGAACACTTTATCATATTCGCCAGACATAATGAACGCACGCTCACCTCCATTGATATTCGTATCAAAAACATATTCCTTTTTCTTGCCCATCAACCATGAGAAATAAGAACGGCTCACACTAAACTTGTTCAACCGTGGGGCAATCCATCCTAAGAACTCATTGTTGTGGTCTCCTTCTGGAATAACGGTAATCTGGGAATCAAAAGAACCTAAATATCCATCTGCTGAAATCTGCGTTCCTGTCAATGCGTTTCCACTAATATAACGAACATCAACTCCATCAATATTATTAGAAATCACATTTGCAATAGACTCTCCCACCCTCATATCATAGTACTGAGGTGTCTTCACAGAAGAACCCGTCAAGGCAACTTTCTTTGCAAAACTGATCTGACCATTCTTGAAGGCAGCACCAATCATAGCAACATCTTGAGGATTGACTGTCCAAACAACATCTCCCTTATTGATAGGGTCAATGTGATGAATCTGCACACCTACGTTTCCAGTTGGATGAGAACCAATGAACTCGTGCAACACAACACCTTTCGTCTTCTTGTAGATGTTTGAAGCACTCTCCGCATTAATACTAATGTGAATCTTCCCCGATGTCAACTTTGATAATGCGTCGATACCAAACTGAAAGTCCTCTTCACGACCCACCAAGACATACTCGTAATTGGGAGCCAAAGGGGCTGTGTCAAAACCAGAAATGAAAATTGCTTTTGGATTATCATTCGGATCAGCAACGATATCGTATGGACGTTGCTTGATGAAAGCGAAGAAACCAGCATTAAGCATTGCATCCTTTACTTTCTCTGCCGACAACTCGGAAGGACGCACCTTTGGAAACTCTTCTGAAACGAATTGACCATCCGACTTTAATCGAATGTCCAAAACCTTTCTCTTATCCCCACGATTTACTGCGACAACTTCGCCACTTACTGGGGAAACGAATTTCAAATCCTGATTTGTCTTGCTTTGGAACAAAACCGTCCCGACTTTCACTTTATCCCCCTCTCGGACAAGCACTTTCGGTTTGATGCCGTGAAAATCATCAGGTCTGACAGAAAACGACTCAGAAGCGCCAACCTTCGCTAGCACTTCCTTTGCCTTTCCTTTCATGTTAATGTCAAGACCTTTTTTAATTCTAATCACCTCAGACATATAACTATAATTAATAAAATTTCTGAAAGTTTTTTTCAGTCAATAATTGACCTATAAAGGTACTATTATTTTCTGATAATTCCGCGTTGTGATCCTTTTATAAAGTCAACAATATACTTTACTTCAGGAATCATCTCACATTCTGCCTCAACCCTCTCAATCGCTTGAGTCGTGTTCAAATCAGACAAGTATATTATGCGATAGACATTCATGATTTTTTCAATCGTCTCGTTGGAGAAATTTCGTCTGGTGAGTCCCACTTTATTGAGCATTTCAAAAGACAACGGCTCACGCCCTGCCATAACATACGGAGGGACATCTTTACCTACCTTTGACCCTCCCTGAATCATCACATGACCACCGATCCTTGTGAACTGGTGAACAAGTACACTACCAGAAAGGATTGCCCAATCATCAATAACCACTTCTCCAGCGATTTGAGAAGCATTTCCAATGATAATGTGATCTCCTAATCTGCAATCATGCGCTATATGCGTATAAGCCATCAACAAACAATTCGAACCTACAACTGTAGTTCCTTTAGATGCTGTTCCACGATTTATGGTGGCACATTCTCTAACAGTTGTGTTATCACCAACAACAGCGGTTGTTTCCTCACCTACAAATTTTAAATCTTGAGGAATCGCAGAAACAACGGCATTAGGGAAAATCTTCACGTTCTTTCCTATCCTCGCACCACTCAAAACAGTGGCATGTGGCATAATAACAGAGCCATCCCCAATTTCTACATTCTTATCAACGTAAGCAAATGCTCCAATCTCTACATTTTCACCAATTTTTGCCTCGGGATGAACAAAAGCCAATTCGTTTATCATAGACATTTATTTATTTTTCGTAATAAGAGCCAAAAACTCAGCCTCTGCACAAATCTTGTCACCGACAATCGCATATCCCTTCATTGACGCACATCCACGACGAACGTCCGTGGTCAAATCTAATTTGAAGATAACCGTATCTCCAGGAACCACCTTATGTCGGAATTTCACATTATTAATACTCAAGAAATAAGTTGAATATTTTTCTGGTTCATCTACCGTGTTCAACACTAATATACCACCTGTCTGTGCCATCGCCTCCACCAAAAGGACACCTGGCATAACAGGTTCTTGAGGAAAGTGTCCACAAAAAAACGATTCATTGCCCGATACACTCTTCACTCCAACAACTCCACGTTCCTTCAATTCGATAATCTTATCAATCATCAACATTGGCCAACGATGAGGAAGGAGTTGACGAATTCTATTGACATCCATCAATGGCTCAGCGGTCGGGTCATACACAGGGAAAAGTATCTCCTGCTTCTTTAACTTCTTAAACACCTTTTTAGCGAAATCGGTGTTGACTGTGTGTCCTGGACATGTTGCAATGATATGTCCCTTGATAGGCTTACCAATCAATGCTAAATCTCCAATCACATCCAACAATTTGTGGCGTGCAGGCTCATTGTTGAAAGTCAGAGGTCGTCTTTGCAAATAGCCAAGGTCTGAAACTTGAATGCTTGGCATTCCAAGCAGAGATGTCAAATTATCAATTTGGGCCTGCTCCATTGGTTGATCATAAATAACGATAGCATTATCCAAATCGCCACCCTTGATCAAATTATTCTTTAATAAGACTTCTATCTCGCGAACAAAAACAAACGTTCTACTTGCCGCTATCTCTTTCTTATAATCGCTTAACGAAAATAACTGGGCATATTGATTAGACAAGATAGGAGAAGGATACGACACCAAAACACTTACCTGAAAATCATCGCTTGGCAAGATTTGGAAAGTCGAAACGCCATCAGCCGACTTGTACTCCAATTTCTTTGTAACAACAAAATATTCGCGCTCTGCCTTTTGCTCTTCCAGCCCCACCTTCTCTATTTCCTCAACATAACAGATCGCGCTACCGTCTAAAATTGGCACTTCAGGTTGGTTGACTTGAATCAGACAGTTGTCTACCTGCATCGCATACAAGGCAGACATAATATGCTCGATAGTACTTACTTTTGCATCTCCATCTGCGATCACCGTACCTCTTGAAGTTTCAACAACATTTTCAGCCAAAGCAGCTACAACAGGCTGCCCTTCCAAGTCAACACGTTGAAATTTGATTCCATGGTTCTCTGGAGCTGGATTAAACGTAACATCAATGTTCAAACCTGTATGCAATCCCTTGCCGGAAAGCGAAAAGGCACTTTTTAGCGTATTTTGTTTAGGCATATCTTATTTACTTAAATCATTCAACTTCTGTTGTAACTCTGCCACTTGTTTTTGCAAGTCAAATAATGACTGACGATATTCTGGGAAATTTCGGAAGCAGACGTACGACTTACGGAACTTCATTGCATCCATAAATGGTGTACCAAAGAAAACCTTATTGGGTTCTTCTATATTTTTAGTAACACCTGACTGCGCCTCAAGAATGGTTCCGTCTGCAATTTTCAAATGCCCAGAGATACCTGTCTGACCTCCAAGCATACAATGTTTTCCGACTTTCGTCGAGCCTGCAATACCAGACTGAGCAGCCATCACCGTGTCAGCACCAACCTCAACATTATGGGCTATTTGTATCAAATTATCCAATTTAACACCCTTACCCACAACCGTTGCTCCCATCGTAGAGCGATCGACGGTAGTATTAGCACCTATCTCAACATTATCTTCCAAAATAACAATACCTATCTGAGGTATCTTCTCATAGTGTCCGTCAGGAGTCGGAGCAAATCCGAAACCATCACCTCCGATGACACAACCTGCATGAAGAATACAATTGTTACCAATGACACACTCTTTATAAATGCGAACCCCAGGATATATTGTTACATTGTCGCCTATCTTCACATTGTCGCCTATATAAACTTGAGGATAGATTTGGACATTGTTACCCAACTTTGCACCATCTTCAATAACGGCGTACGCACCGATATATGGATTTTCGCCAACCGTAGCCTTATCAGAAACAAAGGACAAAGGAGAAACACCACTCTTTTTGGGCTTGAAACTATCGACTAACTGAAGCAAAGAAGCTAAAGCATCGTATGAATTCGACACTTTAACAAGGGTAGCCGCAATCTCATGTTCAGGCTCAAAATCATTATTCACCAAGACGACACTCGCCTTGGTAGTGTAGATATACTCAGTATATTTTTTATTTGAGAGAAAAGTAAGCGTTCCTGGTTCACCTGACTCAATCTTAGAGAAATTGGAGACCTTAACATTAGGGTCACCAACAACATTACCTTTAAGGTAATCCGCTATCTGTTGTGCAGAAAATTCCATACCACGATATTTTTTACAAAAATAGAGAATTTCGCCTATTTCTAAAAATACTATTCCCATAATCTTTCGTGATTATCACAGATAATTGGTATTTTTATGGTCAGACAAAAGTAAACGAAGATAAAATACAAATATGGCAAATTATTCTTCAGGGCAAAGAATATCAGTTCGTGGCGAGGAATTTCTCATCACAGGCATTGAGCCCGACGTGAACGGCAACTACCTGCTTAGTGTTGTGGGCATTAGCGAGCTTGTGAAAAATCATCGTTTCATATTTGATACGAGCATTGACAAAAATATTGACATCGTGAGTCCTGCCAATACCGTCCTTGTGGCCGACACCGACCCTCGCTGGCGCAAGACGCGTCTGCTCATCGAGACGGCTATTCGCAACAACGCCTTCTGCTCACAGAAGATCACTGTGGCACAGGGAGGCGCATACGACATTGCAGCGTATCAGATGGAACCGACACTCAAAGCCCTTGAGTTGCCGCGTCCCCGTC
>CAVFXQ010000006.1:0-75776 GCA_963626555.1 Clostridiales bacterium
ATCAATCAATTTCCTTCAAAAATCTCTTCTTGCTGTCGGTCTCCTCGGCTCTCCGTCTTGACCGCTTCCCTTTCAGAAAGCGAGTGCAAAGATAGGGCGGGTTTCGTTACAAACCAAATGTTTTGGCGAAAAAAAACTCAAAAAAGAAGATTTTTTTCAACTCCACTACAACCTTTTTTCAAAATTACCTATTTTACTCCTCCACAATCTGACCATCCGCCATTTTTAAAACTCTATCCGAAACATTCGCCATATCCATATCATGCGTCACCACCACCAATGTCTGATTTAGTTCATCTCTCAATTTCGTAAACAATCTGTGCAACTCGGCTTTATTCTTCGTATCTAAACTTCCGGACGGCTCATCAGCCAACAAGACATCCGGCTTATTTACCAACGCCCGCGCCACTGCTATCCTCTGTCTCTCACCTCCCGACAGTTCATTGGGCTTGTGCTCCATTCGATCACTAAGTCCCAAAAAATTGATCAGCTCCCTTGCTGACGACTCTGCCTCCATCTTCGTCTTCTTGGCAATCAATGCCGGCATCATCACATTTTCCAATGCAGTGAACTCGGGCAACAACTGATGAAACTGAAAGACAAAACCGATATGACGATTTCGGAAAGCTGCCATCTGCACCTCCTTCATATCAAACACAGAAGAACCATGCAAATACACCTTTCCCGCATCAGGGTTATCCAACGTACCGATAATCTGTAATAAGGTCGTCTTCCCCGCCCCACTTTGTCCGACAATAGAAACGAACTCACCTCTCGACACCGTCAACGACACATTCCTTAGTACACGTAACGTACCAAAAGATTTTGACAAGCCTTCAACTTGAATCACCGCTTCCTTCCGACCTACTGTTTCTCCCATATTTTCCCTTATTCTCTACTTATAGTGTTACCCGAAAGCGTCAATTCTAACTCCTTCGGCGTTATGTTTACCATCAAATTGCCTTTCCTAGCCACAGAAATATTTCCTGTTTCCTCCGATACAATCACTACCAAGGCATCTGTTTTCTCCGAGATCCCCAACGCTGCCCTATGCCGTAATCCACATTCTTTCGGTATCGACACACTATGCGATACAGGTAAAATACAACCTGCACTCGCAATCTTTCCGCTATCAATAATCATCGCACCATCATGTAAAGGTGAATTTTTAAAGAATATATTTTCTATCAACCGCGAACTAATTACAGCATCTATCTTTTCCCCCGTAACCTCAATACTCTTCAAATCATCGCCGTGCTTCAAAACAATCAACGCACCCACTTTGCCTTTAGACATATTCTTACATGCAATCACTATCTGCATGGCAATACTCTCTTCCATCTTTGGCGTTTTGTTATGAAAAAAATGCCCTATCGTCCTCAAAATAAAATTTTCGCGAGATCCCAACATTGACAAAAAACGACGTATCTCATCTTGAAACAACACAATCAAGGCAATCACACCAACATTAACAATCTGATTCATCAAACTACCCAACAACTGCATCTCCAAGACAAAGTTAACCACCAACCATGCCACCACAAAAATCAGAATTCCAAAAAATACTCTATTGGCTGACGAATTCCGCAACATCCTGTGTGCCTTATAAAGCAGGATTGCCACCAATACAATATCTACAATATCCGTAAATCGTACTTCAAACCGCATACCTCACACTATTTCTTCATTATTTCGAGGACATTCATTACATCTGCCTATGACGACACAGACTTAGGAGACGAATAGCTTCATAAGCTTCACGACTATCGTGGACTCTCAGAATGGACGCTCCCTGCTGCAATGCTATCACATTTAGAACAGTAGTACCATTCAAAGCATCTTCGGGCGTGGACTCTAACGTCTGCCACACCATCCGCTTGCGCGAAAGACCCGCCAACACTGGCAAATGTAGGCTTTGCAACTCACCTTGCCGTGACAAAAGTTCAAAATTTTGCTCCATCGTCTTTCCAAAGCCATAGCCAGGATCTAAAATGATATTTTTCACTCCCTTGTCTCGCAAAATTCGTAATTTTTCTTCAAAAAATGACTTTACACATGCAACAACATCCCCATTAACCACTCCATAATGCATTAGTACATAAGGAACATTCAACTGCGCCACAACATCCAACATTTTCTCATCGCGATCAAAAGCATACACATCATTAATAATGTCTACACCATATTCCTGCACAGCTATTTTTGCAACCTCACCACGAAACGTGTCGACTGAAAGGAGTATATTAGGATACTTCTTTCGAACCGCCTCCAACGCTGGCAACAATCGATCAAACTCCTCACATTCCGATACCGCCATTGAACCTGGTCGCGTTGAACAGGCTCCAATGTCAATGATGGACGCACCACCCTTAATGTGTGCCTCAACATTTCTTATAATATCACTCTCTGAATCACAACGAGAATCCGAGAAAAAAGAGTCGGGCGTTACGTTCACAATTCCCATCACGATCGGACTCTTACACCCATATCCGTTAGAATTACTTACAATTTTATCCATTAGGCAAAAGATTTCTGACACTTTTGAAAAATGAAATATTAAAAAAAGTGAAAAAATTAAGAAGTAAATCTTTTTGCAAAGATAGAAAATATATATCTTTGCCCACTACTTGAACGTACTGAATTGATGCGATAAGCGATACAATCGTCGAAACAGAGTCGAAAGCAGTTGATGAAGAGTTGAGATGAAAGGACGTTCAATGTGCATAGAGAGTGTGAAACAAAGTTGTAAAAGACAGAAAAATAAAACATTATCTTATACTAAAGTGCTATGAGACACATAGGTTTATTAAAAACAGCGTTGGCGTTGATGATTGCTGGAATCGCCTTGTCCTCTTGTGGGGAGAAGAAACTGAAAGATTCGACGTCATCAAACATCACCGGTTGGAAATATAATGACAAAGAAAACGGCGGTTTCCAAGTAACTAACGATTACGAACAAGAGACCCCTCCAGGAATGGTTTTCGTAGAGGGAGGTACTTTCACACAAGGTCGTGTTATTGAGGATGTCATCGGCGACTGGAACAATATTCCAAGAAGAGTAACGGTCGCATCATTCTATATGGACCAATACGAGGTAAGCAACGTAAACTGGCGTGAATACTTACACTGGATGGGAAATGTATTCCACAATACTCCTGAGATTGTTGCAGCAGCTTACCCAGACACATTGGTTTGGCGTGAGGAATTAGCCTATAACGAGCCTTATTTGGATTTTTATTTCACGCATGTTGCATATAACTGGTATCCAGTTGTAGGTGTTTCTTGGGAACAATGTGTTAACTTCGCAGAATGGCGTACTGACCGTGTAAACGAAATGAGAATGGCCAATGCAGGAGTTATTCAATATACAGATTTCCAAGCATTAAAAGGAAATACTGATGCAAACGACATTGCACAAAACCAAGTTTTCAACACGAATAAGTACCTTTGGAAATCAGACTACAAGCCGACAGAAGGTAAGAAGCCTGTAACTGATGTATATGGAAACGCAAGACGTGTAAACATGTCAGATGGTATTTTGATGCCGAAATTCCGTCTCCCAACGGAAGCCGAGTGGGAATATGCAGCATACGGAACGAAGTCTATCGAGGGTGAAGAAAACTACGAGGAGAAAAAGATCTATCCTTGGTATGGACACCAAATGCGTAATCCATCTAAGAAGGTTAAGGGTGAAATGTACGCTAACTTCGTTCGTGGACGTGGTGATATGATGGGTATGGGTGGTAAATTGAACGACCACTCAACAATTACCGCCCCAGTAGACGCTTTCTGGCCAAATGAATTCGGTCTGTATTGTATGGCTGGTAACGTTAACGAGTGGGTTTTGGATGTTTATCGTGTATTGTCAAGCGATGATGTTCAGGAATACAATCCATTCCGTGGAAACGAATACAAGAACCCTGTGATGGAAGAAAGTACCGTTGATGGTCAGAATGTTCGCGTTCCTAAGATTGACAGCCTTGGTCGGGTAGTATTTGACTACCCTGTATCAAAAGATACTGAATTGGAGAAATATGCTAAATTAGATGTTCGTAACTATCGTGATGGTGATCCTCAGTCAGCCTTAGACCGTTCACAATGGAAAGTGATTGCAGACCCAGACATTGCAACAAAAAAATTGTACGATCCAGATAGCGACGCAGAGGGTATGTTGACATCTAAGATTTCTAACACAACACGTGTCTACAAAGGTGGAGGTTGGAAAGACCGCTCTTACTGGTTGAATCCAGGACAAAGACGTTACTTAGAGCAAACAGAGTCTAGAAGTGATATTGGATTCCGTTGCGCTATGAGTAAGGTAGGTGCTGAAGATGGAGATGTAAGATAATGTGATACCTATAGAAAAAGAAGAAGCCCCTTCAACAAGGGGCTTCTTCTTTTTTTTATTCTCACAAAATGTTTTTAATTTCGCAACAGTTAATCAGAATCAGAAATGGATAGCATCATTGAGTTAGATCGTCTTTACGACCTTTTTTCCAAACATTCAACAATAACTACCGACAGTCGTAATTGCCCTCCCAATTCTATATTCTTCGCACTAAAAGGAGAGAAATTCAATGGCAACCTCTTCGCCAAAGAAACTATAAAAAAAGGATGTGTCTACGCCATCGTCGACGAGAAAGGAATAGCAGACAACAAAAATATATTCTATGTAGAGGATACTCTGAAAACGCTACAACAATTAGCTCGCAAACATAGAAAGACCCTCCAGACACCCGTTATCGCGGTTACAGGAACGAATGGGAAAACGACAACGAAGGAACTCACGGCTACCGTCTTAAAGCAAAAATTCAATCTTCTCTACACACAAGGCAACCTAAACAACCATATCGGTGTACCAATGACGCTTCTTCAGCTAAAAAAAGAGCATCAAATAGCCATCATTGAAATGGGTGCTAACCACCCAGGCGAAATCAAGACGCTCGTTGACATCGCAGAACCAGATTTCGGCATCATTACAAACGTAGGTAAAGCGCACATCGCTGGATTTGGATCTTTTGAAGGCGTTATCCGCACAAAATGCGAACTATACGATTTTCTAAAAGCCCACAAAGGGGAAGCCTTTGTCAACCAAGCCAACGAAATTCTGTCTCGCGAGGCAGCCGACCGCGCTCTCCCCACAATCTCATACGGACAAGGCACACCAAACTCAGCCGAAATTGTTTCTTCCGACCCATATTTAGTCATCCGTTGGAGAAACCACGAAATCCACACCCAACTCATTGGGCGATACAATTTTGAGAATGTACTCGCTGCCATCACAATAGGTTTGAATTTTGGCGTTGACGAGAATTCCATCGTATCAGCAATTGAGTCCTACACTCCAACCAACAACCGATCTCAATTCAAAAGATCAGAAAGAAACGAGCTCATCATAGATGCCTACAATGCCAATCCAACAAGTATGAAAGCTTCTCTTGATAATTTTCTTCAAATTCGCCACGAAAAAAAGGCCGTCATCTTGGGAGACATGAAAGAATTAGGAACAGAAAGCGAAACAGAACACCAAAAAATTGCAAACACATTAAATGCATCAGACATTGACGACGTTTTTCTTGTCGGGGAAAACTTTGCCAAAACCAACTGCACAAAAGCGAAGAAATTCGACAACGTAGCGTTGCTCAATCAATATTTGGAACATTCTCCTTTAACAGGTAAACTTATCCTCATCAAAGGATCCAACAGTATGAAGTTGGTAGATTGTCTTCCTTTTGTTTAACTTTGGAAGAAACATTCAAAGCAAAAATATATGCGTACGATTATTCTTCTTGTCATATTTCTCTCCATTCTCATTGCCTACCTCATCTACGTCAACGCACGCAAGAAAAAGGCGGCTCAACCCAAGAATCCTATAATAGAGACAAAAACTCAGCCCGAACGTAAGCAAAAAACGTATGCCACAAAAGAGGAAGCAGAGGTTGCTCGCAAAAATGCTATTGATAGAGGTGAATGTTGTGGGCAACATGCTGTATGTGAGCGAGATACACTAATCAACACACAGATAAAAGCAGAATACTATGACGACGAAGAGTTAGACCGTTTCAAACATAGAGAGCCTACTTCTTACACTGACGAAGAAATCAGCGAATTTGAAGAAGTATTTTCAACCCTCAAAGAATATGACGTAAATGGTTGGCTAAAAAGTTTGCAAATCAGGGGAATAGCATTGCCATACTCTATACGCGACGAGGCTATTCTGATACTTCAAGAACGTCGTTTCAACCAATAAAAGACACGATATGATAAAGCCTACAGCACTGATAGAAAAAGTGATATTCATTGTGGCATACTTTGCCTTTTGGTTACTCATCTTCATCGTGCAAAAACCAATCTTTTGGATCTTTCAACAATCAGAATCCAGCAAAGAGCCATTTTTTGAACTATTAGCTACGATTCCCCATGGCTTTACGATGGATCTCTCCACAGCAGGCTATTTCACTGCCATTCCCCTGCTCTTTCTTCTTGTTGCCTGCTTTCTGCCAAGAATTCAGTGGATAAGACACACAATCAACATTTACACCTACATTTTCCTTGCCCTGTTGTCCATTCTATTCATCGCAGACCTATTTCTCTACCAATATTGGGGATTTCGGATTGACTCAACCCCACTTTTCTATTTGAAAACCCCAAAAGACGCTATGGCAAGTGCCACATTCGGAGAATGTATAGCTGCGTTAGCTCTCGTCATTCTCTATTTCTACGTTTGCTATCGGTTCTATCAATTCTTATTCAATAGAATAAAGCTATCTGACGGTCAGAACTTTATCTGCTCAGTACCATTATTGATTTTGGCAGGATTGCTCTTTATCGCCATTCGAGGAGGTATCAGTGTTTCCACAATGAACGTCGGACACGCCTACTTCAGCCAGTCAACATTTGTCAACCACGCAGCGATCAACCCCACATGGAATTTTATCAATTCTCTCACACACGAATCCGATTTCAAATCACAATATCGCTTTATGGATGATGAAAAAGCGAATAGACTTGTCAATTTGCTGAATCACAAAGAAGGAGAAGACGCACATCACCAAATTATCAATACAGAACGACCCAATGTAGTTCTTATTGTAATGGAAGGCATCGGGTCAAACGTCATTGAGACATTAGGTGGCGTGCCTGGAGTCACACCCAATTTGAGCAAATACACGAAGGAAGGGATAGTCTTCACCAATTTCTTCGCAAGTAGCTTCCGCACAGATAGAGGATTAGTGGCCATTCTCAGTGGCTACCCTGCTCAGCCCACCACCTCATTGATGAAATACCCGAACAAAACACAAAACACACCAATCATAACTCAAGAATTTCGCAATGCGGGCTATCAAACAGCCTTCTACTACGGCGGAGATGACAATTTCACCAATCTCCATTCTTTCCTCGTTACAGCGGGTTATCAAACCATCGTCAACGAGCATGATTTCAGTGGAACAGACATGTCGGCAAAATGGGGCGCATACGACCATGTGTTATTTCAACGCGTGAAAGAAGACCTTCAAAAAGACATTTCTCCAGGAAATCAGCCATTTTTCAAAACCATTCTGACGCTTAATAGCCACGAACCATTTGATGTTCCTTCACATACCCACGAACATCCTTATCTCAACTCCGTGTACTATGCGGACAGTTGCATCGGCGATTTTATCGAACATTATAAGAAGTTAGAAATTTGGAAGAACTCTGTCATCATACTTCTTCCCGACCACGCTTATCGTTACCCAGAGAATATAACAAACGCAGAACCTTACCGTTACCGCATTCCGTTGATTTGGCTCGGAGGCGCAGTAGACACGACACAAATGAAGACCTATTCAAAAACCTGTGGTCAGATAGACCTTGCCGCCACGCTTCTAAATCAGTTGGGGTTAGACATCAAACCATTCGTCTTCAGCCATGACATCTTAAACGACAGCTATCCTAACTACGCATATTTCTCATATAACAACGGCTTCGGACTGATAACGCAGCAAGATACAGCACTTTACGATTGCGGTGGAAATCACACCATTCGAGCTACAAAGGAGGAACTGGTAGATTATGGCAAAGCATATCTACAAAAATTATACGATGATTTGTCTAACAGATAAAAGTAATATTTACTATGTCCGCACATCTATACGACAGTATTTTAATCGGTCCCATTCACAGTCGCCGTTTGGGTACCTCTCTGGGCATCAACCTATTACCCCTCACCACTAAATTCTGTACATTCGAATGCATATACTGCGAATGTGGAGACACCCCTCGTGGCGCAGTCGGCAGATTTGAAGAAACAAAAGAGGTAGTCAACCTTCTTGAAAAGAAACTCATCGAACTGAAAACCTCAAATTCTCCCTTAGACAGTATCACTTTTTCTGGCAATGGAGAACCAACGATGCATCCCGATTTTTCAAACATCATCAAAGAAGTAGTCTGTCTGAGAGACCAATATTACCCACAATGCAAAGTCAGCGTACTATCAAACGCCACTCAACTACATCTTCCTAATGTTGTAGAAGCGCTGAAAAAAATAGACAATAGAATACTCAAAGTTGACGGGGGATTGAACGAAACCATCAACAGAATAGACCAACCCATTCCAACCCACTTCAGTTTAGAGTCCCTGACAGAGCAGTTGCTGCAATTTGACGGTGATTTCATCATGCAAACAATTTTTCTTCGCGGGACCATTGATGGGGAAGCCATTGACAACACCCTACCAAACGAGATAGAGGCATGGTATAAGATTGTCGAAAAAACACACCCTAAACAAATTATGGTTTACACGATAGACCGCGATACCCCCATCCAAACACTTGAGAAAGTGAGCACCGCAGAGATGGAACGAATCGTTGAACCACTCCGACAAAAAGGCTACGATGTGATGGTGGCCGTATAAGGCAAAAACGACTATGTTTCACAACACAAAAAGCCATTTAATTTTGTTGTCAGAACATATAAAAAGTGTAATTTCGCACCATAAAAATAAAATTGTAAAAGATTGACATATTAACAGAAAGTTCTATGGACTTCATTTGTAATTTATTTGCGGGTACTCAGTTGGCCTCCATACTGGTGTATCTATGTATCACCGCTTTTGTCGGTTTGCTTATTGGAAAAATCGCAGTAAAAGGCATCCGACTTGGAATTGCAGGCGTTCTATTTATGGGATTGTTTCTATCCCACCTCAAAGGCTATTTTGGCACATCCCCACTTGACCCAGGAATTTTGCACTTTGTGAAAGAATTCGGTTTGATACTATTCGTATATGCGATTGGTATCAACGTAGGTCCTCGATTTTTGGGTTCTTTCAAAAACGACGGAATGAAGTTAAACATTCTGGCTGTCTGCTACATTTTCTTAGGTGTGAGCATCGCCGCCGCCATCTATTTCATCACTGGCTTAGACAAATCAATTATCGCTGGTCTTCTCTCTGGAGCCGTTACCAACACTCCAGGTTTGGGTGCTGCGCAACAAGCCTTGGGAGACAACGTGGCAGGAATTGAGCAATCTGGTATGGCATACGCAATGGGCTATCCATTCGGTGTGATCGGCATCATCAGCACAATGTTGATTATCCGGGCGATATTCCGAATGAAAGTGAAAGACGAAGAGCAACAATACACTCAGGCTCTGCAAAGCAACAAAGAAGGTAAGTTGGAGAGCGTTCAGATTCGTGTAACCAACGACAACCTCATCGGAAGCTCAATCGCTGATTTGAAAGCCTTATTTGAAAACGATCTTGTCATCTCACGTCTTCTTCGCAATGGAGTCTATGTCATTGCCCCTGAGCATGAATTATTGGAGAAGGACGACGTCATATACGGAGTTAGTACACGAAGCAGTATTAAAAAATTCGAAAAAACAATCGGTCCTTTGGAACCAAGTTTAATGCGTGAAGTTGATGGCACCCTTGCCATGTTCGAGGTGTTAGTAACCAACCGTCAATTAGCAGGAAGAACAGTTGAAAACATCGGCATTCATCGTCGTTACGAAGCCAACATCACCCGAATCTACCGTGCAGGCATGGAAATTCTTCCTACCCCAACTACCACTATTGAATTAGGAGATACTGTTCGCGTCGTTGGTAAGCGTAATCTCTTACCTGAAATCCAAAAAGAAATAGGAAACTCACTTCAGCAATTAGCTCACCCTAACATGGTTTCTATCTTTATAGGTATCTTTTTAGGAGTCATCGTCGGTTCAATACCATTCGCGATACCAGGATTGCCTGCCTCTGCAAAGTTAGGATTGGCGGGAGGTCCGCTCATCGTAGCCTTGTTCTTAGGACACAAAGGGCGTTTGTTCAATATCGATTTCTATATGACTCCTAGTGCTAACGCTTTAATGCGAGAGTTGGGTATCATACTCTTTTTGGGAGCTGTCGGACTTTCATCTGGAACCAATTTCGTTTCTACTTTCGAAAATGGTGGATACAACTGGATGCTCTATGGTATTGCCATCACATTCATTCCTGCAATGTTAATCTCTATCATTGCCCGATTGATGAAGTTCAACTACTTGAAGATTTGTGGATTCCTCGCTGGTGTTACGACAAATCCACCTGCATTGGAATATGCAAACTCCATCGCACCCGTACAAGCCCAATCTGCAGCCTATGCAACTGTCTACCCATTGACAATGTTTTTGCGAATATTGACTGCTCAATTGCTGATACTTGTCCTATAGGACTTTTATCCTATAAGAATAAACGCATAACTTCAACCTCTCCGCCAATCACAACACGGTTTGGTTGAAGTTCTTTTTTTTTTAACTAAATTCAATTTTTTATGAAATCTAAAAAATTTCTAAACGGTTGTAAGGCCATTCGGTGGACGCGCTTCTCTCGCGCTGCATACGCGACTTTCAACTCGTTGCACAAAGTGATCAATGTAGGCGTTCTAAGCCTTGCTATCATCGCAAGTGTCGATGCCAAGGCAAAAACCCAACACGGTGAAAAACAAGGCGAAATGTTGCAAAACTACACGCTTGAAGATGTTGAAGTACTGGCGGACAGTTCCACCACCACGCTCAACGAAGAAGGGCAACACATCGCCGTCATCTCATCCAAAGACATTCAGTCTGCCCCCGAGCGCACCGTCAACGACCTACTTAAACAGTTGCCGAACATAGACGTCAGACAACGTGGCGGCTTCGGCATACAAACAGACATCTCTATCCGTGGCGCATCTGCCGACCAAACAACCTTACTACTCAACGGAGTGAACATCTCCTCTCCTCAAACTGGACATTTATCTGCCGATTTTCCTGTTTCATCTGAAGCTATCTCTAAAATTGAATTGACAGAAGGAGGTACTGGGGCATCCGGCACCCTCAACATTTCTGTTGAAACTGATTCCATCAACCGATTAGACGTACAAGCTATTGCGGGTTTCTACGGCCTATTGGAGGGAAATGTGCTGATGAATATGAACACAAAACACACCGCACACAAAGTCAATGCCTCCGCCTCTCGCAGTGATGGAGCGGTTGACAATGGCGACTTCAAACAAGTACGCTTCTACTACTTGGGTCGCACCGAAACCAACAAAATCCTCTGCGATTGGCAAGGAGGCTACAGCCGTCAATCTTTTGGAGCCAACACTTTCTACTCCGCCTCCTACCCCGACCAATGGGAAGGAACAAACCGCATTCTCACATCGGCTCGCTTGGAAACAAAGACGCCCGTCAGGTTCAACGGTCTCTTCAGTTGGATTCGCAGTTACGATCATTTCCAATTAGTACGCGACACTTCCTTCGGTGAAAATTTTCACCGAACCGACGTATTTAACTTCAAACCAGAAATTAGCCATCGTTGGTTCGGAGGAAAAACCAGTTTCAAAGTCGACTATAAATACGAAAATATCTACTCGTCAAACTTAGGAGTACCGATGGAGAACGACTCTGTCAAGATACTCGGACACGATGGGAAATACTATAAACGCCACAAAGACAGACATATACTCACAGCCACACTGCAACATAATCTACTCTTCAGAAAATGGAATCTTAACTTTGGTGTAAGTGGAGTAAAAAACTTCGATGATGAAGACAAAGTAAGATTTTTACCTTTTTTAAACACAAAAATTGAGATTAACAAAAATTGGATGCTCTTTGCTTCATGGAACAATGCCCTTCGAGTACCTACTTTCACAGAGTTGTTCTATAAAAGCCCAACGAATGAGGGGAACACCAACCTGAAATCTGAATTGACCAGCACCGTCAGTCTCAGTGCGCAATACAAGCAAGATTGGTTGCTCACCAACGTAACTACTTTCTTCACCCACGGAGAAAAGATGATCGACTGGGTGATGCAGCACGACACCGACAAAGTCTACAAATCCGCCAATTACGACCTTAACAATATGGGGGTAGAAATTGACGGAACACTGATTTTCAACGAGTTGTTCAACTGCATTCCAATGCGACTCTCATTAGGTTATCATTTTATACACCAAGACAGAAAAGACAATACACCCGTCTTTAAATCCTACTATGCGCTGGAATATCTGAAACACAAGTTCACTACCCGTTTCACAGTTGAAATCATCAAGAACCTAGAGGCACAACTGAGTTATCGTTTTCAAGTTCGCAACGGGGGCTACATAGTCTATGAAGACCACAAAAGCACGAATGTAGTGAAAGAATACGATCCCTACGGCGTGATGGATTTCAAAATATCCTACACCATCAAGAAGTTTAGCGTCTTTGGTGAGTTGAACAATGTTCTAAACACCCAATACTACGACTTTGGCAATGTTGAGCAACCAGGCATCGTCGGCAAATTAGGAGTTAAATACAGGTTGCTGCAATAGTTACGTTTAAGGATTTTACACACAATCACATGAGTATTTCGTTCATGTGATTGTGTTATTTTCATAACTTTGCAACATAAGATTTTTCTACGACAAATAGAATAACCTCTTAGACGCAACTCCATTTTTAGAATTACATCAAGCAAATATACAACATGAATTTTCTCAAGTCTATTTCTAAGTTCTTTAGCAAATACATGGCCATCATCGTTATTTCGATGGCTCTATTGGCTCTTTTTCTGCCCAGCGCAGTTAGTTTTCTCAAAACAAGCTATGTTAACACTCTTTTGGGTATCGTGATGTTTGGCATGGGACTGACGCTCAAACCTAAGGATTTTCAGATAGTTTTCAGCCACCCAAAAGATGTAATAATCGGCACTATCGCACAATTCACCATTATGCCCTTAGTGGCGTTTATCCTCACGAAGATTTTTCACCTTTCACCTGAATTGGCTGTAGGTGTAATTCTTGTAGGGACATGTCCCGGCGGGACCTCCTCAAATGTAATTACCTATCTATCTAAAGGAGACGTAGCACTATCTGTCGGAATAACCGCTGTTTCCACCATTCTCGCCCCCATCATGACACCTCTGTTGACCTATCTCTATGCTGGACATACTGTTGACGTTAACATTTTCTCAATGTTCTTTTCAATCATCCAAGTCGTTATTCTACCTATCTTTTTAGGCTTCGTGATTAATCATTTCTTTTCAAAATTCGCAGAGCGTATCGTCGACATACTACCACTCATTTCTACTTTGTCTATCGTTGCCATCGTAGGCGCAGTGGTAAGTGCTAATGCGTCAAAACTGATGAGTTGCGGACTGCTCATCATCTGTGTTGTCATCCTCCACAATATTTTTGGTTACCTTTTAGGCTATTACGCAGGCAAACTCCTTAAAATGGATACGGTCAAATGTCGCACAGTCAGCATTGAAGTCGGCATGCAAAACTCAGGCTTAGCCACCTCTTTAGCCACAGTCCATTTCGCTCAATACCCATTAGCCACCATTCCTGGTGCTGTTTTTAGCGTCTGGCACAATGTTTCTGGCGCAATACTTGCCAGCATCTTCCTCCGCTCGTCAGAGAAAAAAGGAAAGAATTCTGACACATTCAAAGCGTAGCCTCTTACTCTCTTCAATCAGCAGACAATCGTCCTGCAGGCTCTATGTCATATTCATGGTCTCCAACGAACTCGTAATAATCAATATTAACGTCTTCACCATTCTCCAACTTCGCCTTCACCTCCTGCAACACTTCAATCTGATACTGAATATCTTCCAATTTGCTTTGAATCCTTCTTGCCGTCATCTCTGCATCTTTCCTATCTTCACAAATCTCACACTCACTAAAACAACCCATAAATATTCCGCCCCAAAAAGAAACTGTCTTTGTTTCCGCTCCTTCTATACTTGGGCAATCTTGAAAAATATGCCTTTCCCCGAAACATTGAGAAACATAACAGTCCGAACTTATCCAACTAAACACACTTAACACCAAAACAAAAAAAACACTGCCACCACACAAGCATCCAAAAGGTTCTTCACTATCACCATTTCTACGCAAAAAGCACATGATACTTACAACAACGGCGGCTATGGCAACTACCACACCTTCAAACACAAGAACAGGAGAAAACCATAAAAATCTCCCTATAACAATCGCAACAACAGCCAATAAAACAAAACCTAAACTTATCCAAAAATTTTTCATAACATTTTCCAATTAGACATAAAAAAAGCCCCACATCCGTGGAGCCTTATACTATTTTCCAGAAAACTTATTAAGCCAACTTATTTATATAACGAGCCAACTTTGATTTCAAGTTAGAAGCCTTATTCTTGTGAATAACATGTTTCTTCACTAATCTATCTAACATAGAAGAGACCTTTGGCAAAGCTGCCTCTGCATCCGCCTTTACCGTTGTTGCACGTAAATCACGAACAGCACGACGAGCATTAACAGCGTAATATCTATTCTCTAATCTTCTCTTCTCAGTTTGTCTGATTCTCTTTATTGATGATTTATGATTTGCCATCTCTTTTGTACTTTTTTCTTAAACTTTTAACTTGTAGCCTCTAGGGGAATCGAACCCCTCTTTAGAGAATGAAAATCTCTTGTCCTAACCGATAGACGAAGAGGCCGCCTACTTACTTTCTAATCAACTCAGTAGCGAAACTTTCGTTAACACCCTTTGTTTTTCAATCGCGGTGCAAAGTTAGCGTATTTTTCCAAACAAACAAACTTTTTGCACTATTTTTTTCACTTTCTTTATTTGTTTCCGCTCTGCTCTCTGGATTTCTCTCCTAAATAGCCACCATGGTGACGTTTCGCATATTCCTCATTTGTAAATCCAATGCGTTTCATCGTTCCAACCACCAAGATATCACCAATAACCGTCATAACGGTCGTCGAGGTTGTTGGAGTAAGACCTAACGTACACACCTCTCGGGGATTCCCTGTGTACAGAAAGACGTCTGACTCTTTCGCCAGCTGACTTTCTGCATTTCCACTTATAACAATGAACTTCATCTGAGGATAGAGTCCACGCGTTAAAGAGATGAGTTTCACAATCTCATTCGTCTTTCCAGAGTTTGAGATAAGCAACATCACATCATTAGGCTGCAACATTCCCAAATCGCCATGTTGCGCCTCGCTTGGGTGGAGGTATACAGATGGAGTACCCGTCGAACTAAACGTGGTGGAAATGTTCAAAGCTATCTGCCCGGCCTTCCCCATTCCACTCGTTACTAACTTTCCTTTCTTTTGATGAACCTGCTCTACTATGAGATCTACCGCTGCCTCATAATTATCCGTTACTGGAATATTCAATACAGCCTCAGCCTCGTGTTTCAATATGTTTTTTATATCTTCCTTCATTTTTCTTCTTTTTTACTCTACCGTTACACTCTTTGCCAAATTTCGTGGCATGTCAACATCCAGTCCTTTATCTACCGCAACATAGTAGGACAACAACTGAAGAGGAACTACAGACAACATCGGCATCATCGTATTGACCGTTTGTGGGATCTCTATTACTTCGCTCGCCAATTCTCGTACTAATTCATCACCTTGCGAGACGATTGCCAAAATACGTCCATTTCGTGACTTCACCTCCTGCATATTGCTGATAATCTTCTCATACAGTTTATGGTGCGTAGCAATAAACACTATCGGCATCGCCTGATCTACCAATGCAATCGGACCATGCTTCATCTCGGCTGCGGGATATCCTTCGGCATGAATATAACTTATCTCCTTTAACTTCAATGCACCTTCCAATGCCACAGGATAGTTAAACCCTCGTCCTAAATATAAGAAGTTCGTCGCGTATGTAAACGTATGAGCTAACTGCTCAATCTTCTTAGATTGTTTGTCAAGTACCTGCTTCATTTTGTCAGGAATATCTGCCAACTCGGCTATCGAACTATGATACTCCTCATCTGACAGCGTACCCAACTCATGACCCAACAACAAGGCAAACATCTCCAAAACCAGAACCTGACCTGTGAACGCCTTTGTACTGGCCACACCAATCTCCGGCCCGACATGGATATAGACTCCTGTATCCGTCTCACGTGCAATAGAAGAACCCACCGCATTCACGATGCCAAACACCATCGCACCTTTCTCCTTCGCCAACTTTATCGCTGCCAACGTGTCCGCCGTTTCTCCACTCTGACTAATGGCAATAACGACATCTTCACTATCAATGACAGGAGCGCCATATCGGAACTCACTCGCATACTCCACAGAAACACGCTTTTGGCAAAGACGCTCTATCAACTGTTTCCCTATCAATCCCGCATGCCAACTTGTTCCACAAGCAACGATAATAATATGTTTGGCATTGATTAACTGATCCTTATGGTCGCGAAAAGCTGATAAGACAACCTGATTGTTCTTCGGATTTTTCTTATCAACAATCAATCTTCCACTCATACAGTCTCGCAAGCACTGAGGTTGGTCGTAGATTTCCTTCAACATAAAGTGAGGATACCCCCCTTTACTTAGCTTGGAAATATCCATATCCACCTTCTTCACACGAACATCACAAGAACTGTGGTTGAGGTCAATTATCTTAATAGGCTCTTTCTCCCTTAAGTCTGCAATCTGACCATCTGCGAGATAAACCACCTTATTGGTATGCTCCACAAATGGAGAAGCATCACTTGCAAAATAATATTCTGAATAACCCTCACCAACGCCTACGACAAGCGGACTTGACTGTCGAGCCACTACGACATGCTTAGGGTCTTTTTTTTCTATAACAGCAATGGCGTATGCACCTATCGCATCGTTCAAGGCATTACACACAGCCGATACAAGGTCTTTGCCATTCTTCTGATAGTAATAATCCACCAATTGGACCAAAACCTCAGTGTCGGTATTGCTTGTGAAAATATAGCCCTTTCCAAGCAACTGATCCTTTAATATCTGATAATTTTCTATGATTCCATTGTGAACCAATGCCAATTCCCCTCCCATTGAGAGATGAGGATGTGCATTGCATGACGAAGGCTCTCCATGCGTCGCCCACCGCGTGTGAGCGATACCGACCATGCCATCACAGTCTTTGTCGGATGCCAAATCAACCAACGCAGAGACCTTACCCTTTGTCTTGTAAACATTGAGCGTACCTTCTCCGTTGATTAAAGCAATCCCTGCACTGTCATAACCACGATATTCCAACTTTTTTAATCCATCAATCAAAATCGGAAATGCTTGCCTATGACCAATGTATCCTACAATTCCACACATGTTTCTAAGATATATTTTTCTTTAATTCTTCCTTCTTCAATAACGACTATCGCAAATTTTATTATACGATTGACGCAATCGTAACCGCAAATTTAACTTATTTGCGCTATTAATTCATAATTTTGTCAAAAATAGTTTGTTATGACAGAATACAAGTGTGAAGAGGTGACCCCCTATGTTTCAAGCGAAAATAAGAAAGAACAAATCACAAAAATGTTTGACCGAATAGCGGGAGCATACGACCCAATGAACCACCTTATGTCGTTAGGACAAGACCGCTCCTGGCGTAGAAAAGCCATTGAACGAATTGAAGAATTCAAACATAGAAGGATCTTAGACGTGGCTACAGGCACAGGCGACTTTGCTATTGTTGCAGCAGCTATTCTAAAACCAGACTATCTTCTGGGTGTGGATATTTCCGAAGGCATGATGGAGGTTGGACGAAAGAAGGTAGCCGATTTAATTGAAAAGAAGGAACTCACATCCACCATTGAATTTAAATATGAAGATGCCACCAATCTCAGCATAGAGAGTGAAAGTTTCGACACGGTGACAGTGGCTTTTGGCGTGCGAAATTTCTCAAGTCTGAGTGCAGGTCTCTCCGAAATATGTCGCGTCCTTCGTCCTGGAGGAGTAGCCGCCATTTTGGAGATGACAGAACCTGAATGTTGGTTTTTCAAATTGGGTTATAAGATCTACACAAGATTCTGCATTCCAATCATGGCAAAAATTCTGTCAAAAGATTTAAAAGCTTACGATTATCTGCCCAACTCCATCCACGCATTCCCTCAAGGCGAAGAGATGCGTTCGTTGCTCACACGTTGCGGATTCTCAAAGATAGAAATCCGACGATTCACTATGCAGACATGCACATTCTATCTTGCAATCAAATAATTGATTAACAATATTAAAACGCTCTATCCTATGAAAATTTTAATCACAGGAGCCAACGGATTCATCGGTAGTTTCGTAGTCGAAGAAGCTCTCAATCGTGGCTATGAAGTTTGGGCCGCTATGAGACAAACCAGTAGCAAAGCCAATCTGAAAACCGTTGAGAACAACCCTAATTTGCATTTCATCGACCTTCCATATTCATCACAAGAGTCTCTGTGTCAACTGTTTACAAAGCAAAAAGAGACTATTGGGAAATGGGATCACATCGTTCACACTATGGGATTGACTAAATGTAAAAAGAAAGAAGACTTCGACATCGTCAATTTTCAATATACGCAAAGTATCGTTAATGCACTGATACAAAGCGATATGGTGCCTCAACATTTCATCTATATGAGCAGTCTTTCTGCTTTCGGAGATGGCGACAAAATAACGTTGAGAGAAATCAAGCTAAATGACACACCGAAACCCAATACGTACTATGGAAAGAGTAAACTCAAATCCGAGAAATTCTTGCAATCACTTGATATTCAAAAATTTCCATATACAATACTTCGTCCAACAGGCGTGTATGGACCAAAGGAAAAAGATTATTTCGTAATGCTACAGACCCTCTCCAACCATCTCAATCCTGGCATTGGTTTCAAACCGCAATATATCACCTTCATCTATGTGAAGGACTTGGTGAAAACAATCTTCCTTGCTATTGAGAAGAAAGCCATTGGAAAAGCCTATTTCGTAGCAGACGGCGACGTGTGGACCTCCGACGACTACGCCAATCTCTGCAAAAAACTGTTGGGCGTAAAAGCCGTAACCGTGAAATTTCCAGAATGGATTGCCAAGGTTGTCTGCTACACATTCGACACTGTCGGAGGATGGTTTGGCGTTACCCCAACCCTCAACATTGACAAATACAACATTCTCGCCGCAAAGAACTGGAAATGCGAAATTGAACCTCTTCAACAAGATTTAGGCTTTACAGCCGATTATAAATTGGAGCGAGGATTAAAAGAATCCATTGACTGGTACAAACAAAATGGATGGCTAAAATAGTCATCCATTACCCCCTCCGACATCGAAATAGAACATTCATAAATAAATCTCCATCTCAATAAGATACCATAATTTATTGATATATATGAAATTATAGGATTCTTTCGGTTGTCCTTTATGGTAAATATAGACTTTACGATTGTTACCTTGACGTTGAGGTTGAATAGAATAGAATGTGGCACATTGCTGTGTGATTTTCAGCTCCTCCCAATCTCGTGGCATCACCAAATTCTTCTGCGAGGAACCATCCCTTTTATACTTGCTTGTGATAGGCAAAGGAAAGATGGTGTGTTCAATCTGTAGTTCACGACTCAAGCAAAAACTCACCAAGAAATCATAGAAACTTATCTCTAAAGGCTCTAATCGTGCCTTAGAGAGCTTCTGATTCTCTTTCCAAACACCATTCACACGCCTAAAAATTGTTTTCTCAACGATTCTACGTTCGCCCGTGATATTGTGCGCGACATTAACTTCGCCCAAAGACTCCTTAGGCGAAAGTTCAAGCGAGTCCGTGCAAACAAGCGCAATCGTGTTTTTCCGCAAAGGATCGACCTGACGAATGAGAGCAGAAGAGAAATCCTCTGCAAACATAACGAAAGGGAAAAACAGAAATGCCAAAAACATCTGCCACCCTGCCAAACCTCTATTATATACAGACTTAACCGTCATTAGCAATTATATCCGAAATTCAAAAATATCAAATAACGGATGGAAAAGCAAAAACGAACGGATATTTTTTCAAAAGGAATCTACGCAATAACATCCGACCTCAATTCGTTTCCTCATAAAGTTCAGTAAATTTGTAAGACAAACTAAAGAAGATCCAAATGGAAACACGAATAGGAAAAGCCATTGAGCGAAAGAAACATTGTAACTGTGCGCAAGCCGTGTTAAGCACTTATTGCGACCTCACAGGAATGGACGAAGCCACAAGCATGCAACTCAGCCAAGGCTTAGGAGCAGGTTTGGGCAATATGGAAGGCACATGTGGTGCGATTGTCGGTGCCTGCATTACCTACAGTCTGATCGCAAAGGACAAGGGAACCGCAATGCAAGGTTCAAAACACATTATGGAACGATTCAAGGAACGCAATGGTTCTACGCAATGCAAAACATTGAAAGGTGTGGACACAAAAGTCGTTTTGCGCGAATGCCCGATGTGCGTAGCGGACGCTTGCGAGTTTTTGGAGGAGCTGATACGCTAGGTTTATTCAGAGTATGTTAATAAATTGTTAGAATCGAACCTATGTTCTTCTTGAAAAAAATGGAAAGGAATTTTGTAACTTAGCTTTGGCGAATGAGGAAAAAGTTTCCAAAAAGCCATTAAATGTTTTTTATTTTGAATAAAAAATACGAAGAAGAGGATTCTTCAAAAAGTACACTTCTTGACATGTCAATAAGAATCCTGAAAGTTAGACAAACAGAACAAACCATTATTGACATTCCCGAAATTCCTTTTTACAAGGGAACAATAACATCCAATGGACAAGATTGGATTACGACCTCTTCTCCATCTGCAGAAAACTATAGCAGTTCAGTTACAGAAATTGATAAGAACTACGGAATTGAAAATGTTTTGCTTTATAGGTTCATCCAATTAGATAGCAAAACAGAGATGCCTATAGTAGGTAAAACACTATGTGATATTCCTGATGATATTCTCTCAAGTCACAGACAAACCAAAACCTCAAAAAAAAATTTACATTTGTTTTTATGAGACCGACCAAAAATTCGAGAAAATTTGGAAAAATCCATTTATTCTATTCAATAGGTTTAGAGAATGTTCAGCTGTCATAGGGCCTGATTTCTCCGTCCATAATGAACTGCCTTCAATAGTACAACTACACAACATTTTTAGGAACAAATTCTTAACTGCGTTGTGGCAGACATTTGGAATAACCGTAATTCCAAATGTCTCATGGACATACAAGGACTACAAAAGATCCTTTGTCGGATGGCCACAGGATTCAATAATTGCAGTCAACAGCACAGGTGTTGGAAGAAACCCAAGGAGTAGGGAACTTTGGTTAAAAGGGTACAAAAAAATGTTAAAGAAGCTCCACCCTATCCATATTCTTCGATATGGTCCTAAAATAAGGGGAGAACGAGAAGACATCAGCACCTACTATGCCAATAACAACAAAACCTCAGCAGCTCATGGGAGGGAATAGTTCATACAACAAAAATATGGGTTACGTTCCAGACGAGCGTAAAACCCATATTGAAACTGGGTACACAATATGTGGGTATAAGGTACTGCTTTACAAGAAAAACGAAAAACAATTGTGCAACATCCTCAACGCCAACTCTCCCAATGCTGTTTATCTCATCGCAAAAAGGGACAAAAAAGGCATTATACGCGTTTTCAGTATCAACGATTTCAATAACCATGACATCTACTGCGAGGTAAATATAGAGTTTGACGAAAATTGGAACTACATTCCATTCTCTCCTCAGAATAGCAAGAACAGTCACGCTCATTACTGGACGAAAAAAAACGATTACGTCTTTATGAGAGTCCAACACGATAACGGCAACATTTTTAACATTCCTCCCAAATTTCATGATTTAATTATGAGAATATGGGAATTTAACAAACAAAATCACACATAGGAAATGGAAAAAATCATTCTTCCTCGAAAAATAGCTATTCCTAATTTTTACAGTCTTGGAGAGCATATCTACGAAGACCAATTAGGTTGGGACGAACACGCACAAGCCTCCGCTGGCTCATACAACTCAAAAGAGATTTTTGATATGCTAATAGTTACAATGGGCTTAAATTTAGCCTTTTACTACATCAACAATGACACTTTCTATGGCCTACATAGAGAACGATATCCCATTGAATTTAAAATCCTTCCACGCAATAGATTTGAAGAGTTCATCGGTTGGCAATGTGACGGAGACACCCATGAAAATGGAGATGTGTTGGCATATTTCAATGATGAGCATGAGATTTGGGACAATATCAAAATAGACGGTAAAAGTCTTGAAGAGGTGTTGAGAAGGTCTTACATTATCACTTTAACATAATTTCCAAATAACCCATTAGGCTACAGGTAACATAAAGCTGACCCACATAAAAAGAAGAGGCGGAGTAGATTTCCGCCTCTTCTTTTTTATTTTATAACCTAAACCGCTATTATTTAGGGTTTTGTGCACCATAATTAGCCATTGCACCGAAGAGCTTCAAAGCTTCTTTCCATGGATAACGATTAGCATACATTGAAGCACTTGAGTTGATTGTTCCCTGTTTGTTCAATCCCATTGCAGAACGGAATTGGTTAGCTGCAGAATTTTCGTCATAATTGACAGTCTCCTTGTAACTTACATTCAAGAAACCATTCAAATAAGCATTATTTATCTTCCCTTTGAATGCAGAAGGATCGGTAAGCGCCTTGTTTCCTGTTGCTTTGGTCAACACCTCAACATCACCGAAATCACCCACTCCGACGTTGGTCATCATTCCGCCACCAGGAATAGAGAGGTCTCCCACCTTGTTCAAGAAGAAAATGTTGTTTTCAACTATATCCTTACGTTTTGCCTCGCGCGCCTTGTTGCTGTCGATATGTCCACGACACAAACCCGTGAAACAAGACAATCCGATGATGTTGTTCTGAAGCGTGCAACTTGTTCCTGGTTGGAAACGGAAACCGTACCCCATAGACGACATATCTTTCTTGGTAGACCAGTTGAAGAGCATCGTGCAGTTTTTCACCGTAATCTGTGTCATTGTGTTGACATCAGCCCCTCTCACTTCAATACTTGCCAAACGATTGTTAACAAAGATACAGTTGTCAACCAACAAAGAACCCATTTTCAAGTTTCCTAATATTCCATAGTCTGGCGCATTGATGAACGCACAGTTACGTATCTCTACATTAGTGTTACTATACGATCCATTCGCATTTCCCATATAGATCATAGCCAACTCTTGTGTGAAAGCACGCTCGTTAAGAGCCTCTCCTCCAATACCTTCCACTCCGATTGGGTTCATCATAGGAGACTCAACTCCTTCTGGCTTCCCTTCTCCTTTTTTATTGTAAGAGATACTATTTCCACGATCAAGAATCAAACCATCAATAACAACCTTTCCATTAGGAGCCTGAATACCACTAATCTGAATGTTTCCTTTCCCCTTCATCTTTCCGTTTGCCTCGCAGTTAGGACGAATAGTCGTCTTATATTTCAAGACATCACGTTGAGAGAAATCAGAACTATAACCACCTTTAATTGTAACTGGTTGTTTTACAACGATATAACCAACATTAAGCAAACCCGTATAATTACCTTCCGCCACAAGGATAGTAGCATCACTTGAAGCCACATTAATCGCCTTTTGGATGTTCTTAAATGGAGCTGACTTACTTCCATCATTGCCATTGCTTCCCGTTGCCGCATTCACATAGAGCGTTTCCGCATGCACTAATGAGGCAAAGCCCATCATTAAAGTTACAGCCGTTGCCGTTAACAAACCTTTTTTCATAAATATTCCGATTAAATTTTTAAAAGAACTCTATTAAAGACAGAATTAAAAGACGAGAGTTCTTACCATCCTCTAATTCCCATTTACTTTTATAATTAGTATAAAAACCGAACCCTACATTCGGCTTCTCCCTACTCTATATTCTTATTTTTCAAAGATAGATTAATTTTTAAGAAATATCATTATTAGGAGCAAATAAACCGATTTTTAAGTTATTAATATTATGGACTTCCAAAGGCAGATAAGACTGATATTTCTATGCAAAAAGACTTAATAATTCTCTAAAATGTTCCACTCCCCCTACGATTCCCTCTTTCTCAAATGGATTCCAGACATCACCTAAGAAGACGGCTCCTCCGAAGCCAAGCGAAAAAACTTCGGGGAGATGATTGGCGTTTACTCCACCTAAGGCAAGGACTTTGTCGTCAATAACACCTTGCGTCTGCGCAGTTTCCAATTCCTCCTTGAGAAAAGCGCCACCATAACCTTCTTTAGAGATACTATCGTATATCGGACTGAGAAAGAGATAGTTACAGATTGATTTTTTTTGTTTCACCTCTTCTATAGAGTGGCAAGAACAAGAGACATGACCCATCCAACCTCGTGGCGATTCAGGATTTCTGCCGTTCAAATGCACTCCTAAAAGATTGTATTTTGACATCAACTCAAAATGGTCGTGCAGGACGATAAATCGGTGATATTCAGCAGGTATCGTATCTAATAATCGTTGAATTTCAGCTACTGGTGCGTTGGGTTTTCTTAGATGAAGATAACGTAAACCATTTTGAAACAAAGCCGTTAGATAGTCCGCCTCGTGATCTATAAACTTCGGACTTGTAATCACTACCAACTTTTTCTCACCCATTCCTCTCATTCCAAAATCTCAATTCTAAGTTCTAAGCTCTAAAATCTAAGTTCTAAGCTCTAAAATCTAAACAAGATCCAACACCCAACTCTCCATCGTGCGAAGGTCAACCGTCCACAGTTTATTAATCAACGGCGTACCAAAACCTGCCACTAACTGCAAAACCTGATTAGCCTCTACACTACCCACAATGGCTGGAGTAACGCCTAAAACCGCCTTTGAAGGCGCATATCCTACAGTCTCTTCTTCGGGATAGAGATTTCTGTAACGACAAGCGTTCTTTCCGACATTGAAGACGGAAACCTGTCCGTTCAGTCCTTGGATAGAGCCGTAAACGTATGGTTTATCTAATCGATGACATACGTCATCAATTAGATAACGCGTGGCGAAATTATCGCAACCATCGACCACTAGGTCATACTTGGAGATAATTTCTTCCGCATTCTCTTTCGTCAAACGAAACGGATAAGTTTCTATTTTCACATCACTATTGAGTGCCGAGAGTCGTTTTTTCGCCTGTTCAGCTTTTGAAAGTCCGACTTCGCTCTCCGAATACAACACTTGACGATGAAGGTTGGTCACACTCACTACATCATCGTCCACCAAACCCAATGTGCCGATGCCAGCACCCGTCAGATAAGTTGAGATGGGAGAGCCTAAACCTCCCACCCCGACCAACAAAATCTTTGCAGAACGAATCTTTTTCTGCCCTTCTGCTCCTAACTCAGGAAGCATCAGTTGACGTTCATATCTATTTTCGTTCATAGAATTAGTTTTTACGTTTCCAATAACCAGAATACAAAACACATTCTCTCAATTGGCTTTCTTCAGTCTAATCTCATCAAAAGAAGCATCCCAATCTTTCCAAACAGGTTCGCGACCCAACTCTTTAAGGCGAGCGATGATCTCTTTGGCCGTACGGTCGTCGTTAATATGGAACTGCTCCAATGCCTGAGGGTAGGTGTAATAACCACCTGGCTCAGTCTTACTCTCGGCACTCATCGTTGTAACACCCAAAGTAGCCATATTATCACGAATGTAAGCAGGTTCACGAGTTGAATAAGAAATGTCTACATCATGATCAAAAATACGCATCGCAAACGTCACCTGTGCCAACTCCTTATCGCTCATAATAGCATTAGGTTGAAAGCCACCATTCTCAGCAGGACGCATACGAGGGAAATTCACACTATACTTCGTCTTCCAATAGTGTTTTTGCAAATAGCGCAAGTGGTATGCCATCATCGTGATGTCAGTACGCCATTCCTTCTCCAATCCAATCAAAACACCCATTCCGATAGAGTGAACACCCGCCTGCCCCATACGGTCGAAACCATCGCAACGCCATTCAAACTTCGATTTCATTCCTCGTGGGTGATAGAGCTTGTAATTGGCTTTGTGATAAGTCTCTTGGAAACAAATCACACCGTTCATACCATGTTTTGTCAACTCGGCATACTCTTCAGCCTTAAGCGGCATCACCTCAATTTTCAAGTTTGAGAAATATTTCTTAGCAATGTCAAGTGCATTTGCCAAGTAAGGGACACCCGCCTTAGCAGGATTCTCACCCGTAACAATGAGCAGATTTTCAAATGGGGCAATCCGTTTGATAGCCTTGTACTCATCTTCGCACTGCTCCATCGTCAAGATAGTACGCGCCATGGGGTTGCTGATGTGGAAACCACAATAAACGCACGAGTTGGTGCACGAGTTTGTGATATACAGCGGAATGAACATTGAAATCGTCTTTCCGAAACGCTCTTCAGTATATTTGCGACTTAATCGAGCCATTGTCTCCAAATAAGGGGCAGCTGCTGGGGAAATCATCGCCATGAAATCCTCCACATCACAATGTTCTTTTGATAGGGCGCGACGTACGTCTAAGTCTGTCTTCGCATTAATCTTGGCTGTCGTCTCGTCCCAATCTATTTTTGCTAATTCATCTGAAAACATTTTCCTTTATTTTATTGATTTTAAAAGACTTCCGAACCATTTCGTCGAGCAAACTACTATTTTAATTGGTTTTGCCATGGCGAGAAAAGGCACTTTTAAACGAAAGATTAACACTCCTCGTCAGGGAAATCTTTTCTGATATCGCGACTCAATTTCATCGCACAAAAATTTGGTCCACACATTGTGCAGTATTCTCCGTTGATGTGTTTTCCATGATTGAAATACTCCATTGCACGTTCAGGATCCAAAGAAAGGTCAAACTGGTCTTTCCAACGAAACTCAAAACGCGCCTTACTCAACGCATTGTCGCGAACCTGCGCACCTGGATGACCCTTCGCAAGGTCTGCCGCATGGGCTGCAATCTTGTAAGTGATCACACCGACACGCACGTCTTCCTTCTCCGGCAATCCTAAATGTTCTTTCGGAGTAACGTAGCAGAGCATCGCCGTACCCAACCAACCGATCTGGGCTGCACCGATAGCCGATGTGATATGGTCATATCCAGGAGCAATATCCGTTACCAAAGGACCTAATGTGTAGAACGGTGCGTTGTGACATTTCTCAATCTGTCGCTCCATATTCTCCTTGATCTTATGCAAAGGAACGTGTCCAGGCCCCTCTATGAACGCCTGCACATTCTTGTCCCAGGCACGAACTACCAACTCGCCCATCGTGTCAAGTTCGGCAAACTGAGCCGCATCATTGGCATCGGCAGTAGAACCAGGACGAAGTCCATCCCCTAAAGAGACCGCAACATCATATTGTGCAAGAATATCGCAAATATCATCAAAATGCTCATAGAGAAAACTCTCTTGATCGTGTATCAAACACCATTTACTCATGATGCTTCCTCCACGACTCACGATACCAGTAACACGGCTATCTGCTAAATGAACATTCTTACGGCGAATACCTGCGTGGATCGTAAAATAATCCACTCCCTGTTCGCACTGCTCAATAAGCGTATCTTTGAATATATCCCATGTGAGGTCTTCTACCTTACCATCCACTTTTTCAAGAGCTTGATAGATAGGCACCGTACCGACGGGAACAGGACAGTTGCGGATAATCCATTCTCGTGTCTCATGAATATTTGCTCCTGTTGAGAGATCCATTAATGTGTCTCCTCCCCATTTGCAACTCCAAAGCGATTTTTCCACCTCCTCTTCAATCGTCGAGGTTGTGGCTGAATTACCAATATTTGTATTGATTTTCACCAAGAAATTTCTTCCTATGATCATAGGTTCAGACTCTGGGTGGTTGATGTTGGCAGGAAGCACAGCACGACCCGCAGCAATCTCGTCTCGCACGAACTCAGGCGTGATATGCGTTTCTATGCCCAACTCCTTGCAATTCATATTCTCACGGATAGAAACATATTCCATCTCAGGCGTTACAATCCCAGCCTTCGCATATGCCATTTGCGTGATGTTCTTCCCTTTCATCGCACGATAAGGAAGGGAGATGTGTTCAAAACGGAGATGATCCAAACTTTTGTCGTCACGCCGCATTCTTCCATACTCCGAAGTTATCTCTGGCAAACGCTCTACGTCGCCTCTCGACACAATCCACTCCTCACGCATTCGAGGCAGACCTTTCTTCAAATCAATTTCAATATTAGGGTCGCTGAATGGTCCACTCGTATCGTAGATCATAATCTTCGGATTGGGAGTAACAACCCTCTTTCCCTCTACGAAATTGGTGCTTGGTACTTGCTCTACCTGACGCATGCCAACACGAAGGAAAGGAAATCTCTCACCTTTCAAATAAACTTTTTCAGAACGTGGGTACGTTATGCGCGAATCCATATTTACTAAAATTATTTATATGCCAAAAAATTCAGTTTTTTTTAATTCAAAAAACTTGTCAACGGAGAAGACGCCTCTGCGACGAAATTATTTGCTTGCACAGCCAAACCAGCCTCGTATGCCATACGCCCTGCCTCAACAGCCTGCGCAAACGCTTTTGCCATTGCAACTGGGTCGTTCGACACTGCCACTGCCGTGTTTACCAAACAAGCCGACGCACCCATCTCCATTGCCTCAGCAGCGTGACTTGGAGCACCAATACCAGCATCCACAACAACAGGGACATTCGCCTGCTCAATAATGATTCTGAGAAAATCTTTCGTTTGTAATCCCTTATTCGTTCCGATTGGCGCACCCAATGGCATAACCGTCGCCGCGCCAGCCTCTTCCAACTGACGGCACAAAGTTGGATCTGCCTGACAATAAGGAAGTACAACGAAGCCAAGTTTTACCAATTGCTCGGTAGCTTTCAATGTCTCAACGGAATCTGGCAACAAGTAACGAGGATCTGGGTGTATCTCTAATTTCAGCCAGTTCGTCCCGAATGCCTCGCGAGCCATCTGAGCAGCGAAAACAGCTTCTTCGGCATCACGGACCCCCGAGGTGTTAGGCAAAAGTTGAATCTTATCGCTTAAAACGTGTTTAAGCATATCATCTTCTGAATCCTCTAATTCCACACGCTTCATTGCAATCGTAACCATCTCTGATCCAGACGCTTGAATTGCCTCTGCCATCAACTTGTTTGAGTTGAACTTTCCCGTTCCAAGGAAAAGTCGAGAGTTGAACTCTCTACCTGCAACCACTAATTTTTGCATATCTTTTATCTATTTTATTCTAAGATGCCATTAAATGCAACCTTAGATAACGCTATTCTTCTTTATTTCCGTATTAAATTTTTGAATCTCATTGCTGGGTTGCTCCGCACGCAACACTGCACCAGAAACAGCAATGCCCGAAACACCCGTCTGCATCACCGTCGGAACGTCAGCTGTCGTAACACCTCCAATCGCCACTATCGGTACTTGCAAACCCTCCTTCTTCATCTGAGACACAATCTGACGATAGCCATCAGCACCCAAAATCGGTGAAAGGTTCTTCTTCGTCTGCGTGAATCGAAATGGTCCGCAACCGATGTAATCAGCACCTTGAGCCACCAGTCGCTTCACATCCTCATAGGTGTTAGCAGTTCCTCCAATGATAAAGGAATCGCCCAAGATTTTGCGAGCCTCATCCACGGGCATATCGTTCTTGCCCAAATGGACACCGTCCGCACCAATCTCCTTCACCAACGCCACATTGTCGTCAATGATGAAAACCGCACTATGCTCTGTACAGAGTTTTTTCGCCACTAAAGCGTTCTTTCTCAGTTCGTCGACCGTCGCATCTTTCATACGCAACTGTACCCATTTACAATCGCCCTCCAATGCCAAACGAATGGAATCTACATATGAATATTTCTCCGTAAAATGGGAGATAAACTGGAGCGATACATTCCCCAATTTTTCGTCTTTAGTCATGCTTAACCTCCACAAGTAGCCTTTATCATCACAATTTTATCACCGTCAGACAGTGCTTTTTCTGCCCATTTTGCACGAGGCACCACCACATTGTTGACACCCACCGCAACTCCTTTCTCTGGGAACTGCAGTTCCGTGGCGAGATCGCTCAGAACCGTCGCCTGAGTCTCCACCTCTTTTGAGTTCACTAATACCTTCATATTCTTATTAGTTTTTATTTCACTCCAAAATTTCCTGATTGTACACAACAAATTCGGGAAACATATGTAGAAGATATTCAAAAGAAGGAATACACTCCCTTTCACGAACACTCGCAAAAGAGACCAAACGTAAACCAAACGGTAATGAGATGTAGGGAAAACTCTAAAAAAGAGTGAATCAACAAAACTTCGCATCTAAATTCCTACGGCAGCATTACCTGCATCAGGTCGGAGGGTATAATCTCAGCACTACGGCACCCCTTTCGAATACGAGGGCAAATATAAAAAATCTTTTTGTGAAAACAAACAGTAGGATCAAATGAGAATGCTATGATTTCATTTGCAACATAGATAAAGCCAGTTGAACAGTCAAACAGTTGGCTTTATCTATGCTTTTTCTTATAGATAAAGCCAGATGAATTGGTAAGGAGTTGGCTTTATCTATAGGATTATATATATTTGCAGCCAAATAGAGAGTCAAATATCTTAATAAATATCTATTTAACAAAGAATCACAGAGAATGGTCAAGATAATTGGAAGAAAGAAAGAAATAGCGCAACTTCAATTCTTTTACGAGGCAGAAGAATCAATGTTTGTCGTCGTATATGGACGAAGGAGAGTGGGGAAAACATTTCTCATTCGTGAGACATTCGCCAACGAAATGACATTTTATGCCACCGGAGTAAACCAAGAGAAGAAAGAAGTTCAACTTCAATATTTTTATCACGCTCTTTGTAAATATTCAAGCACGCCTCTTTCCCTTCCACGGTCATGGAATGATGCCTTCAAAGCTCTCATATTAATATTGGAGAAAAGCGAAGACCGCAAAAAAGTAGTCTTTTTAGATGAATTATCATGGATGAATGGTTCTGACGGGTCGTTTCTCACCGCTTTGGAATGGTTTTGGAACAGTTGGGCATCGACACGCAACGACATTCTATTAGTAGCCTGTAGTTCTGCCACTTCCTGGATTATCAACAAAATATTCACCAATCACAGCGGACTCTACGGAAGAGTCAACCAACGCATCCACCTTCATCCGTTTAGCCTCTACGAATGCGAAAAATTCTACGAAGAACGCAGAATTAAGATGAACCAATATGACCAAGTGATGAGTTATATGGTCTTTGGTGGGGTTCCCTTCTATTTGAATATGCTCAACCCAACCCTCAGTTTAGCGCAAAATATTGACACCCTGCTGTTCAATCCCGACGGACAACTGCACGACGAATATGAAAACCTATACAAGGCGATGTTTCGGAATGCAGACAATCACCTGACTATCGTTAAATCATTGACAGAGAAGAAGAAAGGTCTTACCCGAAATGAAATATTAGAGGCAACAGGACTTCCGAATGGTGGCGGTTCAACACGCATTCTCACAGAATTGGAGCAGAGCGATTTTATCCGTTGTTACACATCTTTTGGACAAAAGAAAAGAGACGAAATATATCAACTAACCGACGCCTACACCCTTTTCTACTTCCATTTTTTGAAGGACGGACGGAACAACGACCAACATTTTTGGCAACACAACATTGGCACATCCAAAATTCTCTCATGGGCAGGATATGCCTTTGAGCAAGTTTGTCTGAAACATATTGACCAAATAAAAGACACATTGGGTATCAGCGGAATAAACACGAATGTTTCGAGTTGGACAAGCAAGTCCAAAGAACGAAAATCGCAAATCGATTTAGTGATAGATCGAGCAGACAACATAGTCAACCTCTTCGAAATAAAATTCTCAACAAAACCTTACAGCATTGACAAATCGTATGCCGACACACTACAAACACGCCAATGGCAATTCGAGCAGGAAACCAAAACCCGCAAAAGTTGCCAACAAGTGATGCTCACCACCTACGGACTAACCCCATCTGCAAACAACTCCGTACTTCAACAGTCGCTCACAATGAACGACCTATTCAGCGAGTAAAATGGGCCTTTCACACCTTTCTTTTCTATAGAACCTTGTCATTTCAATGGCGAATACATAAGCCCCACTCTCTATTCCGAAAACTCCACAAATCCCTAAATAAATGACTACCGAGGACACAACGATTTTGAAAGAATATTCATATTACGTCCGCTTAATCTGCTTTTTGATGACCATCAGCTGTCCGTTAAAATGTGTACAATTCAGACTGCGAGGATTTCGAAATTATCAATGTAGCAGGTTTTTATTAAAGAGCCTCGAAGCATCGCCTTCTGCCTCATTTGCGATTTTTCTGCCTCATTTCCTCCATAAATGAGGCAGAAAAATCGCAAATGAGGCAGAAAAAGTCTATTTTTGCCTCCGAAATATATTCGTTGAGCATGCATCAATTCGACTACATAGAAACACCTAAGAAACTACTAACTCCAGAAGTAGTTGGCATGCTCACGAAAATACATGAGTTAAGAGGAAAACAGGATCTTTATATTGCAGCGAAGCCAGACGTTCTTTCCTCTCTTCTGGATTTGGCGATGATCCAGTCAACAAAAGCATCCAATAAAATTGAAGGTATTTGTACTTCTGACGAACGACTTCAAGCCATCGTTCAAGACAAAACGGAGCCCCATAACCGTTCCGAAGAGGAAATCGCTGGCTACCGCGACGTACTCGCCACCATTCACGAAAGTTACGAATACATTCTTCCACGCCCCAACGTCATTCTTCAACTCCACAGAGATCTTTACAGTTTCTCGTCCAACAACGTAGGCGGACAATTCAAAAACACTGACAATGTCATCGCCGAGACTGCCCTTGATGGCACGTCCAAGGCTCGCTTCATACCTACCCCCGCTTACCAAACACAAGATGCGATTGAAACCCTATGCTCTGAATTTTTGAAAGCAATGGAAGCCAATGCAATAGACCCACTTCTATTGATATTTATGTTTATTATAGACTTTCTCTGCATCCACCCTTTCAACGATGGGAACGGCCGAATGAGCCGTTTGCTGACACTACTTCTTCTCTACCGCAATGGTTACATTGTCGGCAAATTCATCTCAATTGAAATGATGATTGAAAAAAGCAAAGTCACCTACTACGAAGCGTTGAAAGAGAGTTCCATTGACTGGCACAAATCTGAGAACGACTATCTTCCATTCGTGAAATACTCATTAGGGATTCTTCTAAAAACATACGCAGAGTTTGAGAATCGTGTTGACAATGTCTTCAGTGGCAAGCTCACAAAAGCAGAACGCATCAAATCCATTTTCGACCAAAAATTAGGGAAAATAACCAAGTCAGACATTGCTCAACAATGCCCCGACATCAGTATTGTTACCATCGAACGCACTTTGGCTTCACTCCTTAAAGAGGGCTATATTGAGAAATATGGGAAGTCAAAAGGAAGTTTTTATACGAGAAGGTAGGAGGCGAATGGGAAATTACATTGACAAAAAGGCTTATTGTTTACTACCCTACAAGAGTTCAGACAAGCCCAATTTTCCAATCTACGTGACACATCATTTTTTGACCTATAGACCTAAATTTATCCATAACTTATTTTTCACTGTAACTCTAACGCCCGATCATCCTGCACCGACAAAACACCATTTGTTTTTTCTAATGCTTCTCTCTGTTCACCGTTTTGTAGTTTCAGCGCGTAACCATTGATGTTATTGTAGCGATATAACACCTCAATACTGTTCTGCTTGATAAACTCTTCAATCGCAGTCGTACCGACAGACACGTCATAATATACAATGACCGTTTTGCCCTTCTGCTCCTGCATAAGTTGTTTTTGCTGGCGAACAGACTCTTCATGAATGAGGTTCATTACCTTAACTATAAAATCCTCACTTAGACCCATCGCTGTCCCATCCTTGCAAAGTCGTTCAACCAATTCACTGAACCTATTTGTTTGAACAACAGCGATTTTATGCTCCTTCTTGTATTTTCCCACAGCAACGCACACCTCCATACGATTGGCAAGCGTCCGCATCAATTCATTGTCTATCGAATCAATCTGCTGACGCAGCTCTTTTAGTCCACTAACACATTCACTGTCAACATTTTGCGCAAACATTGACAATGACACTACTCCCAATAATATTGCTATTAGATACCTCATCTAAAGAATTTTTTTACCATCTACAAAAGTAAAATGTTTCGGGCAGATAACCTCCTTCCCTTTTTTCTCTTCCCAGAAAAAACCGTCTTCAACTCGCACCTGTATGCCATTTTGTTTAATGGATTAAATAAAATCGGCGATTTCTTTGTAAGTCTATTAAACAGAATCGACCTTTTCTCCCTTTCCTCATTTTTTTGTACCTTTGCATTTATCTTAAGATATTTTCCTTTTTATGGCAGAAGAGTTGAACTTTAACATAGAAAATTCACAGGTTGGCAATTACGACGATGACAGCATCCGACATCTTGAGGGGCTTGAACATGTGCGTCTTCGTCCCGGCATGTACATCGGTAAATTGGGAGATGGCTCCCATGCCGACGATGGCATCTACGTTTTGTTGAAAGAGGTACTTGACAACAGCATCGACGAGTTCCGTATGAAGGCTGGCAAGCAAATAGACATCACTTTGCAAGATGGAGCGATCACCGTTCGCGACTATGGCCGTGGTATTCCACAAGGTAAGATGATCGACGCCGTTTCGATGATGAACACGGGTGGTAAATATGACAGCAAAGTGTTCAAAAAGTCTGTCGGACTAAATGGCGTAGGTACGAAGGCAGTCAACGCACTCTCATCTGAATTTCGTGTGCAGAGCTTTCGAGATGGGAAAACAAGAATTGCAGAGTTCTCGCGTGGCGAACTCATCAAAGACTCTGGAATCATAGATACAGACCAACCCAACGGCACGCTTGTCTTCTTTCGTCCAGATGACGACCCAAAATACAAACTTTTTGTCAACTACAAATACAAGGAAGAGTTCATCGAGACTATGTTGCGTAATTACGCATACCTCAACACTGGTCTCACGCTCTTTTTTAACGGAAAGAAAATATATTCTAAAAATGGTCTGCTCGACCTGCTTACCGAGTCGGTGATTCTCGAACCGCTCTACCCTATCATCCACTTGAAAGGAGACGATATAGAGATAGCCTTCACACACTGTCAGCAATACGGCGAGACCTATTTCTCATTCGTCAACGGTCAGCACACCACCCAAGGTGGTACGCACCAATCAGCCTACAGGGAGGCGCTTGGTAAAACAATCAAGGAGTTTTACAATAAAAATATGGACTTGGCAGATATCCGTCAGGGCATCGTCGCTGCCATCGCCATCAACGTTGAAGAGCCCGTCTTTGAAAGTCAAACGAAGACGAAATTAGGATCCAAAGACGTTGATCAAGCAGGTACACTCTCTGTCAACAAATTCGTCAACGATTTTGTAAAGACGGAATTGGACAATTATCTGCACAAGAACCCTATTACCGTAGAGACCTTGCTACAGAAAATCTTGGAGGCAGAAAAAGAGCGTAAAGCCATCGCTGGCGTTACAAAAGCAGCTCGTGAGCGTGCAAAAAAAGTGAACCTCTGCAACAAGAAACTACGCGACTGCCGCATCCACTATAACGATGTAAAAGGCGATAAACAAGAAAAATCATCTATTTTCATCACTGAGGGACTATCAGCAAGCGGATCTATCACAAAATGCCGCGATGTCTCCTATCAAGCTGTCTTCAGTCTGCGAGGAAAAACTCCAAACAGTTGGGGATCCTCTCGTGAAATCGTCTACAAAAACGAAGAATACAACCTTCTCCAAGCGGCCCTCAACATCGAAGAAGGCATGGAAGGACTCCGCTATAACAAAGTAATCATCGCTACCGATGCCGATGACGACGGAATGCACATCCGATTGTTGCTACTCACTTTCTTCCTGCAGTTCTTCCCTGACCTCGTCCGACAGGGACATGTCTACATACTGCAAACACCCCTATTCCGTGTGCGTGACAAAAAGCAGACCTTTTACTGCTACAACGATGAAGAACGAATCAACGCCTTGAAAGTCATTGGAGCAAAGGCAGAGATAACGCGATTCAAAGGATTAGGAGAAATCAGCGACCACGAGTTTAAATACTTCATCGGCGAAGATATTCGTCTTGACCAAGTGGTTTTACGCAAAGGCGATGCCTTCAATGACCTATTAGAATTCTATCGTGGCAAAAACACCCCTCAACGACGAGACTTCATCATCGACAACCTCGTCATTGAAGAAGATATACCGAAAGACTAACAAACAACCCTTCATTAATAATATGAAAGCCCTAAACGAATTGACTATCGGCATTGCCAACGACCATGCCGGAGTAGAAGTAAAAAACTTCATCATTGACAACTTGTCCGAAAAAGTTAAAAAGATCGTCAATTTTGGAACCGACACCACCGAGAGTTGCGACTACCCAGATTTTGCACACCCTCTCGCCACTGCGGTTGAGAACGGAGAATGCGATTTCGGCATCGCCATCTGTGGAACAGGAAACGGGATCTGTATCACCTGCAACAAACATCAAGGGATACGAGCTGCCCTTTCATGGGAAGTCGAAATTGCCAAATTAGGACGACAACATAACAACGCCAACATCGTAGGCATTCCTGCTCGTTTTATCTCAAAAGAGAAAGCATTGGAAATCGTTGAGGCATTCCTTTCAACAGACTTTGAAGGGGGCAGACATCAACGTAGAATAGAAAAAATTCCTGTTAAATAATAGGTCATACCAAATAGTTACATAAATTTGCGAGGGGTTGTATTTCATCCCCTCGTATTTTATCTGCTCACACAGATTTTATTTCCGTGGAATGCATTTGTGAAAGAAATAAACTTAGTATATAAGTAATAGGTAATCTATGAAGCACATCAAACAAATTTTTCTATCCGTGGCTCTGACCGCATCGACAGTAGTGGGACTCAACGCCCAAAGTCCTGCGTTCACGAACGACCAGTACAAAAAAGCCGTATGGATAACGACCCGTTTCTACGGTGCACAACGCTCTGGAGACGGTCCGAATTGGCTTATAGCCGACTATGAGCCAACCAATGTGGCAAACGACTGCAACGGCAACCTCGCCGCATTCAAAAAAGGCAAATCATACGTCAAAGATGCCGATGGCTCGTATGACCTAACAGGAGGTTGGTATGACTGTGGTGATTTCGCCACATTCGGTCAAACATTCTTCTACTCAGCCTACATGCTCGTTTTAGCATACACAGAGTTCCCTGCTGGCTATGACGACCTCTACTCTGCCGATTATCACGGCTACATCGACTCTGGCGATTATACCTACGAGGGCAAAAAAGGTGTTTCCAACGGAATACCAGACATCCTAGACGAGGCAAAATACGCAACCGACTTCATCTTGAAGGCTGTTCGCGACGAAAACACATTCTACTATCAAAAAGGAGACGGAGACGCCGACCACAAGGTTTGGTGTACTTCTCCAACCAAATCAACATTGAGCGTTTCTAACGGTGGGGAAGCCGATGGAAGCCGCTATGTTGGCAAAGCGACAGGAAACGTTACCTCTATGGCATCTTTAGCAGGAGCTGCCTTAGCCGCTATGTCTAAAGCCTATGCAAAATTCGACCCAGCCTACGCAGCGAAATGCTTAGAGAAGGCAAAAGTCTGCTACAACTTCGTAACTAAGACATCAAAAGGGAACAGTGGTGCTTGCGCCTTTTACGGAAACAAGCCTAAATACATCACCGACGAAACGATTTTCTATGCGGAAATGTATCGTGCCACTGGAGATAAACAATACTTGACAGCTGCAGAAAACGCCGCCTCTTCATGGATGACGCAAGAGTCTGGATACAACCACAACTTCAGCCTCTGCTACAACAACACAGAAGACCTCGGATGCTACTTGATGGCTTCATTGGGCGATGCCACTTCATATAGCGATTACGGTAAAACTGCTCTGCAATTCTTCGTCAACCTCTACAAACCATCATCGGGCTATTTTATGAACAAAAAGAATGATGGTTGGGGTGTGTTAAGATTCCCAGCAAACCAGGCGTTTGTGCTTGCACTGTATAGCAAACTCATGGGAGAAACAACTATCAACCCTTACGCATTGAAGACTATCGATTACATCTTGGGCGATAACGGACAAAAATTCTCATACGTCGTCGGGTTCGGCAACAAACACCCTCTCTACCCCCACCATCGTAACTTCTACCGTACAGACAACAATAACGAAGGAGATTTACCAACCATCACCTACGACTACAAATACGTGCAACTCGGCTACTTAGTAGGAGGTTCACTCAACGATGGTGCATACGAGGATGTTGAGAAGTCTTACACTTATTCTGAAGGCGGAATCGACTACAACGCAGGTCTCGTAGGTGCATTAGGTTATATCAATTCAATGCTCAACCCTGTTGACGTAAACAAATTCGGACATCCAACACCTAAGTTTGATGGCGAGGTTTCAATCTGTGGCGTTCAATCCGTGGTATTAGACCCTCAAGTATCAGCCTCAGGACAAAGAAAGTTCAACTGGTATAAAGATGGTACATTAGTAAGCTCTTCGACCACCGCTACCACCTACACGGCAACTTCTGCTGGCGAATACGCCTGCGAAATTGACTCTGCAGGAGAATGGAAAACATCAGCATCCGTAATTGTCAGTGCAAAATTGCCAGAGATTGGATGGGTAGAGGAAATTCAACTTTGCTCTCCTTCAACAGCAACACTTGATCTTACGTTCAGTGGCACCCCTGTAACCTACCAATGGTACAAAGACGGAAAGGCTATTGAAAAAGCAACCTCTGCAACCTATTTTGTAACCAACGCAGGCAACTACAAATGCGAAGTGAGTGCAACCAACTGTGGAACTACGACTTATGAAGTTGAAGTAACATCCTTACTACCTTCCATCGCCGATGCTGAATCTGACAGAGATGGCAACATCACAATGACCGTCTCTGGGGATGGGGAATACGAGTGGTACACCCAAGCAGAAGGTGGAACAGCCGTTCACACTGGCGCAACCTACACAACGAAAATCACACAAGACACCTATTTCTATGTGAAAGATGCAGGTGAAATGAATATCACTGTTGGTCCTACAACCTATAGTTTCACAGGCACAGGTGTCAATTGGGGTAATATCGGAGCCGCCTTCACCGCCACAAAGGCATGTCAAATCACATCTATCGCAATCTACTGCCTCGGAAGTCCATACAATACAGGCTCTCAGACAGTTACCGCAGAGTTGGCAGGTAGCTCAACAGGTTCATTCACCTCAGATGCATTCACCGTCAGCGGAGGCGACCAGTTCTACACAGTAAACTTCAGCACCCCTATCGAAATTCCTTCTGCTGGAAACTACACATTGACAATCAAAGCCAGCGGATTCGCTAACCCATACTACCAAAGTATGACAGACTACTCATCGTTCGCTAATCAAGGCAATCCATTAACCTTCACAGGTTCAACCAACTCAAACGGAGGTTTCCCAGGATTGGCTAATTGGCAAGTGATGACAGGTTCAGGTTGCGACAGAGCGGTTGTGAAGGCAATCAAGGGCAATGGCACAGATGTCAACGAGGCGACCGCAGACGCAGCTATCACATTGGCACCCAACCCATGCCACGATGTTCTCTACATCAATATCGCAAACGAGAACAATGTTCAATATGAAATTCTCAACATGATTGGAACGACTGTAAAAGCAGACAAAGCAAGTGGAGATGAGTTGAGAAACGGAATCAATGTGGCAAACCTTTCGGCAGGCATCTATCTGATACGCATTAACGACAACGAGCGTACGATAGTAGAAAGATTTGTGAAAAAATAAAGAAAAATATTGTACATTTGCGTATGAAAGGCGAGGGAGTTGAAGCCCCTCGTCTCTATGAAAGAAAGACTATAACTTTACAAATAACAAAGATGGTTAATTTCAAAGAATTAGGTTTGGTAAACACCAGAGAGATGTTTGCTAAAGCAATTAAAGGTGGATATGCAATCCCTGCATTCAACTTTAACAACATGGAGCAACTCCAGGCTATCATCATGGCAGCTTCTGAGACTAAGTCTCCAGTTATCCTTCAAGTTTCTAAAGGTGCGCGTAACTACGCAAACCAAACACTCCTTCGCTATATGGCAGAAGGTGCAGTAGAATACGCAAAGGAACTCGGTTGGGAGAAACCACAAATCGTTCTTCACTTGGATCACGGAGATTCTTTTGAGTTGTGCAAGTCATGCGTAGACATGGGATTCTCATCAGTTATGATTGATGGTTCATCTCTTCCATACGACGAGAACGTAGCACTGACAAAAAAAGTTGTTGAGTACGCTCACAAATATGATGTAACCGTTGAAGGTGAATTAGGTGTTTTGGCAGGTGTTGAGGATGAGGTTCAAGCAGAAGAGTCTCACTACACTAAGCCAGAAGAGGTAATCGACTTTACTTCTAAGACTGGTGTTGATTCATTAGCTATCTCAATCGGAACTTCTCACGGTGCATACAAGTTCAAACCTGAGCAGTGTACACGCGACCCTAAGACAGGCAAGCTTGTTCCACCACCATTGGCATTCGATGTTTTAGCTGCAATTGAAAAGCAATTGCCAGGTTTCCCTATCGTTCTTCACGGTTCTTCTTCAGTTCCACAAGACGAAGTTGACACTATCAACAAATTTGGTGGCAAGTTGCCAGACGCAGTAGGTATTCCAGAAGATCAACTTCGTCAGGCTTCTAAGTCTGCAGTTTGCAAGATTAACATTGATTCAGACTCTCGTTTGGCTATGACAGCTGCTATCCGTCAGGTATTCGCAGAGAAGCCAGGAGAATTCGACCCTCGTAAGTACTTAGGTCCTGCTCGCGACAATATGAAGAAACTCTACATCCACAAGATCAAAGAGGTTCTCGGTAGCGACGGAAAGGCTTAATTTATAAAAGCTAACATTTTCACATTATAGAAGAGGCTCGAAGCATCGCTTCGAGCCCTCTTTTTACATACCTACTGAGGAAATAGGCTTCAACGCATACCATTTCGAGAACTAATTTTTCAAATAGTTGAAAGTCTCTTCGTTTATCTCATACCTACGTTTGTCAAATTTCAAAAGCGACCCTAAGTACATTTTGAAAACTTGAGAATAATCAGTCTCTTTAGAATTAAAATTCTCCATCGCAGAAGGTCTTCTATAGCGAATCCAACGATCTGTCTCATAATTGTAAAGAAACGCCTCTTTCAACGACGGACACCTTTTAAACGCTCTTTCTATATTTTCTGAAGAAGGTCCAACACCATCTCTATTCACAACTTCTATCAAGAAAATAGGATTTTCACACTTTAATCTTTTACTTCCCTTCGGATAATAGGTGTCTTTGAAGAAAACAACATCAGGTGCAATCTCGTCCTTATTTACAAACCTATCAATTGCTGTTTCATACGACACATTTCTCTTAAATTTGGCTTTTAGTTTTTTCGTTAATCCCTCTATCAACTGTCTACAAATATTCTGATGAAAAGCCTGAGGCTGTGCCATCCCCAAACCTTTTACATTGCACTCCTTTATTCCCATAAACTATAATCACGTTCAACAAAAATCACTCCGACATCTGCGCCACCTCCTCTTCAACAACTAAAAACGCAGATACTTCGTCCCAATCGAAGTTTTTCATTCGTTTCTTCGCATTGTAATAAGCATATCTATCCTTGAAACCACTTGACACGGCCGCAGCCTCTATCGTCACCCTCGGGTATTCCTTCATATACAGCTCCAAATGTCGAAGTCGGAAAGCGTTAATCAAACGATAAAAGCCAATTTTTGCGATATAAGCGCAAGCAAGTGTCTTATTAACGTCCGTCAAACCATCAATAATATCAGACCGTCTCAGATTCTCATTAAGATATTGTTTGCGAACCTGTTCCAAAACAGCTTCTTTCACAGACACCATCTCGGGTGTCATCGAAATTTGTTTTTTCTCAATCTCTTCCTCCTGAACGAGATTTCTAATGACATCACTATCGGTACAACCATTCTTTTCGCACCCTTCAGACTCGCAAACACGACCATCCCTATCTTTCTTTGCAGGTTTATAACGTGCAGGCAAAACAAGCCCTAAAAAGATAACGCACCACACCACCTGAAACAAATCGTAGATGGCCAACACCCAACGACTATTACACAAGAAGACAAAGACAGACAATGCAACCCCCACATAGAGGGAATAAAGGATTTTCTCTGCAAACTTATAGGGGTAATCGTCCTCGTTAGAGAAGTTCTGCTCATGATAATTCTGTATACGCTTCCTTATCCACCGTACCTCTACAGCCAACTTCGTACACACAATCAGCCATACAACGCACGAACCCACCTTAAACTCGACCGCATGGCTGTGAATGTCCAAACCCAATATACTGCAAAGGAAGACGAGTCCTATTACAAAAAAAACAATATAAATGATAGTCTGTCTCCACACCGGACTATTCTTGAATGACACCAACATAAAATGGCGATAAACCTGCATTGAACAAGTCATCGGCGTCACCAACAAGATAAACATCAACACGAAATCAAAGTAGTTGTTGTCGTATGGATCTAAAAAATACGGGAGGTGGAAAAGCGGCATCAAAAAGAAGGCTATCGTATAGTATCGAGCAGGATAAAAATAGTTCTTATCCTGGTCAAACGGAGGACAATAATGCACAGACCGTATACATGCGCAAACAACCCCTGCTATGATATGCGCAAAACATGCCAATGCATAAAAAACGTATATATCATTCAAAATTAAGTCTTTCATCACTTTAAATATGCGAAACACACAAAATTTAATGCCATATTCACATCAAAACATCTCATATCCACATAAAACACATCTTCAATAAATAACTTCGCAGATAGTTAGAAGATGTTCTGATTTGATACGAAAAATTCAATGTCATTATCCGCAAAGATAATTCGTTTTTGGAAATGCGGAATAATAACTAAAGCCATTGAATATGTAAATTTAAGACATTAGGGTGAAAGTAAGTCAATTTATCAATATCAAGTTGTCGCTTGCTCCTCACTTAGCCAGGGAAATTGACATTTGAGCATTTAGGGAAACTCCGAAATATACGGAAACGATCAATGGGCAAGATTAAGAAGATCGGAGCAGGCGTTAGATTTTTGGAAATGCTGTTTAGGAGATATGCGTCTGTAGTTCTTTAAAAAGAACTACAGACGCTTTTTTCACCCACACTCTTCCATAATGACATTACGTCTTCCATTTGTCCATTTTTTAACATAAATTTGTACTTTGAGTAAACTGAAAAACGACTTCCATACGCATTGCGAAGCCTTTTTGATAATTAAAGTAATATTTTTAGAAAATGACAGAAAAATATTGGGAAGAGGACATTGAGACGATGAGCCGCGACGACCTCAAGAATTTACAATTAGAAAGATTGAAATGGTCTATAGCTCAAGCGGCAAACTCTCCTTATTACAAGAAAGTATTCGCAGAAAAAAGCCTATCGGCAGACACGATTCAATCATTAGATGATCTTCGCAAGTTTCCTTTCACTACGAAAGAAGACCTTCGCAATAACTATCCATTCGGTTTGGCTGCAATTCCAATGGAGAAAATCGTCCGTCTTCATTCATCCAGTGGGACAACAGGCAATCCTACCGTTGTCCTCCACTCTCAGAAAGACCTTGACAACTGGGCCAACCAAGTAGCACGCTGTATGTACATGGTAGGAGTTCGTAACACAGACGTTTTCCAAAATACCTCTGGCTATGGAATGTTTACGGGTGGACTCGGCTACCAATACGGAGCAGAAAAATTAGGTTGTCTCACAGTTCCAGCCGCTGCAGGTAACAGCAAGCGACAAATCAAGTTCATCCGTGATTTCGGAACGACCGTTCTCCACACCATACCAAGCTACGCCACTCGCTTGGCCGAAGTATTTGCAGAAGAGGGACTTGATCCCCGCAAAGACACAAAACTCCGCATTATGTGTGTCGGTGCCGAACCTCACTCTGAAGAGCAACGCAAACGTATAGAAGAGTTGCTTGGCTTGAAAGCCTACAACTGCTTTGGAATGTCAGAAATGAACGGACCCGGCGTCGCTTTCGAGTGCCAAGAACAGAACGGACTCCACATTTGGGAGGATATGGTGATTGTCGAGATTATCAACCCAGAAACTCTTGAGCCAGTTAAAGATGGTGAAGTAGGAGAAATGGTATTGACGACCCTCACACGTGAGGCTATGCCACTCATCCGCTACCGCACACGCGACTTGACTAATTTTTTAAGTGGCGAATGTCCTTGCGGAAGAACCCACCGCCGCATTGCCCGTTTGAAAGGAAGAAGCGACGATATGATCATCGTGAAGGGTGTGAATATTTTCCCTATCCAGATTGAACGAATCTTGATGAATTTCAAAGAGTTAGGTATGAACTACCTCATCACAATCGACACAGTCGGCAACAATGATGAAATGATGGTCGAAGTCGAATTGGGCGAACTTCATACAGACGACTATTCTAAACTCCAATCACTCACCAAAGAGATTACCCGACAGCTAAAAGACGAATTGTTGCTCACCCCTAAAGTGAAGTTAGTAGAGAAAGGCACACTCCCTCAATCAGAAGGTAAAGCAGTTAGAGTGAAAGATTTACGTAAGAACCACTAAATCAAGAAAAACATGACTATTGATCAGATTTCAATATTTTTGGAGAATAAGTTCGGCAGACTGAACGAGATTCTCGCTTTCCTCGCCAAAGAGGATATTCGTGTTATCGCAGCCAGTGTCGCCGACACGTCGGACTATGGAATTCTCCGCCTTATCACGAACAACCAAATCAAGGCATTGCAGGTATTGAAGCAAAACGAAGTAAGCGCCAACCTAAACACCGTCTTGGCTATATCTGTAGACTCTGCAATTGGAGAAATGTCTAAAACATTGGAGTATTTCACAAAAGCGGGCATCAACATTGAATATATGTACTGCTTCTCATTCAACCAGAAAGCCGTGTTGATTTTGCGTACTAACAATATTGATGCTGCCAATGAGGTAATCCGCAGATACAACCTCAACAATCTTTCAGAATCAGACTTAAACAATTTCTAACAACACAACATTTATGTTTGGCATAGCAGACCCTGGAATTTGGATCGTATACCTACTTTCCATATTATGCGTGATTGGCTCCATCATCTTCGGAGTTATCTATTGGAATAAAGAAGACGAAAACGATAAACTGCAATAATTGATATGGAAGACTTCACAATGTATTTGGTTGTGATGGTGTATTTTTTGTCCATCGCATTCCTCGGCTACTTAGGTTGGAAAAAAACTAATGATTCTAAAGATTTCTTGATTGGAGGTGGAGAGATGAATCCTATCGTCATGGCGTTGTCATACGGTGCGACCTTCATCTCAGCCTCTGCCATTGTCGGATTTGGAGGTGTCGCAGCCACATTCGGAATGGGCATCCAGTGGCTTATGTTCCTGAACATGTTTATGGGCGTAGTCATTGCTTTCATCGTCTTCGGACGCCCCACTCGGCGGATTGGAGCGAAATTGAAAGTTGCCTCTTTCGCACAGTTTTTAGGCGAGTATTACCAATCTAAGAAAATCCGAATTCTTGTGGCTGCAATCATTTTCATTTGCATGCCACTCTACGCAGCGGCGGTTCTTCGCGGAGGAGTATTCTGCATGCAAGAGGTGTTCGGCATTGATTTTCATTTGGCTCTGCTCATCTTCACCATCATAGTGGCAAGCTACGTCATTGCGGGCGGTATGAAAGGCGTGATGTACACGGACGCACTGCAAGCCGTGATTATGTTCGTCTGCATGGCCTTCCTCGTGTTTGGCGTCTACAAAGCATTAGGAATGGGTTTTGTCGAAGCCAACGAAGCGTTAGGGGCAATGGCAGACAAAGTGCCAGAAAAGTTGGTCGCCGTCGGTCATAGAGGTTGGACCGCAATGCCAGAATTCGGTTCTCAGCAATGGTACACCTTAGTCACCTCGCTGATTATGGGAGTAGGAATCGGCTGTCTGGCACAACCGCAGTTGGTTGTGCGATTTATGACAGTTGACAGTACGAAAAAGTTAAACCAAGGCGTTGTTATAGGGTGTTGCTTTTTGATTGTCACCGTAGGAGTTGTCTACCATGTAGGAGCCTTGTCAAACCTCTATTTTTGGAAGAATGACGGGGCTGTAGCCGTTCAGATGGTCGAAGCCTCCGACAAAATCATTCCTTACTTCATCGGACGAGTGATGCCAAGTTGGTTTATGACCGTCTTTATGCTTTGCATTTTGTCGGCAAGCATGTCTACGCTAAGTGCGCAGTTTCACACAATGGCCGCAGCGGCAGGATCCGACATTTACGGAACAATGGTGAAAAAAGAGTCAAGCAAACGCAAAATGACCTTAGTGATTCGTATTGCGGTGTTAATTTCAATTCTCATCAGTTTCATCATCTGTTATGTGTTAGGAGAAGCCAACGACTCACCTATCATCGCTCTCTCGACCTCATTGTTTATGGGAATCTGCGCATCAGCGTTCTTACCCGCCTATTTCTGCGCTTTATATTGGAGGAAAGCGACGCCACAAGGAGCCTACGCCAGCATGTGGGTGGGAATCATTGCAACGCTTATTGCCCTTGTGTTCGTACACGCCAAAGAAGCCAGTATGCTCGGAATCTGCAGAGCGATGCTCGGCACCGACACCCTCTTCAGCGACAGCATGGTGAAATTCGTAGACCCAATCATGTTTGCTTTTCCACTCTCATGCATCACGATAGTGGTGGTTAGTTTGGCGACAAGAAAGAAAGAAGCTTAATGATAAAGAGATAAATGAAAGGATAGAGTTGCTGCTCTATCCTTTCTTCTTTATGGGACTTTGTTAGACAAAAAGTTCCAATTGAACTGCTTCATCTTTCTTCGGTTTAACCTTTCCATTCCAATCAGACTCATCAAACACCCCCGTGTTCACAACAGACTGAGCCAATGCCCTTACAACTGGAATAGCCACGCTATTACCTATCAATTTCATCCACCTTGACCTTGATTCAGGCAATATATAATCGGCAGGAAATCCTTGTATTCTACAGGCTTCAGACTTCGTTATTCTTCTGAATTTCTTAGGATTATATATTTTCTCAAGGAACTCCGACTTCCATTCACTTTCAGAATCTGCCATAATATCCTGATTCGACACAAAATCATTAGTATCACTTGCCACCAACGTCGGATAAATTTTTGAAGAAGGCAGAAAAATACGATTTATTCCATTTAAACCAGTGCTAATCTTAGTGTTTTTGAAATCATACCTCATCTCCGAGCAACACACAATTCCTTGCTCTTCCAAGCGATACAACGTCTCCATCACACCAATCTTTCTCTTCTTGAATTCCTTGTCAATCTTCAGTTTATCAACCATCAAAATATTATTCTCATGATGTTGCAATAAGAATCTATCATCTACCGATAGGTCAGTCCACTGATTAGAACAAATCTCATAATAATACGGACTATGTTTGAGAATATTACAATCCACCAATTCTTCTAACTCCTCTACAGAAATAGAAGAATCAATATCTTGGAAATGTCTGACAGCTAACGCATTACCATCCAAAATTCCATATATACTCTTTCTTCTGTTTTTTAACAAAAGCCCACAAATATACTTCTGGCGAGCGGTCGTCTGTTGAATGTCCCATGAATGAATCGTTGTTGGTCCATTTCTTAAATCGTTAAACAAGAAATAATCATTGAATCCTTGTTCATTACAAGAAAGACTCCATCTCGCCTTTTTCGTACATTTTCGTTTTTCTTCTCCTATGTCATAATCATCCAAAACATCTCCTAATTGAACAAATCCAGAATTAGGAGTCGGAAGACAAAATCTCTCAAAATATTTCTTCTCAGAGAATCCAACAATATAAACACGAACTCTATTTTGTGGAACGCCATAATCGAATGCATTCAGAAGATATTTTTCTGCATAATACCCCGCTTGTTTAATTCGATCAAGAATATAATCAATCGCCTTTTTATTTCTTGGGTCAACTAAACCTTTGACATTTTCAAAAAGAAAAACCTTCGGACGGACCTCATTCAAAAGAAACAGAGTGTCATTCCACAATTGACCTCTATCATCGTCAAATCCTAACTTTTTCCCAGCAATCGACCAGCTTTGGCAAGGAACCCCCGCAGTCATAAAATCATGAAACGGAAGCGTTTTCAATTTTGTGATATCGCCCAAATTATCCTCCGCCGACATTTTCAGATTTGCACAATACGCACTAATCGCATCAGGAGCAATCTCACTAAAAGCAAGACATTCTCCTCCCACGCTCTGCAGTGCATTATGAAATCCTCCTATACCAGCAAATAGATCAACAAAGGTAAATTTTTTCATTTCAGAACAAAACTAAGACAAACACATTTCATACAAACATCGTCATGTAAACAGGGATGTAATCCACATCTTCCTCTCGTTTCAAGTCTTTTGTGTAAATCAAATACTTATTTTGAATCCGTTCTGAATATTTTTCACAAAAGAAATCTAACGACTTGTGTGTCTTATAGCCTGAAGATTTCACCTCTATAGGCGATACTTTATGCTTGTCAGCGATCACGAAATCCACTTCGTAATATTTTTTCCCATCTGCGTATGACATAGTATGATAGAAGAGGTTTTTACCTGACGCTCTAAGCATCTGCGCGATCACATTTTCATATACATAACCCAAATTTGCACTTAGCTTGTCGCTCAGCAACTTCTCATATATAATATTCTCTGTAATCGCTTGATCCTTAAACGCCAACGTCACAAACAAGCCAGTATCGGACGCATACATTTTAAAGCACTCAACATCTTTTGTAAGAGCAAGCCCTACGTTGGGATCTTCCGAACGATAGGCTATATTCGCCGTCATCGAGTCTTCAATATCTTTCACTATATTCAAAACACGATCAATACGCTCATTCTCCAATGCCACTCCCACTTGATAACGCGACGTATTATTGCTCAACTGCGCAGGAATTGCATCAAACATCGCTTTCGCTTTTCCAGTCTCATCAATCTTCTCAAAATCCTCCTCATAAAGAGATATGATATCCCGTTTGACAACATCTACCGCAGAAAGATTATTCGTCTTTAAATAGGTTTCAACCGCCTGAGGCATACCTCCAACAAGCATATACAACCGGAAATCCCGCATCATCTTCCGATGTACAGCATCTCCCAATGGCATTCTCTCCTCAAACGCCTTACGCAACAAAGGAATCGTAACAGTATCGCCTAAAGCCCACCTAAATTCCTCATAATCCATCGGAAACATATCCACCTTTGTCTCTTCACTCGGAATCAATATTCCCTTACTCTTGGAGCGAACGGAAATAAGAGAACCCGTTTCTATATAATCATACCTATGGTCCTTCACCAAATGCTTGATTGCTTGCCTGGCCAACGGTTGCAACTGCACTTCATCAAAGATTATAACCGACTCTCTTTCAAACAATTGCTGTTGATAGATGAATTGTAGTCTCATAAAAAGGTAATCTAAATTTGATATGTCTGAAAACAAATCACTCACCTCTTTCGACACATTTGAAAAATCTATCAACAAATATGATTTATATTCACGCTTTGCAAACTCCTCCGCCACGGTTGATTTTCCAATACGCCTTGCACCCTGAATCAACAACGCTGTTGCGCCCTGCCGATCAGACTTCCACTTCAGCATTGTGTCGTATATCTTCCTCTTGAAATATATATTTTTCTCATCCATTTAGACTACTTTTTTGTTAAAAATACTTTGCCTCAACTCCCCCACCAAATTTTTTTTGCCAATTTTGTCATTTTCCACCAAATTTAAAATGGCTGTTTTGTCATTTTCCACCAAATCTTCGGTAACAAAAGTACATTTATTGGCTTTATTGCACATTCACAAACATCTACACAAATGGAAACATACAAATTTTTTAGTACACAACAAACTCCTCCATACTATTCTGGTTCATATTCCCATAGAGGTAATTATTAAACAGCGTAACATGAGATCCTACCGTGTTGACATACAATTCGTAATATAAATCACGAAGACTCATTTTCGGATTCTTTTTCATGCATTCTTGAAAATTCATCGTAAACATATTTGTCAACAAGGTCTCCATTGTTTTATCATACCTTATTCCAGAAGAAGTCTCATTACCTCGGGCCGCCGTGAATGCAAGCATTCCTGGATATCCTTCAACGGCATTAAAGACACCACCGGAATAGCAGGCTTCCACCATACAAAGAAATTTTCTATAACACTTCTTTTCATACATAGCTCGGAAAACCTCATTTGCCATATCTCGTGTAAAACCACTTCCTTGTTTCGTCAGCTCTCCCCACTGTAACTGACACGCATTGTTACTTGTACTTCCATGCCCACTCCAAAAGAAAAAGATATTGTCGTCTTCGTCCGACTCTATCACCTTCGGTAATCGGTCGCTTCGTTCGCCACACAATATGGACTTTATATCTGATGGACTAAGTTCTGAGACTTTGTAGTCAACCTGAACATCAGTATGGACATTTTCTCCCCCTGGCTCTAAGTATATAGTTCCCGGAAGTTTATTTGAGGAATTATACGCAATATCATCTTCAGTTATTAAAATGATATGATCGTCATCATATCCATTTTTTTTCAAATACCGGTAGATCCAAAACACATCCGCTTGAAATCGATAATACTCCCACGCTCCAGAGGGCGCCGCCACAAGGAGTGCCCATTTTTTATCTAAATTAGGATAGTTTATTGTATCAACGGGTGTTTTATCAACATCCTGCATATATTTAGCTTTCATTTGCCATACCGTCATATACGATGAAGATCGACTGTACGATTCATCATAATAGTCCACGATGATATGCCTTCCTTGGAACACGCCAAAATGATAATAGGTACTCGACAACACATTGGTGTAGACATTAGAGTTGAAATCCAAGGCTCCAGAAACACCTCGTAAGTTAGGATTTTCCCCTGAAGCCATTTTCGTTACAAAATCTCGCATACCGTCTGTCGTCGAGGTATAGTTATATTCATCCCGTCCATCAACCAACTTTTTTATCGCTTCATTTAAAGAGGAAATATTTCTTTTTTGTTGTAGGAACGATGCATAAGCCACCATCATTGCAGCGTCGTAAAAGTGCGCCTCCCCTTCCAAAGGAAGCTCATCATACATCACCTCATACCTCGTGTCAAAACCGCTATTAGGGTCCGCCCCTATTGCTATTCCCTCTATTCCATCCCTTCTATTCTCACTCACACTGTCAAGCAGTTCTCTTGAATAGGCAATATCAGAATATAGACGCTCAGGAACATTATCGCTACTTTCTTCTAACTGCGCCATTGTCTCCTCAATAATTCGTATATCAGATACCTTGGATGGAACACAGATCAGGTAGTCTGCTCCAGTCTCTCCTGCTTCTCTTGCACTTTTCGCTACCTCTCCACTCTCATACTCATAGATTCCATACGATACCAAGCTGAAATCTACATGTTTCTGCGAAAACCACTCTGTAAACGTGTCGCCATATTTTGATTGTTCGTCAACAAGGAGTGCGACCGTTTTTGCCCCATAAAAATAAGATAAAAAAAGTAACAATTCACACTGCTTGATATCCATTGTCGTCAACGCCCACACGCACTTGGGCGACAGTGAACCTGCATATTTCCTAATAAGTTCCTGCGTAGTCGCTGTAGTGAAAAATGGCTTTTGCACCGAATTCCTACTAAATTTCTCCGCCATTGAAAGCGCATTATCGGAATTCACTCCCCCAATTACAGCAACAACATCACTCCTTTGAGAAAGTACATCAGCCAACGCACTTATATCCTCCGTATCCTCGTCATACCATTCATATTCCAACTTAATTCCTATCTCCTGCTCATAAAACGCTTCTTCTAAATCCTCTGCACATTGATTTAAGGTTCGTTTCCAATGTTTGTCTTGACCATTACTCATCGGAAGTACTACTGCTACCTTTTTCGTTATCCACGTCGTCGCAGACTCAGTCTTTCTTAGCTCTGTATGATCCTCACACGACAACATGAAACAAAGGACGAATATAAACAAGAAAAATCTAATGGCTATTCTCATATTCCTCTTCTTTTTCCATGGCTATTGACTCTATCCCATCAATAACATCATTGGCATTTAAATCCGACTTCCAATAGGCGTATCCACTTCGCATATCAAATGTGGCACTCTTTGCTAATGTACCCCCAGCTACCCATTCCTTTATATAGTTTGCCAAAACGACATCCACGCTTTTTATAATACTTCCAATCAACATACTGCAATAATCACTTTGGTCAACATCAATTCCCACAGTCAAACACACCACTGGGTATTCTCGAAGATACCGATAGACACCCGTAACTGACCCTCCTATGACAGGGAAAATGAAATTACAAGTTTTAGTCCACTCATACATCATAACATAAACGGAGTCCTCCTTATAATAACCATCAACCGAATCGGACAAACTTTTTTCCCCATATATAAATGAATCGGACTCATTGTAATCAAAATAGCCATTCAAGAAACCATCTATATAACAATCCGTAACAGTGTCTACCGAACAACCTTTAAGCACAATCGGAGTGAGTTCATACCTTCCTACCATTGCTCCTACAATATACGAAACGCCATACATGCAAAATTTGAATGTGGAAACACCATCTATGTCAACTTCATCACTCTCAAACAATAGTATATTCTTTCTTCTTGTATCTATGTTTGATTCTCCAAACTCTCTGACTACGAAGTCCTTATACGAAGAACCAGCCAACACAAGCAACTGTTGATTACTAGATAAGGTGTCATTCTTCCACGTTTTTATTATCTCCTCCGCTGCTTCCCTTGAAGATGGGTTATAATAGTTCACTTTTACATTTGACGGTTTTTCTTTTATATACTTCAGTAAACCCTTATATATCATGTCATTATAGCCTGCATCACCCAGTGCTTCATACTCGAAAACAACCAGAACCTCCTTGGTTTCCGACACCACACTTGTTTCTTCTTTAAGAGAATCCTTGCACGACACCAAAGTAGACAGTCCTAAAAGAAATGTCAATATTTCTACTAAACATCGTACTCTTCTTGCCATGTTCTGCACAAATTAATACTACAACACAAATTTAGATTAAAAACATTACATATAGAGCCACACACATACTTTAATTCTATATTCCTTTCATTTTAAGGGGTTTATCCTCTAATATAATCTACGAAATCATAATTGAAGTCGTTCTTTTCATCTGCATTCATCTTCTCCGTCGCAATAGGTTTCCACTCCGAAGGCTCCAACTCAGGGAAAGTCGTATCTCCCTCCACTTCCGTATGCACACGCGTCAAACAGACTTTGTCGGCTATCGGCAAAAAAGACCTGTACACTTTTCCTCCTCCTATAACATAGACCTCCTCATCATCTGCAATACTTTTTTGAAAAGCTTCTATGGAAGAAAACACTTCTACGTTCTCTAAGTCAGCCTCCTTCATAGTTGAAGACAAAACGACATTACGTCGGTTGGGCAACGCTTTCCCAATAGAAAGAAACGTATTTCTTCCCATAACAATCGTATGCCCCGTTGTCAAGGCTTTGAACCGCTTCATATCCCCATTCAAATGCCATAACAATCGATTATCCTTGCCAATCACACCATTATCCGACACTGCCACTATGATAGTATATCCCATATTTCTTCCTTTTTTCTTTCTAACAAAAGAGGGCGCACCAACGAGTGCGTCCTCTCTCTATTTTTTTCCTTTAATAAGACCGCAAATTAAATTTCCTCACTCTCCTCTGGGTGATTTGCGTAGTAAACGCGAAGAGGGGTAGACAAAACCTTGATGAAGCCCTTCGCATCATCCGAAGTCCATCCCTTATTAACCTCACCATACTCGCCAAACTTAGACTTAACCAAGTCGTCTGGAGAGTCAACACCGACTGTTGAGAATGAAAGCGGACGAAGTTCTAACGAAACCTCACCGTTCACATTGCGCTGTGAACTTTCAAGCATTGCCTCAATATCACGCATAACAGGCTCCAAATACTGAGATTCATGCAAGAACATTCCATACCAGTTTGCAACCTGATCTTTCCAATACTGCTGCCACTTAGAAAGAGTAAATTTCTCCAAGAATTTATGCGCACCAATAATCAACATTGGAGCGGCTGCCTCAAATCCGACACGTCCCTTGATACCAATAATCGTATCACCAACGTGCATATCACGACCAATCCCGTATGCGGCACCGATTTTCTCAATAGCTTGAATGCACTCAATCTTATCTTCGTACTCTTTGCCATTAACAGAGCAAACCTCACCATTCTTAAATCCGATTTTGAGTATTTCGCTACCATTCTTCGTCACCTGCTTCAAATAAGCAGACTCTGGCAAACCTTGTTTTGAATCCAAAATCTCGCCACCACAGATAGAAGTTCCCCAAATACCTACGTTGTAAGAATACTTCAACTTAGCGAAATCTGCAGAAAATCCATGTTCATTTAAATAATCAATCTCATATTGACGAGTGAGTGTCATATCGCGGGTCAAAGTGATAATTTCAACGCCAGGAGCCATCACTAAGAATGTCATATCAAAACGCACCTGGTCATTTCCCGCTCCCGTTGATCCGTGAGCAATAGCATCCGCGCCAATCTCCTTCGCATAACGAGCAATAGCCATACCTTGGAAAATTCGTTCTGAAGACACAGAGATAGGGTATGTTCCGTTTCGAAGCACATTGCCATAGACCATATACTTCAAACTCTTATCGTAGTACTCCTTGGTTACATCAAGCGTAACGTATTTTACCGCCCCCAATTTGTAGGCGTTCTCCTCATTTGTCTTCAATTGCTCCTCGCTGAACCCGCCTGTGTTAGCGCATGCTGCATAGACATCATAACCTTTCTCTTTCGCAAGATACATCACAGTGAACGAAGTGTCCAAACCTCCACTGAATGCGACAACCACTTTTTTATTAGCCATCTTTGTTATTGTTATAATTAATTCGTTATTCCTTTCCTATTTTCTCCAAGTCCAAGCCTCTTTTGACGATATCCATCACTTTCGTGTCTTTTGACATCTCACGATCAGCCATCTCAACACAAAGCGGGTCATGCGGGTCAAAAAGCATACCCGTGCAAATACAGTAACGTCTACCAGTACGTTGCAACACATCATAGTTAATGCATCCTTTGCATCCCTTCCAAAAAGACTCGTCTTCTGTCAAATCGGCAAAAGTCACAGGCAAATAACCCAATCGAGTATTCAACTTCATCACCGCCGCACCAGAAGTCAAACTGAAAATCTTTGCCTCAGGCCATCTCAATCGCGCCAATGTGAACGTAACATGCTTAATACGTCGCGCCAACCCATGACCTCTATATTTCTCAGGAACAATCAAACCCGACGTGGTGACATATTTTTTATTTCCCCACGTCTCTATATAACTGAATCCTGCAAAATCATCGCCGCATAAAGCAATAACGGCTTTTCCTTCTCTCATTTTCTGCTTCACGTATTCTGGGTCTCTCTTTGCGATACCAGTACCGCGAACTTTGGCAGCCGACGCTATCGTCTCTAAGATAGTGTCTACATATGGAATATGTCGCTCATCTGCAACATATATCTCAATCTCTTGATCCATAGTTATTTATGACAAATTAGCACGAACAAATAAGTGTTTATAATTTTATTTTATATTTCTACATCAAACAAAGAAGGAATGATTCTCCTCAAAGCAGACTTCACCTCGTTCTGCGTCACATCCTCTTTTTTTACGGCAATGATTGTGTCGTCTCCTGCCACTGTTCCGAGAATGAAATTTCTTCCGTTCTCGTCTAATTCAGATGCCAAACTGCTGGCATATCCAGGGCGAGTATGAATGACAATGATGTTTCCTGAGAAATCCACTTTCGTAGCGATACGCTTTATATTATCCTCCATTTGCTGCTTCATCATCAACTGAGTGTAACTCGTTGGTTGCTGCAAATTTCTTACCTCCTGCGATGGAGGCTCGTCTAAATTGATAATCGGACGATATTCCACTCCATATCCCACAGGGAAACGATAGGTGTACTCACCATCAGACCCCACCGTTTTCACCACCTTCATCCGCTTTAAATAACGAGACAAGGTTGCCTGGGTAATGTTGACACCCCTTTCCGCCATCATCTTTGTCAACTGCTCCTGGCTACTTGCCGAAGTAGTCTCCAAAATTTCACGCAATATCGCTAACCTTTCTTTTCTACTTTTCACGTTTTTTTCTCTGATTTAATAGTTATTGGAATAATTATCCATAACGAACGCAAATCTATGTATATTTTTTCAAATAGTGACACTATACAGGAAATTTTATTACGATTATGTCCATTTTTCCTTTTCCTCACACCTCATCGCAATTTTATTCCGTTTTTATGCAGACTACGGCACGGGATCATAGCCACTCCCACCCCATGGATGACAACGCAGAATTCGCTTAAATGCCAACCATCCTCCTTTCAACACCCCATATTTTCGAATCGCAATCATGGCATACACAGAACAAGTAGGTGTATAGCGACAACTCGGTGGTAATAAAGGTGATATGCACATTTTATAAAACCTAATCGGCAACAAGAAAATCTCTGCCACCAACTTGCAGAACCATGTCCAAACACGCCTCATCATTACCTCAAACTTCATAAGATCCGTTCCCCCTCTTCCTTTGTTTTAACGGAAGAAAGGAACTTAAATTCTTTTTGTTCTATCTTTTTTTTCACCTTTTCAAGCAATATCACCATCTTTTTCTCTAAGAAATCCGTCGACTCCAATTTTTCTCCCACGAAGTGGATGGCTACATACAAATGCAAGCCCTGCTCTGTTAGATATTCTCTTAAAGCATGCTTGTTTATACGGTAGACCTCGCGAATCTGTCGTCTTCCACGATTCCGATCCACGGAATGTTTAAACCTCTTTTTGGGGACATTTACTAAGACACGCAAAACTTCTCTTTCTTTCTCACTCGCCAAACAAACAACAACTTTATAGGGAAAACAAAAAAGATACTCGCCTTCTCGGTACACTTTCTCTATCTCCATCTCCCCATACAAACGTTCCTTTTTTGGAAAAGTATTTTTATACACTTGCATTTTGTCTCAGTAAATACTTTATCTTACTACCTATATCATACCAAAATGGAGAGTAAACCAAAACCCTATGATTCACTCTCCATCTTTATGTCTTTCGTCGTCTTACTTCTTCTTGGCTTGATTCTTCAAGAACAAATCAAGCGCAGCCGGCATAGATGGAGCCTCAGGCGTTGGCGCCTGCACATCAACTCTCAGACCTGCCTCTTGCGCCACCTTCATTGTTGTAGACCCCATACATCCGATACTTATATCGCCCTGTTCAAAATCTGGAAAATTCTTGAACAAAGAACTGATTCCCGTCGGACTAAAGAAGACAAACATATCGTAGTTGAAATCTGGTTCTTGCGTAAAGTCAGTACAAACTGTCTTATACATCACCGCCTTAGTATAGTCAGCATTAGCATGTTCCATCATTGTGATTATATCCGCCTTGCCATCAACTGACGCCACAGAATTCACGTCATGGACATCAGACACTGCCACGAGGAACTTCTCGTCTAAGTGCTTATTCACACTGACCATCAAATCTTCAATCTTTCCCGTTGTGCTGAAAAAGACCTTTCTCTTTCTATATTGAATATAAGTCTGCAAATAGTTGGCTACCAACTGAGAGACGCAGAAATACTTCATCGTCTCAGGAATAGTAATGCGCAATTCCTTGCAAAGTCTGAAAAAATGGTCAACCGCCGTTCTCGCAGTAAAAACCACCGCAGTATAGTCCAAAATATTGACTTTCTGCTGACGGAACTCCTTTGCTAAAACTGGCTCAACCTTTATAAATGGCTTAAAATCAATCTTCACTCCATACTTTTCTTCCAAATCAAAATATGGAGATTTCTCCACTGTAGGCCTTGGCTGTGATACCAAAATCCGCTTTATCTTCACCATTATAACCGCTTATATTTTAATATTTTAAACAAAATTTAAAAGCATTGCCACAAGTGCTACCGTAGGCATAATTTCGAGCGTGCAAAGATACAAAATAATATAAAAAACAGACCCAATCCCAGAGAAAAAAAGCGTCAACAGTTTCATCAGATAAACCAAGATCGCAAGACAACAAGCGACGTAGCCCACTATCATCATTGTTTCGTCTATCGGAGAATAGGCAACAAACAAATCAACAATCAATAAAACTATAGATAGACCGAATAAAATCAGCATCAATCCCGACTTCGCTGTATCATACGTATCACGATCAAAGAAGACATAGGTCAACACTTTCATCGTCGTCAATTTGAACAGCACATAAAAAGAAATTCCTGCCAAAGCAATGAAAAAGGCAATAAAATAAGGGACAGACAAATGTCCACTTATGTTCAACTTTGCGAAATTGCAAAACACAGCCACAGGAACCACAGAAATGGAATAAACGATAGTACGCATTTGCGAAACCTCCGTCGCATTGCCTTTACGATACGAGTTAGAAGTATTCCCCAAAAAGAAAGTTTTCAAATCTCGCAACATCATCTTTGCGTATCCCCCGCAAACCTTTGCATAAACAAAAAAAAGAATCAACATCAAGGGAGTAAACCACACCTGTTGTTGAAGCGTTTCATGCAAGAGGACTCCCTCCTTCATTGGCAACAAATTCTTCTGTTGAATCGTCTTATGCTGTCGACGAGCATTCACCCAAACACTGTCCGTCAAACATTCCTCCCCTATGGTTGCAGGCAAATAGAGTTCCATATACTCCGCTATAGTCCGAGGTTTCTCCTCTTGAATACACGAAGAATCCAGACGCAAAACCAAACAAGGACTTTGCGTCTGAATTATGCTGTCAGTCTCCAATAATGCAGGAGGTTGTGCCATATTGTTTAAATTAGTACTTCACGTTCTCGCTAATCTTTGTAGCCACTTCCTTCATTTCTTCAGGTGAGAAATTCTTCTTGGCAGAGAAATTAATGTCTCCTTCGTTTGAGATAGGAATCAGATGAATATGAACGTGAGGCACTTCCAAACCTAATACAGCCACAGCCACACGTTTGCAAGGGACAGCTTTCTCAATAGCAAGTGCCACTTTTTTAGCGAAAATGTTTAAATCCGCCAAAGTCTTATCATCCAAATGGAAAATATAGTCATCTTCAATCTTTGGAACAACCAACGTGTGTCCTTTTTGAACGGGGTTAATATCCAAAAAAGCGTAGAAACGATCGTCTTCTGCCACTTTGTAACTTGGAATCTCTCCGTTTATGATTTTTGTGAACAATGTTGCCATACAACTTAAAACTTTACAAATTAATGTTAGAATGAGATTTCAACAATCTCGAAAGGAATTTTTCCTGCAGGTACAGTTACCTCAACAACATCTCCTTTTTTATGACCTAACAAGGCCTTTGCAATCGGTGTGTTTACCGAGAGTTTCCCCTCTTTCAGGTTGGCTTCATGCTCAGAAACCAAAGTGTAAGTCATCTCTGCGCCATTTTTTGTGTTTTTGATCTTCACCTTGTTTAAGATTTGGACTACTTCAGCGTTTAAACGAGAAGTATCAATAATCTTAGCAAACAAGATCTTCTCTTTAAGCAAAGAGATTTTGCTTTCAAGCAACCCTTGTGCTTCCTTAGCCGCATCATACTCAGCATTCTCGGACAAGTCTCCTTTATCGCGAGCCTCGGCAATTTGCTTGGAAATGTTTGGCCTATCCACAGTTTCCATTTGCTTCAACTCTTCCAACATTTTGTTGTAACCTTCTTCTGTTACATACGAAACAACTGCCATAATTTTTCTTCTATTGTTTTTGTTAATTTTTTCTTTACTGTTTCCCTTCTGTTTATCTACCACAGAAAAAGATAAAACAATGAATAGAATCCAAGCCTGCAGACGAGAATTCTATTCATAATCTATCTTTAGATATCAGATTTTTCTACGGCAAAGATAGGTAAAATTAATCCTTGCGCAAAAATAATCTTTTGTTTTTCTTCTCTAAATCATTTTGACCTTTGCTTTTCCAACTCAACCTGCGCCGCCCTTACGACATTGTCCGTCTCGTTGAGTACCTCAAAAAAAGCCTCGTCACCTAAGACGTCCCTGACAATATACTCTTTCAATCTTCTAACGATAAGTTTCTTATTGTCAGACGTTAACGACTCTTTAGGCTCAATCTTCTTACTCTTTCCAAACTCCATCATTTTCTCCAATAGAGTCTGTTTGTCAAGATAGGCGACAAGCGTAGCCTTATCCATCGAAGACAAAACTGCTCGATGCTCGTCTACATAACGGAAAGCATACTCATAAATTGCACCCGAGTTCCACAATCTAACGTAATAGGGGCAACGTCCCGTCGTGTCACGTGCAGCAAAAATGTCTGGCATAATACCACCGCCTCCATAAACGACACGTCCGCCCGTAGTGTAATATTTTACCGAATCCGCTGCTGTCTTCACACTATCGGCACTGAGCAATTCACCACTCTCATAGCGATTGAACACCTCTTTTTCATATTCATCTTTATTAGTATATGGCTTCTGAATACATCTTCCAGAAGGTGTATAATAGCGAGCTATCGTCAGACGAACAGCAGAACCATCTCGCATAGGAATCTGTTGTTGCACTAATCCCTTTCCAAAAGAACGTACACCTACAACAACACCACGGTCATTATCTTGAATGGCTCCAGCGAAAATCTCACTTGCCGAAGCCGACCATTCATCTATCAGAACAGCCAAAGGAACATCCTGAAACTCGCCCGAGCCATCGGCAACCGCATCCTCTCGTTTCTGTGCTTTTCCCTTTGTATAGACAATCATATCACCCGCATGCAAGAACTCGTTGATCATTGCGATAGCAGACTCTAAATAACCACCCGAATTTTCTCTCAAATCAACAATATAAGATGTTGCGCCTTGCATTTTCAATTTCGTCAAAGCCTCGTAGAACTCCTCGTAAGTGGCAGATCCAAACTTGCTTACTTTCACATAGCCCAACCTTTCGTCAAGCATATAACTTGCATCGACACTGTTGGTAGGCACATCGCCACGCGTAATCGTATAGTGTAGCATCTCATCCGTTCCAAAACGTACAATGCCAACTTTCACCTTCGTCCCTTTAGGCCCTCGAAGCTTCTTCACCACCATATCGGAGTTAATATCTTTACCAACGAAAGCTGTGTCGTTCACTTCAACAATACGGTCGCCAGGCATTAGCCCCAAACGTTCAGACGGACCACCATGCACAACGGCAATCACCATAATCGTGTCTCTCTGAATATTGAACTGCACGCCAATTCCAGAAAAACTTGCACCTAAATCATCATTAACCATCTGTAGTTCGTCCGCAGGAATATAAACAGAATGAGGGTCCAAATTGGAAAGGATTTCAGGAATCACCTTTTCTGTCAGTTCATCTCGATCAACAGTATCAACATACTGAATGTCAATCAGATTCATCAACATATCAATTTTTCCATCTGAAGAAGAACGTTCACAAGCGTTCTTCCCCTCCTGCGCATTATTGGCTAAGATATTACCAACCAGCACGCCTACAACCACTGCACAAGAGAATGCGATCGGCAACCATATTTTCATATATGATTTTGATTTCTCGTTTTGTATCTCTTCCATATATCTTTTTCGCTTAGAAGTATATACTTATTTATCCTCGTCTAAGATTTCAACACAGACACCTGCTCTTTCCAACAGATCAATGCCATCCAAAATGCGGTATCTTTCACCGCACACTACACGCTGAATGCCCGCCTGTATAATCAGTTTGGCACATTCAATGCAAGGAGAAGCCGTAACATAGAGCGTTGCACCATCGCTACTATTAGAAGAACGGGCGACTTTAGTAATTGCGTTTGCTTCAGCGTGAAGCACATACGCCTTAGTTTGGTTGTTATCGTCTTCGCAAATATTTTCAAACCCAGAAGGCGTTCCGTTATAGCCATCAGAGATGATCATTTTGTTTTTTACGAGAATAGCCCCCACTTTACGCCGCTCGCAGTATGAATTTTCAGCCCAGATACGAGCCATTCGCATATAGCGAAGGTCTAAAAGAGACTGTTTTTTTGATTTATCTTGCGTTTCGTCTTTAATATCGCTCATAGCAGACAGATAACCTGTAGAAATTAGACAATCTAAGAAGCAAATTTACAAAAAGATATGAAAAAAGGCGAACCAAACCGATTCGCCCTTCTTTTACCAAAATTCTCCAAGAATTACTTACGAAGATTCAACGCCTTAACGAGGCTACGATATCTCTCAAGGTCTTGAGACTTCAAATAGTCAAGCATACGACGACGCTTTCCTACCAATTTCTTCAAAGAACGTTGAGTTGCGTAATCCTTCTTATTTGACTTAAGATGTTCAGTCAAATGGTCAATGCGGTATGAAAACAACGCTACCTGAGACTCAGCAGATCCGGTATCGGTGTTAGACTTTCCGTATTGTCCGAAGATCTCTTGCTTTTTAGCAGAATCTAAATACATAACTTTTATTTTTTTATTTTGTTACAATAAAACGTTGGCAAAGGTAGGAGTTTTTTTTGACACTATGAAATATATTTCGTTTTTTATGTTGGAGTTGTATCTGCCTGCCGATGATTCCACTATTAAGGCTTGTAAAAATGTTGAATCTTTTTGCTAACATCATATGCAGCTGCGACTCCATAGCAGATGAACAAAACATAAAAATAGACCCATTGGGTTTTATTATTCTTCTCCATTCAATAGAAAATAGTTCCATCCAACTTATGAAATCCTCATCAGTTGTAAAAGACTTATCATTTACGATATTATTCTTTTTAGTACTATGATACGGAGGGTCTGTGAGGATAAGAGATACCGAATGGTCAGGTATCAATTTCATTGCATTAACAGAATCATCATTAACAACAATAACATTATCATCTTTATAACATGTTAGTGACGTCAATGCATTTTGAACACTTGAAAAATCAGCACTTCTACTAATATATCGTTTAAAATCTTCCTATAAAACTATTTTTTCATCTATCACTACCCTTATATGATTTCCTAATTTATATGCAGAAGATTTTTTTAGACTGATAGTGATAATAGGATGAGAATTGACAATTACAGACATAGCACCCTGCAAAAAACATCTTCAACCAAACCTGTCGCCAACAAGGTGTCTCCTTCTATTAATGTAAGTTGCTTTATGTGGACTCCTTGCTTTATTCCTCCATTCTTAAACAAATGATGCACAAGACTTTGCAAATTGGTAACGGACTTTAATTTAATTTCAACCTCTTCTTTCGGGAAAGGTAAAATAACACCATTGTAGAACGGAGTGAAGCAGACTTCAGATTGCGCATCGGATAATTTCGCCACTTTTAGAAATCTTCCTTCATCATCTATCTCAATATACGAATTTGTATACATCTGACTTTCAGATAGATAAATTCTATTAGCAGCAATTCTTCTCACCTAAAACCAATTTTCTTTAATTATTGCACAGACGCTAATGTGTCTACTTTCAAACTATCCAACAAGGTACTATCCCTTTTCAGACTATCTGCAGAGAGAGAATCAATTCTGGCAATTGCCTCTGTCTGAGCCTCTTCTGCCATTGCTTTCATCAACGAATCTTTTTTTTCTGTTAGCCTTTCGTATACCTTATTGTAAACACCTTCCCATACATCTAAATTCTCAGTATACCATACCAATGCAGAATCAAACTCCGCCTCCGACACTCCATACCGCTTCAGCAACTCATAATAACAGGTATTGCGATCAAGCCCATTCGGCAGTCCTTTCAAACCGATCGAAGCATTGATTTGATAGTATTCGTACAAGATATTTTCCATCTTCTTCTCTTCTATAACAGGTTTTCCATTAGAAGGATGACACCCAACCGACATAGCCAACACAATCAGCACGGCAACAAACAACACAGCATACTCTCTTCTCATCTTTTTGAAATTAATGTTAACATACCTTCTCCCTTTTGCCATCTTCCTTTTTCTGTTCCTTTTCCTCTTCTTTAAACTCCTCTTTCAAGGTTTTATTTTGGAAAATCAACATCCAAAATATGCTGATGCAAATAGCAGAATCGGCGATGTTGAAGACAGGATCAAAGAATGTGAAATGATTGCCTCCCACAAAAGGCATCCACGTCGGCAGAGTGGTATCTATCAATGGGAAATAGAGCATATCTACAACTTTCCCATAAAACCAAGTTGAATAGCCTCCATCCGCAGGGAACGCCTCTGCAACGATAGGGAGTTGACTTGAATAGATTGGATGACTTGCACTGAAGGTTACACCGTAAAAAACACAATCGATTATATTACCCAAGGCGCCAGCCACCAAAGCGGCTATGCATAGGACATAACCTAAAGAAAGGTTTTTGCGAAGAATGCGATAGAGGTAATAGCCCAACGCACCCACCGCCAATATTCTGAAAATTGTCAAAATAATCTTATTGAACAACTCCAAGCCAAACGCCATGCCGTTGTTCTCTATGAAACGAATCTGGAACCAACTAAAGACCTCAACCGACTCTCCCAAGAAGAAATGCGTCTTCACATAGATCTTGACGATCTGATCCACCACTACGATGAACGCCAACAAGGCGAATGCAATGGTGGCCTTTCCTTTCCGTGTCATCTCTTGATACTGTATTTCGTTGGTTACTAAATTATTACAACAATTTTATTTTTTTCCTTTTTCTTTTGACTCAACACTCAAGGTGGCGTGAGGCACAGCCAGCAGACGCTCTTTGGGGATGAGCTTTCCCGTTACTCTATCGATTCCGTAAGTCTTATTTTCAATACGAACCAAAGCGGCCTCTAAATGCTGTATGAACTTCATTTGGCGTTGAGCCAATCGACCTGATTCTTCTTTTGTGGCATTTACTGCGCCTTCGTCTAAAAGTTTCAAAGTTGGTGACGTATCAGCCACATCATTACCGTCAACGCTCGCCATGCTGTTCCTGAATATCTCATAATCACGCTTTGCAGCGGCCAATTTTTCAAGGATTACCCCCTTGAACATCTCCAACTCCTCGTCGGAATATCGTGTTTTCTCTGCCATAGATTTTTAAGTGTATTTTATATTTGTTTTTGCGACGTGCGAATATAATTAAAAATCTTGTTTTTACAAAAAGAACAACGAGACGCACAACAGAAATCTGGCATGCGTCTCGTCATCATATTTTTCTTTACAAAATCTTAATGCTTCAAGTTATCAATCAACTTGGCAACTGCCTCTTTGATGGTTGGCTGCTCTGACAGACATTTTACAAAAGCACTTCCGATGATGGCACCTCTCGAGTATTTGCATGCAGCATCGTATGTCTCCTTGTTTGAAACACCAAAACCTACGAGAGTTGGATTCTTTAACTTCATGTCGGAGATACGTTTGAAATAAGCTTGTTTTTCATCGTTGAAACTTTTCTGCGCACCTGTCGTAGAGGCTGAAGAAACCATATAGACAAAACCAGTGCTGATGTCGTCAATTTGACGAATACGCTCGTCTGTTGTCTCAGGGGTAACCAACAAGATGAATTTGATACCATATTTCTCGGCGATTGGCTTGTATTGTGCTTCATACTCCTCTAATGGAATATCAGGAATGATGAAGCCGTCTACACCCACCTCTGCAGCCTTTTTACAGTTATTCTCAAAGCCGTATTGCATAGCCGTGTTGAGGTAACCCATCAAAATCAAAGGCATATCCGTAACTTTACGAATGTCTTTCAACTGCTCAAAAAGGACTTTCTGCGACATTCCATTGTTCAACGCCTTCTGGCTACTGGCCTGGATTACTGGTCCGTCTGCCATCGGGTCGGAAAAAGGCACTCCAATTTCAACCATGTTCACACCAGCATTGTCCAACTCTTTAATTACCTCTACCGTACTTTCCAACTTTGGGAAGCCCGCTGTAAAATAGACTGACAACAAGTTCCCCTTATTCTCTGAAAATAGTTTTGCTATTCTATCCATATCTATTAGTTTTTTGTTTCTAAATTAACTTTCACTTTAACGAACCAACTGAAACATCGTTTTCAATCGATCTACATCTTTCAAGGCAGGCGAAATCTCAAAGCGACTGTTCAAGTCGATGCCCACCATTTTCGGATGGTTGAAGGCTTTCACCGCTTCGGCATCTTCCTCCGACAAACCGCCACTGAGCAAGAACGGCAAATCACCGTGATAATGACTCAAAATTTCCCAATCAAACTTGCGACCTGCACCTCCATAACTCTTCGTTTTCGTATCAAATAGCAAAAAATCGCAAGTACTCTGGTACTCTTCGCTCCTTTCCAAATCATCTTCATCGTTTATTCCAAAGGCTTTAAAGACGAGTAGTCCACTGTTTTTCAAACTTCTGCACAACTCTGAGGACTCGTTTCCATGCAACTGAACGCCATCCAAATGAAAAAGTTTGACAATTCTGAAAATCTGTTCTTCAGCATAATTGACGAACACGCCGATTTTCTTTGTTTTTCCAAAACTGAAATTCAACGCCACACTCATCTCTTCTGGCACATAGCGTGGAGACTTTGGATAAAAAATCAGACCCAAGAAATCAGGCTCTAAAGCCAGCACATCCCGAATATTCTGCACATCTCGCATGCCACACACCTTTATCAACGTCTTCATAGTCCTTTCCATGTTTTGAAGCTTACTGATTTTGAAGATCTTTCACCTGTTCAATAAACTGTTTCAGAGCCGAAGGAGGATTTCCCATCTTCATAAAGTTCTCGCCCATCAAGAAACCTCGAAAGCCTTCTTTTCGAAGTCGAACGACAGTTTCAGGTTGCGAAATGCCACTTTCCGAGATTTTCAGATAATCATTTGGAATCTCGTGGCAGAGACGGATGGAAGCCTCCAAGTTGACCTCAAAAGTCTTCAGATTGCGGTTGTTAATGCCCACAATATCAATATTCTCGTCAATATGGTTGGATTCGCCATTTTCATGAAGTTCGAGGAGCGTTTCCAAACCCAACTCGTGCGCTTTCTTTGCAAAACGTTTACACTCGTCCGTCGTGAGAACGGAGGCGATAAGCAACACGATGTCGGCACCACACCCCTTTGCCATAGTCAACTGATATTCATCAACAATGAACTCTTTGAAGAGCAGAGGCAGATTGACTTTTGAACGCACCGCCAACATATCCTCGTAGCCACCAGCGAAGAACTTTCTGTCTTGCAAAATGGAAACTCCACTCGCTCCATTCGCCTCATAGCCAGGAATAATCACAGTAGGATCGCCATCCTCCTTAATAAATCCTTTGGAAGGAGATTTACGCTTGAACTCCGAAATGATTCCTGTGTCGGACAACTCTAAGCTTTTTCGCATAGAATTGCACTTTCTTGAGAAATACGGCTGTTGCTCCCAATAAGACTCGTTGTACTGCGCCGTCAACACTTTCAACTCCTCTCTTTTATTGGCCACTATCGTATCTAAATAACTCATAATCAAAATAAATTTAGTCAGATATATTATGAGTTCACTTCAATAAATTTCTTCAATGTTGCAAGAGCTTTCCCACTTTCAATAGTCTCGCGAGCCTCAGCCAAACAGTCGTCAATGCTCTTCGACTGGTTGATAGTATGGATGGCGAAACCTGCGTTAGCGATGACACAATTCTTCTGAGCCTCGGAAGCCGTGTTGGACAAGACGTTATCAAAGATTTGCTTAGCATCTTCTGGCGTTTTTCCGCCAAAAATATCAGACTGGGTGATGCGCTTCAAACCAATTTGCTCTGGAGAATAAACTTTCTCGCTACTATTGGTAGAAACCTTGAAATCGCTGGTCAAAGAAATCTCATCATATCCGTCCAAACTCGTTACAACACCATAATTAACACTCAATGTTTGAAATACGTTGGTGTAAAGCCTCAACTGGTTGAGGTCTGCTGTTCCAAGCAGCTGATTGGCAGGACGACAAGGGTTCACCAATGGACCGAGCAGGTTGAACACTGTGCGGAACTGTAGGCTCTTGCGAATGCCTGCCACACTCTTCAAGGCAGGAGTAAACAAAGGCGCATGCATGTATGCCATACCCGTCTCCTCAATAGAACGCTTCAACAGATTTTCATCCGTTGTGAACTTCACACCGTGCAGTTCCATCACGTTGCTGGCACCGCTCACAGATGAAGCCCCATAATTGCCGTGTTTTGCAACCTTGTAGCCTGCAGCCGCCACAACAATGCACGAGCAAGTGGAGATATTGAACGTGTTCTTACCATCACCACCCGTTCCCACAATATCAACAGGGTTATAAGCCGAAAAATCCAACGGCTTCTGCGTGTCAATCAACGCCTGACGAAAGCCTATCAACTCCTCTACAGAGACATCGCGCATACGGAATACAGAAAGCAAAGCGGCCACCTGCGTGTCAGGATAGACTCCCTTCGTTATATTGGACAAGAGTTCGGTTGCCTCGCTACGAGTCAATTCCTCTCTACAAAACAATTTTTCTAATATCTGTTTCATATTGATTTCTTTTGATTAGAGTTTCAAAAAATTACCAACAATGACTTTTCCATCGGGTGTCAACACTGATTCTGGATGGAACTGAATACCATGGATGTCAAAAGAACGATGGCACACAGCCATAATCTGCCCCTCTTTGCTAACAGCCGTAACCTCTAAATCCGGAGACAGATTCTTATCGTCGATCACCCAAGAGTGATAGCGACCAACGGGGAACTCCGTTGGCAAACCTTCAAAAATAGGATCCTTGGCAACAATGTCGACTGGAGTCTGCACCCCGTGGAACACCTGACTCAAGTTCGTCAGTTTTGATCCGAAAGCCTCACCTATTGCCTGATGTCCCAAACAAACACCCAACATACTTTTTCTTCCTGCGTAGGTACGAATAACATCCAACAACAAACCTGCCTCCGAAGGTATACCAGGGCCGGGAGAAAGAATGATTTTATCATATTTCTCCAAATCCTCCAAGTTGAACTGGTCATTACGAATCACATCTACCTCCGCTCCCAATTCCTCTACTAAATGACGGAGATTGTATGTGAACGAGTCATAATTATCAACAATTACTACTTTCATAAATTTTAATCTTTGTTAAATTGTCTCCGCCATAACAATGGCTTTCTTCAATGCACCTAATTTATTGTTAACCTCCTGCAATTCATATTCCTCATCTCCCTTAGCGACGATACCGCCTCCTGCTTGAAACCACAACTCGTTGTTTCGGCTCACAAACGTACGGATCGTGATGGCTTGATTGAGGGAACCATCGAAACAGATTGTGCCGACACATCCTCCGTAGGCTCCACGGTTATGAGGTTCAATCTCACTAATCAATTGCATAGCACGCACCTTAGGCGCACCACTCAACGTGCCAGCAGGGAATGTGTCTATAAACGCCTTCACGGAATCTGCCTCTGGTTTCATATCTCCGCTAACACGACTCACTAAATGAATAACATGGCTGTAGAATTGCGCCTCTTTGTAGAAGTCCACTTTCACATGGTTGCAGTTGCGACTGAGGTCATTTCTTGCCAAATCAACCAACATGACGTGTTCCTCGTTCTCCTTTGGATTTGCCAAAAGGGCAGCCGCCAAACGCTCGTCTTCAGCCTTGTCTCCTGTTCGTTTCGTCGTTCCCGCAATAGGATCTATGTAAGCGCGACCATCTTCAATACGGCAATGCGTTTCGGGCGATGACCCCAATATTCTAAAACCTCCGAAATCAAAATAAAACAAGTATGGAGAAGGATTAATGCTTCTCAACGCACGATATAGTTTGAAATCATCACCCTTATATTTCTGAATGAAACGGCGAGACAATACAATTTGGAAGACGTCACCACGCAAGCAATGGGCTATTCCCTTTCGGATATTCGCCTTATGCTCCTCATCGGTCAATGTACTATAAGTCTGCCCCACTGTTTGGAATGCATATTCCGTAGGTTGACCTCCTTTTATCTTTTGTTCCAACCAATCCAAGCGACTCTCTTCGCCATCCTCCAACAACTCAAGCAACACCATTTCGTGTTTGAAGTCGTTGAAGACAACGATATACTTAAACAAGATGTAGCAAACATCTGGAGCATCATTCTTCTCGGCTTTACTATCCTTAACAGGAATACCCTCAAAATAGCGAACAGCGTTGAAGGTGGTGTAGCCTCTCAAACCTGCATAGTGGGCATATTCACCAGTAACCTCGAAGGCTTTCAAAAACTCGTTGATAGCAGCATCCACACCAAAAGTCTTTGAAATATCGTGACAAGACTCTTTCTTATCGGGGAAGATAGAGACCGACTTGCCATGAGATACAGAAACACTGGCAATCGGACAGATAGCGACAAATGAACGGTTGTTCTCGCTTCCATGATAGTCAGAACTCTCCATCAAGGAACTCTGAGAGTAGAGATCGCGCAATTTCAAGTAGGTGCTGACAGGCGTATGGAGGTCGCCCAACATCGTTCTACTATTTACCTTGTATTTATACATAACGGAATTCAAATTAGATTAGAAACGGTCGGCGAAATAAGTAGAGAATGTGTTCATATCCTTATCACCACGACCTGAAACAGTAACAACTACCACGTCAGTTGGTTTAAAAGTCATTTTCTTCAGTGTAGCCAATGCATGTGAACTTTCAATAGCTGGAATAATGCCTTCCAAACGTGAAAGATTCCAAGCAGCGTCCATTGCCTCGTCATCGTTGATAGAGAAGACCTCAGCACGACCCGTCTTAGCCAGGTGGCAGTGAAGCGGACCTATACCTGGATAGTCCAAACCAGCAGAAATTGAATATGGCTCAATAATCTGACCATCTTCCGTCTGCATCACGAGAATCTTGCTTCCGTGGAGGACTCCCAATCTGCCTAAATGAATAGTTGCAGCACTCTCGCCCGACTCTATTCCATGTCCGCCAGCCTCAGCCTCAACAAGTTTCACATTTTCATCATCTAAATAATGGTAGAAAGTACCTGCAGCGTTGCTTCCGCCACCTACGCAGGCGATCAAATAGTCGGGGTTCTCTCGCCCTTCTTGCTCCTTCAATTGTTTCTTAATCTCGGCACTGATGACAGATTGGAAACGCGCCACCATATCTGGATATGGGTCTGGACCCACAACAGAGCCAATGATATAGAAAGTGTCAGAGGGATTACAGCACCAATCACGGATAGCCTCGTTCGTGGCATCTTTCAATGTTTTATTACCAGAAGTAACGGGAACGACCTTTGCTCCGAGCATTTTCATACGTTGCACGTTCAGAAACTGGCGTTTCACATCGGTTTCACCCATATAAACCACGCACTCCAAGTTCATCAACGCGCAAACCGTCGCCGTAGCCACACCATGCTGCCCTGCACCCGTCTCAGCCACGATACGCGTCTTCCCCATTCGTTTAGCCAAAAGAATCTGACCTAAGGCATTGTTCAACTTGTGCGCTCCAGTATGGCACAAATCCTCGCGTTTTAAATAGACACGCGCTCCTACCTGCTCGGAAAGGCGACTTGCGAAATAAAGCGGAGTTGGGCGACCCACATAATCATGGAGCAGTTGGTTGAACTGCGCTTGAAAATCAGGTTCTTCCATTATCCTAAGGTAGTTAGCCTTCAAATCTTTCACACATTTGTAAAGAATCTCAGGGACGTAGGCACCACCAAACTCGCCGTAGTAGCCTCTCTCATTAACATCATACTTCTTTGCCATAGTTTTATATTTTGTTTTTCTTTTTTTAAAATTTTGTAGAAGAGCCCTATCAAACAAAAAGCCCATCGTGAGTACGACGGGCTTTTTAAAACTTTGCATTAATACAAAAACGTGCGTTACTCACAAACTACCATTTGTAAGCACCACCACCAAAAATTATTTTGCATTATTGCTATCATAATAGAATGATAATTTTTCTACGATACGCCATCCGATTAGACGGTTGACGATGCAAAATTGAAATTTTTTTTTGAAAGTGGCAAAGGAAAAAGAGAAAAATTTTTTATGAGGGATAATTAGAAGTATGGTGAAAAAAAATCTTTAAAATTGTATCTTTGAAGAAGATAAATCATTCGATATGCGTTACATTGGCAATAAGGAGAGCGTTATTCCAAATATTATTCAAATTCTCAAAGAAAACGGACTCTTAGAGAAAAGATTTACATTCTTCGATGCTTTTTGTGGAATGGGGGCGGTCAGTAATGCGCTGAAGGATTATTACAATTTGAAAATCAACGATATACTGAAATGTTGTATTACATTTTGCAGTGCAAGAGTTCTTGCCTCTGAAATATCCTTTGACAATATGCCATTTAACCCAATAGATAAATTAAACGAAGAGTGTATTGTTGAAAAAGATTTTTTTTATAAAAACTATTCGCCAGCAGAAACAGACAGAATGTACTTTACAGCCAACAATGCGGGACGGATTGATTTCTACAGAAACAAAATTCAAGTTTGGTACAACAATGGAACTATCTCGGATAGGCAATATCAATATCTCCTTGGATGTCTGTTAGAAGCAGTTTCCAAAGTTTCAAACACAGCGGGTGTTTACGGTGCATTTCTCAAGAATTGGGATAAACGCGCATTAAATCAAATAACATTATCAGCTCTTCCAACGGACAATTTATTTTCAAGCCCAAACAAGGTGTCAATTGAATGTTTCAACAACCATATAGAAGATATTGTAGGCAAAGTTGATTGCGACATACTCTACTTAGACCCTCCATATACACAAAACCAATATGGAACTCAATATCACTTATTGGAGACACTTATTCTCAATGACAATCCCATCATAAGCAAAGTCACAGGCTCCCGCCCCGTAACTCCACTAAAATCAAAATGGTCTGTTAATTACGAATGTCACCAGCTCTTAGATTATGTGATTTCACACACAAAAGCAAAATACATTCTAATGAGCTACAACAACGATGGTTTTATGACCAAAGACTTCATCGAAGCATGCTTTAAAAGGTATGGAGACGAAAGCACATACGTATGTAAAACATTGAGTTACAAAAAATACAACAACAAAAAATGCCAAGGTGCAGACGGACATGTGGAATACATCTTCTTTATTGAGAAGAAACCATTGGAAAAAGTTGTTTATGAATCTCCTTTGAATTACACAGGAAGTAAGTTCAAAATGATGGAATTCATTCGGCAAAACCTACCCAACACCAAAATTGAAAAATTTGTCGACGCTTTCGGAGGTGGGTTTAACGTAGGTATAAACATAGAGAATCAAACTATCTACAATGACATTAATTTCTTCGTTAAAGATCTTCTGCAATCTTTCAAAGACATTGATACAACAGAATATTTGAAAAGAATAAATAAATACATTACAAAATACGATTTGTCTACCAAGAATACAGCGTCTTATATCAAGATAAGGGCAGACTATAACGCCACACCTATAGGAAAAAGAGACCCCGTCATGTTGTACACGATAATTCTTTTCGGATTTCAACAACAAATAAGATTTAACAATGACTTTGGTTTTAATAATCCAGCTGGTTCAAGACATTTCAACGATAAGATTTTGGAAAAATTCATATCTTTTTCGCGTATTGTGAAGTCCAGAAAGGTTAATTTCCTATCTGGAGACTATGACCAATTAGAGAAATATGCCCAACCAAATTGTTTTTTTTATTTTGACCCTCCATATACAAACACATTGGGTGTATACAACGATGGAAAAAGAGGATTCCTTGGTTGGAATCAAAGTCACGAAAACAAGTTGTTGCAATTCATCGACTCTCTCAACAAGGGAAATATAAAATTTATGCTCTCATACATCATTGAAAATGATGGAATTACGAACAATAAAATTTTGCAGTGGATAAAAGAAAACAATTACAAAACGATTGAAGTTCCGCAAATGCAAGGACGATACAATAACAGAAAAGAAGTCATCATCAAAAACTATTAAACCTATGTATGCAATAATCACCTACCGTCCCGATAGTCAGAAAATAAAAGGTTCTATCAAAGCTTCTTTATCAGATGAAATCTTGAAATCCATCTGCAAAGCCACCACTGGTCAAACAAAATATAAGTGCATAGAAGATACACAAACTTACAACAAAGGTCGTTTGGTTGTCATCGACTATAATGGCAAGAGACATTACGTTTCTCTTTCTGAAGAATCTTTAGACGGAAGAAACTCAAGCATTCAAAGTGTACCAACTGCAATGAATATCTTTAACGAAGATCCTTACGCAAATAAACAGCTGTGTTATTATTTTCTTCCTCACACAGGGAATGCATTCACAGACTATCACATTTTTGTATACCGAATGATGGCAACTACAGGAATAAAATTCCTTAATATATCTACTTTCTCAAAAAAGAAAGTTAAACCATTTCAGAACATTGATGAATTAATCTATGCTAAAAGTCAACTTAGGTCTTCTAATAAAAGCAACAATTCTTCCTTCGTTTCTAAAACAGACAACGGAGTTCAAATATATGCAAAAGTTTACGGAGCAAGTAAATACGAATCAACACTTTTAGCTTACGCCACAGCCCATATAGCCAAGCATCCTATCGATCTTTTCAATATCTGCGAGAAGGATCTTCAACGATTGCCCGAATCTTCACAAAGAGTTCTGAAAAGGCTTAATATCCGTTTTCACGACACGTCCCTGTTTTTTGACATTAAGCATCAAGGCGAAAAGGACGCTTCCTCACTAAGAAACCCAACGTACATTTACAACCTACTCAATAGACTTGGCGACAAAAAATGTGTTCTTTGCGATTGCGCAGTTCAAGAAATCATACAAGGTGCGCATATATGGAATATAGCAGACATCAAAAAATCAAGCCTTTCTGAAAGCGAAAAATTCAAAGCCTCTACAAGTGGCGACAATGGAATTTGGTTATGTCAGAATCATCATAAGCTGTTTGATACGAACATCATCGCAATTGACAACAAAGGAAATCTAAAATTGACAAAAGAAACAGATGCAAAAAACGCTTCGTTCATCAAAAAAATCACCACCAATAAAAAACTACCAACATCTTTAATGAGCAGTAGATTCTCTCAATTTCTTGTTCTTCGGAACACAGCACTTACCCTGAAAAATTATGCCACAATAAAGTGAGATTAAAAGATTTTTTGAAAGTAGATCGCCTGGCATTCCTCATAAATGTGTGTGTGATGATTTGCTAACTTTGCTAAATCATCGTATCTTTCAATTTGAAAAGCATAGATAAGTATGGATTACAAAGAACTACCCTACGGAATGCCTAATTTCACTTGGATAAGGCAACAAAACAATTATTGGGCAGACAAGACCATGTATATTCCGAAGATGGAAAGGGCTGGCAACTTTCTCTATCTCATCCGTCCACGCCGTTTCGGGAAAAGTGTGTTTCTCACCATGCTTGAAGCCTATTATGACATTGAGAGAAAAGATTCTT